>CAYSMK010000018.1:0-112403 GCA_964432205.1 uncultured Geobacter sp. | reverse complement strand
TGGGTAGTGGGATGCGGCCATTATACCATTACCCACTCAGATCGTTGCGGAGCCGGCTTTGTAAAGAGGCCATAAGGAGTTGTCGGCATACACAGTACGGATAAACATCGAAATTGGATAAGTTATCATTCCATCATGAACCAGGTACTCGGCAATACAAGAAACAACAACATTGTCAATAATAACCGTAGCACCAGTGGCTGTTGGGGCGTTATTATAAAATTTCAATTTCAAGGAATGGTTATTTGTAACTGGTGTCGTGAAATCTATTGAATTGAGTGTCCAGTTGTCAGAATTGACAGTGATGGTAGCGAGAAGAGCATTACTATTGCTCTCATCAACAATATCAGCTCTACCATTTATCCCATCGGTTGTCTTGGCATAAAATGATAAAGAGTATACTTTCCCATTCAGGTAATTTGACCATGTTTGTTCTGCGCCGTGAGTAACGGTACCGTCGGACTTGAGAACCATCCCGGCTTGCCCATCGGGAGTAAAGTTATCCTCTATAGCAGTAGAGCGATATGCAGTTGTAGCATCGGATTGCCAACGTCTCCAATACCTAGGGAAAGTAGGGTCAGTTGGACTCAGCTCATCCATTTCACCATTGAGAACTTTCCTCGCGGAATATGCCGACGAATGCCATCCCAGATAACCGTCGCCGTTATAATCGCACATGTTTGCGATCATCTGATCAACATGACTTATGAGTTTATCAAGGTAAGACCTATCTTTATAGGTTTCATACATCACCATGTATGACTGAATAATATAGGATTCTGCCCAAGAGAGGGTATCGGAGTCCTGCCTGAACGCCCATCCGTTACCTCCGTTTGTGTTGGCGTCAAGCTGCTGATATTTTTGAAGAAGAGTTTGTGACGTAACATTGATAGCTGGAGGATTGTTCCTATAATTGATCAAGGTATCGTTGGTTATCGTAGAACCTGAATCACAACCAGTGATTACCAAAATAAATATCAGCACAAAAATACACGCAACCATTATTTTATCCAATAAATACGTTACTTTAATGAAATAGGCCATCAAGGAGTTGCAATACCTTTCCCCTTATTAGTAGCTTTCATGATCATAAGGTAATATACAGAATAAAGAATAATTTCATGAATGACATACACACAAATAAAAACATCAACTGGATAACGCAAAGCTATTCCAAGTGATGTCACAGTTGTAATAAAGTACAATACCTGCCACATAGAGCCCAGTTTGACGTTACCAGTTGCCGGCAGAACAAGACTTAATGGTGATACAATGAATCTTACCGCGTATGCTAATGCGAGTATCCGAGCAAACTCACCTGATACCCGCCATTTTTCACTGAAAACAATCGCAAAAAAATCTGGAGAGAAGAGAATCAGAAAGATTGTCGGGAGAGTGGCCATGAGCGCGAGGCGAGATGCAAGTTTTTTCACTTCGCCCTTGGTATCAGTTCCATCCACTACCGACTGGGTAATCCTCTGGTAGTATACCTGAGCAATTGAGCCTCCTATAAGCACACCTGGTATACTAACCATTTTTGTTGTCAGACTGAAGAATCCGGCAGTCTGAGCATCGTAAAACTTGTTCAGGACAAATACCGGTGCCTGACAGGAAAAAATGTCAAGCATGCAGGCTGGAGCAGAATATAGTGGAAAATGCCTGTACTTTTTGATTTTTTCCCTGATCAACCCGATATGAACAAAACGCACCGAAGAAACCAAAGTTTTCCAGGCATTGATGGCCAATACGCTTACAGCGACAAATTGGCCAATAACATTACCAGTAATAAGGCTACCAGCTGAAGCCGTATTAATACCCATGAAAAGATTGGCTCCTGAAGTGACCGCGGCCTGAGAAACTCCCCCCAAAGCCAGTTGTTTGTAAAACTTATGTCGATTCAGCCAGTAGTTAAGAGATTGATAAACACCCGATAACAACACGCTCAAAGGGATGAAATACAGCCATTGCGATATAGCAGGATTTCCGAGCATCGCTATTATCTGTGACTTCATCATCAATATGAACAAAAGAAGTGCTAAGCTAATTCCAAGGGCGGCCATGCAAGAAATCATTGTTACACATGCAGCATCCTCATCCCTTTTAGGGAGCATCACCGCCAACTCATATCGACCGGTTGCAACAACTCCAAAAACTGCGCTGATGCTCACATAAAGTGCAAAGACACCGAAATCCTGTGAATCGTATAACCTGGTAAGAATAGGAGAAATTGCAATGGGAATCGCTTGAGCAATGGTCGTACCTGACATTAGCGTCAGAACATTAGCTGCAAATGAGCCATGAGGAGCATTCCTGAGTTTTAAATATCTAAATATCGACAAAAAGTACTGCCTGACTGCGTCGCCTTATAATAAACAACACAACTTGGGTCTGTAAATATTTTATGCAATGATTTCTGATCAAAAAAGTTAAGCAGCCCGTAGTTAACATTTCAATGACTGCCAATACTTTATGACACATACGATAACTCCTCGCAACAACATGTATTAATCACTCAAATCAGTTCCCTGTTACGTAAAATAGAGAATTTGATGAAACACCTGTAACAGCAAACCATGTAACACCAATTGTGTCGACTGAATTGCGTTCTGCCGCAAACGCAGGCTTTATCGAGGCAATGGTACCGTTGTATATAGACGTAGGAGCAGAAAAACTTTTTCCATCATCATGACTGAATAGATATGAAATCCCCTGTTGTGCTGGATCAGTAATGGAAGTTGTCTTTATTATGATGTGCATACCGCCATCAGAGGTAATTATAAGTTGAGGGGTTTCAGCCGACATACCGCTAGCCAGGGAAAGAATTGTGTCTCTTGTAGTGAACGTTACACCACCATCCTCCGACTGCGCCATTTGAAGTTCGCCCTGGTTGGTGACCCAGCATACGGCTACCCGGCTACCGGAAACGTCAACTGCCGGTGAATCGGGAGTTCCGGTGGCATCTGTAACCTGGCTTTGCAGAATAGTGCCCACACCAAGATTTTTGACTGTTACCAGCCTGACGCCAGAATTGTCAGCCAAAACCAGGTATGCATCTTTTCCCGCAACTGTCATTTGACCACAGTTCGCACCCACATCCGGAATACTGGCCGGCAAAGTCCATGATTTTCCGCTATCGGGGGACACGCTATAATATGATTCGGATAACGTATTGTTCCTGGTTACAAGGTGCAATTCAGCAGGTACACCTACCTCCGCTCTTACGTTACACAGGCTTCCAGGAATCGTTTGATGTAAACTATTCGAGAAATAGGATGCATTTCCACTGCTGTCATTGATGAAAATATACTTCGTTGCGGAACCGTCAACAACCACCTGAGGCTTACTGTAAATGATTACGGGCAAGGGAGGTATGGGACCAGCTACCGAAAGCGTAGAAACAGTTGGAAAAGAGGTACCGATAGACGCTAACATTAATGCTGGAAATTCAACAAATCCTCCCAGTGGATCAATCCATGTAACCAAGGTCTCACTACCAGTAAATGCCAGCGAATGACTGGAAAAGGGAGATACACTCCTTGAAGAAGTTATGGTAACAGGTTGCGTGAAGGACTTCTTTACTGGAGTTATGTCAGGCGGTGGTGTAGTCCCTGTCGATGGTGGTGTAGTCTCGGTTGATGGTGGAGTTGTGCCTTGTTGAATGGCGTCACCATTCCCTGAACATGCGCTTAACAATAGCATAAGAGCAATTATGTTGAGCATGCTGCAAAATATCCGACACCTAAACTGAATCATATTTACTTGAGTGTATGCTGTATTGCCGACACAATTTGCTCTATTAAACTGTCGGTTAAATAGGGATGCATCGGCAGACTCATCACTCGATTAGCCGTTAACTCCGCAATAGGGAAATCTCCTAATTTATGATTCAATCCCGTAAAGACAGGCTGCAGATGAAGTGGTACCGGATAGTGAACGGCTGTTGGTACACCCTGTTCAGCCAATTTATTCTGAACAGTATCCCTGTTCTTTACTTGCACCGTATATTGCGCATAGACTGAGGTGTTTTCTGGCGCGACATAGGACGTTACAACGTCGTTGTGTAACAATTCACTATAACGCGCGCCGATACGCGAACGGGCCTCAACCTCGTTATCAAACACTTCCAACTTGGCGAGAAGCACGGCAGCCTGCAACGTATCGAGACGACCGTTGATGCCGATGCGCGGGTGATGGTACCGACGGTCCTGACCATGAATGCGGATTTCGCGCATTGCCTTGGCCAGTGCATCGTCATTGGTAAATAGAGCGCCACCGTCTCCGTAACAACCAAGTGGTTTACTGGGGAAAAAGCTGGTGGAGCCAATGGTCGAGAGACCGCAAGAACGGCGGCCCTTGTACGTGGCGCCGAAGGATTGCGCTCCGTCCTCAATGACCGGCAAGCCGTATTTACCGGCAATAACGTTGATCGCATCGAAATCCGCACACTGACCGTAAAGACTGACTGGCATGATGGCCTTCGTGTGCGGCGTGACAGCAGCTTCTATCTTGGCGGAATCGATATTGTATGTCCGGGGATCGATATCGACAAATACCGGTTTTGCGCCAGTCAAAGCAATCATCTCGCCAGTGGCAATAAAGGTGAACGGTGACGTGATCACCTCATCGCCGGGTCCGATTCCCAGCGCCATGAGCGCGATTAGGAGTGTATCGGTACCGCTACTGGCAGTTATGCAGTGCTTTACCCCTACATATGTGGCAAGTCTTTCTTCCGATTCCTTGACTTCTGGTCCCATAATATATTGACCATGGGCTAGAACGGCCTTCATCCGCCTGTCAAGGTCGGGAAAAATCCGCTCTTGCTGGGTCTTCAGATCAATGAACTCAATCGGTGCCATGCCTCAGCGATCCTCCTTGAGCTGGTCATAAAAGACCTTGCCAATCGCCAACACCTCAGGTAATGGAGCGTCCTCATCCAGATCAAGGCAACGGAGGACGCCGGGCTCCACCTCTTTGTAGCGCAGGCCACTTTCCGGACAGGCCATGATCCCCTCTGCGTCAGGATTCTTGAGCAGGTGCCCGTGACGGCTCATCCACCCCCTCTGGCGGGCCGGCACTCCAACCATCATGGCATAGTCGGGAACGTCCTTGGCCACCACTGCCCCGGCGGCAACAAAGGCATAGCGGCCGATGGTAATACCACAGACGACAGTGGCGTTGGCCCCGATGGAACAGCCGCGCCTGAGGAGTGTCTTTTCGTAGAGAGCTCGGCGGAGCACCTGCGCACGGGGATTGGTAACGTTGGTAAGCACACAGGACGGCCCCAGGAAGACGTCGTCCTCGATCTCCGTCCCCTCATAGATGGAGACGTTGTTCTGCACCTTGACGTTGTTGCCGATGACCGTCCGCCCGGCAATGGAGACGTTCTGACCGAAACTGCACCGTTCGCCGATTTTGGCTCCGGAGAGGACATGGGAGAAGTGCCAGATCTTTGTTCCGGCTCCAATTT
This sequence comes from uncultured Geobacter sp., assembly GCA_964432205.1. GTDB lineage: Bacteria > Desulfobacterota > Desulfuromonadia > Geobacterales > DSM-12255 > Geomobilibacter. The sequence goes on along the minus strand of CAYSMK010000018.1, from coordinate 106,936 downwards.
CTGCCCCCTCGTCGACAAAGGATGACTCGTGGACAAAAAAATCAGCCATTGGTGACCTCCTTCACATGATGCAGGAACTGGTGGGAGTCTTCCGTTATACCGGTAGCCTTGGCAACGCGGATCTCGTGGGCCAAGCTGATGGCAGCGCGGGCATCCTCCAGACCAAATCCATTGCCTGAAAGGGTCTCCTGGTAGACCACGGTATGAAGGTCCGTGAAACCTTCGGAGAACTCCACCTCCTTGCCGTCCACGGTAATGGAACGGAAGGTGGTGAGACCACACGAAGTGGCCGTCTCGGGCAGGTCATTTCGGTCGATGGAGAGGAACCAGCGTACCCGTGCCCGCTCCAGCTCGATGTAGCCGCCGGTCTTGCTGGGGTTGGCATAGTGGACCTCGTTCGACACCACGGCACCGAACAGCCAGATAAGGAGATCGAAAAAATGGATGCCGATATTAGTGGCTACACCGCCGGAACGGTCTAGGTTCCCCTTCCACGACGACATATACCAGGGGCCGCGGGAGGTGATGTAGGTCAGGATCACATCATGTTTGTCCGTTTTGCTCTCCCGGGCCAGGGAATCCCGCAGGGCGACCAGTGACGGATGTACTCTCAACTGGAGGATGGTGTTCACCCGGCAGCCAGTTTCCTGTTCGAGCTCCTGCAGGGCATCCAGGTTCCACGGATTGAGAACCAGCGGCTTCTCACAGATGGCATTGGCACCGATGCGGAGGGCAAAGCGGATGTGGGCGTCGTGGAGATAGTTTGGGGAGCAGACCGTTACGTAGTCGATCCGCTTGTCGCCCGCCTGGCGCCGAAGCTTCTCGGCATACCGGTCGAACCGCTCGAATTCGGTGAAAAAGGGGACATTGGGGAAGAAGCGATCGAGTATTCCGACCGAATCATTCACATCCAGAGCGGCAACCAGGTTGTTTCCGGTCTCCTTGATCGCCTTGAGATGACGAGGAGCGATATAACCACCGACACCGATAATTGCAAAGTTCTTCATCGCAGGACTTTCCTTTCAAGTGCTTGATATATGGTCTAAAAGCGAACCCGGGACAAACGAAACCGCGCGCGAAACCGCAAAACCGGAGCAAAACCGGGACAGATTTAATTTTAGCAAAACCGGGACAGATTTAATTTTTCAACTTCCTCGGCCGTCCCGGCCCGCGAAACTCTATCCTTTTTTCCAGTTTGCCCTCAACCTCGTCGATAAACCTGTCCCCACCTGTCAACTGTCCCCGCTGGAGTGATTTACGAATCAGCTCCAGCTCTCCCGTTGGTATTCGGCGTTTTACCCAGTCGGAATAGTTGGCCGCCCTCGTCTCTTCGCTTGGGGACAGATCCAAGTAACAGGGATCATAATCAAGCCATTCCAGCTTGTTTTGTCCGATCTTGCTGCTGTAGCTTGACCAGCGGTATTCTGCCGGATCCGTGACTATTCCGGCACGCACTGGGTTCAATTCGATATACCGGCTGCATGCCAATAGATATTCATTCGTACTGACCGGGCTCGACTTGTAACGCCCTTCCCAAAGACTTCCCGTCCGCGTTTCTTTCTTGTTGATGTATCTGGTCTGCCGGCCTGCCACTCGCTTCATCAGCTGGGCAAGATTATGCACATTTTCACCCGGGTCAATGATCAGGTGAACATGATTTGTCATCAAACAAAATGCATATACCCTGCAGCCCAAACGTTCTTTCCACTCCCGGAGGTTTTCGAGATAATACAGATAGTCTTCTTCTCTTGGAAATACAACCTGCCTGTTGTGGCCACGCTGAATGATATGGTGCGGGTATCCAGGTAGAATGGGGCGAGCTGTCCTAGGCATGGGCAAGCACTAACACGTATCTCTCAGTCAGTCAACAATTAGATCTGTCCCCTTTTCACAGTCCCCTTTTCACAAGAGCTTTTCGTCGAGTCGGCTCAACAGGTCTTCAAAATTATGCCTGTAGTCGTCGAGCCGGGCCAGGATGCCACGGACCTCCTCCTGGTTGTAGACATGGCTGGTGAGATTGCGCTGTTCGATCATCTCCAGCCAGACAGGTTCATTGCTGAGCAGCCCGATGGCATAAGCTTCCTTGAAGCAGGCCCGGGGATACTTCGCCTCCACGCCGAGAAAGTCCAGGCAGCGCCGGATTGCCTTCCACGACATCTCATAGGTGAACTCGAAACGCTTGACCGCCAGGTCGAGGAAGATGTCGCCGAATCCTTCACGCTCCAAGGTTTCACGCCGGTCGAGGGCTTCGCAAAACCGAACGAAGGCGCGGCGGAAATTGTAGAGCCCGTCCTCGAAGCGGAGCTTCTTGTCGGCGCTGTAAAGGACCCGACCAGTGGCAACGACCCGTTGACGGAACCGCTCTTCCGTTAGGGCCAGGTTCTTCACGTCAATTTTCAGGAGCGTGGGCAGCTTTTCCACCTCGTCCTCGATACGCCACGACTCCTTGAACTCTTTGTCGTCATAGGCGATATCGATGTCGCTGGCCGGACCGGCCTCACCGGTGGCCCGCGAACCGTAGAGCCAGATCCGCTCCGGCTTGGCATGGCGAAGGATGATCTGCCTGACCTCGCCGATTATCCTTTCAACATCCATAATATCCCCGGTACCACTCCACGAACCGACGAATCCCGTCCTCGATGGAGGTCGCCGGCTTGAACCCGACATCCCGCGTCAGGTCGTCCACGTCCGCATAGGTGGCCGGGACATCGCCCGCCTGGATCGGGAGCAGATTCTTTTCCGCCTTCCGGCCCAAGCACTCCTCCAGCACCTCGATGAACCGCATCAGCTCCACTGGGCTGTTGTTGCCGATGTTGTAGATCCGGTACGGGGCGTAGCTGGTTCCCGGGTCGGGGGTATCGCCGCTCCAGCTGCTGTTGGGGGTTGGCACGTTGTCCGCCACCCGCATGACCCCTTCGACGATGTCGTCAACGTAGGTGAAGTCCCGCTGCATCTTGCCGTGGTTGAACACGTCGATCGGCCGCCCCTCCAGGATCGCCTTGGTGAAGAGGAACAGGGCCATGTCCGGCCGGCCCCAGGGGCCATAGACGGTGAAAAACCGCAGCCCGGTGGTCGGCAGGTTGTAGAGACTCGAGTAGGTGTGGGCCATCAGTTCGTTCGCCTTCTTGGTGGCGGCGTAGAGGGAGACCGGATGGTCCACGTTGTGGTGGATGGAGAACGGCATCCGGGTGTTGGCACCATAGACCGAACTGGAAGAGGCGTAGACCAGGTGTCTCACCCCGTTGTGCCGACACCCCTCAAGGATGTTCATGAAGCCGACGATGTTGCTGTCGATGTAGGCATGGGGGTTCTGGAGGGAGTAGCGAACCCCGGCCTGGGCCGCCAGGTTGACCACCACATCGAACCGTTCCCGGGCAAAGAGGTCGGTGATCCCGTCCCGCTCTTCCAGGGACATCCTGACGAACCGGAAATTCTTTTCCGGTTCCAGCAGGCTCAGCCGGTCGTGCTTGAGCCGGACATCATAATAGTCATTGACATTATCCAGCCCGACGACTTCGTCACCACGCGCCAGCAGGCGTCTGCTGAGATGGCTGCCGATGAACCCGGCAGCGCCGGTCACAAGTATCTTTTTCATCTCACTCCTCACCCCTCACACTTCACTCCTCACCACACTGCTACAGCCTCCAGAGCCTGATCCCGGCATCTGCCACGGACTGGGGGTCGAAAACCCCCTTCACATCCACCAGAAGCGGGGCACCGTTCATCATTCCCTTGAGCTTTTCAATGGAGAGCTGGCAATACTGATTATGGGCAACCGCAACCACGACTGCCTCGCTCTGCTTTAGTTCGGCAAACGGCACCAGATCGACGCCATACTCGTGCCGAGCCTCGCTCGCATCGGCCAGCGGGTCGCTCACCTGAACATTGATGCCATAATCCTGCAGCTCGCGGATGATGTCGATCACCTTGGAGTTGCGCAGGTCCGGGCAGTCCTCCTTGAAGGTGAGGCCGAGCAGGGTGACCGTGGCACCGAGGACGTTGTGGCCGGCGTGGATCATCTCCTTCACCGTCCGCTGGGCGATGAACTTGCCCATGCCGTCGTTGATCCGCCGGCCCGCCAGGATGACCTGGGGAATGTAGCCGATCTTCTCGGCCTTGTGGGTCAGGTAGTAGGGATCGACGCCGATGCAGTGTCCGCCCACCAGGCCGGGCTTGAACTTGAGGAAATTCCACTTGGTGCCGGCCGCTTCCAGGACATCGTTGGTGTCGATGCCGAGCCGGTCGAAGATCAGCGCCAGCTCGTTCATCAGGGCGATGTTCAGGTCCCGCTGGGTGTTCTCGATGACCTTGGCCGCCTCGGCCACCCTGATGCTGGCTGCCTTGTGCACGCCGGCCGTCACCACCGAGCCGTAGACCGCGGCCACGATCTCCAGGGTCACCGCATCCTGGCCGGCCACGACCTTCTTGATCCTGGTGAAGGTGTGCTCCTTGTCGCCGGGGTTGATCCGCTCCGGGGAGTAGCCGACCGTGAAATCCGTGCCGCAGGTCAACCCGGAGACGCGCTCCAGGATCGGCACGCACTCGTCCTCGGTCACGCCGGGATAGACCGTGGACTCGTAGACCACGACATCCCCCTTCTTCAACGCCTTGCCGACCGTCTCGGAGGCCTTGAGCATGGGAGTCAGATCAGGCTGGTTCGCCTCATCCACTGGCGTGGGGACGGCCACAATGTGAAAGTCGGCGAGCTTCAGCTCGTCGATCCGGTCCGTGTAAAGGATGTCGGAGGAACGGAGCTCCTCGGCAGACACCTCGCCGGTCCGGTCGATGCCGTCCTTGAGTTCCCGAATCCGAACCCCGTTGATGTCGAAACCGATGGTCTTTCTCACCTTGCCAAAGGCCACAGCTACCGGCAACCCGACGTAGCCGAGGCCGACAACCGAGATGGTACGATTTTGAGCTGCCATGATCACCCCTTGAATGTCTGTTGATGAGCCAGAAACCATTGGTAGGTATCCGCAATCCCCTCGCGAAGCCCGATCCGGTGGCGCCAGCCAAGCGCCTGCAGCCGGGACGGATCGGAGAGCTTCCTGGGGGTGCCATCGGGCTTGGAACTGTCGAAGACCAACTCCCCGGCATACCCGACCGCCTCCCTGACCAGCAGGGCCAGGTCCCGAATGGACAGCTCCTCGCCGGTGCAGATGTTCACGAAACCGGGGGAGGAGTGAGGAGTGAGGAGTGCGGAGACCTTCTCCTCCGGCAGCTTCATAAGGAAGAGCGATGCGTCGGCCACGTCGTCCACGTGGATGAACTCCCGAAACGGCGTCCCGGTACCCCAGACCGTGACCGTGGGCGCCCCTGCCGTCTTGGCCTCGTGGAACTTCCTGATCAGGGCCGGCAGCACATGGGAGGTTTCCAGGTGGAAATTGTCGTTGGGACCGTACAGGTTGGTCGGCATTGCGGCCAGGAACCGGGTGCCGTACTGGCGGTTGTAGGACCGGCACATGATCAGGCCGGCGATCTTGGCAACGGCGTACGGCTCGTTGGTCGGCTCCAGGGGACCGGTGAGGAGGTACTCCTCCCTGATCGGCTGGGGAGCGAGTTTGGGGTAGATGCAGCTGCTCCCGAGAAAGAGGAGACTCTTAACCCCGGACAGATACGCCTGATGAATCACATTGGTCTGGATCATCAGGTTGTCGTAGATAAATTCGGCCGGATAGCTGTTATTGGCCACGATCCCGCCGACCTTGGCCGCGGCAAGAAAGACATGCTCCGGCCGCTCCTCAGCAAAAAACCCGGCAACAGCCCGCTGGTCGCGCAGGTCCAGCTCGCTGCTGGTCCGCAGAACGAGATCGTTGAATCCCTCGGCCAGGAGTTTCCGGACAATGGCCGAACCGACCAGCCCCCGGTGACCGGCCACGTAAATCTTCGAGTGAGGAGTGAGAGGTGAGGGGTGAGGGGTCATTTCAAGTTCCTCACTAACCTAGCGCCCTGCGCTCCATCTCGGCCAGTTCGAAGTCGGCGTCCACCATCCGCTGCACCAGGCCGTCCAGATCGACCCTCGGCTGCCAGCCGAGCTTCGTCCGCGCCTTGGTGGCATCGCCCAGCAGGAGGTCCACCTCGGCCGGCCTGAAGTACCTGGGATCGATGGCAATCAACTCACGGCCGCTCCGGGTGTCGATCCCCATTTCGGCCTCCCCTTCACCCTGCCACGCCAGGGGCATATCCAGCCTGGCAAAGACCTTTTCTGCAAACGTGCGGACAGAATGGGTCTCACCGGTGGCCACCACGTAATCGTCCGCCTCCTGCTGCTGGAGCATGAGCCACATCGCCTCCACGTAGTCGCCGGCGAACCCCCAGTCCCTCTTGGCATCAAGGTTCCCCAGATAGAGCTTTTCCTGCAGACCCAGCTTGATCCTGGCCGCGGCCCGGGTAATCTTGCGGGTTACAAATGTCTCGCCGCGCCGGGGGGATTCATGGTTGAAAAGGATGCCGTTGCAGGCATAGAGCCCGTAGCTCTCGCGATAGTTGACGGTGATGTAGAAGGAATATGCCTTGGCACAGGCATAGGGGGAGCGGGGGTAAAAGGGGGTCGTCTCTTTCTGGGGGGTCTCTACGACCTTGCCGTACAGTTCGGAGGACGATGCCTGGTAAAACTTGGTTTTCAGTCCGGTCTCCCGGATTCCCTCCAGGATGCGGACCGCGCCCAGGGCATCCACCTCGCCGGTATACTCGGGAACGTCAAAGGAAACCCGTACATGGCTCTGTGCCCCCAGGTTGTAGATCTCGTCGGGCTGCACATCCCGCAGCACCTTGTTGATGGAACTTGCATCGTTCAGATCGCCGTAGTGCAGGAAGAGGCGGACACCGGCTTCGTGGGGATCGCGGTAGATATGGTTGATCCTGCCGGTATTGAATGAAGAGGAACGTCGGATAACGCCATGAACCTCGTACCCCTTCTGCAGGAGCAGTTCCGCCAGGTACGAGCCGTCCTGGCCGGTAATGCCGGTAATGAGCGCCTTCTTCATGCACACCTCTCTTTAAGGCTAATGAATTTGGAAAAGTACCCCAACCACGGTCCATTTTCAAGGGAAATCAGCCCAATAATAAAATAATCTAATAGATAATTCCTTATCAGGCATACCGCTTCAGGATTTCATCGATGACGTTGCTGGTGGACTTCCCGTCCACGAACGCCACCAGTTCGACCCGGCCGCCATACGACTCCACCACCTCCCGGCCGACCACCCCTTCCAGGGTGTAATCCCCCCCCTTCACCAGCACCTGCGGCCGCAGGGTCTCGATGAGCCTGAGCGGGGTGTCCTCACCGAAGATGACGACATAGTCGATGCAGTCCAGGGCCGCCAGCACATGCGCCCGCTCCTCCTCGCCGATGAGGGGGCGCTTCTCCCCTTTCAGCCGCCGGATGGAGGCGTCGCTGTTCAGCCCCAGCACCAGCAGGTCGCCAAACGCCCTCGCCTGCTGCAGATACTTCACATGCCCCACATGGAGCAGATCGAAGCAGCCGTTGGTGAAGACCACCCTCTTGCCACGCGCCTTTTCCGTCTCGATAATCGCCGCCAGCACATCCAGGTTCTTGATCTTCGTGTCGCTGTCCCGGTGACTCCGGCCCGCCTCTTCCAGGATCTCGACCGGACTCACGGTGGAGGTGCCAAGCTTGCCGACCACGATGCCGGCTGCCGTATTGGCCAGCCTGGCAGCCTCAACGATTCCGACGCCGGCTGCCAGCCCCAGGCTCAACATGGCCAGCACCGTATCCCCGGCACCGGTAACGTCGAACACCTCCCGGGCAACGGTGGGGATATGCACCGGTTCTCCCGCGGGGAAGAAGAGGGACATTCCCTCCTCACTCCGGGTGATGAGCAGCGAGGAAAGGTCGAGTTCAGCCAGTAGCTTTTCCGCTGCCCGTTTGAGACTCTCCCCGTCACGGATCAGGATGCCGGCGGCCTGCTCGGCCTCCTTGCGGTTCGGGGTAATGACGGTCGCGCCACGGTACTTCAGGTAGTCGGTTCCCTTGGGATCGACCACCACCGGGATGCCGAGGCGGTGACCGGTCTCGATGATTGTTGTCAGCACGCGCGGGGTCAGCACCCCCTTCAGGTAGTCGGAGACCACGAAAACCTGATACTGCGCCCCTTCCTGCTCAAGAAAGCGGACGATCGCCTCTTCCTGGCCTTTCCCGATCTCCTCCTTCGACTCCCGGTCGATCCGGACGATCTGCTGGTGGGCCGCAATTACCCGCGTTTTTTTGCTGGTCTGGCGGTCCGGGTCCTCAAAGACGCCATCGGTATTGACCCCCTTGCCACTGAAGACGTGACGGAGCAGGGTGCCGTTATCGTCGGCGCCGATGACGCTGCAGACCCCCACCCGGCACCCGAGGGCCGCCAGGTTGTTGACCACATTCCCGGCGCCTCCCAGGCGCAGGTCCTCCCGCACCACATCCACCACCTGGACCGGCGCCTCGGGAGATATGCGTTCAGTCTTGCCCCAGAGGTACTCGTCCAGCATCAGGTCGCCGATGACCAGGGCGCGGATATCCTTGGCCCGTGCGAAGAGTGATTCGATGTCTTTTCGTTCCATGCGTTTTCTCCGAAACGCAGGTAAAGGTAGAGGTAAAGGTAAAGAACAACGGTTTCTTAACCTCTACCTTTACCTCTACCTGGCGTTGATTCTGTCCAGAATTCCCGCCGCCAGGAGCGGAATCATGATCTCGTGGTGTCCGGTGACCGTATAGCCGCGGCTCTTGCCCGACGTGGGCCGTTTCACGACGTTCTGCAGGGGACGGTAGTGCTGCTGCATGTCGAAGTTGGCCGTGGTGAAGTGATCCACGTGGTGGCCAAGGTTCTGGGCGATGGAGAGGGCCTTGAGGAATACCTCCGGCAGGAGCACGGCGCTCCCCAGATTCAGGTAGACTCCACCGTCCCCCAGTTCGCTGACGATGGAGGTCAGTATCCTGAAGTCCGTAAAGGTGGTCTGACCGATAACGGCACCGTCCGCCTCGGGATGCTGATGGATGATATCGGTACCGAGTGCCACATGCACGGTCACCGGAACGTCCCGTTCCGTACAGAGGGCCAGCAGGCTCCACTCACGATGGGGATTGTCGTTCTCTATGATGAACCGCCCCACCGCCTCGCCATACCCCTGCCCTTTGGCAACCCCTGTCTTGAGCGCCCGGTTGATGTCCCGGCCGGTCTCCTCGGCCATGCCGAAGGTACCGCAGTGCAGCACGGCCCCAACGTCTTCGCTGGTCTCGCCGATCAGGGAGATCTCGTAGTCGTGGATGGAACCGGCGCCGTTCAGGGCAAAGGCGGTAATGACATCCGCCTCTACCAGGCTGCGCAGCACCGGTTGGAGCCCGCATTTGATGACATGGGCGCCCATGGCCACCACTACCGGCTTCCCCTTCTCCCGCGCCGCCACCACGGCGTCGATGACGCCAACAAGCGCCTCGGCCCCCAGTTGGGGAGGCATGGCTGCCAACAGATCGGCCACGGACATTCCCGACCGGATTTCGCCGGACTTGTCACGCGTCATGATCGTTTTATTAGAGCGGGTGGCTATGGGGTAGGTATTGACTTTGGATAAATCGATCGGTTGGTATTTCACAGTCTTACCTCTTGTCTTCATGGAAGTTACGCATACGCCTTCAATCCCTCTTCCCAGATTTCCAGCATCCTGCTGCCAATCGTGGAAAAATCCGGGTGGTCTGCAATGTATTTTGGGATCAGCCGCCTGGTGTCCGAAACGGCATCTGTGACTCTGGCGATAATCTCGCCACTCCTTGCCGTGGGGAGAAAAAGGTGGACCAGCGCAAACTTCTCCAGCTCCTTCCTTGGCCACCACTTCTTTGTCCCGGCCAGGGAAAGTGCTGGAACGTCATTCCTGAGATAGGCCGTTGTAGTAATCAGGTCATACACCGGCGCCAGCGTAATTGCTCCGTCAGCGCCGCCGTAGAGCACCCCGAAATTCTTCAGGTGGGCATCACCGTTGCGGATGATAACCGAGAGCACCAGTGTGGCGAAAAACTGCTCCCGTGCCGCAAAAAGCTGCTCATTCGAGACAAAATCCCTGATGCTCTTTGCAACCCGTTCATACGTACTGCCGTACTTCTGTTCCGTCCCCAACGCCTGGAGACTGCACATATCCTCGAACCCGAGCGCAGAGCCGTCGGCTGCCCTATCGAAGCGCTTCATGACGAACAGGGAGCCATTCCCGGAGAGATAGAACTCGGGCACCGGCAGACCGGCTTTTCCCGCTGCCGTCATGCAGAAATATTCATTGGCAGCCAGTTGCGGGTACTCGTCCCCCCATGATTTGACGATGTACCCGGCCGAAGCAACCGTGGCCCGGTCAACCGCCTCCAGGACTACCTTTGGCTGCACCCCGGAAATCCCGGAGCAGAGGGCATAGCGTTCAGTAAGTTCGTTGAACAGTTCGACCGCATCGGGATAGGTAAGTATTTCCTGCAACGATTCCGGCTTTTCGTCGATGGCCGGAAAGTCGGCATCGGGCAGAGAATAGCGGTTCCGTCCGATTTGATTGCCGCCGGTAACCCGCAGCATTGTCAGGTCGTCAATACCGGCAACCTTGGCAATGGCGTTACGGATGGCAATCAGGAGCGCCCCTTCGGGCAGGTTCATCTGGAATACCGGGTGAAGGGATTTGCTGAGCCAACTCTGCATACGTACCGGCATGGTCAGGGAGACAACCTGGTCAGCAGGGGTGCCGGCAAGGTAGTTGAACACGAACTGTTCACCCCGCTCCAAGAGCCCGGTTTTCCGTGTTCCTATCCAGGCGGCAAGAGCCGACTTCACCACGTGTTACTCCTTTTGCAGCTCTTCAAGGGTCGGCGGTGCTCCGGCAGGCCGGACCGCCAGTTCAAGACCAAGATAGTCCAGGAGCCGCATCACCTTCCTGATGCCAATCTCCTGGATCGTGCCATTCTCAATCTGGCTAAGCGTCATCCTGCCAATCCCAACAGCCGCGGCAACAGCTGCCTGGGTAAGTCGCTTCTGCTTGCGCGTACGCCGTATCGTCTGCCCGAGCTCAACCATCCACTGCCACCAATTGATCTATAAACTAATCATTTTCCACAAAATACCACAAAATGATTCTTTTGTAAATCATTACGACAAGAACAGAGTTACGTGGTTTGCGCGGTGGTCATCTGATGACAGCAACAGTTCTTGCGCCAGACGGACAACCTCTTCCACGGCAATAGTGCTGACGGAAAAATCTTTATTGTCCGGTTTTACCGTATTCACATGGCTCCCGGACGTAAGCACCCGATGCCGCACTGTCGGGGCGTAGGGGGGAGCCGTGGCACCGAACAGGGCAAGTGAGGGAATGTTGCAGGCCCAGGCCATATGGGTCGGCCCGGTGTCGCCGCCAATCACCAGATCGGCACGGCTGATGGCCGCCTTCAACTGGTTGAGATCAAGCCGGGGTAGAACCTTCACGTACGGCGAATGCTCAGCCAGATAGTCGGCCGACTCCAACTCGGCGGAAGAGCCGTGGCAGACCAGGATATTCTGCCTGAGCTGGTTTGCCACCTGGACCAGTTTCTCTTTCGGGTAGTTCTTGTAGGCGATACTGGTCTCGGGAACCATGATGATATTTTTCCTGTCGGCCCGAAACAGCCCCTGCGTTGCATCTTCGTCCCCGGGGCGATGTCCGAGAAACAGGTGCTTCCCGGCTAGTTCCGCCGGGTCCACCGTAAAGCCGAGGCTCTCGGCAACCAGCGCGGCATAACGGTTCACCGCCGGCTCGGAAAACGGTACTGCCACGGTTCTGGTGTAGAAAAGGCTCGCCAGTGGTTCCTTGACCACGCTCCGGTGAAACCCTGCCCGTTGCCCACCGACCCGCCAGGCAACCAGGGCCGACTTGAGCATACCATGCAGGTCGATGGTCAGATCAAACGAACCGAGTCCCTTCAACTTTGCCAGTTGCTCCTGCAGCCCGGCAAAGGTAAAGCGTCTTTTCAGTCCCTTGAGATCGAGCTTGACGACCCGGTCCAGGTGGGGACAGTGGTCGAGAATATCGGCAAACCGGCTGTCGGCGACCCAGGTAATGGCGCAGTCCGGGAAACGCCGCCGAATGAGCTGGAGTGAAGCCATGCCAAAGATGATGTCCCCTAGGGAAGAGAGCCGAACGATTGCGATGTTCATGGCAACTGACGGTGTCGCGCCCTGATCACATATTGAATAACCAGGGCTTCCTTGAACCGGTTCCCGCAAAGAAGATTCAGGAGTTTCATATTTGCACCGCAATCTGTCTTGCGGCACAGTTCTTCGATCACCAGGCCGTTCATGCCAAACAGTTCATCGATCCCTTCCAGGGTAAAGAAGCGCAGATGGGTTCGGTCCAAGACCCCTGCATCAGCATACCGCCAGTGTCCTTTCAACAGGTCTCGGACAATACGGTGAAATCCAACATTGGGAATGCTGGCAACAATAGTTCCTTCCGGCTTCATGAAGCCCTTGAGCCGACCTATGGCTTTCCATGGGTCCACAAGATGCTCCAGAACATCGGCGCAGATTATACAGTCGAAACTCTCCGGGGCAAAGGGGAGCTCGACCCGCTCCAGATCTGCAACAACCACCTCATCAAGGACCGCCCGGGCCTCCAAAGCCGCAGCTTCGACCACCTCTATCCCGCATACTCTGGCAACCCCCTCCCTTTTCAGATAGTTGCCCAGAGTCCCTTTCCCGCACCCCACATCAAGCACGTCGTGGCAGCCAGCAGGAATCATGTCAACAATTTCCTGACGAAGAAGTCCGTAGTAATCGTCCATCACACTCCCTCTTTTCCTGCTACGCGCTCTATTCTTCTGGTCAACGGGGCAAACCGCCGATTGAAACAAATTTTCTTCCAAATCCCCCGAGGCTTCATCCCATACGCCAGCTGCAGTCGTTTCTCGGAACGGAATAAGAGCCCTTCGTCGAAGCCAAACTCTTCCAGCCGTTGTAAGTACGATTCGACCAAATCCAGCTGTCGATCCCGAGGATGACGCGGGCGATAAGTACAGCCATGCTTTGATTCCAGTAGCCGCCGGTTCTTCTTTAAAAGTTGCCGGGTTGTTTTTGAGACTTTGCCGAAGGTTGCGCTACCCCGATGGTAGACAAAAACATCTTCACGGCATATCAGACGATAACCAGTCTTCCTTGCCCTGAGGCAGAAATCGTCATCCTCGTAGAAACCGAGGCCGAAGGCCTCGTCGAGGAGACCAATCCGGACTAGAACGTCCCTGCGCAACGCCACACAGAAGAAGCCGAGTCGTTCGGTTTCAAAAGTGTCCCCTTCGCTCGCCCCTGTCCATCGACTACCTTCTTCAATAATCTCCAGCGGCTCTTTCCCCTGGGCAAAGATCTGTTGTTCATTTCCCACTGCATTGGAAACCGGACCCACGAGGCCGATAGAGTCATCCTCTGCCAAGGTTTGCGTCAACCGGTCCAGCCAGCCTTCAGTCACCTGCGTATCGTTGTTCAGAAGAACCAGTATGTTCCCCGATGCGACCTGAATGCCGTCGTTGTTACCTCCTGCAAACCCGCGGTTGGTCTCGTTCAAAACGCATCTCAACCGCGGTTCGCAACGTGCCAGCTCCTCTAAATACCCCCGAGTCCCATCCGTTGAGCAGTTGTCAACAACCACAACCTCATAGTCCGGATAGCTGGTACGGGCAAACAAACTGTCGAGGCATGGAGCTGTTGTCTCTGCAAGGCCGTTGTACGTAACGACGATGATGCTCACCTTGCTCATGACCGTATCCTCTTGTCGGACCCGATCAGGGAACATCCCCTGCCAATCGACCCCAACATCTCTACCGCTGAATTCACCGTAAAGGATGACATGCCGTCACGACCATCGAGGCCGTCCTCCTGCCACCGCTTCGCCAAGATGCCAATTCCCTCCTTAACCGCGGCTACACTGACTGCATCCACAGCTATATGCCCCTCGCCCGCAAGGACAGCAGTCAACTCCGGGTTCCTGTAAACGAGTCCCAGTATTGGCCGGCCAACTTGCAGGTATTCGTAGGTCTTTGAAGGTATGGTTTCCCGGGATAACTCTTCCGTGTTTTGAATGAGGAGTAGCACATCACTCCTTTCCATGGCCTGAAGGGAATCTTGACGAGAAATCCGGCCGAAATAGGTGACTATCCCGGGGAGGGGAAACCGTTCTATCATGGTTTTCGTGCTGTGGTCACAACTACCATAGACATCAACCCGGACAAGATCGCAATATTCAGGATGTTCAACAAACAGTAGCTGTATGGCATCCAAAAACACCTTCAGATTGCGCGAACCGGCTAGAGACCCGAAGTGCGCAAAGTGGCAATGTTCCTGACGCTGGTAGGATGCCTCCGGCTGTGTCAACGGGTTGGCTCCCGGATAAATGCACCTCCCCCGACGACCGAGTTCAGTGCGTGACGCAGCTCGCGCCAGAGCTGCCTCTGTCAAGAAAACCACGGCAGCAGCCCTTCTGCAGATGTAGCGCTCCAGCCAGACAGTGATAGCAAGGGCTCGCCGGCTTCGTTGCCAATTGTCGTAGACCAGCGGATCTTGAAATTCGGCAACAAATGGGATGCCGGTGATACGAGAGATCAGCGCCGCTGCTAAATGGGCACTGGCAGCCCCTCCCGTGGAATAAATCAGCTCAGGCTGATAACTTCGACAGAGAAGCCACCCCCGCAGCACGGCCATTGGGAACCATGACCACTGGCTGTCGAGATCGACAAAGAGTTTCTCCAGCAGGATAAAGGGGAGCAGTAGCAACGCCGCAAAGGTGATGAGATAGCGAAGGCCCGGATGCCTGCGCCGCAGGTGGCGCAATTCGAACCGTATCCCCGAAGGAGCGACACATCCCACCCTGGCATGAATCCCCTCGGGCCAGCGCCCGCCACACGGGCCGGATAGAAGGATCGGCTCGATACCCAGTCGCCTCAAATGGGGAAGACGGTCATCGTTATGCTGGGCACACGCCATCCCGTCGATTTGGACGAAATAAGACAAGATCAGCCAGCGCCGGGCTGGATGCATGTTCACAGCTCCTCCCCGCGCCGGTCAAAAGCCATTACCTGTTCCACAGCCTGCAGCACCTCAGCGACCTCAATAGCAGCGAGACAGGGGCTTTCGCCACCCATGTCTTCACATCCTGACAACCCACAGGGGATGCACTCCCAATCCTTCTGGATCAGGACCATCCTGTCCACCGACTGAGTCCCCCGCGGCTTGGGACATTGTTGTGCAACAGGACCATAGTTGTTCCAAGGCGACCAGCGCTCGGCAATGGTGGGTCCGTAGAGGACCACCATCGGCGTTCCGGTGGTGGCCGCCAGATGACTGACCGCCGTATCAAGGCCAAGATACAGGGAAGAACGGGCGAGAAGACATGTCATCTGGTTCAACGAAAACTCTCCCGGGATGAGAAGCGGCCGAACGGTACAGTACTGTTCGGCCTGCCTCAACATTTTCACTTCTGCCTCATCCGGCGACGATGTCCAGACTGGGCGAAGGCCGTAGCGATCGGCAATCTGATCACTCACCTCAGCAAAACGTTCCAGCCGCCAATATTTGTAATCCCATCTGGCAAACGGATGGATCACAAAAAAAGGGCTGCCAACACCACTATTCCGAAGATAGTCTGAGACCTTCAACTCATCATCCCGAGTCCAGAACACCTTTGCATGGAGTCGCTCGACGCGCAGCCCAAGAGCCTCGGCAACCATCTGGCCGATCCTGGCCACATGCGGATAAAACGGGAAGGGAAGAGGATGAGTGAAAAGCAGTTTTTTCCAGGCATTGCGCCAGAAGCCACACCCCTGATAAAAGCCGACCCTGGCGTTCGTTCCCGCGAGAAGCACCGCAATGTTTCCCCGGTCCGACGCATTGGTATTGATCGCCAGATCGTACTTGCGAAAGATCTCCCGAAAACATACCTTCCCGCCTTTTTCCGAATAGAACACGCGGCGAATACGGGGATCTTTCTCCAGAAACTCGCCGGTTCCCTTTCCTACCAGGAGGTCGATCGCCGCACCCGGATAGGCCTCCCTGAGCATGCCGATCAACGGTGTCGTCAGGATGACGTCACCGATCAGACGGATACAGACGATCAGAATGGTTTCAGGGGAGTTGTTCATAATTGTTTACTATCAGCTTTTGCCCACGACTCTCGGCCCTTGGCATACTTCAAAAACGTGTATTGCGCATACAGAACTGCCAAGAGAAGACCGGTGTATCCCTCCAGCACCCCTCCCTTTAACAGATACATCCGGACAAAGGTCCAGACGGGCCGCAGCAGGATACTGCCAAGGCCGGGCCTTCGACCGGCTTTGACCAGCTCTTCCGCGGCCAGGGTCGAGTAACGGTCCATCCGCACCAGATAGTCCGCTATTCCCTGGTAGGTAAAGTGCTGCAGATTTCCCGTCAGTGTGCCTACCGCCCCGCGGCAGGAAACCGCCTCGTGAACGGCCCGTTCGCTGAAACATCCCTCGCGTCGATCATAAAGACGTAGATTGTAGTCCGGATACCAACCGCAGCGCTGTACCCACCGACCGCCAAAGTAGTTTTCCCGCGCCACCCGGAAACCGCAATACCTCGTGTAATCGGCAGACAGGATGGACGACCTCAGCTGGGGAGTCACCCGTTCGTCGGCGTCAAGATTAAGAATCCAGTCGTGGTGCGCCAGCTCAGCGGCTCTGTTTTTTTGCCGACCGAACCCTTCCCAGGGCAGCAGGTAGAAACGGACCAGCGGATTGGCCCGACAGATCTCTTCGGTCCGGTCGGTACTGCCCGAGTCAACGACAATAATCTCGTCGACAAAGTCCAGGCTCGCCAGACAATCGCCGATGTTCTGCTCCTCATTCTTGACGATGACGGTCGCGGAAATGGCCATATCAGTTCAGTCTCCCTTGACAAGGAGCTGCCGCACCCCGTTCATGACCATCTCGACAGTAATGCTTCGCCGGCATTCCTCATCCCGCTCGCACTTGGTGCGGAAACAGCGGGTACAGGAGATCGGCGACTGAATGACGACATGGCTGTTCCCCCTCGGGCCACTGCCGTTGCCATCGCTTGAGCGAAACAGTGAAACCGTCGGCGTGCCGACTGCCGCGGCCAAATGGACAGGACCGGTATCGCCGCCAATGACCAGATCGACCTTCTTGAGAAGCGCGGCAAGCCCCTTCAGCGAGTAACGATCGGTTACCCGGGCGCCGGGACCGATGGAGGTGGCAAGACCTGTCACGGTCTGCCGCTCCGCCTCGTTCCCCCAGGACAGGAGAACCGTGGACTCGGGATAGCCGTCGAGCAGCTGTCTGCCCAGTTCGATCCACCCCTCCTGATGCCAGAACTTCGTCTGCCAGGTGGTGCCGGTATGGAGCAGGAATACCAGCCCCTCGCCCAAGGTAGCCATCAGGGCCTCTGCAGCCAGTTCGTCCTCCGGCGAGGTATGGATATCGGTTCGCAGTTCATACTGCCGGAAATCCCTGCCAAAAGGAGTACTGACCACCCGCAGATACTTGTCCGTTACATGGCGGTCCTGGCTGCGCAGTGGGATATGACGGTTGGTAAAGAGCAGGTTGATCCGCTCCTGAAGATCGTCGCCCGCAAATCCCAGCACCTTTTCGCCGCCGCTCAGCCAGTCGATGAGGCCACTTTTCAGATTCCCCTGTATGTCGAACACTATATCGTAGCGCCGTTGACGCAACGACTCCTTCAGCGTAGCGATATCCCGTCGCGTCTCAACGGCAAAGGGAGACTTGCGCCAAATCTTGGTGCGTACCGTGTGGAGCTGCGAGACGAGAGGATTACCCGCCAGCAACTCCCTGAACGGCTCTTCCACCACCCAGTCCACCTCAATGCCGGGCAACACCTGGTGCAGGTAGTCGAGCAGCGGCAGGGCATGGATGATGTCGCCGAGGGCAGAGGTTTTGACGATCAATACTCTCATGATCGGTTCTGGGCTCGGGGCTCGGGGCTCGGGGCCGAAACACGAACCGTAAGCTGTTCTTTAAGTTTTTCCGCAGCGTCCACCACCATCGCCGGGGTTACGGCGGTCATGCAGGAATGGTCGGTCGGGCATTCCCGCTTCATGCAGGGGGCACAGTCAACCTTCCCGCGCACGATCACCGCATGCTCTGCCAGGGGATAGGTCGTCGAGGAGTCGGTAGAGCCGAAAACCGCCACCAGCGGCACACCGAAGGCTGCGGCTATGTGCATCGGCCCGGAATCGTTGGTGATGAAAAAGTTGCACCGTTTGATGACCGCCATCATCTCCCGGACCCTGGTTCTGCCTGCCAGGTTCAGGCAGTGAGAGCCCATGGACCGGACAATATCCGCCGCAATCCCGGTTTCGTCCGGTCCGCCTGTCAGCACGATCCGCGCCCCCCATCGTCCTGCCAGTTCGTCGGCCACGGCAGCGAACCGCTCCGGATACCAGCGCTTGGCAGAACCGTAGGTGGCGCCGGGATTGATCCCGACAACGAAATCACCATGGACGATCCCGCCGGTTTCGAGCATTTCTGCAACCGCTGCATCCTCTGCCGTAGTGGTTGCCAGCAGCTGCGGTTTGGCCGATGCGGTTATGCCGAAGTGGGTGAGGATGGAGAGGTAGGCTTCCGACTGGTGACCGGTCGTTGCCTGCTGCCGCACCGGCATCCCGTAGTTCAGGAGCATCCCCCGCCCGTCGCTCTGCAGGCCAACCCGGAGCGGAATCCTGGCAAGCCAGGGAGCAACTGCCGCATCCAGCGAATTGGGGAGAAGGATCGCCAGGTCAAAGGCCTGCGCCTTCAATTCTGCCGCCAGCCTCAGCCTGCCGCCTATTCCACGGTGGCGCCCGTTACGGTCGTAGACCAGCACGTCGTCAACCCAGGGATGGGGAGTGAACAGCTCGGCAACCAGCGGGGTGGCCAGAAGGGTGATCCGTGCCGCCGGGAAGAACTCCCTCACCGCCCCGATGGCCGGAGTGGTCATCACCGCGTCACCCAGCCAGTTCACGGCACGGATCAGGACCTTCTGAACTGTTGCCGGATCGATTGTCTTTGCTGCTGTTGCCAACTATTCGCCTCAAAATCCCTGCGCCGCCAGATGCGTTAAGCCACAACGTCTCACGTCCAGACGGTGTTCCCTGTCCCTAGTTGTCCGCGACTTTCTCCGCCTCATCCACCAGCATCACCGGAATACCTTCCCGGATCGGGTAGCGAAGCCGGCAGGCAGTGCAGGTCAAGCCCTGTGCATCCTGCTCGTAGTGAAGGAGCCCCTTGCATTGCGGGCAGGCAAGGATCGCCAGAAGTTCTTCAGATAGTGCCATATCTATCTCCCGTTTTGAAGCAGTTTGTCCAGCCGCTGACAGAGTGGCGCAGCATCGGCTATCTCCAGCTCGAGTGTTGCCACGTAACAGGGGATATCGTCTCCCCCCAGTGCCTTCAGTTTTACCCCATCCTTGGCGGTGGTAATCAGGTAATCGGCCCGCGCCGACTTGCGGAGCCTGGCCAGGGCCGCACATTCTTCATCCCCGTATACCGTATGATCGGGAAAGGCCAGGGTGGCGGCCAGCACCGCCCCTTGTCGCTCCAGTTCGTCAAAGAATCCCGCCGGGTCGGCGATACCGGCAAAGGCCAGTCCCCGCTGGCCGGTCAGTTCGCCGAACCGGCGCACCTCCCCGCCGGACAGGGTGGTGAAACCAGTCAGCCGATGCCTGGCATGGCAAGCCGGAAGACCATCCGGAAGCTTGACGTCAGGCGGGGTATTGTCAACACAGCGGGTGAAGAGCGCCAGGTCAGCCCGGCCAACGGCCGAGACCGACTCCCGCAGGAGGCCGGCCGGGAGGATACGGCCATTGGCGAACGGCTGCCTGGCATCGAGGAGCAGGATATCCAGGTCCCGCTGCAACCGCAGGTGCTGAAAACCGTCGTCCAGGATAAAGAGGTCGGGATGCAGCCGCTCCATGGCGAGGCAGCCGGCCCGGTACCGGTCGCTGCCGATCACCACCATCAGCCCCGGCACCAGTTCGGCCAACAGGCACGGCTCGTCACCGGCCTCTTCCGGAGTCAGGAGCCGCCGGTTGCCGTCGCTAACGATGGCAACGGTTCCCTCCAGTGTCCCGCCGTACCCCCGGCTGAGGACCGCCACCCGCTTCCCCCGTGACATGAGGTAGCGGGCAAGCCAGGCGGTCATGGGGGTCTTACCGGTTCCACCGACGGTAATGTTCCCCACCGAGATCACCGGCCGGGGGAGTCGGTGCGACCGCAGCAGCCCGACAGCGTAGGCGGCTGCCCGCAACCGCATTGCCAGTGAGTATGGCACGGCACAGCCTCGCAGCAGGGTCAGCAGCAGCCGGTCGGCAAGCGAGCGCCGCTCCCCGTTCACAAGTGCCTTGAAATACTCCTCACTCCTCACTCCTTACCCCTCACCCAAGAGCCGCGCAATTACCTCCAGGTGTCTCTCGGTTGCCCCGCCGTTCTCCGCAACGACGCACCGGCCCCTCTCCCCCATGCCGAGGCGCCGGCCGGTATCCTGCAGCAGAGTCAGCATGGTTTCGCCAAGGGCATTCCCGGCCGCAATCTGTATCCCACCGTCACCTTCCAGCACCAGCCGGGAGATCTCGCGGAAGTTGCTCATGTGCGGTCCGAAGATTACCGGCACACCAACTGAGGCAGGCTCCAGGAGGTTATGGCCGCCGACCGGCACCAGGCTGCCGCCGACAAACACCAGGTCGGACGCTGCATAGAGGCGCATCAGCTCGCCGATGGTGTCCACCAGAAGCACCTGGCCCGGAACAAAGACGGTACGTTCTCCTTCCAGCTGCGAACGACGGATATAGGTGAGATCGGCCTTCTCCAGGAGACCGGCCACCTCATCCGACCGCTCCGGATGGCGTGGCACCAGGACCAGCACCACCGCCAGCCCGGCAGCCAGCAAGGTCCGGAAGGCGGCAATCACCGGCGCATCCTCGCCGGGGTGGGTACTGCCGGCCGTCACCACCAATCCGTCGGACGACAGGCCGTAGGCGGCACGGATGGCCGACCGTTCGTCAGGGGGCGGTACGGTCGCGGCGATATCGTACTTGAGGTTGCCGGCGACGAAAACCCGCCCGGGTTCGGCACCGATGGCGGCTATGCGCCTGCCGTCCTCCGCGCTCTGCATGCACAGCGCGGAAAACCGGGCGAGAACAGGCCCAAAAAACCGGCGCAGCCGCAGGTAACGGCCAAGGGAGCGGTCGGAGATGCGGCCGTTCACCATCACCACCGGAATCCCCATCCCGTTGGCAATCCGGACAAAGTTGGGCCAGATCTCGGTCTCGACAACGACGATGAGCGCCGGCCTGACCCGCGTAAGCAATCGACGGATGGCAAAGGGGTAGTCAAAGGGAAAGTGGAGCGCCAGATCCACCTCCCTGATCCCCTGACCGACAGACCGACCGGTCTCGGTCATGTTGGAGAGGATGAGCGGCCGGTCCGGCCATCTTTGCTTCAATCCCTTCAGGAGGGGCTTGGCGGCGATGGTCTCACCGACCGACACGGCGTGGACCCAGATCGGCGAGCGATCGACAAGTGGCGCCGTGATGGCGTTGTCGACAAAGCCGAAACGCTCTCCGAATGCCGCCGGACGCCCTCTGCTGACTGAACGGTAGAGATGGTAGGCAATAATGAACGGCAGTGCCAGCCAGAGCAAAAGGTTGTAAATCCAATAAATGTTCAAGGTTCAACGTTCAAGGTTCAAGGTATGGATTTCAGGTCAATCAATCGTGTTT
This sequence comes from uncultured Geobacter sp., assembly GCA_964432205.1. GTDB lineage: Bacteria > Desulfobacterota > Desulfuromonadia > Geobacterales > DSM-12255 > Geomobilibacter. Next base: position 85,207 of record CAYSMK010000018.1, on the reverse strand, counting down.
TTCAACGTTGAACATTGAACCTAGAACCTTGAACCGAAGTAATTGTCCGCCTTCTCCGTCACGTCCCGCAGGGCCGCCTCGATCCGGCCCCTGAACGCCTCCAGCTCTTCCCCTTCCCGGTAGCGGAGCGGTTCGCCGACCACGTAGACACCGCGGGAAAACGGCTTGGGAATGAGAAACCGGTCCCAGCTCCCCATCCGCCAGGCACGGGATGCAGCGAAGGCCATCGGGATGACCGCTTTGCCGGAAAGCCTGGCTACCTGTGCGACTCCGGGCTTCGCCACTTCACGGGGTCCCTTGGGGCCATCCGGGGTAATGGCGATGTCCTTGTCCTCCCGCAGCAGCCTGACCATCTCCTTCAGTGCCGCTGCTCCTCCCTTTTTCGACGACCCCCGCACCAGCCGGAACCCGAACCGCTCCATGACCCTGGCGATGATCTCGCCGTCACGGTGGGTACTGATCAGGACATGCATGGCCCGGCCCGGGTACATGAACGGGAGCATCAGCAGCCGGCCGTGCCAGAAGATGCCGACAAACCCCTCCCCTCGATTGGTGAAGGAAGGCATCACCTCCCCGCCCACCCTCTCGATCCGCATGCTGGCGTACAAGAGGCGGATCAGAAAGTGGAGCAGATAGGGAGCGAGTCCGACACTCAGGTACCTGGCTATGTCACGACGCAGCTGCTTCATGATTCCTGAAACTGCATGTCGTACAGACGCCGGTAGGTGCCGTCAAGGACCAGGAGCTGGCTGTGATTGCCGCTTTCCACGATCCGTCCCGCATCGAGCACCACGATCCGGTCGGCATGCAGGACGGTGGAGAGTCGGTGGGCGATGACAAAGGTGGTCCGGTTCCGCATCAGGTTGTTCAGGGCCTGCTGGACCATCTGTTCGCTCTCCGTGTCCAGTGCGCTGGTCGCCTCGTCCAGGATCAGGACCGGCGCATCCTTCAGGATCGCCCTGGCGATGCAGAGCCGCTGGCGCTGGCCGCCGGAGAGGCGGACACCCCGGTCGCCGATGCTGGTGGCATAGCCATCGGGCATCTCCGTGATGAAGTCGTGGGCAAAAGCGGCCCTGGCCGCTGCCTCAACCCGGGCATCGGTGGCGTCCGGCCGGCCATAGCGAATGTTGTTGGCAATGGTATCGTTGAAAAGGATCGTCTCCTGGTCGACAAGTGCCACATGGGTGAGCAGATCCTGCAACCTGAGAGTACGGATGTCGTTCCCGTCGAGCAGCACAGCGCCACGGCTGACATCGTAAAACCGGGTGATCAGGGAAACCAGGGTGGTCTTCCCGCCGCCGGAAGGGCCGACCAGGGCGACGATCTCGCCCCGACGGGCCTCCAGGTTGATTTCCCGAAGCACCCAGTCCTCCTGGTCGCCATAGGCGAACCAGACGTCACGGAATGTCACCTCCCCACGCACCCGTTCCAAAACAAGCGGTGAGGTTGGCTCAACGATCTCGGGCTGCTCGTCAATGGAGGAAAAAACGCGTTCCGCGGCTCCCAGCGAACGTTGCAGGGTGTTGAAGGTACCGCTCAGTTTCTTGATCGGATTGAACAGCAGGATCATGGCCGCGATGAACGACAGCAGGGCTTCGGGCTTCATGGCGCCGCTGATGACCTGGTACCCGCCGAACCAGAGGACGCCGGCGATCCCCAGGGAGGTGAGGAGCTCCATGACCGGCACCGACACCCCCTCGTATTTGATCCCCTTCCGCATGAAGTGATAGAACTCGCGGTTGGCAGCGGTGAATTTTGCCACCTCGCGCGGCTCCAGGGCAAAGGCCTTGATCACCTTGATACCGGAAAAGCTCTCCTGGAGAATACTCGTCAGGTTGCCCATGCGCCCCTGGCTCTCCTGGGACGCATTCTTGATCCGCTTGCCGATCTTCCGGGCCGGCACGACCGAGGCGGGAATCACCAGGAAGGCGATAAGTGCCAGCTTCCAGTTGAGATAGAAGATGAGACCGAGCAGAGAAAGCGCGCCGAAGCCGTCGCGAAAGAAACTGGTGATGACGCTCGCCACCCCTTCCTGCATCATGGTCACATCGTTCAGGACCCGCGACATGAGACTGCCGGTCTGATGCCGGGCAAAGAAGCCCAGGCTCAGCCCCATATTTTTCCGGTAAATTTCGTTGCGGATATCCTGGATCGCCAGCTGACCGGCGGTGCGGATGAAGTATTCGTTCACGTAACGACTTAAGCCCCGCAGCAAAAAAATGGCAATGATCGCCAGCGGCAGGAGCTGCAGCAGCAGCCGGTTGTTGTCGGAAAAGATCTGCTTCAGCATCGGTCCCGCCAGATAGGCGAATCCGCTATCCATGCCGCCGACCACCAGGGAGGCAACGGCGGAGATGACGATACGCCAGGTGTACGGTTTGCTGTAGGTGAGCAGACGCTTGAGGGTTTCCATTCAGTTCCCGTGTCCTGATGCGGCCATGCCCAAGGCCAGGGTGGCTACGCGCTGCGAGGCACCTGGGGTGCCGAGTTTGTCGCGTACCGAGCACAGTTTTGCGACGACCCCATCCCGATAGTCGTCATCGGTCAGGTACCGCCCGATGGCGTCCGCGATCGGCGCCGGTTCTGCCTCGCGCTGCAGGAGTTCCGGCACCACCCGCTCGCCCGCAACGATGTTGCCGATCCCGACGTGCGCCACCTTCACCAATCGTTTTCCGACGGCGTAGGTAAGGGGTGCCACCTTGTAGATGATGACCTCGGGGATGCCGAGCATCGCTATCTCCAGGGTGACGGTTCCCGAGGCGGCGATGATGGCATCGCAGGCCTGCATGACGTCGTAGTTCTTCCCCTGGACGATGGTTACCGCCACCCCGGCGCCGGCCAGCAGACCATCCACCAGACTCCGCTCGATGCTTGACGCCAGGGGAAGGACAAAGCGGAGGTCAGGAAACCGCTCTTTGAGGAGCGTTGCCGCCGCCAGCATGACCGGTAGCAAAGAGGTAATCTCGCTCCGGCGGCTCCCCGGAAAGAGCCCCACGACACGTCCTCCCGTGAGCCCGAAGAGATCCTGGGCCGCGGCACGGGTCATGGTCGGCCGCACCATCTCCAGGAGCGGGTGGCCGACAAAGGTGACCGGCGCCCCCACCTTCTCGTAGATCGGCACCTCGAAGGGGAAAATGACTGCCACGTGACTCACCGTTGCGGCAATCTTCTTCGCCCGCCCTGGGCGCCAGGCCCAGACCTTGGGGCTGATGTAGTACAGGACCGGCACACCGGCAGCCTTGGCCACGGCAGCGAGACGCAGATTGAAACCGGGATAGTCGATGAGAATCAGCAGGTCCGGGGGGGTGGTGCGGATGATCCGTTTGAGCGTGGCAAAGGCCCTGGCGATGACCCGGAAGTGGGAAACGACCTCCACCAGCCCCATCACGGCCAGTGTGTTGGCGTCCACCAGGGTCTCGACACCGGCGGCCCGCATGGCAGCACCGCCGATCCCGAAGAACCGGACGTCCGCCTCCTGTTGGAGCGCCTCTGCGACGAGCCTGGCGCCGTACATGTCACCGGAGGCCTCGCCGGCAACTATCATGATCCGTTTGCCCAACGAACGGTGTCTCCCCGTCCTTCCCAACCGACGGAAAGGAACTACTCGGTCCAACACGGAGACACGGAGGGCACAGAGAAACCATCACCTTTTTGATGATGGTCGACGCTGCTTTTACTCCGTGTACTCTGTGCCTCTGTGTTTATATCAGGTGCATTCGCCTATCTGATGCAACCCCGCTGCGAAGACTCCACGAACGCCAGGAACTGCTGTACCTCCGGCGTCTGCGGCACCTCGGCCCTGATCCGGGCCAGGGCCTCGTCGGCCTTGCAGTCCGACGTAAAGATCATGTAGGTCTTTTTGATGGAGGAGATCGCTTCGTCGCTGAAGCCGCGCCTTTTCAGGCCGATCAGGTTCACGCCGCGCAGTTCGGCGTCCCGCTTGCTGCCTGTCGCGGCAATGGTGAAGGGGGGAAGATCCCGGCCCACCAGTGTCCCGCCACCGATCATGGAATGGGCGCCGATCCGGGTAAACTGGTGGACGGCCGACAGACCGCCGATATTGGCGAAGTCTTCCACCGTGATATGGCCTGCCAGGGTAGCGGCATTGGCCATGATGACACTGTTGCCGATATGGCAGTCATGAGCCACGTGGGAATACGCCATGAACAGGTTGTCGTTGCCGATGGTGGTTTCGCCGTCGCCGGTGACCGTACCGAGATTTATGGTGGAGAACTCGCGGATGATATTCCGGTCGCCGATCTTCAGATAGGTCTCTTCCCCCTTGTACTTGAGGTCCTGGGGAATGGCGCCGACAGAAGCCAACTGGAAGATATGGTTGTACTCGCCGATCGTGGTCCATCCTTCTACGACCGCATGGGGGCCGACCTTGGTCCCCTTGCCGATCTTCACCTGCCCGCCGATGACGGCATAGGGGCCGATCTCCACATCCTCGGCCAGTTCGGCGCCGGGATGGATAACTGCTGTCGCATGAATCATGACTCTGCTCCTTATATGCAGGATAAAGGTACGAGGTTCAAGGATCGAGGCGATCAGTGCGCCTCTAAATCTCTGTTCCCCGTTCCTCGCTCCTCGAACCTTACTGCCTGTCCATGTCGGCGAATGTCGCCTTCAGTTCCGCCTCTGCCGCCAGCTTGCCGTCAACGAAGGCCTTGCCGCTGAAACACCAGATGCCGCGCTTGCAGGCAGTGGCGGTCATCTCGATCCGGAGCTGGTCTCCTGGCCGGACCGGCCGGCGGAACTTGGCGTTGTCGATCCCGGCAAAATAGCAGACCTTCTTCCGGACCTCGTCATCCGAGGCGAGATAGGCGAGAATCCCCCCGACCTGGGCCATCCCCTCGATGATCAGCACCCCCGGCATGACCGGATGGCCGGGAAAGTGCCCCTGGAAAAACGGCTCGTTGATCGTCACGTTCTTGATGCCGACAATCCGCTTACCCGCCTCGTGTTCCACGACCCGGTCGACCAGGAGGAACGGATAGCGGTGCGGAAGAATCCTCATTACCTCATTGATGTCCATTATCATCTGCCACTCCGTTATTGAATTAAAGCGGGACTAGTCCCTAGTACCTTGGAACATTATATTTATTGCATTGCTGATTTTGAGGTGGGTGTATACCGTAACCCAACATGACCAAGCTGACACATCCGAGGCTGTTGGGTTACGCGATGAGGCCGCTAACCCAACCTACGAAAAATATGAGTTACATGGTACTAGTCCCCAGTTTCCCTTCCAACTCTGCCAGCCGCTTCTCCAGGCCGGCAACGGTCTTGCGCAGCTCCGGCAGGCGGCTGAAAACGGTCGAGGCCTTCAGCCATTCGCGGTGGGGAATAGCCGGACTGCCGCTCAGCACCTGACCGGCCGGCACATTCCCCGGCACCCCTGACTGGGCCGCAATCATGACATTGTCGCCAACCGTCAGGTGGCCGGCAATCCCTACCTGCCCACCGAGGGTCACATGGTTCCCGAGCTTCGTGCTGCCTGAAACCCCAACCTGGGAGACGATCATGCAGTTCTGCCCGATCACGCAGTTGTGGGCGATCTGGACCAGGTTGTCGATCTTGGTACCGCGCCTTACCACGGTGGCCTCCAGGGCGGCCCGGTCGATGACCGTATTGGCGCCGATCTCCACGTCGTCCTCGATCACCACGATGCCGATCTGGGGGATCTTGTACCAGGCAGGACCGTCCGGCGCGTAACCGAACCCGTCACTGCCGATGACCGAACCGTTGTGAATGGTGACCCTGCTGCCGACCCGGCACCCTTCCCGTATGGCAACCCCGCTATGCAGGGTGACGTCGTCCCCCAGCACCACACCGGGATAGAGGGTGACACCGGGGTAGAGGGTCACCCGCTCACCGATCCTGACGTTGTCGGCAACGAACACTCCGGGGTACACCGTAACGTCGGCGCCAATGGCCGCAGTAGCCGCTACGAAAGCCCCGTCCATGACCCCGAGGGCAACGCGGGGGCTGCTGGTAAACAGGGTTAGGAGCTTTGCAAAGGCAAGATAGGGATTGGCAACCTCAATGGCGTTTCGGCCATGGTTTTCCGCCCCTAGGGGCAGGATCACCGCCGCAGCCCTGGTTGAAGCCACCTTGGCCGCATACTTGGGGTTGGCCAGAAAAGAGATCTGCCCCTCGCCGGCATCGTCCAGAGTTCCCAGGCCGCTGATCACGACGGTGGCATCGCCGCTCACCCGGCCGCCCAGATATTCCGCAAGTTCTCGAAGTGTCTTCCCCACGTTTCTACCTCAACTGCAGTTCAATGTTCAAAGTTCAACGTTTTTCGTTTGCAACCTTGAACATTGAACCTTGAACGTTGAACCGCCGTTATTTCCTGATCTGATCGCTCATCTTCTTCACGGCATTGAACTGTTTGAGGATCTCGTCCGTCAAATCGGATTTCTCGTCGATGTAGATCATGCTCTCGTTCTTGACGTAAACGTACGTATAGGCATTTTTGCGACCATACTCCTGAATCACCTTGACGATCTCCTCGACAAGCCGGTTGGTCAATTCGTCGTTTTTGGTCTGGAGGTCATCCTGGGCATCCTTCAGAAACCGCTGGAACTCCTTCAGCCTCTGCTGGTAGTCCTTCTCCTTGGCGCCCCGGGCCGATTCGGAGAGGAGCACGCTCTGCTTCTCCAGCTCGCCTTTCAGCTTCTTGAGCTCCTCCTCCTTGCCGTTCTTCTCCTGCTCGTACCTGGCGGCCCGCTGGGAAAGCTGGTCCTTGGCCTCCTTGCCGGCTTCCGAGGTAAGCAGAATCTTCTGGATATCCACCGAGCCGAGTTTCACCTCGGCCATGGCCGGGACCGCAGCAACAAGCAGTGCCGCAAAGACGAAGACAATAATGCGTTTCATGGGGTTCTCCTTGTACTATGGATAAGTTCGCTTCTTAAACAATAACGAGGTCAGAAAAATCCGCCGATGGAAAACTCCAGCTTGCCGCCGCTGTTGTCGATATCCTTGCGGGGGTTGATCGGAATGCCGTATTCGAGGCGAAGGGGGCCGATGGGCGAAAACCAGCGGACCCCGAAGCCGTAGCTGGTCCTCATGGTTGAAAATATATCGCTGGCCCTCTCGTAGGCGTTGCCGGCATCGAAGAACAGCACCCCCTTGAGCCCGGCCTCTTTCAGGAGCGGGAAGACCAGTTCCAGGTTTCCCACCGCCTCGGTATCCCCGCCGATGAAGGCCCGGGAAATAGTGAATTTATTGAGACCGAGATTACCCTGGACCAGGACCGGATTGGTCCGGTAGGGGCTTATGGTCCTGCCGCCATAGCCGCGCACCGTGCTGATGCCGCCCAGATAGAACTTCTCGTCGATCGGGATCTCCTTGCCGAGCGCCTGGATATGGCCAAGGGTGGCATGGGCAGAAAAGACCGCACTCCAGAACGCCGGGATATAGTAGGAGGTCTGGCCGATATAGCGGAGATAACGGTTGGTGCCGCCCAGGCCGGCAAACTCCACCGACAGGCTGTTCGTCATCCCCCTGGTCGGATCGAGGCGATAGTCGGTGGTATTCCGGTTCAGGCTTAACGAGATGGCACTGGTGGTGGAGGTGGTTTCCGGAGAGGTGATAAGACCATTCCTGATGCTGTCCAGCAGGCTCTGGGACTGGTTGTATATCTGCTTCTCCTCGTACTTGTACACGAAGAAGCTGCTCATCGTGTCGCTCAGGGGATAGCCGGCCTTGATGTCTCCACCGGTGGCCCGGCGGGTATAGTCGATATACTGCCGTTCGGTCCGGTAGACGTCGCCCCCCAGGGTCCAGCGGGTGTCCATGAAATACGGATCCGTCAAGCCCAGGTTGTAGGTCTGGGACTTGCCGCCGATGGAGGCGGAGACGTTCATCTTGAGACCGAGGCCGAGGAAGTTGGTCTGCTGGACCGATCCCTGGCCGATCAGGCCGTCCAGTGAGCTGTAGCCGCCGCCGATACTGAAGGTACCGGTCGGCTTTTCCTTCACGTCCACATTCAGGTTGAGCTTGTTGTCGCTACTCCCCTTGGCCGTGGCCAGGTTGGCCTCTTCGAAGAACCCCAGGTTCATCAGGCTCTGCTTGCTCTTCTTGAGGGCCGTACTGCCGTACAGGTCGCCTTCGGCCAGTTTCAATTCCCGGCGTATGACCTTATCGCGGGTCTTGGTATTGCCGGAGATATTGATCCGGTCGATATAGACCTTCTCCCCCTTTTCAAAGTCGAATGTCAGGTCGATGTTCTTCTGCTCGGGGTTGAGCCTGGTAAGGGGATTCACGTTAGCAAAGGCGTACCCCTTGTCGGCATAGAGGTCGGTCAGAGCGAAGACGTCCATGCGCAGGGTCGACCGGCTGAACAGTTCGCCGCTTTTCAGCTTGACCAACTTGGCCAGTTCGTCGCGCGACTCCAGGAGGTCCCCCTTGAAATCGACCGAGCCGGTCCGGAACTGGTCCCCCTCGGTGATACCGATGGTTACCAGCAGGCCGGACTTGTCCGGCAGGAGCTCGACCTTCGGTTCGCCGACCTTCACATTGACATAGCCGTTATTGAAATAGAGGTCGGCAATGGCCGTCGTGTCGCTTTTCAGGACCTCTTCCTTGTAGGTACCGGCCCCGGTGAGCCAGGAGAACAGCCACTTCTCCGTGGTCTCCATCGCTTTTTTGAGCTTGCCGGCGGTGAATGCCCGGTTGCCGTCGAAGCGGATCTGCCGGATCAGGATCTTATTCCCTTCAATAACGGTGAGCCGCAGATTCAGTTCGTTTTCCCCACGCTTCTCGACCTTTTCCTGTACCTCCGCGAGGTAGTAACCTTCGTCGGCGTAGAGCTTCTTGACCTTCCTGATCCCCTTGGCCAGTTCCTTCTGGGAGAAGATGCTGTTCGGCTTGATATCGAGGGCATCGCGAACCTTTTCCAGGCTCAGTTCCTTGTTCCCCTCGATGGTAATCACCCTGACAACCGGTTTCTCGGCCACCAGGTAGGTGAGGAGCAGTCCCTTTTCGCCTGTCGAGGTCTCAGCCTTCACGTCCTGGAAGTGGCCGAGCTTGTAGATGGCCCGCACATCGGCATCCACCTTTTCAGGGAAAAACGGGTCACCGTCTTTTACCTTGAGCACGTTGGTAATAGCGGCGCTTTCTATCCGCCTGTTCCCCTTGATGATCACCCGGTCGATTCGCTGCTCAGTCTCGGCAAAGACAGCAGCGGCGCAGAGAAGAACTCCCAGCAGGACGGAAATTATGATTCTGAATGAACGGAGCAAATACCCTCCAAGATACAAAACATGTAAGATCTCAGCTCGGGGCTCGGGGCTCGGAAAAACTTCAACCGCCTATCCCTGTCACCAGTCCCCAGTCACCGATTTTTCCGTCGACCAGCCGGACCGTCCGACCCAGACGGGCGGCCAACTGCTCGTTGTGGGTAACCATAATCAGCGTAATCCCGATCTGTTCGCGGAGTCCGGCAAAGAGATCGTGGATTTCGCTGCTGGTCTTCATATCCAGGTTACCGGTCGGCTCATCCGCCAGCACCAGGCGCGGAGAAAGGACCAGTGCCCTGGCAATGGCCACCCGCTGCTGCTCCCCGCCGGAGAGCTCCCCCGGCTTGTGGGTAACCCGGTGGGAAAGGCCGACGGCGTCGAGGAGATCGGCGGCGATGCCCTTTGCCTCATCCCGCTTCATGCCGCCGATCAAGGCCGGCATCATGGCATTCTCCAGAGCCGTGAATTCCGGCAGCAGGTGATGGAACTGGAACACAAAACCGATGCTCCGGTTCCGGAATGAGGCCAGTTGCTGGTCGCTGCGCCGGAAAATATCCTCGCCGGCAAAGCGGACCTCGCCGGACGTTGGCCGGTCCAGCGCCCCCAGCAGATGGAGCAGTGTGCTTTTGCCGGCCCCGGAGGCCCCGACCAGGGCCACCGACTCGCCGGCCTGCACGGCCAGGTCGATCCCCTTCAGTACCTCCACCCGTGCAGCGCCGGTCCCGTAGGATTTCTGGAGCCCCGTGACCTGGATCAGAGGGTCACTCATACCTGAGGGCCTCAGCCGGCATGAGCTTCGCCGCCTGCCATGACGGGTAGAGCGTGGCCACGAAGGAGATCAGGACCGCCGTCACCGCCACCAGGACCACGTCGGCCGGCACCACCTGGGAAGGGAAACGGTCCAGGTAGTAGACGTCCTTGCTGAACAGTTCGAAACCGGTCACCTGCTGAACCACCCCGACGATCGCCTCCAGGTTCAGGGCGACCAGGAGACCAGCCACAAGGCCGATCAGCGTGCCGAGGACACCGATAATCAGCCCCTCGAAGACGAAGATCCGCATGATGCTCCGCCCGGTGGCCCCCATGGACTTGAGGATCGCGATATCCTTGGTCTTCTCCATCACCACCATGAACAGGGTGGAGGCGATGCCAAAGGCAGCCACCAGCACGATCAGGGTGAGGATGATGAACATGACCGTCTTTTCCGTCTTCAGGGCAAAGAGGATGTTCCGGTTCATCTGCATCCAGTCCCTGGCGTAGAACGCCGCGCCCAGTTCACGGTTGATCCGGCGGGAAAGCTCGCCGGTCTGGTAGACATCGGCCACCTTGAGCTGAATGCCGGTTACCGAGGCCCCCATCCCCAGGAACGACTGGGCCTCGCCAATTCCCGCATAGGCCAGGGTGGTGTCGTACTCGAACATGCCGGTATTGAAGATCCCGGCCACCCGGAACTGCTTCATCTTCGGGATCATCCCCAGGGGGGTGATGTTCCCCATGGGGGAGATGACATTCACCGTATCCCCCACGTAGAGGTTCAGGTTCCTGGCCAGTTCCTTGCCGATTACCAGGCCGGGAAGCCGCGGTTCTGCCGCGGCCGCCGGGGTCGGCGACGTGCCATCGACCAACTCTTCGAGTCGTCCCTGGACCATCGCCTTGTGCAGATTGGTCACCTGCCGGTCACTCTGGGGGTCGATGCCGCGCAGCACCACGCCGGAGACGTTCTTGCCGGCAGCAAGCATCACCTGGTTGTAGATGAAGGGGGTTGTTGCCACCACGCCGTCGAACTTCCCGAGCCGGGCCATGACCCCTTTCGGATCGTCGATACTCCCACCGCTCCCCAGCACCACGATGTGGGCGTTGGTGCCGAGGATCTTCTCCTTCAGGTCCTCTTCGAAGCCGGTCATCACCGCCAGGACGATGATCAGGGCCATCACCCCCAGGGCAACCCCGGCCGTGGAGATCAGGGTGATGATGGAGATGAAGGTCGACTTCCGCTTGGCCTTCAGATAACGCAGGCCGATGAACAGTTCGTAGGGCATATGAAAACAGGCTCGGGGCTCGGGGCTCGGGGCTCGGCAAAACCTTGAACAAGGCAGTTGCCGCTCCCTGGGCACTGATCCCGTTACTTTTCCTTCCTGAGCTGTGGGAAGAGGATGACGTCGCGGATCGAGGCCGAGTCGGTCAGGAGCATCACCAACCGGTCGATGCCGATCCCCTCGCCCGCTGTTGGCGGCATGCCGTACTCCAGGGCGCGGATGTAGTCCTCGTCCATGTAGTGGGCCTCTTCATCCCCCTTGGCCTTGGCTGCCACCTGGGCCAGGAAGCGCTCCTTCTGGTCCACCGGATCGTTCAGCTCGGAGAAGGCATTGGCCATCTCGCGGCCGGCACAGAAGAACTCGAACCGGTCCACGATCTCCGGATCGGCGTCGCTTTTGCGGGACAGGGGCGATACCTCGGTCGGATAGGCGGTGATAAAGGTCGGCTGGATCAGCTTGGTCTCGGCCACTTCTTCGAAAATCTCGGTAATCAGCTTGCCGTAGCCGATATCCTCCGGCAGATCCAGGCCGATGCTCTTGGCGTAGGCATAGGCAAGATCCCGGTCGTTCAGCGCCTTGGCATCGATGTCGCCGTATTCGAGAATCGCCTCCTTGACGGTGAACCGCCGCCAGGGGCGCTGGAAACTGATCTGCTGGCCCTGATAGCTGAAATCGAGGGTTCCCAGGAGCTCCCGGGCGACATGACAGAGCAGTTCCTCGGTAAAGTTCATCAGGTCCTCGAAGGTAGCATAGGCCTGATAGAACTCCATCATGGTGAATTCCGGGTTGTGGCGGATGGAGATCCCCTCGTTCCGGAAGTTCCGGTTGATTTCGAAGACCCGCTCGAAGCCCCCCACCACCAGCCGCTTCAGGTAGAGCTCAGGGGCGATCCGCAGGTACAGCTCCATGTCCAGGGCGTTATGATGGGTAACGAACGGCTTAGCCATGGCGCCGCCCGGAATCTGCTGCATCATGGGGGTTTCCACTTCGAGAAAATCGTGGGCTACCATGAATTCACGAACCAGGTTGACAACGCGGGACCGCTTGACAAAAACGTCCCGCGCCTCGGGATTGACGATCAGGTCCACGTAGCGCTGCCGGTAGCGGGTCTCAACGTCGGTCAGGCCGTGGAACTTTTCGGGAAGCGGCAGCAGGGACTTGGTCAGGAGCCTGATGGTGGTGACATTGAGGGAAAGTTCGCCGGTCTTGGTCCGGAAGGGAGTGCCGCTGGCACCGATGATGTCGCCGATATCGAAGGTCTCGAAGTCGGCGAACATTTCATCGCCGACCACATCCTTGCGGACATAGAGCTGGAGCCGCCCCTTGCGGTCCTGGAGCTGGATGAATGCCGCCTTGCCGAATGATCGGCGGGCGATGATCCGACCGGCCACCACAAAGTTCTGGCCGCCTTCCTCGATGGTCTCCACCTGGCCGTAGGCGGCCACCACATCAGCCGTGGTATGCTGGGGCCGGTAGTCGTTCGGGTACGGATTGACCCCGGCCTCCCAAAGGGCATCCACCTTGCGGCGGCGTTGCAAAAGCAGTTCGCTGAGTTCTTCCATCCCGGATTCTTCCCTTTCCAAGGCCGTGCCGGCCGGTTTAACAAACTGGCAAAATAGCCTACTTATGCCTGTCAAGTCAAGCGGGAAAGGGGGAGCCCACCGGCTCCCCCCTCACCTGTAATTTTCTTTGATTTTGAACAGATAGACTAAAAACCGTTCACCTCGATCGGCGTAACCTCGTAAGTTGGAGATCTGGGGGTAAGCCCGAGCTGACCGAAGTTGTTGTTCCCCCAGGCAAAGAGCCCGCCGTCGGTCCTGGCCATTGAATGGTGGCCCACGGCCAGGATCGGGCTCATGCCGTTGACCGTGAGAACAGCCGGGTTAAATGCGCCGGTAATATCTGTAATCAACTTGGGGGTAGAAACAAAACCTTCTGGCGTTATTTTCACAGCCACTCCATCTTTTATTACCTCGCCCAGTTGGCCAAAGCCGTTGAATCCCCACCCCCAGACGCTCATCGCACCGGCGTTGTTGACCAGCACGAGAATATGGCTCAGACCGGCGGAAACCGCCTCGACGGTGCCGGTGGGGACGGCTATCTGCCGAGGTGCACCGCTGAAAGGGGTGGTTGTCGGTTCAAGGCCGAGCTGACCGAAGCCGTTGTACCCCCAGACCCAAACCTTGTCACTCGTATCGACCGCCACGCTGAAGGCGCCACCGGCGGCAATCAGCTTGACCGGGCCGAGACCGGCGACAGGAAGCGGAAGCGGGCTGGTGGTGGTAATAGATGCGCCCTGACCCAGCTGGCCATATTCATTGTACCCCCATGCCCAGACCGTACCATCGTACTTCAACGCCAGGCTGTGACTGCCTCCGGCGGCAATCTGCCTGACATTTCCGAGGATGGCGCTGCCATCGGTCACCTGCACGGGCTTGCTCTGGGATATGGTCGTATTGTTGCCGAGCTGGCCGGCAAAATTGTTTCCCCAGCTCCAGACCGAGGAGTAGTTGGTCAGTGCCAGAGAATGGTTTCCGCCGGCTGCTACCGCCTTGACCCGCGACAGACCCGAAACCTTGACCGGCGCAAGCACGCCGTTGGAGGTTGCCTCGTTCCCCAACTGGCCGGAGAAGTTCGCTCCCCATGCCCGGACCGTGCTGTTGTTATAGAACGCCAGGGTATGGGCCGAACCCGCGGATATTCCCTTCAGCCCGGTCAGGGGCCGGCCGTTCTCCAGGACCGATACCGGCGTATTGCTGGTATTGGTGACCCCATTGCCCAACTGTCCGGACCCGTTGTATCCCCATGCCATGGCCGAGTTGTTCTTGAAGGCTACGCTATGGGCATTGAAGATGGTTACGGAGGTTACCGGAATGGTGGAAGTGGTGGAACCGTTGCCACCGCAGGCGGTCAGGGCTGCTGTCGCGGCTGCGGCCAGAAACAGGCGGATTGCATTATTGGTCATAAACGTCTCCATCGTAAATTGACTAGCTTCTTAAGGTGGTGCGTCATTCGCCGCAAAGGATCTCGCGGCTCTCCAGGGGCTGGATTGCGGCCAGACGGGCCGTGCCGATATACGTCCCGTCCCGGTAACAGGAGACATCACCGCCGGGAAGGATCTGAGTCGCGGTATTGGTCATCGTAAAGGCAAGACCGGACGAAACGTCCCGGCCATCCCCCTTCACCTGGACCGGGAGGCGCAGGGTAACCACGGCCGACTGCTCGCTGGTCACCGGCATTGCGGCCGCCGCTCCCGGCTCCTTCTGCACGCTCGCCATCGATACCGAGACCGCTTCGCCTCTGGCCAGGACCGGCAGACGGGGATGGATCGTCACCTCGGTCGTAGCGTCACCACCGAGACGGATGTCATAACGGGGGGACCAGGAAAGGTCGGTCTGCAGCCAGGCAGCAGTGATGCCCGGCCTGCGGCCGGATAGCCAGACCCGGGCGATGCGCCCTCCCCCGTTCCCTTCCTTGCGCAGTGCCGCGTCCTTGCCGTCCAAAACCGCCAGTTCCTTCTCCACTGATCGCCTGACGCTGTAGACCTCTTCCAGTTGGGCCAGGGCGAAATCGGTACCCTTCCGGATATTCTGCAGCGGCTCGGGGTTACTCTTGGTCTTGCGCGGCGCCTTGCCGCTCTGGGCCTTGGCTGCGGCAGTAAAGACCCCCTCCCTGGTCTTCAGGGCCTGGAGCCGGGCCTGAAGGCGCTCCCGTCGCTCAGTGAGCCTCGCCAGCTCGTTCTCGACCCGCAGGGGGAGGCGGGCGGGAACGGTTTCAACCCGCTCGATGCGGGTCGCAGCCTGGGGCACGAGCCGCAGCGAACCGGGCTTCAGGCCTGCCGGGAGCGGAATCTCCAGATAGCCGCCGTTAACGACAAAGCGCTGCTCAACCTTGGCCCCGTCCAGAAATAGGGTGACGCTCCGCTCCGCAGCGGCAGCTTTGCCAGCCAGCAAAAATATGAAAAAAAGTGCTACCAGAAGCCTCATGGAACCTCTTTAAACCGCTCAGGGCTCAGGGCTCGGGGCTCGGAAAATCATAAGCACTTTCGCCTTTCGCCTTTCGCCTTTCGCCTTTCGCCCTGAGCCCTGAGCCCCGAGCCCGCTCCTACATCTGCACGTCCAGCAGGATTACCTCGAAGATAAGGGTCGCATTGGGCGGAATGTCGCTGCCGGCCCCTGCCGCGCCATAGCCGAGCTGGGGCGGAATCACCAGCTTGCGCTTGCCACCGACCTTCATGGTCATGACACCCTCGTCCCAGCCCGGAATGACCTGACCGGCACCGATGGGAAACTCGAACGGCTGGCCACTGTCCTGCGAGCTGTCGAACTTGGTACCGTTCTGCAACCACCCCGTATAGTGTACCCTGACCAGCTTGCCCGCGGTCGGCGTCGGGCCGCTCCCTGCCACCAGATCCTGATAGGCTAGACCGGAGGGGGTGGTAACCATCCCGGCAGGAGCCGTCTGGCCAGCAACCGGCTGTTCGCCGCCGCTCTTCGTCTCTTTCTGGGAACAGGCCGGAATGGTTACCGCCACCAGCAGGAGCAGGACAATGATCAGTTTCTCCACACCACGCATTACGTTTACTTCCTTTCGTTCATGTTATGCAGCCGGGACTCCTCCCAGCTGACAGATCAGTTGCCACTCGCCTTCAGTCACCGGCTGGATCGACAGCCGGCTCCGGGTCAGCAGCACCATCCCGCCAAGGCCCGGATGGCATTTTATCAGGGACAGGGGAACCGGTTGGGCAAAGGCTTGTTCGGCCTGCACATCAACCATGTACCAGGCCGGCCGGTCCGGGCTGCTCTTGGGATCGAAATGCTCGCCCGCCGGATCCCAGGCCGTCCAGTCGGGATAGCCGGACCGCACCACCCGCGCCGTCCCGACTACCGCCGGCTCCGGGATGTTGCTGTGGTAGAACAGGACCCCGTCCCCCACCTGAACCTGGTCTCTCAGGAAGTTGCGGGCCTGAAAGTTGCGCACCCCGTCCCAATGTTCGGTCCGGTCGGGACGGTTCAGCAGGTCGTTGTAGGAAAAACAGCCCGGTTCGGTTTTGAAGAGCCAGTAGTTCATAGCGATGCCGTTTGCCCGCGGACTACGACAACAGGTGCACGAACAGCCCGGACCGCAGCTTCGGCTCGAACCAGGTGGATTTGGGGGGCATGATCTTGTCCGCATCCGCCAGCACCATCAGTTCGTCGATGGAGGTGGGGAAGAGGGAAAACGCCACCTGGTACTCCCCGCCGTCCACCAGCCGTGTCAGCTCGTCCACCCCGCGGATGCCGCCGACGAACTGTATCCGCTGGTCCGTGCGGGGGTTGCGGACCCCCAGGATCGGGTTCAGGAGATTGTCCTGCAGAATGGAAACATCCAGACTCCCGACCGGGTCACCTGCCGGGAACGACCCGTCACGGGTGTGCAGCTCATACCACTTGCCGGCCAGATACATGCCGAACCGGTGTCGCCCGTTCGGCACCAGCGGTGCGGCCACCGGCGTGACGTCAAAGACCTTTGCCACCCGGGCCATGAATTCGGCCACGGTCTGGCCGTGCAGGTCCTTCACTACCCGGTTGTACGGCATGATATGAAGCTGGTCGGACGGAAAGATCACGGTGAGGAAGTAGTTGTACTCCTCCTGGCCGCTGTGCCGCGGATTCCTGGTCCGGCGCAGATCGCGCACCCGGCTGGCGGCGGCGCTGCGGTGATGGCCGTCGGCCACATACAGCACCGGAATGCCGGCGACGATCGCGGTGAGGCGATCTATGGCGTCACGATCGCGGATTACCCAGAGGGTGTGCCCGACCCCGTCGTCGGTGACGAAATCGTACTCCGGCTCCCCGGCGGTGACCCGCTCCAGAATAGCGCCGACATCCGCGTTCCGGCGAAAGGTGTAGAAGACCGGCTCATCGTTGGCGTCGAGGAGATCGATATGCCGCACCCGGTCCTCCTCCTTGTCGGCCCGGGTCAGCTCATGTTTCTTGATAACGCCGCTCTGGTAGTCATCCACCCCGGCACAGACCACCAGCCCGACCTGGGTGATACTCCCCATGGTCTGGCGGTACACGTAGTAACAGTCGGCATCGTCCTGGACCAGGGTCCCCTGGCTGATGAATGCCAGCAGATTCTCATGCCCCTTACGGTAAACCGGTTCCGAATGGATATCCACGTCGGACGGCAGATCGATCTCGGCCCGGGAAATCCGGAGAAAGCTGTAGGGATTGCCGGCGGCCATGGCCCTGGCCTCGGCCGTATCCATGACGTCATAGGGGAGGGATGCCACCTTTTCGGCCAGCGCCCTGGGAGGGCGCAAGGCCCGGAACGGTTTGATTATTGCCATTGGTGCCTCTTGATAATGGTTGAGTGGTTGAGCAGCTTGAGCTGCATGCGTGAGCCCCGGAGACCCGCTTCCGCTACGACTCCCGCGATTTGGCCCTTTCCTGACATGAATGGCCGGTGGCCGACCTCACACGGCTGATGCGCGTTGCTCCACTTCGGCGGCGGGAATCGCGTGCGCTCCGCTCCACCGGGTCTCCATGTCTCGCGGATTCAGGCTAAAAATACCGCTTCGCGCCCACGAACCGCTCGGTAAAATACTTTTCGTCGATCGACGTGATCTTGATGTCGTCGCCCCGTCGCGGGGCATGAACGAAACGGCCGCCACCGACATAGATCCCCACGTGGTTGATCTTGTCGGCCGACGCGCCGAAGAAGACCAGATCGCCGTCCTGGAGCTCCTCTCTGTCCACCGGCTGGCCGACCAGGAACTGCTCGGCAGAGGTCCGGGGGATATTCACCCCGCAGAGGTTGTAGACCGCCCGGACGAAACCGCTGCAGTCCATCCCGTCAACCACCGTATCCCCTCCCCAGCGGTAGGGGATGCCGACAAACCGCTCGGCGGTGCGGGCCGCGATAGCCCCCATGTCCCCCCGCGGTTTCCGCTCTTCGAGGCGAGCGGGGGGGAGCGTCTGGACCGGTTTCTCCGGCCTGGCGGTCCTGATCTCCGGCCCTTTGCTCCGCTGGATGCCGGGCTCATTCGGGGCCGCAATAAAATAGCTCCCGATCAGCTTTTCCGCAACCAGTTTCTGAGCAGCACGCCGGGCGGCATCGCGCGACTGATGGTCGCCGAAGCGGACGGCATAGACCCCGTTGTCCTTTTTGAAATAAAAGGCCTCGATCCCTTTGGCCTGGAGCTTGGTCGTCAACCGCTCGGCATTTTTCACCTCGGCAAAGGCCCCCACCTGAATGGTGTAGCCGACCCGGCTGATCCCGGTCGTCTCCTTCCGCTGGGCCGCGCAGCCGGGGGTAGCGGCGACAAAAAGCATACTCAGGAACCAGAAAACAACTATGGAGCGCTTCATTGATACACCTTTTACGAACAACGAATTCAACACGGATGGACACGGATTCTTACGGATGAACACGGATAAAAACCATATAAACACAGTCCATTAACGCAGAGTCGCAGAGGCGCAGAGAAAATCAAAACCTAAACGAGTCAACGCCTCTCACTTGGTTTGGTGATTCAGTTTGATAACCGGAACTAATGGTTCTTCTCTGCGTCTCTGCGTTCCGAATGCTTTTTGGGAGTAAATTTAACGCGCTGTTTCTATTCCGCGTTGATCCACTTTTAATCCGCGTTTATCCGCGTTGAATTGCTTTAAGGCCTAGTCGTCGGTCACGTGCCGGCGGACACCCATGAGGTACGCCACCACGAACTCCTCCAGGTCACCGTCCAGCACGGCATCGGGGTTGCCGGTCTCGACGCCGGTCCGCAGGTCCTTGACCATCTTGTAGGGATGCAGGACATAGGACCTGATCTGGCTCCCCCAGCCGATCTCCTTCTTTTCACCGCCGATCTCGGCGGCCTTGGACTCGCGCTCCTGGATCTCCCGCTCGTACAGCTTCGACCGGAGGACCTTCATGGCGGACGCCTTGTTCATGTGCTGGCTCCGCTCGCTCTGGCAGGCCACCACGATGCCGGTCGGCTGATGGGTGATCCGGACCGCCGAATCGGTGGTGTTGACGTGCTGGCCGCCGGCACCGCTGGAACGGTAGGTATCGATCCGCAGGTCCGACTCGTTGATCTTCACCTCGATGTCGTCGGCGATCTCCGGAAAGATGAAGACCGAGGCAA
Organism: uncultured Geobacter sp.; assembly: GCA_964432205.1. Lineage (GTDB taxonomy): Bacteria > Desulfobacterota > Desulfuromonadia > Geobacterales > DSM-12255 > Geomobilibacter. The sequence goes on along the minus strand of CAYSMK010000018.1, from coordinate 65,792 downwards.
AAGAGGTGTGGCGGCGGGCATTGCTATCGAACGGCGAGATACGCACCAGGCGGTGAATGCCGGCCTCGGCCTTGAGATAGCCATAGGCATACTCGCCGCTCACGGTGACCGTGCAGCTCTTCATCCCCGCCTCTTCGCCGGCCTGGAATTCGGTGATCTCCCGCTTCCACCCCTTGCGCTCGCAGTAACGGAGATACATCCGCAGGAGCATCTCGGCCCAATCCTGGGATTCGGTGCCGCCGGCACCGGCATTGATGGAGAGGTAGCAGGAGTTCCGGTCATGGGGGCCGGAGAGCATCTTCTGGAACTCGGCCGCCTCCACCCCCTTTTCGAGGATATCGTTCAGTTCGTGTACCTCGCCGAGGGTGGCCTCGTCCTCGGCCTCGCTCCCCAGCTCGATCAGGACCTTGACGTCCTCCAACTGGCGGCAGAGCCGGTCCCACCCCTCGACGGCCTTCTCCAGAACCGTTCGCTCCTTCAGTATCTCCTGGGCAGCATCCGGATTGTCCCAAAAACCGGGAACCGCAATCCGTGCCTCCATCTCCTGCAGGTCTTCCCGCTTGCGATCTATGTCAAAGAGACCCCCGAAGTTTGGCGATCCGCTCTGCAAAGGCTTCCATCCTGGCAACTTCTTCTCTGAACATTGCTGACTCCTTTTAAATAGTGAAACCTGATTAGCACTAATCTTCCGCAAGAGGTTTCCCCCCTTTGAGAAAGGGGGGCCAGGGGGGATTTCCCAGTGGCAACCAAAGTCAAATCCCCCTAAGTCCCCCTTTCATAAAGGGGGACTTGGTTTTCCTCGCCTTTTTTCTTCTTCCTATACGCCATGCCCGCCATGATCACCACCGCACCCAGGCAGCCCCAGGCGAAGAGATCGCCGGACCGGGTATACACGGTCCGTTCAGTCCCGAGCCGTACCTCGCCGGTCAGGACCGCCTCCTGGAAAATCCTGGTCATCCCCTGAAAATGCCCCTTGCTGTCAATGACCGAGGTGATCCCGGTATTGGCAGCCCGCACCAGCGGCACCCGGTTCTCCACCGCCCGGAATACCGCCATCGAAAGATGCTGGGCCGGGGCTGACGAGCGACCGTACCAGGCGTCGTTGGTGATGTTCACCAGCAACGCCCCCCCCTGCCGGACATAGTCACGGGAAATCTCCGGAAAGATTCCCTCGAAACAGACCAGGACTCCGAGCTTGCCGAACGGCGTTGAGAGCGGCGCCATCTCCCGGCCCGGGGAAAAGTCGCCGACCCCTTCCACCAGTTTGTGAACAAAGGGGAGGACACCGGCCAAAGGCACATACTCGCCGAACGGCACCAGGTGGACCTTGTCGCCCCGCCCGAGAATTTCACCGCCGGGGCCGATCAGAAAGGCACTGTTCAGATAACGGACCTTGCCGTCCTCCTTCTCGTAGGCCGGACTCCCCACGACCAGAGAGCTCTTCAGTTCCCTCGCCAGGGAGCGCACCCGACCGGCATACTGTTCCTCCATCTGAAAATAGAACGGCAGCGCGCTCTCGGGCCAGACCAGGAGGTCGCTGCTCCCCGGAGCCACCGTGCGGGAAAGCCGTTCGTAAATGTTGACGGTCTCCTGCTGGAAGGCAGGGCTCCACTTGATGTCCTGGGGAATATTGCCCTGAACCAGGGCAACCCGGATCGGTTTGCCGCTCTCCGGTGCGTTCAGCCGGAATGCCCCGTACCCCAGCACCGCCAGCAGGAGCAGGACCAGGATGGCGCCGCTCCGGGCAGGGTAGCGGGTGCCATCCCTGAGCACGAGGGACTTCACCACCATTGCCGCCACGACGTTGGCAAAGGCGATCAAACAGCCGAGGCCGTAAATGCCGGCCAGGTCGGCCACCTGGATGAGCGGCAGGGTCCGGTACTGGGAGTAGGCCAGACTCGCCCAGGGGAACCCGGTGAGGAGAAACGACCGGACATACTCCAGGGCGGTCCAGATCAGGGGGAAGGAAACCAGGAGCGAAATCCCGGCCCCTGCGCACCAGCGGACCAGCGCCATGGTGCCGGCGACATACAGGGCCAGATAGGCTGCCAGGACGATAGACAGGGAGATGCTGACCGCCAGGGGAAGCTTGCCATAGGTGGTCATGACGATGTTGAGCCAGTAGAGAATCCCGGCGTAGGCCGTAAGCCCGGCCACCATGCCGTAGCGAAAGGCCTGTCGTGGAGTAGCGTCGTAGCACGCCACCAAGAGCGGCACGAAGGCCACCCAGGCAAGAAACGCAATCCCCGGCAGCGGGAAGGAAAGGGCCAGGAGGATACCGGTGGCAAGCGCAGCAAGCACGGCGTAGCGTCCCGGCTGCCTCCCGTTTAATGTGAAGCGATGCTGGATCACGATACCGGAGGTGCCTCCTCCGCTACGGACCGGCGGACGACGCGAACCTTGCTGATCCGTCGCTCGTCGGCATCCAGCACGGTCAGGAGAAGTCCGTTGCAGGCAACTTCCTCACCGGTAGCGGGAATTCTCCCGAGCAGGTGGAAGATCAGCCCGCCAACCGTATCGAACTTTTCCCGCTCGACGGTGATGCCGAAATGCCCTTCCAACTCCTCGATGGGGAGACGGGCATCCACAACGACCGTGCCGTCCACCCCCTCGGTCAGCCATTCCTCCTCCAGGTCGTACTCGTCCTGGATGTCCCCCACGATCTGCTCCAGCAGGTCCTCGATGGTCACCAGGCCGGAGGTGCCGCCGTACTCATCGATGACGATTGCCAGGTGCACCCGGCGCTTCTTGAATTCCTGAAGCAGTTCCTCCAGGTTTTTCGTCTCCGGGGTGAAGAACGGGGCTCGCAGCAGCTTGCGCACCACCAGGGCCGATTCGTCCTGGCCCCAGCACTTCAGGAGATCCTTGGCGTAGAGGATGCCGACGACGTTGTCGATGGTTCCCTCGAAAACCGGAATCCGGGAGTGGCCGCAGGCGATGATCGCCTGCAGGACCTCGTTGATCGGCGCATCGACGGTCAGCGAGGCCATGTCGGTCCGGGGAACCATGATCTCGCGCACCACCGTGTCCCGCAGGGCAAAGATGGCGCGGATCATATCGTTCTCTTCCTCGTTGATGAGCCCCTCTTCCTCGCCGGCATCCATCAACTCCTGGATCTCCTCCTCGGTCACCTTCTTCCGGCCGCGGAGGAAACGCCCGATAGCCTCAATGAGGCCGGGGCTCTTGCGAAGAGCACCTTCGTCCAAGGTCAGTACCCCTCCTGTCTGCTATCTGTATACTGCTGTAGAAATTTCATTTAGTTAAGCGCCGCCTTGAAGACCAGGACCACCACCAGTGTGATGGCCGTTCCGGTCACCCCGCCCAGAATGACCTCCCGCAGAGAGTGGATACGCATGAGGAGCCGGGAGTGACTGACCATGACCGCCAGGGCGATGGTCAGGATGGAGGTGATCGGGTCCTGCGTCTTGAGGGAAACCAGGGTAGCGATGGTAAAGGCGACGGCGGCATGGCCGCTGGGCAACCCACCGTGCAATGGCGACCCTTGTCCGGACATGGCCTTGAGGATGACAACCACGATCACCACCAGGAGCAGGGAGACGATCGCTCCCAGGTCCGCAGGTGTTCCTATCATGCCGAGAGCCTCCTTGTAAATGGGGAAAACATACCGGGCAAGGATCAGGTAGCCGGTAACCGTTGCGCCGATGGCCGACACCAGGACGCTCCCGGCAGCCACATCCTTGGCGGTCTTGGCCAGGGGATGATATTCGGGGGAAATCATGTCCACCACCACCTCAACGGCGGTGTTCATCAGTTCGGCGAACAGTACGAAGGATACGGAAACCGCCAGAAGGGTGAACTCCAGGGCCGATACCCGCAGAAACAGTACCAGGAGCAACAGAACCAGGGCCGAAATAAAATGGTTCCGCATATGCTTCTGGGTACGGGCGGTATAAATGATCCCTTCGATGGCGCAGTTGACGGAATCTATGAAGCGGGTCGGTTTCAAGCGGTATCCTGTAGGGGCGGGGTCTCCCCGCCTTGGGGTTTTCCCCGCCCTGATTCACGCATAGATCCGGGCGGCGAAACGCCGCCCCTACACGTATCCTTCCTGTTGCAGCAGGGCAAAGAGTTCTTTCTCCTTCGCCTCCATCCGCTCTGCTTCCGCCTCGCCGCTCCGTTCGTGGTCGTAGCCGGTGAGGTGCAGAATGCCGTGGAGCAGGAGAAACACGAGCCGGGAGTTGTAGCTGTCCCCACCCTCTTCCGCTTCGCGGGCCGCGGTATCGGCCGAAATCACCACATCACCCAGGAGATCGGGATTGATGGTGCCGAAGGCCCCCTCCTGCATGGAAAACGAGATGACGTTGGTGGCCTTGTCCCGCCCCAGATAGTCCCGGTTGAGGCGCCTGATGCTCCGGTCGCCGACGATGGTGACCGACAGCTCGCTAGCGGGACATGCCAAGGCGCTTAATATCCTCTGTGCCACCCTTTTCAGTTCTTTCGTCGGGGTCGGCCACCGCATTTGGCGGTTCGTTACCGTGACTGTCACCCTGTTTCTTACCTCCTCCCACTTTTTCCTTGAACGCCGGTTCGGGATAATCGATCCGGTGATGATGTATCCCGGTCAGGATCTGGATGAAACTCTTGGCGATCTCGTGCAGGTTCTTCAGGGTCAGTTCGCATTCGTCCAGTTGACCGTCGGTGAATATGTTGCTGATGATCTTCTGCACCATCCCCTGGATGCGGGCCGGCGTCGGATCGGCGAGGGTGCGGGAGGCGGCCTCAACGCAGTCGGCCAGGAGCACCAGACCGGCTTCACGGGTCTGGGGCTTGGGACCCGGATAGCGAAAGTCCCGCTCGTCCACCGGCTGGTCCGGCCCGGCCTGCCCTTTGGCCTTCTGGTAGAAGAAACTGATGAGGGCAGAGCCATGCGACTGGCGGATCATGTCGATGATCGGTTGCCCCAGGCGGTGCTGACGGGCCAGTTCAACCCCCTCCTTCACGTGGGAGATGAGGATCAGTGCGCTCATGCTTGGTGAGAGTTTGTCGTGCCGGTTCTCGCCGCCGCCGATGTTCTCGATGAAGTACTGGGGTTTACTGACCTTGCCGATATCGTGATAATAGGCAGCTACCCGCGCCAGGAGCGGATTGGCGTTGATCGCCTCGGCCGCGGCCTCGACCAGGGTGCCGACCAGGACGCTGTGGTGATAGGTGCCGGGTGCCCGCACCATGAGATCCCGCAAGAGGGACGAATTCAGGTTGGCCAGTTCCAGGAGCTTGATGTCGGTCGTGTAGAGGAAGAGCGACTCGATGAGCGGGATGGTGCCGGAAACGAAGACGGCATTGACGATCCCGCCGGCAAAGGCAAAGAGCACGCAGTACACGGTCTGGAGCGAGAATAGGGTATCGCCCCCCAACTGGAAGGAAAGGGCCACCGCCACGTTGGCCACGCTCACCTTCAGCCCTGCCTTGTAGATGGTGCTCCGATCCTTGCAATGGCGCACCCCATGGGCGCCGACAATCCCCCCCAGGAGCGAGTAGATCACCACCGGCAGACTGCTGTTGAACATGATCCCATAGAGAGGCGCGCAGATGGCGCAGTATACCAGGGCGACTTCCGAGTTGAGTACAATCCTGACCAGGATGGCACCGGCGGCAAACGGAAGCAGATAGGCGTAGGAGGCGGTTTCGATCGCAGGAAACGCCCCCCCCATGACGCTGGAAATCACGTAGGCCAGCTTGATGACCAGAAAATTGACCACCGTCACCAGCGAGAGGAAGAGAAGATCCTTGGTTGAGGGATTGAACTTCCTGATGTTCTTGCGGGCAAAGCGAAACGGGAAATAGAAGAGGATCATGGCCAGGCCGAGGGTGCCGGCCCCCATCAGCATCCGGTTACGGTGCGGCCGTTCGGAAAATATCTTCTGCAGCTTGAACGACTGTTCAGGCGATATTCGCTCCCCCACCCGGACGATCATCTCGCCTCTCTTCACCTGGAGGAGCACCGGATTGACAGCGGCCCGAGCCACCTTCCGTTTTTCCTCGGAGGCGGTCCGGTTGTAGATGAGATTCGGGCGAACCAACCGCCCCAAGAGTTGCTTGAGAAGCTCGCTGTCCAGCGAATCCCCAACCGACAGGAGGGTGCTGTTGGCCAGGAGTGCGCGGACCTCGGGGAGATCGATGACATTGAAGGATGCGCCGTCGCCAACGACCTGGCCTGATGCTGGATCGAGAAGAACGACCCCACGCAGGCGGTCGGCAGCGAACGAACGGTGGTCGGCTACCACATGCCTGCTGTAGATGCGTGCCAGCAGTCTTCGCACTTCGGCGATGAAGAGCCGTTCGGACCTGATCCTGGCGAGAGCGCTCAGTTCCGCACTATTCAGGTCCGTTCCCAGCGTTTTGGAAAGCGTCGCCCGAATGGTCTCGCGATCAACCCCATCTTCCGACCTCTTCATGTCGACCAACTGGGCCATTCCCTGGGTCAACCGTTCGGCAATATCCTGTCCCATCGTCGGCTGCAGATCATACACCACCGGTGCGACCGCTTCCGCGTCAGCCCGTTTCTTGTCGGTCAGGGGGTCGTCTTCAATGAGAAAATCGGCAGGAGAGCGGATGTCGGCGATGGCGATCTCGCCGGCCTTGTAGGTAACGGCAAGGAAGTGCTGGTCAGGGAGAATGAGAAAGGTAACAACCGAGATGGTTGCCAAAAGAAGAATGAGACGATCCCGCTTGGCATACTTGTCGTTTGCCAGCCGCCTGGTCAGGGAGTCCTGGAGTTGTCCCCAGAGTTTCGCCAGCGAGCCGCCGCCGGCAGTATCCTTTTCACCACCCGGGGTGGACATGTGCTTGTACACTAACCTCGCAAGCGCCTTTCGTCGGGAAAACAGTTGGCACGAATGGTTTACTATGCCCGATTACCAGGCCACTGTCAACTACAGGAGCGGCTCTCCTTGCATTCCACCTCACCGGTGACTATAATCCGGCCAAAGGAGCATTCCATGCCTCAAACCGTGCAATTCGATCAGTCCAGCATGGACACCCGTCTGTTCGTCGATGTCCGCACCCCGCTGGAGTATGACGAGGACCATATTCCCGGTGCCATCAACGTGCCGCTTCTCACCAATGAGGAACGGGTTGAGATCGGCACTATTTACAAGCAGGTTGGTCCCCGGGTAGCCCGCCGTCGCGGCCTGGAACTGACCGCCAGCCGACTGCCCGTCATGGTGGCGGAAATCGACCGGGCTGCCGCCGGCCGCCCCATCATCGTCTACTGCTGGCGCGGCGGGTTACGGAGCAGGACCGTTGCCGCAGTCCTCGACCTGACCGGGTTTCCGGTGCAGCAGTTGGTCGGCGGCTACAAGGCGTTCCGTAACATTGTCGGCGCCACCTTCGAAAACTTCGTCCCCCCCGGCCCCCTGGTCGTCCTGCACGGGTTGACCGGCATCGGCAAAACCACCTTTCTCACTCATCTGCAGGCGTATGGCGCGACGACCATCGACCTGGAAGGGCTCGCCTGTCACCGGGGGTCGGCCTTCGGCTCGCTGGGACTATCCCAGGAGTTGTCCCAGAAACATTTCGAGACCCTCCTCTGGGACGCCTTCCGACGATGTCCGGCCGGCAGGCCGATCTTCATCGAAGGGGAGAGCCGTCGCATCGGCAAGCTGTTCCTGCCGGGAAACCTGTACGAAGTCATGCGGGGGAGCATCAAGGTCTGGAGCGAGGCGTCGCGGGAAACCCGGGTCCAGAGGCTCCTGGAAGAATATGGGAAAGTCGAATACCGGGAGCTGATGGCCGACGCCCTGATGAGGATCAGGAAAAAACTGGGGGGGGACCAGTACGCCGAACTGGCCGGCTACCTGGAGCGGTGGGAACTGGGACAACTGACGGAAGGGCTCATGACCCACTACTATGATCGCCTCTACTACAGAGAACGACCATGGGTGGAAGACCTCCGGTTGTCCCTGGAAGACTTCGGAGCAGCGCGCCGGGAACTCCTGTCGTTCCTTGAGCAAAAGGGGCTTTCAACCACAGCGGCATAGCGTCAGGGATACGTCAAATCTCTACCCGAAGGGGCTCTCCCGCCTTGGCATCGAGCTTCTTCTCGATAGCACGGCAAAGGATGGCCATGCCGTCATAGCGGTTTTCGTCGTCATTGACGACCATAACCGGAAAGGTGCCGGTTTTCCCGTTCGCTTCGTTGATCAGCGTCACCTTCTTAAAGCTCCCCGACCCGAAGAACGAGCTGACCCGATGGGCCGTTGCCTGATTCATGGCGACCATCCCCAACTGGTCGAACCCTTTGTCCGCCTCTGCCGGAATGAGGTGTCCGGCAGTCAGCGTGAGGGTACCGGATGCTGCCTCCGGTAACTCCGGTAACTCCGGTGGCGAAGCTGCGACAGTCTCCCCGGCAAGCAGCAGTTTTTCCAGTTTTTTCATCCCCACATTCAGGGAGATGGCCAGCACCTGGAGATTGACCTCCTTGGTGCAGAGCAGCAGAAGCAGTCCGCCGGCAAGGGTCTTCACCAGGATGCGGCCGTTGGCGTACCTGAGATCCAGGAGATCCAGAGACTCTCCCAGCTGCAAACGCTCTCGGATCGCTGCCAGAGAACCGGCTGCCTCCTCAATGATCGGCGGGTCGAAAAGGGGGGGGAACACAGCGGCCGCAACCCGGCCGTCGGCGAGGATCACGAAAGACCCGACAACCCCCGGAAGTGTATTGATCTGCTGTAGGACCTGCTCCATCCTCTACTCCTAGCGCTTGGCGGCAAAGGCCTTTCGAATTTCGGCCTCAACCTGCGAAAGCTGAGTTTCACCAGTGACCGCGAGCGCCAGATACACGTTCTTTGCTTCGAAAAGGAGCTGCTGCTTGCTGCTGTCCTGGCGGGCAACGGACTTCAGGTCGCCAACACCAAACAGCTCTCCCAGCCGGCTCCCGGTCTTCACGAGGAATCCGCCATCTTCGGCCAGGGTGGTCGCCTCGCTGCTGCTGTCCTCAATAGGGGTCCCATCCGGTCCGAACATAACGGCATGGGAAACTCCGGAGATCTGCATCAGTCTGGCGCAGACGGCGTTGGCGGTCGTCCGCGCCCTGGGCGGGCTGACCGGTTCTTCAGTCCCGGCCGTTTCGCCATGGCGCTGTTCGTCTATGAGACGGTGTGCCTCAAGGAGCAGGTGGGTCAGCCTGACCTCAATGGAACGTTTGCTCGGCATGACGCCGTCTTGAAAATCAAACCGTCCGCCGGGCCAACTCATTATGGAGTAAAACGCCTCTTCCCCCTCCCGGTCACCCTGCTGGACATGAACCACCTCGCCATCCCGGAAATAGATCTCTCCACGACGCGACCCATATTCGACTAGAATGCAGCCACTGAACAGATTGTGCGCCTTCAGTTGGATAACATCCGACAGCGAGAGCCCTGTCACCGCCCCCTTGAAGCCCACAACCCGGGAATCGTTCACTGTGTCCGCTGCCATTCTATCCTCCACCGAAGTGCAACCTTTCCGCGCAGATGTCTTAAAAAAAAGAGGAACATCCCCTGTCCCCCTCAGCTAAAGCCTTAGACACTGCTTCCAAACGAACCGCTCGATGCGTCCAGCAAACAGCTAGCCGCAATCAGGAGTTAGGGGTAGTTTCGTTTTGCGCTGCCAGGACATACTCGTAAAACTCGTCGGTCAGCCGTTGCGGATTCCCCTTGTGGAAGGCGAGCAGGTGCTCCAGGTGGAGAAGTTTGTACACATCCAGGTGGGGAGAAAACAGTCCGACACCGCCATCGGTGAGCCTGGCAACGGTCCCGGGAATCGTAACGGAAAGGGTGGCCGATCCTTCCAGAAAGTAGATGGAGAGCTGCACCGAATCGTTAACAGCAAACTTGCCGTCGGTCTTGAGGAACGCTCCCAGATTGCTCACGTTCCTGATCTCTCCGAATGTTGTCCGGTTATTGTGCTCGATGAAGGCCGGGGCCTGGAATTCAATGCGGCGATATTTCCGCCGTTCGGCACCGCCAACCGCCCTGACTTCAACCTGATCCATACGGCCCCCTTTTCGTGACAGTCCATTCCACCAGCATCACTCAATGTTCGTCGCCATCCCGCCTCTTGTCCCATTCCCGGCCAGCATCAACAGGTTGGTACTTGTAGTTCCCGTCCAGACAGTCCCTGAGTTCCAAGGCATCGTGCATGTACAATCCGGCTTCGGCAAGATGCTCCTCGATAATCGCTTTCATATCCCGTAACTCGGCCTTCTTTGCTCTGCGGAAGTCATCGAGGATGTAAACCTTGCAGGTACTCATACCCAACTCCTTGCTTCATGTCATCCAGATGAATTGTTATATCGTCGATACCCGGCTTTTCTTTATTGTTATTTTCACATTTAACCGCTTTGCAGTGCCCTTCCCAGCACCACTCCCCTCAATCGCGGCACGACAAAGGGAGTTGACTTATCCCGCTGCAACCCCGTATAAGTAACAGGAGCAGCGCGCCTTTTCCCGCCTGCAGTCCGTAACGTCACGTATGGAGCCCCACCATGTCACGCACTACCAAGTGGCTGATCATCTGCGCCGGCATAGCCGTTGTGAGCGCCGCAGTTATAGGTCTGACACTGCGCCAGCACCGGCAGAAACCCGCAGTCCAGGAGCAGAGCCAACTGAAGCTCCTGAAAGATGTTATCGCGATTGTCAAAAAAAGCTACGTTGAAGAGGTGGATACCAAGAAACTTCTCACCGGAGCCGTTGAGGGGATGCTCGCCACCCTCGATCCCCACAGCGCCTTTATGACCCCGGAACCGTACAAGGAGATGCGGATATCCATGTCCGGCTCGTTCGGCGGACTCGGCATTGAGATCAACATCAAGGACGAGAAACTGACGGTCATCTCACCGATAGAAGACACTCCCGCCTTTCGTGCCGGGATCAAGGCCAATGACTACATCTGGAAGATCGGCGACAAGCTGACCAAAGGGATGACCATCACCCAGGCGGTCAGCCTGATGCGCGGACCCAAGGGAACCAAGGTCACCCTGACCATCCTCCGTGAGGGCCAGAAGAGTCCGCTCGTCTTTCACCTCATCCGCGACATCATCAACACCAGGAGCCTCAAGGCTCGCACCCTGGAGCCCGGTTATGGCTATATCCGCATCATCCAGTTCCAGGAGCGGACCGGCCAAGATTTCCAAGACACGCTCCAACGGCTGCGCCAGGAAAACAACGGCACCCTGAAAGGGCTGGTCCTCGATCTGCGCAACAACCCCGGCGGCCTCGTGGATACGGCCACCCAGGTGGTGGACCCGTTCATCGGCGAAGGAACCTCGGACGGCACCATCGTTTCCATGCGTGGCCGGACCCCCGGCGCCCAGCGGAACTACTACGCCCATATCGGACCCAAGGAGCCGCATTACCCCATTGTCGTCCTCATCAACGGGGCAAGTGCCAGTGCCTCGGAAATCATAGCCGGGGCGCTGCAGGACCAGAAGCGGGCCATCATCATGGGAACCCAGAGCTATGGCAAGGGATCGGTCCAATCGGTCATCACCCTGCGGGACGGCTACGGCCTCAAGCTGACCACTGCCCGCTACTACACCCCTTCCGGCCGCTCCATCCAGGCCAAAGGGATCAGGCCGGACATCATCGTTGCCCAGAGCGACGTGGCGAACAAGGGCGGTTCCGCCCCCTCGCCCCACGCTGCCACCTTCGGCAACCGCTCGTCCGTGCCCGCCGCGGTGAAGTCACCGCACCGCACCGCACCGCCCATTGCCGCGGAAGGGGATCTGGCCAACGACTTCCAACTCTCCAGGGCGCTGGAAACGCTGAAGGGGCTCAACATTTTTGCAGGTCTTGCCAGCAAGCCCGCCACCGGCACCGGCGGCGGCAAATAGCCTCCGGGCCTGCCCATGTACTGCGAATTCTACGGGTTCCAGGAGAAGCCGTTCAGCGTCACCCCCAATCCGCGCTTCCTCTTCCTCAGCAAGCACCATCGGGAGGCGTTCGCCCACCTCCTGTACGGGATAAACAATCACTCAGGCTTCATCGAACTGACCGGCGAGGTGGGAACCGGCAAGACCACAATCCTCCGCACCCTCCTGGAGCAGTTGGACGACGGCAGCCACCGCACGGCCCTCATCTTCAACCCCTGCCTTTCCGCCCTCGAACTTCTCAGAAGCGTCAACCGGGAATTCGATCTACCGAGTGAAGGTCTCGGGACCGCCGAGCTCCTGGAGACACTCAACCAGTTTCTTCTGAACGAAAACCGCCAGGGACGCACCGTGGTGCTGGCCATCGACGAGGCGCAGCACCTGGAACCGCAGGTTCTGGAACAGATCCGTCTGATCTCCAACCTGGAAACCGATACGGACAAGCTGATCCAGATCGTCCTGGCCGGCCAGCCGGAGCTCAAGCGGTTGCTCGAACGGCCGGACCTGCGCCAACTGGCCCAGCGGATGACCGTCCGCTACCATCTGCTCCCACTGGACCGGGAGGATACGGCCGCCTACATCCACCACCGGATACTGGTGGCCGGCGGCGCGGCAAACGTCGTCTTTTCGCCGGCCGCACTACGGGCGATCTACCATTACGCCCAGGGCTCACCCAGAATCATCAATATCGCCTGCGACCGGGCACTGCTGGTGGCATACACCGAGGAGGTCCGCAGCATCAGCGGCCGGATCGCCCGCCAGGCCATCGGCGAATTGACCGGACCGGACCTGCGCCGTTATCGGTTCACCAGGGGATGGACGTTTGCCGCCCTCACCGGGATACTTGTCGGCGGAATGGCTGTACTGGCAATGACCCTCGTTTTCCGCCCGTCATTGCGCTCCTCCCAGAGCAAGCCGGCCACGGCGGCACCCCTGTTGCCGGCAAAGCGGACAACAGTCGGCCCGGCACCGCAACCGGTAGCGCACAAGCAGCTCCCTGCACCCAAAAAGGCCGTCCCGCCTCCGCCCGCAGCAGTTACTGTCGCAACCTCTCCGGCAACAGTACCGCCGCTGGGATTAAAGCCGTCAGCAAAGCCGGCACTGCCACCGCCGTCGCTTCCTTCGCCCCAACCGCGGACCATGCAGCCGCCAGGCACGTCGCCCTCCCTCGCAGCAGGCGCAAAGTCAGCCGAGCTCCCGTTACTTCTGGCCAAGATGCCGGAAGGGCCGGAACCGGCATTCAACGCCCTGGCCCGACTCTGGAACGCCCCTGCCGCCACGTCGCAGGGCAAACGGACATCAGTCGAGCAACTGGCCCGGCAAAGCGGCCTCGCGCTGGCTCCCTTCAATGGCTCCATCGGTACGCTGCAGCGACTGAACACCCCGGCCATCCTGGAGGTGAAGGTTCCGGGGAGCGGTATCCGCTATCTCACCGTGACCGGCATCGCCAAGGACCGGGTCATTACCGTGCCGGCGCTGCCCGGCAAGGCACCCCTCTCCCGCAAGGAACTGGAGAAGCAATGGTCCGGTCGTGGCTACCTGCTCTGGAAAAACCACCAGAACATCCCCGCCGACCTCTCGCCGGGTTCGGCGGACGTTGCTGCCATCCGTCTCCAGATTCTCCTGACCGGCGCCGGTTTTTTCAGCAGCGAGCCGAGCGGCCTGTTCGATGACGCAACCCGCAAGGCCCTTGCCGACTACCAGAAGGCGCGGGGACTGAAAGTGGACGGCCGGCCCGGCGCCCAGACGCTGCTACTGCTCTACCGGGATGGGGGCAGGTTCCCCACGCCGCAACTCGGCCCAAATGGCTCAGGCGGTAAAAAGAGATGAGCTCGATCCTGAAGGCATTGAAAAAACTGGAGGCAGAGAAAGCGGCCAAGCTCTCGGGCCAGGTGGAGATCTCTCGGGCCATACTCACCGAGAAGGCGCCACGGCCCGGACACCGGTCCCGGCTGCCGGTGATCTTCTGCGCGCTATTCCTGGCAGTAGCGGTTCTGGGCGGCAGCATGATCCTCTGGCGCAGCCGCGGCAGCGCCCCTTCCGGCAGACTCCAGGCAAATGCGCCCCAAGTGCCGACCCAGCCGGCACCGGTCAAGGCATCCCCGTCGCCCCAACCGGCAGCAGTGCCATCCGCCCAAGTTCCAGCAGCTCCAGCGGCAATTGTCAACCGCAACCCGGCGGCTGCCGTACCTGTGCCACCGCCGCTGCAGAAACCACGCGAGCAACTGCCCCGCCAGGCATCACCCGCACCTGTGCGGGAAACAGTGCCGACACCGTTCGCCAGACCGGTGCCGACGCCAGTCGCAACGCCGCAGCCACCGGCCGACACAACGGCCAGACCGGCACCGGCCCCCGCCTCCCCACAGCCCCATACCGTGCCGACGCTCCGCGTGTCAGGGATCGCCTGGCAAAAGGACAGCGCTTCCCGGCTGGCCATCGTCAACGGCCAGCCGGTAGTTCTCGGAGCTGCGGTGGATGGGGCTACGATCGAAGAGATATTTCCCGACCGGGTGCGGTTTTCCTACAAGGGGGAAAAGATCGAGGTCGGACTGGGGAGGAGTTCCAAGGGGGAGTAAGCGCCATTTCCACCAGGAATGTCCCTGTCCCCTTAGCCCTTTTGTCAGCGGCAAGAAAACCTATTTTGACTGCCGGGAATGTCCCGTACAACACCCCTTCGCTTTCCAGCGACCGCCCATCAACAGTAAGCTTGTCCGCCAGCAGCGTGATGTAAGCGGCCAGGACTTCGCCATCTCTGAGAATCCAACAGCGGCTGATGTGTGCATCCAGAGAAGTCCGGCAGCAATCAGGTCGGCGTTGATGAAATCCGGACAGATTGCCTCATGGGGAAGAAACTCGCGGGCCGCGCCATCGAGATCGTGGTGAAAATGATCCGCAGCTAAGCCGGTAGCCATCCGAAAAACCTTGGATTGACACCCTTACACGCCTGGTTTATTCTGTCCAGTCCATGACACACGAACATATCGACGATACCGCGTGGGACGCCCTCTGTAACCGCTGCGGCCAGTGCTGTTTCGAGAAGATCGAGAACGAACGCGGGACCATCTTCTACACCCAGACCCCGTGCCGCTACCTGGACGTGGTGAGCAGGCAGTGCAAGGTTTACGACCGGCGCGCCACCATCAATCCGGCCTGCATAAAACTGACGCCGGAGCTCCTCCAACAGCTCCGCTGGCTTCACCCCGACTGCGGCTACCGCCGCGCCTTTCCGGAACTCACCCCCACTAAAACGGAAGCAACAATACAGGCCAGGAAGAGCAGGAAGCCACGCCCCTGATCCACCTTCTTTCAAGGTTCTGCCCCGAGCCCTCACCCCCCAACCCTGAGCCCCGAGCAATAACAGGAGTCGAATCGTGCCCAGATCCCATGACCACAGCGCCGCCAATCTCACCCTGATCAAGGGCAAACGGCTGACACCCCAGGAATTCTCCCGGCTCTCCTTTCCGGACAAGCTGGACCACCTGCACCGGGTCAGCGGCAAGGGAAAACTCGATCTGCTCCTTACCGACGCCGATGGCAAACAGCTCACCCGGGCACTTCCGGCGCTGGAGATCTACCAGCTGACTGCCGATGTGGGGCAGGAGAGCGCCGCCGACCTGCTCTCGCTCGTCTCGCCGCGCCAGGAGCTGTTCATCCTCGACCAGGAGCTGTGGGACAATGGCGAATTCCTGCCAGATCGGGCCTTCGCCTGGCTGGGAACCATCATCGCCGCCGGCGAAGAGCACTTCCTGCAGATCCTCCCCCACCTGGAACTGGAACTGCTCATCCTCACCCTGAAACAGGGGGTGATCGTGCGGGGAGGAATGGGCGACCTGATCTCCGACGAAGAGCGGAACATCGAGTGGGACCACAGTTTCGACGACTGCTACTTCATGAAGTTCATCAACCAGGAGTACGCCCAGCTCATCGGCGTATTCCTGGATATCGTCTTCCGCGTCGATCAGCACCTTTATCTGGCCCTGATGGAAGGGATCAAGGGGGAACTGGTGATCGAACAGGAAGAGCTCTGTCTCCAGTTCCGGACCGGTCGCCTGGCCGACGAAGGGATACCGTCCCTGGAGGAGTCGCTGTCGGTCTATACGCGGGTGAATCCGGACACCTTTCGCCTTGCTGGTGACAAGGTCCTGGCCCCGGTCCTGAACGATGCCGGCCTCGTCACCACCCACCAGCCGGCAGGCGACACCCTGGTTGCCAGGCTGCTGGTCCGGCTGGCCTCACCGGAGCTCGCCCGGGAGCTGCAGTACCTGATCAACAAAGCCCTGGTAGCCGACAGGGTTCAGCTCACCGACAGGGACGCGGTCCAGCGAACCGGAGAGCGGGTCGCCGGGCTCTTGAGCATCGCCCTTGAGCATCTCTCCGGAGGGGATGAAGAGCAGGCGCTGGCCATTATCCGCAAGGAGTTCCTGCACAGGCTGTTTCATCTTGGCTACAGCATCGTGATGGGACTCCACGACAGGGCCGGCGCAGTAGCCAGTGACGACTATCCGACCAAGAAGGCGCTGAGCGGACTCACGGAAAAGCGTCCCCGTTTCTATCGTGGGCTGGACACGGACGGTGTGGACGACTACCGCGAGTTTGCCACGCTTGCCGACGTGCGCAGGGTGGAGTGGCTCCTTACGCAGGTAGGGGCCAATCGCTGAAGGCTGAAATCAACGGGCATTGCATCAGGCTCCATATCCGATACAATTCTGGCGTTGTTCAACAATGCTCCCAAGAGAGCCCGCAATGAACCGAACCGAGCTCCCAGCCCCGAACACCGCCCAAGCCCCCCTGATCATAGCGGCCATCTACGCAACGATCGGTGCCTTCTGGATCCTTTTTTCCGACCGGATACTGGTCGAGTTTGTCAGGGACCCGGAGCGGATCGCGGTTCTATCTACCTACAAAGGGTGGGGATACGTCCTGGTCACGGCCGTTCTCCTCTACCTCATGATCCGCCACTATCTCACCCTCCAGCAGCAGCATTCCGAGCACCTCGCCCGGGAACGGCAACTTCTCGGGACCACCCTGGAAACCTTGCCGGTCGGCGTCGTCATAGTTGACGCCGAGGGAACGATTACGCGCGGCAACAAGGCCTTTGAAGAGATCTGGGGGGGGCTCCGGCTGCTGGACAAGGCGGACTTCGGCGAGTACAAGGGGTGGTGGTCGGCCTCGGGCAAGCCGATCGAAGCCCACGAATGGGGCGTGGCAAGGGCATTGACCCGCGGCGAGAGCTCCCGGGACGAGATCATCGATATCGAAACCTTTGCCGGCGAGCGAAAAACCATTCTCCACTCGTCCGTTCCGCTGCGCGATGAGGCCGGGACCATCATCGGCGTCATTGCAGTAAACCAGGATATTACGGCACTGAAAAAGGCAGAGGCGGAGATCGTCACGTTGAACGCCGAACTGGAGCAGCGGGTCGCAGAGCGCACCGCTCAACTGGAGATGGCGAACCAGGAACTGGAGGCGTTCAGCTACTCCGTCTCCCACGATCTGCAGGCGCCGCTCCACCATATCGCCGGGTACAGCCGTGCCCTCCTGGAAGACTATCGTGGACGTTTCGACGAAGCCGGCGAGCGATATCTGCTCAAGATCTGCACGGCAACCGAACGGATGGAGCAGATGATCAGTGCCCTGCTCTCCCTGTCACGGCTGAACCAGGGGACTATTCAGAAGCAGGGCGTGAACCTGAGCGACCTTGTCCGCGAAGTCTGCAGCGAGCTCAAAGGAACAGACCCGGAGAGGTTGGTAACCCTCGCCATCCAGGAGGGGGTCGTGGTGGAAGGTGAAGCGAGGCTCTTGCGCTCGGTCATGGAAAATCTGCTGGAAAATGCCTGGAAATACACTATGGGCAGGGAGCTGGCACGCATCGAGTTCGGCGAACTGACAACGGAAGATGGCCGGGTATTCTATCTGCGCGACAATGGCGCCGGGTTCTCCATGGAGTATGCGGCGAAACTGTTTACCCCGTTCCAGCGCCTGCACAGCAACCAGGAGTTCCCCGGCATCGGTATCGGCCTGGCAACGGTCCAGCGGATAATTCGCCGCCACGGCGGCAGGATCTGGGCCGAGAGTACGCCCGGCAGCGGTACCACCTTCTACTTCACTCTGGGCCCGGACCCGACACCTGCCTGAACCCTCTCGCCCCGGACACCGTCCACCGACACGCCAGTCACCCGGACGGTGACCTCCCGGTTCAACAACTGCTCGTCGCCCGCCAGGGTGACGACCAGATAGTTTCGGGAAAGCCCCCGCACCAGTCCCGGCCGCACCACCTCCTGCACCAGCACCGGCAGTTCCCTGCCGACGAATCGGTCCGCATGGACAGCCTTTTTGTGCGCACCGAGCGCCCGCAGCTCCGCTCCCCTCCCGGTGATCACCGCCGGCGGCAAATGGCCGGCCATGGCGGCGGCCGGGGTCCCGGTGCGGGAGGAATAGGGAAAGACGTGCAGATAGGCGACCGGCAGTTCGTCAAGGAGGGCAACGGTTTCCGCATGCTCTTCGTCCGTCTCGCCGGGAAACCCGGCAATCACGTCCATGCCGATGGTGATGTCGGGCACGGTGGCTGTCAGCCTGGTGACCAGTGCCTGCACAAATGCCCGGCCGTAGCGGCGGTTCATCCGGCCGAGAACCGTGTCCGAGCCGCTCTGCAGCGGGATATGAAGATGAGGGCAGACGACCCTTGAACGGGCCAGGAGCGCGATCATCCCATCGGTCACCTCGTTCGGCTCCACGGAGCCGAGGCGCAGCCTGGGGACAGTCCCGTGCTCCTCCACCGCAGTCAACAGGTCCAGCAGTTCCAGCGGCGGCTCCAGGTCCAGCCCATAGGCCCCGAGATGGATGCCGGTCAGGACCACCTCGCGAAACCCCTCAGCAGCGAAGCGCCTGATTCCCGCCAGGACATCTTCTGCGGCAACGCTGCGGCTCCTGCCACGGGCATAGGGCACGATGCAGTAGGAGCAGAAGGCGTTGCAGCCGTTCTGCACCTGCAGGAAGGCCCGGGTATGCTCGGCAAAGGTTTCCAGGCGCAGGGGCTCGACCCGCTTCTCGGCCATGATGTCCGAGACCAGCACCCGCTGCTCGCCGTCCAGGGTGCGGAGCAGTTCGGCAATCGATTTCTTTTCCGTGTTGCCGACGACAAGGCTGACGCCGGGGAGGGACGTAACGGCAGCGGCCGCCACCTGGGCATAGCAGCCTGTCACCACCACCCTGGCAGCGCTGTTCCTCCGGGCCGCCCGACGGATCAGCCGACGCGACTCGCTGTCGGTACGTCCTGTCACCGTGCAGGTATTGACGATATAGACATCTGCCTCGGTGTCGAAGGGAACCAACTCGTACCCCTCACGCCCCAGAGACTCGGCCATGGCGGCCGATTCGAACTGATTGGTCTTGCACCCAAGTGTGGATATGGCAACGCGTTTCATAGGCTTTTTGCAACCTCAAAAATAGAACTGGGAAGCCATCAGCGGCTTCCCAGTCAGTTCTGTCATGTATAGATAGCGCGGATCAGCTGCGATCGGCAAGCTGTTTTTTCAGCGTCTCGTGCTCGACTGCCAGGACATCGTACTTTCGCTCCAGTTCGCGGATCTGGTCGAACAGGCAGGAGATCGCCTTGGCCTCGGGATCGGGGAACTTGCCGTGCTCCAGGTCGGCCCGCTCCTTCGGCTCCTTCGGTTGTTCTGCAGCCACCACCACCCGGCCGGGAATGCCGACCACCGAGGAGTTAGGCGGAACTTCCTTGACCACCACCGAATTGGAGCCGATCTTGCTGTTCTTGCCCACGGTGAACGGCCCGAGCACCTTGGCTCCGGAACCGACCACGACGTTGTCCTCAAGGGTCGGGTGCCGCTTGACCTTGTCCCAGGTTACCCCTCCGAGAGTCACGCCATGATACATGGTGACATTGTCGCCGATTTCGGCGGTCTCGCCGATAACCACCCCCATGCCGTGGTCGATGAAGAACTTCCGGCCGATCGTGGCGCCGGGATGGATTTCGATGCCGGTCAGGAAGCGGGCCATATGGGACGTAAACCGCCCCAGAAAGAACAGTTCGTGGGTCCAGAACCAGTGGCTTATCCGGTGAAACCAGACAGCATGGAGTCCCGGATAGCAGAACAGCACTTCCAGGGAGTTCCGGGCTGCCGGGTCCCTGTCAAAGACCGATTGGATATCCTCTTTCATGCGGGCAAACATGGGCTTTCTCCTCCCGTTTCACGCCTTGATAATTTTGAGTAGCATACCCGACCAAATCCGTCAATTAAATCCTCGTCCCATCAACGCGTCGTTCCCGGAGAATTGCGCAAAAAAAGGCGGGTCTGTCGACCCGCCTTCACTACTCATCTACGGCCAGGAAACTAGCTGGCAATGGCCTTCAGGTATTCACGGTTCAGCTTGGCGATGAACTTGACGTTGATCCCCTTCGGGCAGGCGGCCTGGCACTCGTAGTGGTTGGTGCAGTTGCCGAACCCGCACTCCTTGAGTGCCTCGGTCATGTTGTTGACCCGGGCGGCTGCCTCGGCCTTACCTTGCGGAAGGACCGCCAGCTGGGCCACCTTGGCGCTGGTGAAGAGCATGGCCGAACCGTTGGGGCAACCGGCCACACAGGCACCGCAGCCGATGCACTCGGCAGCGTCCATGGCGTAATCGGCCTCGGGTTTCGGGATGAGCAGGGCGTTCCCGTCGGCAATCCCGCCGGTATGGCAGGAGGTGTAGCCACCGGCCTGGATGATGACATCCAGGTTCCCACGGTCGACAACGAGGTCCTTGACGATCGGGAAGGCAGTGGCGCGCCACGGCTCGATGAAGATGTTGTCGCCGTCCTTGAACGAGCGCATGTGGAGCTGGCAGACCGTGGTCCGGTCCTGCCCGCCATGGGGAACACCGTTGATGACCTGGGAGCACATCCCGCAGATCCCTTCGCGGCAGTCGTGGTCGAACGCGATCGGCTCGACCCCTTTCCTGATCAGCCCCTCGTTCACCTCGTCGAGCATTTCCAGGAAAGACTGGTCCGGGCTGACATTGTGTGCGTCGTAGGTCTCCAGCTTGCCCGGAGCATTGGGACCCTTTTGGCGCCAGACGTGTAGTGTAAGGTTCATTATTTGTAGCTCCTTATGGCAAGGTGAACATTCTCAAACTTGAGCGGCTCCTTGTGCAGCTCGGGCTCGTTACCGACCCCCTTGGACTCCCAGGCGGCGGCATAGCAGAAGTTTACGTCATCCCGCTGGGCCTCGCCGTCCGGCATCTGGTGCTCCACCCGGAAGTGGCCGCCGCACGACTCTTCGCGGTGCAGGGCGTCCTTGCTGAGCAGCTCGGCAAACTCCAGGAAGTCGGCCAGACGACCGGCGTTCTCCAGTTGCTGGTTGAAGTCGCCCCCCTCGCCGGAAACGTTGACGTTGTTCCAGAACTCGTCACGCAGCTTGGGGATCTCCTTGAGCGCGGTCTTGAGGCTCGCATCGCTGCGGGCCATGCCGACATTTTCCCACATGACCTTGCCCAGGGCACGGTAGAGTTCGCTGACGGTCTTCTTACCCTTGATGGAGAACATCTTCTTGATGTTGCCATTGACTTCTTCGACCGAGCGCTTGCACTCGGCGTGGTCGGCCGTAACCGCACCAGGCTTGGTCTGGGCCAGGTAGCCACCAATGGTGTACGGGATGACGAAGTAGCCGTCGGCCAGACCCTGCATGAGGGCCGAGGCCCCCAGGCGGTTGGCGCCGTGAACCGAGAAGTTTGCCTCTCCCAGGACGAACAGGCCCGGAATGTTGCTCATGCAGTTGTAGTCAACCCAGAGACCGCCCATGGAGTAGTGGGGGGCCGGGTAGATCCGCATCGGCTGCTTGTAGGCGTTCTCGTCGGTGATCTTCTCGTACATCTCGAAGAGGTTGCCGTACCGCTCGCGGATGGTGTGCTCACCGAGACGCTTGATGGAGGCGGCAAAGTCCAGATAGACACCGCGGCCGCCGGGGCCGACGCCGCGATTGTCGTCGCACTGCTCCTTGGCGGCCCGGGAGGCGATGTCCCGCGGGGCCAGGTTGCCGAAGCTCGGGTACTTCCGCTCCAGGTAGTAGTCCCGATCCTCTTCGGGGATATCGCCGGGCTTGCGGTTGTCGCCCTGCTTCTTTGGTGCCCAGCAGCGGCCGTCGTTCCGGAGCGACTCGGACATCAGGGTCAGCTTGGACTGGTGGTCGCCGGATTGCGGGATGCAGGTCGGGTGGATCTGGGTGTAGCAGGGGTTGGCGAAGAAGGCGCCCTTCTTGTGGGCCTTCCAGGCGGCGGTAACCGAGCACCCCATGGCGTTGGTGGAGAGATAGAAGACGTTAACGTAGCCGCCGGTGCAGAGGACAACCGCATCGGCCACGTGGGCGCGGACTTCACCGGTCACGAGGTCGCGGATCGTGATTCCCTTGGCCTCGCCGTCGACGACGATCAGGTCCAGCATCTCGGTGCGGGGGAACATCTTGACCGTGCCGGCCTTGATCTGGCGGGCAAGGGCCGAGTAGGCGCCGAGCAGGAGCTGCTGGCCGGTCTGGCCGCGGGCATAGAAGGTACGGGAAACCTGGGCGCCGCCGAAGGAGCGGTTGTCCAGATAACCGGCGTAGTCACGGGCAAAGGGAACGCCCTGGGCCACGCACTGGTCGATGATGTTGTTGGAGACCTGGGCCAGACGCCAGACGTCGGCCTCGCGGGCCCGGAAGTCGCCACCCTTGATGGTGTCGTAGAAGAGGCGGTAAATGGAGTCGCCGTCGTTCGGGTAGTTCTTGGCGGCGTTGATCCCGCCCTGGGCCGCGATGGAGTGGGCCCGGCGCGGGGAATCCTGGTAACAGAACGCCTCCACCTGATAGCCCAGCTCGCCCAGGGAGGCGGCAGCAGCGCCACCGGCCAGGCCGGTGCCGACGACGATAACCTTGTACTTACGCTTGTTGGCAGGGTTCACCAGCTTCAGGTCGAAGCGGTGCTTATCCCAGGTTTTTTCTATTGGTCCGGTTGGACATTTTCCGTCGAGTATCACTCTAAACCCCCTATTTTGTCAGAATGCCGGCCAGGATGGAGACGGGAATGAGCACATATCCCGCCAGCAGCACGAAGGACACCGCCTTGCCAGCCACCGTGATCCCCGGCTGGGTCTTGTCGTTGTTCCACCCCAGGGTCTGGAAGAAGCTCTGTATCCCGTGGGAAAGATGGAGGAAGAGGGCTGCCATGGCAACCACGTAGATCAGGGCGGTTCCGGCATTGTGGAAGGCCGAAGTCACCATATTGAAGACGTCGAAGCGTCCCAGGGCGTCAACCCCTTTCACGACACCAGGCGTGACCCGGGCCGTGAAGTGGAGGATATGGTAGATGATGAAGGCGAGCAGGGTCAGACCGGTCCAGATCATGGTTTCGCTGGAGAAGGTCGCCTTGATTTTCTTGTTGACCGCATAGCCGGCCGGATTGGCGGCCTTGTTCTCCAGGGTCAGCATGATGCCATAGGTCAGGTGGACCAGCAGGAAGGCCAGCATCACCAGGCGGAAGATCCAGACCAGCGGCCCCAGGTCGTGAAGGTGTTGGGCGTAGGCGTTGATACCGTTGGGGCCGACAAAAATGGAGGAGTTCCCCAGCATGTGCACGATGGCGAACAGGACCATTCCCTGGCCGCTGATCGACATGAGAATCTTTCTGCCCACTGTACTGTTGAGCATTTGCATTTTCCTTTCCTTTACCAGTTTCTTAGGAGTGTGGTTCGTGTCAGTAAGGGATGAGGTTCCAGAGTCTTGGTTCCTGTCCGAGCGGTGGTCCTCGCCAACTGCTTAACTCTTGCATATCGATCCCCTTTCCCGAAGTTTATTGATAATCAATATTTTTTGTGCAGTCGCACCGCTGTTCCTTCCACAAATTGTCGGCTGCATCCTAAACGTCGTTTTAGGAAAAATCAACAAAATTGTGTATACAGTGGCCGCTGATTACCCGGAAAAGCCTCTTATTTATGGGCTCGCATCATTTCTCATTGTGCACACAGTATACGCAAAACAGAGGAGCAGGGAATCGGGGAGATGAAAAAACCTTACTCCTCCTGACCCAGCCTCTTGACGTACTTCGCGCCAACGTCGATAATGCGCGAAACTATCTGCACGACACGAAAAGGATTTCATCGCCAATGCGCTTTACTCTGCTTAAAACCGATTCCCGCACGGCTGCCCGCCGCGGCCGGCTGGAAACCCCCCATGGCACCATAGAAACCCCGATCTTCATGCCGGTCGGCACCCATGCGGCCATGAAGGCGATGACCCCGGAGCAGGTGGTGGCCACCGGCGCCCAGATCATTCTTTCCAACACCTACCATCTCCACCTGCGCCCCGGCGAAGGGCTGGTGGCAAAGGCTGGCGGTCTGCACCGGTTCATGGCATGGGACCGGCCGATTCTCACCGACTCCGGCGGGTTTCAGGTTTTTTCGCTCCCCAACAAGCGGATCACCGAGCACGGCGCCTATTTCAAGCATGAGATCACCGGCGACGAGGTCTTCCTCGATCCGGCCAAGGCCATTGCCATCCAGGAAGCGCTGGGGGCGGACATTATCATGGCCTTTGACGAATGCATCCCCTACCCCTGCGACCGCCAGTACGCCGCCGCCTCCACCAAGAAGACCATCCGTTGGGCAGAGGCGTGCAAAAAGGCCCAGACCCGTCAGGACCAGGCACTGTTCGGCATCGTCCAAGGGAGCGTTTTCGAGGATCTGCGTGCCCTGTGCGCCAGGGAACTGGTGGCCATGGACTTTCCCGGCTACGCCATCGGCGGGGTATCGGTCGGCGAAGGGCTGGAACTCCTGAAAAAGGTGGTCGCCATGACCGCCCCGTTCCTGCCGACGGACAAGCCCCGCTACCTCATGGGGGTCGGCCTGCCCGAGGACATCCTGGAGAGCGTCGAGCGGGGAATGGATATGTTCGACTGCGTCATTCCCACCCGCTATGCGCGGAGCGCTACCCTCTTCACCAACCGGGGCAAGATCCGCCTCACCCACAAGAACTACAAACGGGACTTCTACCCCATCGAACCGAATTGCACCTGCTACACCTGCCGCAACTTCACCAGGGCCTACCTGCACCACCTGTTCAACGCCAACGAGGTACTCTCGGCAATCCTGGCCAGCATCCACAACGTCCACTTCTACCTGGCCATGATGGCGGACATCCGTCAGGCCATCGAGGATGGCCGGTTTGCAGAGTACAAACGGACATTCCTGGCCGACTACCTCGGCAAGGGGAGCTAAACCAGCACATGGAACCGTATGGCGGACAAACTGACGACGTATCCATTAAAAAACATTACACTTTGAACAGTTGTGAAAAATCAGCGGTTGCTGTAGGTTCAGATCACGAAGAAGAGTCGAAAGTTGCCCTGATGATTGAACAGAGAACATCACGCCGGATTGATTCACACCTGCCAGCCGCCATTGTGCACAACAATGCCGTGTATTTTGCCCAGTTGTGCAATCTGAGCAATTGCGGGGCTTATCTTAAGACGCACATAAAGTATTATCTCGATCAGCAGGTCGACCTGTCCATCTACCTGCGTGACGGAAAGACCACCCTCTCCCTGACGGTTCCGAGCAAAGTCGTTCGTGCCGATGCCAACGGCATCGGCATCTACTCACAGCACCTGGACGTCAGCATGCTGATCCGTCTTGAGGGGCACCTCGCCTTCCACAAAGGAAATTTCGAACAGATAACAGCCGAGCTGTTCCACGAAATCATGCCTATCGACCGGCATGGAAACGGCTAAGTGCTTATACATTTTTAGCAGTTCATGTGCCCCACCCTGGCCAGTCGGCTATTCACACATTATTGGCATGCAGAATCAGCAAGGCCCTCACATCCATAGTTTTCACAACTGCAATGAACACACGCCAATCCAAACGTATTCATGCTAGAGGTTCAAACTTCTGGTTGGCAGATGCTGCACGAGTCTTTTGTCTTGGGATTGATACTGCTTTGCAGGCGCGAAAGGGAGCCGAGATATCTTGCGGAGCAATCAAAAAAGGCTGTTAGGCGGTGAGCAACGGGGCGCCGCAAGCGAACTCACTGTCGGATGAGCTTTCAACGAAACCGCATCGTTTTTCGGGCTCGCAGCCTGGGGTTACATGATGGAAAAGTTGGTATGAATCACTTTCTGCAAATCCTCGATCCGGAGCAGGGCCTGGCGGATCCGTTCCCGCTCGTCAGCCGGAAGTTCATAGGGATTCATATAGTGGGAGTCTTTCTGGATTCCCTTGATGACCTTGATCTGGAGCACTATGCGATACCTTGTCAGGATCAGGTAGGCATTGGTGAGCCCTTTGGCCATGGCAGGCGAAAAACTCCCCTCCTGTTGGAGCAACTCAATCCGCTTTAAGGTGCAGGAAGCGGGAATCCCCTGGTTGATGGCCAGAATCCGGACATTCATCACCAGCGGCGCCCAGGCGAGCAGCTTCAGGTTGAATTCTCCCTTGTGCTCCCCCCCTCCTTCGGTCCAGAACCGTTTGAGGAATCCGAGGGCCAGCTTCATCTCGGTAGCCGCCTTGGCCATGCCCCACAATACCTGGAAATAGTCCTGCTCAAGCCCCCGGATCAACCCGATGAGTCGCTCTGCCAGAACCCGGTCCCCGGCCACGTAGCGGGCATCGGAGAGCACGATCAGGTCCATCAGGTTCTTGGCGTAGTCTTCATACTCGTAGCGGACAATGGCAAGCAACTTCCTGCGCCACTGGGCGTAGGAGCCACGCCAGGTAGGGTTGGACGGCATGATGTCGCCCGTACACTTCTTGAAGCCGATCTCTGCCAATCTCTCCACCAGCAGCAGACTGAAGGCGGTGAAATAGTCATCGGCAACCAAACCACCGTCATCGCCATACACGACCAGATAATCCTGATCGGTGATCAGGGTCTGTTCCTCGCGACCATCGCTCCCCATGCTGATAAGGGCAAAAGGAACCGGTGGGGCACCACGACCGGTCCCGACCATCTCCTGTACCACCAGATCGACGGTTCTGCCGGCCAGGAGATCCCGATAGTCGGTACAGTGGCGATGCAGGTCAACCACCGACTGCATCTTGAGAAACGCATCCATCTCATGGGCGTTGAATTCACTATGGATTTCGGCCAGACGACCATAATCGCCGCAGCCGGCGATTTCGGACAGCAGCGACGTTCTGCGGGCGGCATCCTCCACGGCCCACGCGATCTCCTGATCGAGCGCATCCTTGAGCGACTGCAGAACCGGAACCGTTTCCCCGCGCTCCAGCTGCGTGAGAAAAGAGCGGACCCGCTCCATCACATCCTCAATGAACTGTTGATCGTTATCTGCAGTCTTATCCATCGAACGTCCCGAAAAAAAATGGGGAAGGCAACGGCCTTCCCCAACTGTATCACAAGATTAAAAAGATGCCCGTATCTTAGTGGTCAATGGCCTTGGCCATGCCGATACCGGTGTTCTGACGGACGTAGATCTCGTCCCACATCTCCTCGGACTTGCGGCTCGGGAAGGCGAGGCAGCCGATGATCGCGGCCAGGAAGCCGAGCGGGATGGAGATGATGCCTGGGTTCTTCAGTTTGAGGATCGGCTTGTCCAGACCGAGGATCGACTTGCCGTCCTTGTTCTTCTCAAAGTCCACCTTGGCCTTCGCAAGGGCCTTGGCATCCTTCTCGTCCAGGGTGGCGCCAGGAGGCAGGGCAGCCTGCTTCTTCTCCATGGCCGTGATCACCTTCTGTGCTCCGGCTGCAACCACCTTGGGATAGGTCATGTTGGGGGAGACCATGACCAGGCCGATGGCGGCGACGGTGCCGACGACCAGACCGGAGATGACGCCGGCTGTGTTGAACTTCTTCCAGAAGAGCGACATGACCACGACCGGCAGGTTGCCGGAGGAGGCAACGGCGAACGCCAGGGCCACCAGGTGGGCAACGTTCTGCTTCTCGGCGGTGATCCC
This sequence comes from uncultured Geobacter sp., assembly GCA_964432205.1. Lineage (GTDB taxonomy): Bacteria > Desulfobacterota > Desulfuromonadia > Geobacterales > DSM-12255 > Geomobilibacter. The sequence continues at coordinate 37,989 of CAYSMK010000018.1, read as the reverse complement.
GATGACGATGCCGCAGGCGCCGACCACCAGCGAGGTGATGCGGGCAGCCATGACCTGCTCGTGCTGGTCGGCGTGGCCGTCCTTGATCACGTTGACGTAGATGTCGTGGGCAATGGCGGCGGAGGCGGCCAGAACCAGGCCGGAAACGACCGCCAGGATGGTGGCGAAGGCGACCGAACAGAGGAAGGCCAGGAAGATGTCGCCGATGATCGGGGCGATGTCGGCACCCATTTGCTGGGCCAGCAGCAGGGTAGCCATGTTGCCGCCGGCGTCGACGGCGGTGATCCCCTGCGGGGTGACGTTGATGGCGGCGCCGAAGCCGAGCAGGGTGGTGAGGACGTAGAAGCCGCCGATGATCCACATGGCGATGATGACCGACTTGCGGGCAGCCTGGGCGGTCGGCACGGTGAAGAAGCGCATCAGAATGTGGGGCATGCCGGCGGTGCCGAGCACCAGGGCCATACCGAGGGAGATCTGGTCGAGCGGCGCCTTCATGAAGAGGGCCGGCTCCAGGAAGCGCTGACCGGCATCAACACCGTTCAGGACAACACCGTCCTTCAGGACCAGCTTGGAGACATGGTCCTGGATGTTGGGGTTGTTGACGATGTCGGAGAAGAAGCCGATCGGGTTGAAATTCGCCTTGGCCAGCACCAGAACCGACAGCAGGAAGGCACCGGACATGAGCAGGCCGGCCTTGATGATCTGGACCCAGGTGGTGGCGGTCATGCCGCCGAAGACGACGTAGCCGACCATCAGGATACCGACGCCGATGACGGCGGCCTTGTAGGGGACACCGACCAGGAGGGCCATCAGCTTGCCGGCACCGACCATCTGGGCGGTCAGGTAGAAGGTGGAGACGGCAACGGTGGATATGGCGGCCACGGCGCGGACCGGCTTGGGCTCGGTACGGAAGGAGAGGATGTCGCCCAGGGTGTACTTGCCGGCGTTGCGGCACGGCTCGGCAACGATCAGGAGCACGGTGATGTAGGCCACCAGCCAGCCGACCGAGTACATGAACCCGTCATACCCATAAAGGGAGATCATCCCGGAAATCCCGAGGAACGAGGCGGCAGACATATAGTCACCGGCAATGGCCCAGCCGTTCTGGGTGCCGGTGATACCGCCGCCCGCAGCGTAGAAGTCGGCCGCGGTCTTGGTCTGCTTGGCAGCCCAGACGACCACGCCCATGGTGATGCCGATGATGACCAGGAACATGCCGATGGTAATGACCTTATTGGCCTTGATTTCTTTTTTGAGCGGCGTAGCCGGGGCAGGCGCCGGGGCGACCGCCGCGGGAGCGGCGGGCTGTGCCGCAGGGGCGGCAACGGCAGCCGGCGCGGTAGCTGCAGGCACACCGGCAGGCTCCTTGGCCGGCTCGGCAGCGATGGCGACGGAACCCAGGCTGAGGGCTAATGCAAAACCTACCAACATTTTTTTCATCATGTAGTCCTCCTTTACTTGAGTTCGTCAACCAGCTCGCGGGTCAGCCGGTCGAAGTCTTTGTTGGCCACATGGGCGTAGTAATGGGCCAGTGCCCAGGAAACTATGAACTGGGAAAGGGCGAAGACATACCCGAAGTTGATGACGCCGATGATCTTGATCTTGAAGAGGCCCGGGGTATAGGCCGCTCCGATCGGGAGGAGGAAATAGTAGACAGTGGAAAATATCCACCAGCCGAAAAGAAAAACGGTCTTCTTGCGATGCAGCTCGACAAACTTCGGATTTTTGGCAATTGCTGCCCAATCATACTGCCTCTCTGCCATGGTCGTTACTCCTTTCTGTTGGATTCTGCAACCGAAGAGACGGCGTCCCGTCCCCCGCTATTGAGGATTCTGCGTGCAAACCTCCTTTCCGAAAATGGTTTCGGTACAAGCTGAAGATCTATACCCGAGCGTAGCCAAATTTCATGGAAAGCGTCTCAGCCCCCTCCATCAGGGATGGAACGATCTCATTTTCTATCCGCTCGGTGAGGAGTCTAAACGATGGTCCCAGCAGGGTAATTGCTCCCACCACCTTGCCGGCATAATCGCGAACAGCGACAGCCACACCGACAATCCCCTCACCCAAGCCACCGCTGTCGATCGCCACACCTTTTTCCCGGATCTCGGAAAGCTCCAACTCAAGCCTGGCAACCTCGCCGGCATCCATGCGCCGGCGTACCTTCTTGAAGAACTTTTCCAGCAGATCCCCCGGCTCAAGGGCCTTGATCGCCTTACCGGCCGCGTTGGTAAAAAACGGGTATTTCTTGCCCACCAACGCAGCCGCCTTGACCGGTTGATCACAGTCGACCATATCGAGGAACAACACCTCTTCCCCTTGCAGCACGGTCAGATACACGGCCTCGTCATGCTTGCGGGCCAACGTCTCCATGACCGGATGGGCGTGCCGAATGAGGCTGGCGCCGTTCACTACCCGCTGCGCAAGCCCCAGCATACCCAGCCCGAGACGGTACACACCGCTCTGCTCTTCCCGCTGGACCAGCTCCCGCCCTTCAAGAGTGGCCAATAGCCGGAACACCTTATTGCGACTGACCCCCAACGTCTCGGACAATCTGGGGAGTGTCGCATCAAGCGTACCCTCAGCCAGAACCTCTAGAATATCCAGAGCATTCTCAACGCTTTGCACCGTATATTCGCGCTTGTCCCTGAACATGGAGTTCCCGTTTTCATTACAAAAAAACGATTGTTTTACAAATACCCATCTAGGATTTGTCGATTTTTTAACACTACGTTTTATATATGTCAATCTCGTTTTTGGGTTTTTGTATACATTTTTACTTTTCCCTTTATTTTCAGTGGAGTTTTAATGTGAAGGCTGCTGCAATAAATTCAGGTTATAAAAACGTGTTGGCAAGAAACACGAGTTTGAAAAACAAATGACAAGATCCGTGACCTGTCCGTATTCACCAACAATGTTAAACAGTTATAGTTAGAGCAAACAAAATAACGGCACACGAGAAAAAAGGGGAAATCAAACAGGTGGGGATCCAGCCTGCCACGTGCGTGCAGCAGGGCAGCCCGGATCGGCACTACTTGGTCGCGGCATGGTTGCGTCAGCGAGACGTTCAGCGGAAACGGATTGCCGTAGCCTGAGCGCTGATCTCTGAAGAAGGAAAGAATATATAGGTGGAGTTCTGCACTTTGACCTCAGGGAGAATGATACCGTCGGCATCTATTCTGGCCGCTTCGGTCCGAAGCGCATGGTATGCCCAGTCATAGTCGGCAGGAGTCAGATCCTCCGGAGCGCCATAGCGCTCCCGACTCACCGTCAGTTGCCCGACCTTTGCATAAGGTCGACTGAGCTCCTCCTGACTGAAGATGGGGGGAAGTCCGCGGCTGTAGGGGCCGGTGCCGGCACACCCGGAGAGCAGGAGCGCCGGCAACAGGCACGAAACCAGCGCCTGAACCAGGCGTTGCCGGCACAACGAAAAAACACCGATCTCCATGACAACCTCCCTAACCGGAACAAACTCGCAACGCTCGCAGGAACAAACAGATTCGGATGAATGTCGGGCAGTTTAGCGGCATTTTTCATCCTTTACAAGGCAGATTTTACCATGCTAGTATTTCACGCTTTTACGTCCACAACCATTCCAGGAGGAGACAGAGGGATGTCAGGTCATAATAAATGGAGTACCATCAAGCACAAAAAGGGTGCCGCTGACGCCAAGCGAGGCAAGATCTTCACCAAGCTGATCAAGGAGATCACCGTTGCCGCCAAGCTCGGTGGCGGCGACCCGAACGGCAACCCCCGCCTGCGGACCGCCGTTGACAAAGCCAAGGCCGAAAACATGCCCAAGGACAACATCGACCGGGCCATCAAAAAAGGCACCGGCGAACTGGAAGGGGTCACGTACGAGGAGATCGTCTACGAAGGCTACGGCCCCAATGGCGTCGCGGTCCTGGTGGAAGTGATGACCGACAACCGGAACCGGACCGTTTCCGAGGTGCGGAGCATCTTCACCAAGTGCAACGGCAACATGGGCGAGGCCGGCTGCGTTGCCTGGATGTTCGACAAAAGGGGACTTCTTGTGTTCCCCAAGTCGATCGACTTTGACAAGCTGTTCGAGGCAGCCATCGAGGCAGGCGCCGATGACGTGACCGACGAAGATGAACAGTTCGAGGTCATGACCGATCCGGCGAACTTCATCGAGGTGCGCGAGGCGCTGGAAAAGGCCGGGTTCAAACCCGAGTCGGCGGAGGTCACCATGATCCCCCAGACACAGATAAAGCTGGAAGGGAAAGCTGCCGAGAGCATGCTGAAGATGATGGATCGACTGGAGGACAACGACGATGTCCAGAACGTGTACGCCAACTTCGACATCTCGGATGAAGAGATGGAAAAAATGATGTAATGCGTGTATTAGGCATCGATCCCGGCTCCCGCATCACCGGTTACGGCATTGCCGAGAAGATCGGTAACCGGCTCGTTCATATCGACAACGGTGCCATCTTCACCGACAAGGCCGGCGACTTTCCCAACCGCCTGAAGGCTATCTACGAGGGGCTCGCCCGGGTCATCGCCGCTTATGTCCCTGACGCAGTGGCCGTCGAGCAGATATTCCTCGCCCACAACGCCCAAAGCGCTCTCAAACTCGGTCAGGCCCGGGGCGCGGCCATCGTGGCCGGGGTCAATGCGGGTCTGCCGGTTTTCGAGTATACGGCAATGCAGGTCAAACAGGCAGTGGTCGGCCATGGCCACGCCACAAAAGACCAGGTCCAGCAGATGGTCAGGATTCTGCTGCACCTGCCGGAAATCGCCCAGGCCGACGCCTCCGATGCCCTGGCCGTGGCCATCTGCCACGCCAACTCGGCAAATCTCAAGGCAATGGTGCAGGCAAAGGGGAACAGATAATGCCCTCACCCCTCACAGTTTACGTATCGGACTTCCCATGATCGCCCTACTCACCGGCAGACTGGCCCACAAGTCGCCGGAAGCCATCATTCTCGACGTCAACGGTGTCGGCTACCGGGTCCAGGTCCCGTTTTCCACCTATTTCGACCTGCCGGCAGAGGGGGCGACCGTCACCCTGCACATCCATACCCATGTCAAAGAGGATGCCATCCACCTCTTCGGGTTCCGGAGCCCCCTGGAAAAACAGTTTTTCCAGCTCCTGCTCACGGTTTCCGGCGTCGGCCCCAAACTGGGGCGGGACATTCTTTCCAATGTCCAGGCCGAGGATTTGGCAGGCGCCCTTGCCCGTGGCGACCTTGCCCGCCTCTCGGCCATCCCCGGCATCGGCAAGAAAACCGCCGAGCGCCTCGTCCTGGAATTGAGGGAAAAGGTGAAAAAACTCGGGCTGGAGCTGTCCCCCCGGACGGCCGCACCGGGACGTGGTCCGGACAGCGGTCTGCTCGACGACGTCGCCTCCGCCCTCATCAACCTGGGGTACAAAGAGGCGCTGGTGACCAAGGTCCTGGCTGAACTGGCACCGCCTGACGACATGCCGATGGAAGCCGTGCTGAAACAGGCACTTAAACGACTCATGCGCTGACGAGACGCAAAAAAGGCCGCCGGGATTCCCCGACGGCCTTTTTGCTTTTCCGAGCCCCGAGCCTATTCCCCTACCACACGTGCCCTGGTAATGGTTACCGGCTCCAGAGGCACATCCCCATGCCCCCCTTTGTTGCCGGTCTTCACCTCCCTGATGGCGTCGACCACCTCCATACCTTCAACCACCTGACCGAAGACCGCATAACCGAAATCCTCCGGCCGCTTTCCCTTGTAGTCGAGGAACTGGTTGTCCACGACATTGATAAAAAACTGCGACGTGGCACTGTCGACCACTGCCGTCCGGGCCATGGCCAGGGTCCCCCGACTGTTCTTCAGGCCGTTGTCAGCTTCGTTCTTGATGGCAAAGCGGGTCTTTTTCGGCTGCATATCCGCATCCATCCCGCCCCCCTGGATCATGAACCCCTTGATGACCCGGTGAAAGATAAGGCCGTCATAATACCCTTCGTTCACGTAGGTAAGAAAGTTGCGGACCGTGATCGGGGCCTTGCCCTTGAAAAGTTCGATGGTGATGTTCCCGTGGGAGGTCTCCAGTACTACCCGTGGATTCTGCTCTTCGCTCATCTCTCGTCTCCTTTTTGTGGTAGGTTTCACTAAGACCGTGATCGATTCCTCACGAATTCTGGTCAATACGTACGGCTCTTCTATCACACTTTGCCCCTGGAATGAATCGCTTTTTCCGTAACCCGGCATTGTAATACCCGGATGCTGCGCTATCCTTTTCAACGTCACGTCCATCAGTTTTCCCCAGGAGGATCGCCACATGTCCCTACTCAGATTTCGCGCACATTGTCCGACGGCAATGGCCGTGACATTGCTGCTGCTTGTCTCGCTGTGCCTCTCCCTGCCGGTCGATGCCGCCGAAACGAAACCCGCCCGGGAAGCGCCGGCCATTGCCAAGGTCGGGATGCCCTCACCCGGCTTCTCCCTGGAGGGGGTTGTCGGCACCACACCGGGCAAGGAGTTCAGGACCGTCAGCCTGGCCGACTTCCGCGGCAAATGGCTGGTGTTCTTCTTTTACCCGGCCGATTTCACCTTTATCTGCCCGACGGAGATCAAGGGGTTCAACAGCGCCCTGGAAAAGTTCAAGGAACTGGGAGCGGAGGTCGTCGGCGCCTCCACCGACAGCAAGTGGTCCCACCTGGCCTGGATCAAGCGGGGCGACCTGGGGGATCTCAAGTTCCCGTTGCTGGCCGATTTCAACAAGGCGACGGCCCGCAACTACGGTATCCTGCAGGACGAAGCCGGGGTGGCCCTGCGCGGGCTGTTCATCATCGACCCGAACGGTATCCTCCAGTACCAGGTGGTGCACAACCTGGACGTAGGGCGAAGCGTTGACGAGACCATCCGGGTCCTGGAGGCGCTCCAGACCGGGTCGCTCTGTCCGCTGGGGTGGAAACCGGGGGAGAAGACCATAGACGGCAAATAATCTCACATCGTCCCGATTGCCAATCTTCAGCCAGTCCCTTCTCCCTGGGGGAGAAGGTGGCCGGAGGCCGGATGAGGGGGAGAGGGGCTCAGCCCCATACGTTCCCCCTCACCCTAACCCTCTCCCTCAGGGAGAGGGGATTCTTATCGAACGATCTCTCCGCCACCCTTTACATCCCCCGTCCCCGCTGCTATAAATGTCTGCTGCATAATCGTTCCATTCTCTGATTGAGGTGATTGCATGAAACGCTACATCAGCGCCCTCGCGGCGCTCTTCGCCCTCGTTGCCATAGCCCTGCCGGCCCGGGGAGAAGGGCTGGCCGACAGGGTACGCGAGCACACCCTGCAAAACGGCATGAAACTCCTGATCGTCGAACGTAAAACCTCCCCCACCATAGCCGCCTGGATCCGCTTCAGGGTGGGGAGCGTGGACGAACGGAGCGACGAGAGGGGGATCGCCCACCTCCTGGAGCATATGCTCTTCAAGGGAACCAAGACCCTCGGCACCACGGACTATCAGGCTGAAAAACCGCTCCTGGACCGGATCGAGGCAACCGCCCAGCGGCTGCTCCTGGAAAAGGCCAGGCGGGAAAAAGGCGACGCCGCCCTCATCGCCAGGCTGGAAAAGGAGCTGAAGGAGCTTGAGGCCAAGGCGGGAACGTACGTGGTCAAGGAGGAGTTTGCCCAGATCTACGCCAAGAACGGCGGGGTCGGCTACAACGCCTTCACCAGCAAGGACGGCACCACCTACCTGATCAACGTCCCGGCCAACAAGCTGGAACTCTGGGCCGCCATCGAGTCCGACCGGATGAAGAACCCGGTCCTTCGTGAGTTCTACACCGAACGCGACGTGGTCATGGAGGAGCGGCGCCGCTCCTACGATGCCGAACCCGGAGGGAAGCTCTGGGAAACCTTCGCGGCGACCTCATTCGTGGCCCACCCCATTGGTCAGCCGATCATCGGCTGGGCCTCGGACATCGCCAACCTGACCCGGACCAAGGCCGAGGAGTTTCTCAACCGCTACTACGCCCCCAACAACGCCATCATCGCCATCGTCGGGGACGTGCGGAGCGACGCAGTGATCAAACTGGTGGAGAGTTATTTCGGCGATATCAAGCCCGGCACGCCGGTCCCGCCGGTAACGGCTGAGGAACCACAGCAGCAGGGCGAAAAGCGGATCGAGATCGTCGGCGACGCCGAGCCGGAGCTCATGATCGGATTCCACAAGCCGACCCTCCCCCACCAGGACGACCTGGTCTTCGACGTCATCGACATGCTCCTCACCCAGGGCCGGACCTCCCGGCTCTTCAAGAAACTGGTGGTCGAAAAGCAGCTGGTAACCGAGGTCGGTTCCTTTATTGCTCCGGGACACCGCTACCCCAACCTCTTCATCGTCAGTGCTACCACCCGTGCCCCGCACACTGTTGCCGAGGTGGAAATGGCGATCTATGAGGAGCTGGAGAGGCTGAAAAGCGAGCCGGTCTCGGAGCGGGAGCTCCAGCAGATACTCAACCGGCTGGAATACGAGGAGGTCCGCCAGATGGGCTCAAACGGCGGCCTGGCCAGGAACCTCACCGAGTTCGAAGCGATTGCCGGTAACTGGCGCTACCTGATCGAACATAGGCAGAAGGTGGCCAAGGTCACACCGGCCGACATCCAGCGGGTGGCCAGGACCTACCTGACGGTAACCAACCGGACTGTCGGCTTCATCACCAAAAAGGGGGCAGGTAACCAATGAGAACCGTCATCCATTTCCTTGGCTTTTGCCTGACCCTGTTCGTCGCAGCCGGCTGCTCCCTGCCGGCCAAGGCCGTCGATCCGCGGACACTCACCTTTGCCCCGCTCAAGTTCTCCATTCCCAAGGCCGACCGGGCCGTCCTGGACAACGGCGTCGTGGTCTACCTGATGGAAGACCATGAACTCCCCCTGGTCAACATGACCGCCTACGTCAGGACCGGGAGCATCTTCGAACCGGCGGACAAGCTGGGTCTGGCAGGCATCACCGGCAGCGTCATCCGGAGCGGCGGCACGGAAACCCTCACGCCGGAAAAACTGGATGCGGAACTCGAATTCATGGCATCGGGCGTGGAATCGGGAATCGGCAATGAAATGGGCACGATGTCCCTGACCACCCTGACCAGGAACCTGGACCGGACCCTGGAACTGTTCATCGACGTCATGCGTCACCCCGCCTTCCGGGAGGACCGGGTCACCCTGGCCAGGAACCGGACCATCGAGGGACTCCGCCGCCAGAACGACGACCCCAAAGGGGTGGCGAACCGTGAGTTCACCAGGGCCGTCTATGCCGGTCACCCCCTTGGCCGCGTCCCGACCATCGAAACGGTGAAGAACATCACCCGTGACGATCTGGTCGCCTTCCACCGCCAGTTCTACGGGCCAGCCAACATCATGCTGGCGGTATCCGGCGACTTCCGCAAGGAGGAACTCCTGGCCGCCCTGAACCGGCTGATGGCCGGCTGGGAAAGTCCGAAGTCCCCCCGTCCCGCCATCGCCCAGCCGGCCATGAACAAGCCCGGCGTCCTGTTTGCCCGCAAGGAGGTGAACCAGTCGGTCATCCGGATGGGGCTCATGGGGATCGACAAGAGCAACCCGGACCTCTACGCCCTCCGGGTGATGGACTATATCCTGGGTGGCGGCTTCACCTCCCGGCTCACGAACGAGATCCGCTCCAACCAGGGACTCGCCTATAACGCCGACAGCCATATGGATGTGGGGCGGCTCTTTCCCGGCACCTTCATGGCCGAGACCGAGACCAAATCCGAGTCAACCGGCAGGGCGATCGCCCTCATGCGGAGCATCATGACCGGCATGACCAGTGCGCCGGTGACGGACCAGGAGCTCCAGCAGGCCAGGGACTCCCTCATCAACTCCTTCATGTTCGGCTTCACCAAGACCGACATGATCGTCAACCAGCATACCCGGCTGGAGTTTTTCGGCTACCCTGCCGGCTACCTGGAGAACTACCGCGACAACATCGCCAAGGTCAACAAGGACGACGTGCTGCGTGTGGCCAAGAAGTATCTCCGCCCCGAGGCAATGGTGTTGATGGTGGTTGGTGACGACAGGAAATTCGACCAGCCTCTCGGCAACTTCGGATCGGTGACCGAAATCAAACTGGAAACAGCAAAGTAAAGGAGTAAAGGAATGGCTACCTGGAAGTGCAAGAGCTGCGGCTACACCAAGGAAGGGCGCTGCAAGCCCCAGAACTGTCCCCAGTGTCAGGAAAAGGGAACCTTCGAAAAAGCGGAATGACTCTAAAAACAACGGATTAGTAACGCAGAGACGCTAAGGGAATCAAGCAGTTGCAGATGCTGGCTCACCAATCGAGTTAACGGTTCAAATTACTGACTGATTGTTTTTCTCTGCGCCTCGGCGTCTCTGCGTTACAAATGTTTTCAATCTTTTTCTTTCGCCCGGATCAGGCGGGCCCGTAGCCTGGCAGGGTGAACGAAAATGTCGCTCCCGCCCCCAACGCGCCTTCCCCCCATACCGCCCCGCCATGGCGGTGGATGATCCGCTGCACCGTTGCCAGCCCTACGCCGGTCCCCTCGAATTCATCGATACTGTGCAGCCGCTGGAAGGGACCGAACAACTTTTCGGCATAGGCCATGTCGAACCCGGCCCCGTCATCCCGGACATAATACACCGTTACGCCATCGCGTTTCTCCGTCCCGAATTCGATGCGTGCGGATTGATGGTGGCCGGTGTATTTCCAGGCATTGCCCAGCAGGTTGTCCATGATGACCCTGATCAGTCGGGGATCGGCGGTTGCCTCCACCCCCTCGGCAATGACGGCCTCCACCGACCTGTTCGGATCACCCTTGGCCAGTTCTCCGAGTATCTCCCGCACCATGCCGCTCAAGTCGACTGCGGCCAGACACATCTCCCCGCGGGACATCCTGGATAGTTCCAGCAGGTCGTCGATCAATTGTGCCATTCTGGCGGTCGCCCGGCGGACCCGTTCCAGATCAGCCCGGCCCTCCGGCGGCAGCAGCGCGCCGCAGTCCTCGATAAGGGCGTGGCTGAAGCCGTCGATATGACGCAGCGGCGCCCGCAGGTCATGGGAAACGGCATAGCAGAAGGACTCAAGCTCCCGGTTGGCCGCCTCCAGTTGCACGGTCCTTGCTGCAACCCGCTGCTCCAGGTCGGCATTCAGAATATGGATCTCCTCTTCAGCCCGTTTCCGCTCGGTGATGTCACCATAGAGAGCGAGTATCCCGTACGGGACGCCGTCGCCACCACGGAGGGCAGTGCCGGACAGGCGCAGATCGATCGTCTCGCCGCTCTTTCGCACCCGCTGGATCTCCCGATCAAGAACGACCCCGTCACGAAGCACTTCCTCCAGCAACTGCCGCGACTCATCCTGCTGTTCCGGCAGAATCAGCGGCGAGAGCTTGCCGAGCACCTCGGCGGCTCGCCAGCCGAAGGTCTTTTCCGCTGCCGGGTTCCACAGGACCACCGTCCCGTCCAGTCCGAGACAGGAGATGGCGACCGGAGACGCGTCCACGACCGTCTGCAATGCAAGGTGTGCCTTGCAGAGTTCGTCATGACCCCGCATGGACTCGTCCATCTGCTGTCGCAACTCCTCTTCGGTCATGGTCAGCTCTTCATTGCGCTGCATCAGCTCTTCCTCCCGCTGATCCACCGCCTCGGCCATCAGGATGAAACGATCCGCCAGAAGATCCAGCTCCGCGAACCCCGTCGCTTGCGTCTTCAGCGCATAGTTGCCTGCGGTGATCAGCTGGGCGTTGCGGCCAAGGGTATCGAGCGGACGGAGAAGATGCTTCAGACTCCAAAGAGCGCTGATCAAAGCCAGCAGCACCGTCGCCGCCAGTCCGACAGCAAAGGCCACCTTCACCTTCCTGAGCGGGGCAAAGGCCTGTTCGACAGGCTGGGCCACAGCCAGCAGCCAGCCGGTTTCCGGAATGACCGTAACACTGGCGATCCGGTCGGTTCCCTGAAAGGAATACCGGTAGGTACCGTATTTTCCCAGCAGCCCATTCCTGATCACCGACAGATCCGAACCGTCGTACCGCTTCCTGACCAGGGTGGAATCGGGGTGGCTCACCAACCTTCCCTGCCGGTCAACGATGTAGGCGTACCTTCTGTCCTTGGTGACCCGCATGACCATGCTGTCGAGCCGCTGCAGGTCAACGCTCCCCACCACGGACCGATCGTCGTCGACCGACACCGCCAGGCTCACGGCGGGGCGGCCGGTCGTTACGGAAACGAACACATCGGACCAGTGGTGCGGGGCCGGCCTTCCCTTGCCGAACAGTCCCTGGCCTCCGGCGAAGTGAGCCAGCCCGAACCGTTCCCCCATTTTTTCGAACAGGGGGGAGTTACCGTCACGACGCACCAGGCAAAGCAGATCCGGCGAAAAAATGCCTGCGGCGTCCGGCTTCCCGGCCGCCCCGGAACCGGGACTGACGGCCGTATCGCTGCACCGGTCGGTTCGGGCAATGGTGGTGACCTGTTCCCTGAAAAGGCTCAGATAGTCAGATGCCTCCCTGGCCAGGATCTTTGCCAGGGCCATATTGTCACTGCCGACATCTTCGAGAAAGTCGTGCTCGAAAAGCTTATAGGAGACGAGCCCGACAACCAGCATCGGAAGAAGCGCCACAAAGAGCGAGTTGATCACCAGAGCCTGTTTGAGGGTCTTGACGAGCTTCATGGCAACCTTTGTCAAACGTAGTTACAACCCGGAGGGGTAGTGGGGAAGAACGGTGGTTGTGAGTACAACCGATTGGAACGGCAGTGAATCCTTGAAAATATATCTTTTCGGAACCATCCCTGTCAACAACATTAAACGTTCAAAATTAACAATTTATCGCATCAGCAAATAAACTGCGTTCTGTGCACGACGTCGCAGCTGGCGACAAATCCTGCGTTTTCCGTCAAATCTGTCCATGGGCACGCAGGCATTGCCTTCATGGTTCTCTGCCCGCCAGCGGCCAATGGCGGCAAAAATATGCTGTCAAATCGTTCAAACATGCTATAGTTTTAACCTTTAGAACTGAAGTCGTCGCTACTGGATAGGCAGACTGGTGCAAAAATATATCAAGAGCACACACTACCCACCGATACCTCGACATATGCATACTCTTTCACTTAACGCCACCATGCCAGCCATCCATGACGGAGACCGGTGATGACTGACGCCCGGGCAGCACATACCCCGCTCATCCTGATCGTGGAGGATGATCCCGGCATCGCACGACTGGCGTGCATGTCCCTCGACAAGCATGGGTTCTCCTGTATCCACGCCGCCAACGGCAGCGCGGCGGTAAACCTGCTTGCCGACCACCATCCGGCACTCCTGCTCCTCGACTACACGCTGCCGGATCGGACCGGTACCGCACTGGTTGCCGAACTGAAAGAGCTGAAACTACTCCCCCCGTTCATCATCATAACCGGCAGCGGAGACACCTCCCTGGCGGTAAGCCTGATGAAAATGGGGGCTCGCGACTACCTGGTCAAGGACGGAAACTTCCTGGAGGCACTCGTCCCGGTAGTGTCCCGGGTCATGCACGAGCTGGAGACAGAGGCGCGTCTGCAGCAGGCCGAGGCTGCCCTGCGGGAGAGCGAGGAACGGCTCCGTTCGACCCTGGCCTCCCTGGACGATCTGATCTTCGTCCTCGACAAAAACGGCATCTTCATCGACTTTTACCAACCGGAGAACCAGGCACGCCTGTTCATGCCCAAGGATCAGTTCCTCGGCAAGGCTTACTGGGAGGTCGGCCTGCCGGTGGAACCGGTCAAACAGCTTGCCAAGGCGATCGCCGATGTCAAAACAACCGGCGCCGTCCAGACGTTCGACTATGTACTGACCTACCCGGACAGGAACGAATGGTACAGCGCCAAGGTCTCCATGAGGCGCGACACCGGCGGCTCCTTTGACGGCATCACCATTGTCAGCAGGAACATTACCGAACGGAAGCTGTTCGAGGAAAAGCTGCTCTACATGAGCACCCACGACCCGCTGACCGGCCTGTTCAACCGCACCTATTTCGATACCGAACTCGACCGCCTGATCAGGAGCCGCAGCTTCCCGGTCAGCATCGTCATGGCCGACGTTGACGGCCTTAAGAAGGTGAACGACACCATGGGGCACGCCGCCGGGGACCGGATGCTGAAGACTGCAGCTACGGTCTTGTCGGATGCCTTCCGTTCGGAGGATGTACTGGCCCGCATCGGTGGCGACGAATTCGCCGTGCTCCTCCCCAACACCGACGAGACCGCGGCAAAGAGCGCCGTCGACCGGGCCAGAAACTGTCTGGCTGCCATTGAGCCTGAGCCGGGAACCCTGCCCGTATCTCTCTCATTGGGGTGGGCAACGGCCCTGAAAGGGGGCGATCTGCTCACCACCCTCAGGAAAGCGGATGCCAAGATGTACCGGGATAAGGGGCCCAAGGGACGTCGACAAGGCGGCTGATCTACGCCGGGAAACGGTACGGATCAGACCGAGTGCGGCAGAGTTCCTACTGCCGGAAGAATCCAATAATGACCGAAACCGGGTATACCATAGCGGTAATCGAAGACGACGCGGGCCTGAACCGCCTCATCTGCTCGGCCCTGCAGCGCAAGGGAGTGTCGTATCTCACCTTCACTTCAGGGAATGATGCCGTCGACAGCATCTGCCAGGGACCTCCGCAGCTCATCATCGTTGACTATACGCTCCACGACATGACCGGCTCCGAACTGATCGACCTTCTCGCCGCCCGCGGTCTGGACATTCCGTTCATCGTCATTTCCGGCCGGGACGATACCAGTCTGGCAGTCGACATGATGAAGCGGGGGGCGCGGGACTACCTGGTGAAGGACGCCATGTTTCTCGACCGGCTCCCGGCGATCATCGACCGGACCATGGAGGAGCTCGGCACCCGGCACCGGCTCCGCCAGGCGGAGCTTGCCATCCACCAGCTCTCCAACTACGACTCTCTGACCGGCCTGCCGAACCGGACGCTCCTGGAAGACCGGCTGAACCAGGCCATTGCCCAGGCCTCCCGGGAAGAGCACTGCCTGGGCGTCATGTTTCTCGACCTGGACCAGTTCAAGCAGGTCAACGACACGCTGGGGCACGTCTATGGCGACAACCTGCTGAAACTGGTCAGCCAGCGCCTCGAGCGCTGCCTCAGAAAGAGCGATACCGTTGCCCGGCTGGGGGGAGACGACTTCATCATCATCCTGACCGGCGTGCGGCAGTGCGAGCATATCAGCCAGGTCGCCCGCAAGATCCTGGATGCACTCTCCGAACCGCTGCAGCTCGACGAGCACGAAATCTTCACCACCGCCAGCATCGGCATCGCCATCTACCCGGTCGACGGCGACGCACCTCACCTGCTCCTGAAGAATGCCGACATTGCCATGTATCAGGCCAAGGAGCAGGGACGCAACGCCTTTCAGTTCTTTTCCCGGGAGATGAACTACAAAGCCGAAGAGCGGCTGCTCTTGGACAACAGCCTGCGCCGGGCACTGGAGCGGCAGGAGTTTTTCGTCCACTACCAGCCCCAGATGGACCTGCTGACCGGCAGGCTGATCGGCATGGAGGCGCTGGTCCGCTGGCAGCACCCCGAGATGGGGATGGTGACGCCGGAAAAGTTCATCCCCCTGGCCGAGGATTCGGGGTTGATCATCCCCATCGGCGAGTGGGTGCTGAAGACTGCCTGTCGGCAGAACAAGGCCTGGCAGGAGATGGGGTTCGGCCCCTTGCGGGTGGCGGTCAACCTGTCGGGACGGCAGTTCAAGCAGGAACGGCTGGTCGAATCGGTCGCAGCCATCCTCAACGAGACCGGGCTGGCGCCGTCGCTCCTCGAACTGGAGATTACCGAGAGCATCATCATGCGCAACGCAGAGGAAACGATCGTGACGCTGCGCCGCCTGAAGGAGATGGGGATCAGCCTGGCCATCGACGACTTCGGCACCGGCTACTCGTCCCTGAGCTATCTGAAGCATTTCCCCATCGACCGGCTGAAGATCGACCGGTCCTTTGTCCTGGACATCACCACCGATCCGGACGATGCGGCCATAGCCGAGGCGATCATCTCCATGGCCCACAGCCTGAAGCTGAAGGTCACCGCCGAAGGGGTTGAGCAGCAGGAACAGCTCCGCTTCCTCGCCCAGCGCAACTGCGACGAGATGCAGGGGTACCTGGTCAGTCGCCCCATTTCCACCGAAGAGTTCACCCGCCTCCTGCAGCAGGGAATCTCCCTCCCGAAAAGATAAGGGGCGCAGTCTCCCGCGCCCCCTCGAACTACCTGTTACTGATCCCCCCCTGCTCGCTTCCCCCCTACAGAGTAGGGGGGATCGAGGGGGGTCCCTCTGCTCCTGCTCCTGCTCCTGGCTCAGGCCAAGAGCTGCCGGGCAATGATGTCATGGCTCAGCCAGACCACCGGGCCTGCCGGCTGCCACGAATCGGCGAACATCAACCGGCCGACGGCGCTGAATACCGCCCTGGAGAGCGGCGCACAGACGATCTCCTTGGGGCTCATGTTCATCCCCATCAGCTCCGCCGAACGGGTGAGCATCGCCTCGGCCTGCTCCCGACTGTTGTGGTGGGGCCAGCCGGCGATGTCACGGAGCCCGGCCTGGAACGGCGCGGCCAGGTACTCGTTGGCCCGCTCCAGAAGCCGGTCCAGGGAGGCATCGTCCTTGAGCAGCGCCCGGCACTCGGCACGGAGCGCCTCGGCGGCCGGACCGTCCCCTTCCCTGACCAGGGCGGCCAGGAGCGGATAGAGGGAGATCTCCACCCCGAGGAAGAGGGCACTGGAGTTGGTCTGGATCTCCGGGCAGTTGTAGACCGTGGCCTTCACCCCCTGCGCCCAGGCGGCAGCCGCATGATCCTCGAGGCGGACCTTGGCCCACCCCTGCAGATAGGGGGTGTACGACTGCCAGGTGTAGGCGCCGTCGATCAGGACGGCGCAGCCATGGTAGCCGTAGGCTGCGTAGCGGGTGTCGTGGCCGGCCCGGATCTCCGCGGTCGCCTCGATCAGGTATTTGAAGGTGTCGGCGGTCACCTCGTCGAAGCTCGCCTGACAGAGCCTTCCCAGGGCCGAGCCCCAGAAATCGCGGGAGGCAAGGTACTTGTCCCCCTGTCCCTTGAAGACCCGGTTCAGGAGCGGCATGAAGACCCGCGCCCGGGGAATGCCGCCGGCCATGGAGTGGACGAAGAGCACCCGCGCCCCGGCAGGGATCAGCGCGTTCAGTTCCGTCACCACGGCGGCCAGATTGGCCGTGAAGCGGGCTCTTCCCTTGGCCCGCACCTCTGCCAGCCGCTCATCCTCACAGGGGAACGAGGCCCAGTCGTCCGGCTTCAGGCTCTTCAGCAGGTCGGCAAACGACTGGCCGTCGCTGGCCGGCTCCATGTCGAACCCCGCCTCCAGGGGGATATTGACGATCTTCCCCCCCAGGTTCTCCTCGGCCGCGGCCAGCTCCTCGGGCAAGAGCCCCCGCAGGGTGCCGTCGCTCTCCCTGCGCCCCACCGTGGTGCCGATGACGGTCAGGCCGGCACTGCGAGCCTCGTCGATAATGCCGTTGGCATACCCCCGGCCGAACAGCTCCCCCACCAGCACCAGCACGTCGCCCTTCTCATAACCGGCAGCCGCCGGCAGTGATGTCATCGGATTGTATGTCGTCATAGAACCTCCGTGAAATGAATTCCAAAGTAACTGTTCGGTTGATTGTTCTTGTTACAGCCTGCTGTCTTGGTAACCCCTCCCGACCTCCCCTTATCCTAAGGGGAGGAGAAAAAAGTTCCCCCTCTTAAGTTAAGAGGGGGTTAGGGGGAGTTACGACAGGGTACTTAACTCTCAGTTACCGATTTTGCCGATCTCCCCGGTCCCCGGTCCCTGCCGTTAATACCCGTCCCGGCTGCTCCTGTTCTCGAACCGCGTGTACTCCCCCAGGAACACCAGCTCCACGTCGCCGATCGGGCCGTTACGCTGCTTGCCGATGATGATCGAGGCATCCTTCTCGTGCCCCTTGGTGCAGGAGCCGTCCCGCTTCTTGCAGTCGTCGCAGTAGACCGCGTCGCGGTAGACGAACATGATCACGTCCGCGTCCTGCTCGATGGCGCCCGACTCCCGGAGGTCGCTCATCATCGGCCGCTTGTCGGTGCGGTTTTCGAGGCTGCGGTTCAGCTGGGAAAGGGCCACCACCGGCACGTCCAGCTCCTTGGCCAGCGCCTTGAGGGAGCGGGAGATCTCCGAGATCTCCTGCTGGCGTGACTCGGAATTGGCGCCACCCCGCATCAGCTGCAGGTAGTCGACCATGATCAGGCCGATGTCGTGCTCGGCCTTCATCCGGCGGCACTTGGCCCGCATCTCCAGGACCGAGATGGCCGGGGTATCGTCGATGAAGATCTTGGCCTCGTGCAGGTGGTTGGCGCCGTTCAGGAGCCGGTCCCAGTCAGAATCCTGCAGGTGGCCGGTGCGCAGGCGGCCGGCGTCGAGCCGCGACTCGGAACAGAGGAGACGGGTCACCAGCTGTTCCTTGCTCATCTCCAGGGAGAAGACGGCGACCGGGGTCTTCTGGCTGGAGTGGATCGCCGCGTTCTGGGCGACGTTGAGGGCAAAGGCGGTCTTCCCCATGGAGGGGCGGCCGGCGATGATGATCAGGTCACCCTTCTGGAGGCCGGCGGTCATGTTGTCCAGGTCGATGAACCCGGAGGAAACGCCGGTGAGGTGTTCTTTCCGCTCGTAGAGCTGCTCGATGTTCCGGATGGTCTCCTTGAGGATGGAGCCGACCGGGTAGTAGGAGGGGCGGAGCTTGTTCTCGGAGATGGCGAAGATCGACTTCTGGGCCAGGTCCAGGAGCTCGTTCACGTCCGACTGCTCCTCGTAGCTCTGGGTGACGATCTCGGTGGCGGCGGTGATGAGGGAGCGGACGGTGGCCCGCTCCTTGACGATCTTGCAGTAGTAGACGATGTTGGCGGCGGTCGGGACGTAATCGACCAGGGTGGCCAGGTAGGCCCCGCCCCCCACCTCGTCCAGTTCGCCTTTTTTCTTCAGGATGGTGGAGAGGGTGATCAGGTCGCACGGCTCGGAGACGCTGTTCAGGTCGATCATGGCCCGGAGGATCTTCCGGTGGGACTCGCGGTAGAACTCCTCCGGGGTGAGGATCTCGATCACCCGGTTCATGGCGGCGTTATCCAGGAGGATGCCGCCAAGTATGGACATCTCCGCCTCCAGGCTCTGGGGCGGGAGTTTGCGCATGTCTATGGACATAGTTGTTGGTCTCTCAGGGGTATCGGACGACTGGAAGAAGCGGAGGGTTACTATACTCTGCGGTTTGTGCGGGGTCAACAGGGGAGTGGGGGGACTGTGGAAGAGCGGGCTCGGCGGACCTGGTCGAAGATACGCTTTGTCGCTGTCGCTAACAATCCACAGGACTCTCCGAGCAGATAAATATGTCGCGAAACATTCCAATGCATTAATTATCGTGTTATAAATTTCAAACCGTGTGGGAAGGTAGGATTCGTCTGGCTCATACCACCCCTATCTCCTGTGGGAAATACAGGGACGGCAGGCATGCCATTGATCGTTGCGTTACTAATTGCTTTCATGGTCGGATTTGCGTTCAGAATTTGTGGTAATCGAGAATGGCTAGCGTGGCTTTTCTCATTGCTTGTAATGCCAACAATAGTGCTTTGTGATGAGTTTGTACTTCCATACAGAGGCGGTGGCGCATCAATGTGGCCAATTGCCTTTGTCGTAGGCGGATTTTACGGAAGTTTCGCAGGTGGCCTGGGAGTAGTAACAGCTTCATATTGCCTAAAAAGAACAGCTAATAGGGGGACTTTGGGTGGCCCCCGGTGAAGATGAAAGAGATCCTAAGCTTAATAGAAAAATAAATAACAGCGTCCCGCTGAGAGGCCCTGGCGATGACTATCTCCGCTGCTTCGGCGACCGGATGATTACGAGCCACAAACGGGCGCTTTCTGCCATCCTGCATTGCCGTACCGAGGCGATGGGGGGGCATCTGGCAGAGTGCGAAGAGTGCGGCCACCAGCACTACAGCTACCACTCCTGCAAAAACAGGAGCTGTCCCAAGTGCCACGGTGACGACATACGGCGCTGGCTTGAGCAGCGGGAAACGGAACTCCTTCCCGTTCGTTACTTCCATCTGGTCTTCACCCTGCCGCAAGAGCTGCGGGAGATCGTCCGCAGCCACCAGAAAAAGCTCTACGCCATCCTCATGCAGGCGGCAACCGAAACCCTGACGGCAATAGGCCTCGATCCCAAACATGTCGGCGGCAAGCTCGGCATCCTCGCCGTCCTGCACACCTGGACCAGAGCCCTGGAACACCACCCCCACGTGCACATGCTCGTCCCCGCCGGCGGACTGGACAAGGACGGCGTCTGGCGTCCCTCCCGCAAGGATTACCTCGTTCCGGTACAGGCCCTCTCCCGTGGCTTTCGCGGCCGGTTCATGAAGCTGGCAAGAAAAGCGCTGCCTAATGTCACCTTTCCCAAGGAGGTCTGGGACAAGGAGTGGGTCGTCTTCTGCAAGCCGACCTTCAACCGGGCAAGCAAGGTACTCCGCTATCTGGGGCGCTACGTTCACCGGATCGCCATCACCAACAACCGGATCATGGCGCTGAACAACGGCAAGGTCAGCTTCCGCTACCAGCACTCGGACACCAAAGAGTGGCGGACCATGACTCTGCCTGCACAGGAGTTTCTGCGCCGCTTTCTCCAGCATGTCCTGCCCCAGGGGTTTCACAAGGTCCGCTACTACGGACTCCTGAGTCCGCGCAACAGAACGACCCTGAAGCAGCTGCAGCTCCTGCTTGCCGAGAGACGGCAAAAGCAAGAGGCAAAAAACGCCGACACCCCCCCGCCGCCGAAACCGGAGCGGCGCTGCCCCTGCTGCGAGGATGGCCGGATGATCATCATCCAGTGGCTGCCGAAACAGCCAAGAAGCCCGCCCATAACAGCACTACCCACAGCAGCCAGGCAGTAACCGGCGCGGGGGAAACAACCGGCGCAACGCTACACGTGCGTCCGGAGCAGGGAAAAGTTGGCAAATACGGCAGCCAGTAAGAGCAGAAGACAGCAGCATCGGGGCAAAAAGAGCAGAAACCACCAGAAATCCTTATTGAAACATCCTCATAAAGCCCGTATTATCGGCCCACCGAAAGACGAAAATCCGATTAAAATTCCAAATGGCACGGGCAGCGGCGCGAAGACGGTTAGTTCAACCGGACTTTATGCGGCGGCTCCGCTGCGCTCCGCGCCCCATAAAGTCTTAAGTCGTTGGCTTGACAAAAATTGAGAAAAATTGCCTTGGAGGTACCTATGAAGAAATTTGCAATGCTTCTTTTGATTTTCTTGACTGCATGTAGTCAAACAGATCACTACATTAATTCTTCTGGAGACATAAGAAGCTGCAACGCCTCCTGGCATGAAGGGATAGGACACATACAAGCCAAGTCGTATCTAAAAGATTGTAAAAGAACACAACTAGGCACTGGATATATACCTATTAATCTTGAAGTAGGGCATACCGGCATATTCCCAAATTCTGAATTCACAGAAAAAATGGGCTATAAAATCGACCTAATAATAAACTCGCCAGCTGAAAAAGCTGGCATTACAGTCGGTGATTATATACTTAAAATAAATGATAATTCAGTTGATGATTATTATGATTTGCTAGACGCACTTGGTGGAGATGATTCAAAGAATGTAAAATTGGATATAATAAAGAATGACAAAATTGAAAGCTACGAACTCAGGAAGAGAATGATTGATAAATATAGTTTCAGGTAGACTAAGCCTCTACTCTTTGAGTATTGGCTGAAAGACTTTATTAGGAAAATATATGGAAATCAGTCCTGTTGCCATAGGCGCAATTAGTGCAGCTATTATAACTGGCTTACTTTCTTTGGTTGGATTGATAATATCAAAGGAAAACAAAACGTCTGAGTTTAGTCAGCAGTGGATTGATAGCTTCCGCGAAGAAATATCAGAATTGATAGGTCGACTTGAAGTGATTTTACTTCATGGGCGCTTGCTTCATTTTGAAGTTAAGAATAGCGGAGGAGTAATCACTCCTCAGTTACTCAATGACTGCATGGAGAAAATCAAAAATGAAGTCAAAGAAGCACATAGTCTACACCGCAAGTTACTTCTTCGCTTGAATCCTAAGGAGCATCAGGATATTCGCGGTATTATGGATGAAATTGCCATAGTTTTGCGGAAAAATATGCCTGAAGAAGAGGAAGTAAATATTCTCCTGGAAAGACTAGGGGGTCAGAGCTCAACAATTGACAAATCGAGAATGAGCAGGTGCGGGAACAGATCGGGAACCTGTTGAATGTTGAGCTTTGACCCCTCTCGTTCTTGCCTTGTATATGCGGTCACGTTTGCAATAGTGGCTATCACCAAATTAATCACTCTACTTTGAGTACCACCTATGGGGGACGTTTCGGCGTCCCCCATACTTAAAAAACAAAAGAAAGAGATAACCAGGTAAATACACCGGCCTACAACCGCCGGTGATCTCCGACCCCGTTATGCACAAATACAAGGTGAAAAATGAAATTTGAACATAAGGACAAGTTAGATAGCTTTTTAATATCAATAGATCAGTTTTTGACCTCCAAGGGAAATCAGCAACCAGTTATTTACTCTACTGAATATGTCTCGCCTTGGAATGGAGATAAGTTGGCTGAAGGAAACGAAAAAATGTTGGCAAAAGTGTCAGGAAAGGCAAATGTCTATATGTTGTTTACCGCTGAGAAAGATAGCGAGGATTATCGGCTTCGGTATATCGGTAAGACAACGCAAAAATTAGCAAGGCAGAGAATAAGAAATCATTTATTCAAGAAACATGCTGATACAGGCGCAAAACTAGATAATATCATTCAGCACGTTCAGTCTGGCGGCTCTGTAAAGATATCCTGGGTGTCCATCGAGCCTGAATCGCTCCGAAATTGGGCTGAAGAAGAACTTATATCGTGCCACCCTGAGGCAGATTGGAATCGTGAAAACGCATAACAATCTCCTTATCCGCCCTGAAAACCGCTTCGCGCTTTTAGGTTGCAGATGTGAGACGGCATCGAAGAATGAATGGAGAAAATAACGTGCTTGAACTGGTTTACGAAGCGATCAAGGCTAGGCCGGATTACTTTGCGTGGGCTTTTGGATTGGTCAACATTCTTTGGGGAGGATTTGTCTATTTCAACAAGAAGCGTCACGAGCGAGAACTTGTCACGTTGAAGGCATCAACTGAACACAGTCACAACCTAGACCTTGAAAAGAGAAGACGACTCTATGAGATGAAAGCCACGCAATTTGAAAAGTATTTCCGCATGATCGATGACTTCGGGAAAAAGAACCAAGTAGATATGCCAAGAAGGATGCAGCCTATCATTAATGAATATTTCACATCGTATCTTCAAGCCCAGCAGGAAGGCAACGACGAAGCTTCCAGGAAGTCAATAATACGTTTCGGTGACAAAGTGAACAGGAAAGACTAGGGGGTCAGAGCTCAACAATTGACAAATCGAGAATGAGCAGGTGCGGGAACAGATCGGGAACCTGTTGAATGTTGAGCTTTGACCCCTCTCGTTCTTGTTGACCCCTCTCGTTCTTGTTGCTCATGACAACAAAATCCTTAATTACGACGAAAGCCTGCTTATTTACACGCACGTTGCATATTCAATACGGTTTTTTGAAGCTCTTGAGCGCAGGTTTGTAACATCCCCAACGGAGGAATAGATGGCAACAGTAAGTCAAGGAGTTCAACTCTCACAGTCTGACATAATTGGCATTATCGGCGCGGCGGCTACAATTGTAGTCGGTGTAGCTACCTGGTTTATTTCTGCTTATTTAGCAAAAAGATCCATGCGTACCTCTGAACTCTCTTACCGTATGCGTATTACCCCTCTCTTGAACAAAAAACTATTCAAGGAAGCTGACAAGCTCGAAATCAAATACAAACAGGACATCATTGACGAATTAGTTTTTCTGGAAGTCGATATTATAAATAGCGGGAATTCTGCAATAAAAAATCCTCCGATAAAAATTACCTCAAGGGATGCAACATATATAATCCCAGCGTACATCGAAGATATTCCAGATGGATACGATTCACTTTGGGAAATTGTACGTGAAGACGGCGAAACGTGCCTAATAAAAGCAGACCACATCAACCCAGGCCAGGTCATAAATGCAAAGTTCCTGATGGATGTTATGCCGCCCAAGGAGCCAATCTTCAGTTGTCCCGTCCCTGATCTAAAAATCAAGCGAATCAGTGAGTTGACAGTTTCACCGATAGCAACGACCATACTTGAAGCGTTTTATCCAAGCTTGGCTCACGTCGTAAAAGCTCTGATCAAGTAGTAGAAACCGAATTGGCGGTACGAATAAAAGCACATGAGGACATGGGGTCAAGCCTGGAGGACATGGGGTCAAGCCTGCAAAACTGCAAATTGGTGATATAAGTATCTGATGTCACGGAAACAGCGCTTGCATATCCCAGGAGGTTTCTACCACGCGATCCTGCGCGGGAATGCCGGAGATCCGGTCTTTTTCGACGATGACGACAGGTACCGCTTTTACCTTCTTTTGCAGGAAGGGGTCGAAAGATACGGCCATCGCATCCATGCCTTCTGCCTGATGACAAATCATGTCCACCTCGCTGTACAGATAGCTGAAGTGCCGCTTTCCAAGATCATGCAAAATGTCTCTTTCCGATACA
The DNA here is from genome assembly GCA_964432205.1 of uncultured Geobacter sp. Lineage (GTDB taxonomy): Bacteria > Desulfobacterota > Desulfuromonadia > Geobacterales > DSM-12255 > Geomobilibacter. The sequence continues at coordinate 13,323 of CAYSMK010000018.1, read as the reverse complement.
CGAGATGGATCAACTGGCGAAAGGGGCGCACGGGCCACCTGTTTCAAGGCAGACACAAGGCGTTTTTGATTGATAGTGACGAGTACCTTCTGCAACTCGTTCGATACATTCACCTCAATCCGGTGCGAGTCGGGCTGGTACCGGAACCGGAGGAGTATCGCTGGAGCAGTCACCGTGCGTTCCTCGGCAAAGAGATTCTTCCCTGGCTCACCACGGATTACACACTCGGCCAGTTTGGCGGGAAAGTTGGTAAGGCCAGGCAGGGATTCGCGGCCTTCATTGCTGAGGGGATATCGGAGGGCCACAGGCCTGAATTCCACGGCCAGGGCATGGCCGACAGCCGTTGCGTCGGTGGCGACTGGTTCGTGGAGCATGCATTGGCAAAGGCAGATGCCAAGGAGAAGCTGTCGGTTTCGATTCAAGGGGTGGTTGCTGCAGTGTGTGATGGTTATGGGATTGAGGAAGGACGTATTGTTTCGGGAGGACGACTGGCTGCAGAGGCGCGCGGAGTGGCGGCGCTACTCGCCCTCAAGATTCGTGGCTGCAGCTTGGAGAGACTTGCCGCATTGACAGGCCGGGATGCCTCGACGCTCAGCTCTGCAGCAAGAAGAATCGCGGAAAGAGCGGGGACAGACAATGTGCTAGCTCGTAAAATTGATGAGTTATCCGTGAAATTGCAGATTTGCAGGCTTGACCCCAGTGCCCAGTGCCCCCACAGGCTTGACCCCAGTGCCCCCCCCCATAAGTTCACGCCCATGCCGGGCGTACACAGCGGGTGGTGCAGTCAAGCCGCACACCCCGGCAAGCCGTTGGACAAATAAAAGGAGAGGCTTTTTTGGTCGCACTCCTCTCATTGCTGATTATTGTCAATATGAGGGGAGTTTGAGGGGCCATGAAAACAAGAATTGACGTGCGTACCAATATTGGTACAATAGACTACAAATGACCGATATTGCTTTTATTCTAAAAGTCGTATTTTATCGATCAGAAGCCGGGAATGAGCCGGTCAGAGAATGGCTGAAGGATTTGTATCGTGATGACAAACGCCAAATCGGCGAAGATATCAAGACCACCCAACTTGGCTGGCCTTTGGGAATGCCGCTCATCAAAAAGATCGACAAGGACTTATGGGAAGTACGGACGAGATTGACAGACGGTATTACACGGGTCTTCTTTACGGTTGACGGCGAGTACATGATTTTACTGCATGGATTTATAAAGAAATCACAGAAAACACCACAAAACGATCTCAAGACGGCATTGAGCCGCCTTAGCACCTACAAGAGAGGCGCAAAATGAAAAACGAACATTTAGGATCAAACTTTGACGATTTTCTTGAAGAAGAAGATCTGCGTGCAGAGGCTGAAGCAGCAGCAATCAAAAGGGTTATTGCATTCCAGATAGAACAGGAAATGAAACAAGCAAACCTTTCAAAAACCGCTATGGCCGAAAAGATGCACACCAGCCGCACGGCATTGGACAGACTCCTTGATCCCGCCAATGTTTCTGTCACCCTCCAAACCCTCGAAAGAGCGGCCCTTGCCCTCGGCAAAAGCCTCAAAGTAGAGTTGGCATAACTAAGCGCAGCACCGGTCGGCTAAAAACCGCCGCTGGTGTGCTCTCACAAGGGAACGGCTTTAGAACTGCTAACGTACTGTCAAGTCTTCACAGAGAAGGAACTTGTTATGACTTTATTACTTCGTATAGCTTGCGTACTCCTGTTAATGTTCCTGACCGCCTGTGCTCCAAACAGCTTCGTTAGGCCTGATCAATACAAATACGTAAAACCGCGTGTGGCCATCCTTAATTTTGAGAATAAGGCTTCACTATCGAACCAATGGAAACTGAGCGAAGGCATGCGGGATATGCTGGTCGATGCCCTAGTCAAAACAGATAGCTACACGGTTTTGACCCGCAATGACCTTGGAGCGATACTCAATGAACTGGATATCCAGGGTACGCCCCATTTCCGCGAACAGGGTAAGTTGCAGCAGGGTAAACTCAAAAATGTGCAGTACCTTATCAAAGGTTCCGTGACCGATTTTGCCCATGTAAGGGGGGGGAGTCTCAGAGTCGCCGCCAGCAGCCTGGGGCTGGGTGTCAGTGGCGACGTGGCTGTTGTATCGCTTACCTTGTATGTGATTGATGTCGAAAGTAGTGAAATTATCGCCAGCAAATCCATGGAAGGGACGGCAAGTGCCGGATCCCTGGACTTCGCAGCCACTTACAAGGATGTGGCTATCGGCGGCAATTCCTTCTACCGGACCCCTTTGGGCAAGGCAACACAGGAAGTTATGGAGCAATGTCTTGAGCAGATTGCCCAGGTCATCGCCAACCAGCAATGGTATCCTTCAGTCGTCAAGGTTAAAGGTATCAGTCTTATCATCAGTGGCGGCAAAGATCGACAGATTGCTCTTGGTTCCCAGTGGTCAGCCTACGAAAAGGGTGAGCCTCTGATCGACCCCAAGACCGGCGATGTTTTAGGCCAGGAACCGGGCAAATATTCAGGTCGCATTCGGGTGACGGAAGTCCTGGATAGATACTCAACAGCGGAAGTCGTAGAAGGGGAATTCATGGCAGGGCAAAATCTGCGTCCTGAACTACCGTTACCGGAAAAGCAACCAAGGGGGACCGCAGAGGGATTAGCCATTGAGATGAGACAAAAGTAAAAAGTAACAAAAGGGAAAACCAAAAAAAATAACAACTTCCCGCCAAGGGGTTAGGAAAAAATTTGACCAGGATTGGCTCTGAAACACCCAAGTTCTTCAAGTTGTTCGCGGCATTGTGCCTTTTCCTTGGAGGAATTGGGTTCATAGCAAACACCTTATTTCTGATTCTCGGCCTGAGCCATGTTTCGTCCCCCAATATCAAAGATATCGCTCCTGCCACGTGGTTGTCAGCTTTTCATCTAGTTAGGGACGCCGGATATCTTACGGGAGGAATCAAAATCAGGATACGTGTGGGTTGGGCACGTCAACTACTCGTGATATGTGCCGCTACGTCTCTATTTGAACTGTTTTACAATACACTGACGTTATTAGCAAAAGGCGAGATTAAACCTTCACCCTCCACAATCGCCTACTTCCTGCTACCCTTGTTGCTGGAAGGAAGTGTTCTCATTTATTATTCACGGAAATCAGTAAAGGATTTTGTACAGACGCCTTCTGACTGACAATACGTCCCCAAGCAGCATGGACTGGAAGTATCCCTATCACCATAGGAATCAGATGGGCGACAACCGGCGCGAAAAGATGGAACGCTACCGCCAGTATATTTTCTGGATACTGGCGTTTGGCTACGTGGTGGTCTACTTCCACCGCCTGTGCCCCGCCGTCGTCGCGCTCGACATGATGCGGGACCTGCGGTCGGACGGCACCCTGCTCGGACTGCTGGGGTCGGCCTATTTCTACCCCTACGCCATCATGCAGCTGCCGGCGGGGCTCTTGAGCGATTCGTGGGGGCCACGCAGATCGATAACCGTTTTTTTCGGCATCGCCTTCGCCGGTTCTCTCCTCCTGGGGCTCGCCCCCAACCTCGCCTCGGCCGTGGCCGGACGGATCCTGGTCGGACTCGGCGTTTCGATGCTCTTCGTCCCGACAATGAAGATTCTCGCCGAGTGGTTCGAGGCCCGCCGCTTCGCCACGATGGCCGGCATACTCATGGCGATGGGTGGCATCGGCTCGCTGGTCGCCGCCAGCCCGCTCGCAGCGCTGAGTTCGTGGATCGGCTGGCGGGGCTCCTTTGCGGCGGTCGGCGGCGTCACCCTCCTGCTGGGCCTCGCCGTCTGGTTCGTGGTCCGCGACTCCCCCTCCGACCTGGGCTTTCCCAGACCGGACGATGCCCTTGCGGAGCGACCCAAACCGGTCGGGCTCGTGGAAGGGATGCGCATCGTGGCCTCCACGCGGGCGTTCTGGCCTCTTGCCGGATGGTTCTTTTTCAGCATGGCGATCTTCTTTTCCTTCGCCGGACTGTGGGGTGGCCCGTACCTGATGCAGGTCTACGGGTTGAGCAAGGCCCAGACCGGTTCCATCCTCTCGATGTGCGCGGTCGGCATGATCATCGGCAGCCCCGCACTCAGCCATCTCTCCAACAGGGTGTTCCTGGCGCGAAAACCGGTGCTCGTCCTGTCGAGCCTCTTCTCGCTCGCGATAATCGGGATCTTCTGCGTGGCGACGGAATCCCTGCCCATCTGGTCCATCTATGCGCTTTGCCTTGGCATGGGGATCTTCACGAGCGCCATCGTGACGATCGGCTTCACCATGGCCAAGGAGCTCTTCCCGGTGAACATGGCGGGGACGTCCACCGGCACGGCGAACCTCTTCCCCTTCGCCGGCGGCGCGGTCTTCCAGCCGGTCGTGGGGATGATCCTCGAGGCGAACGGCAAAAGCGGCGGCGCGTTCACGGTACAGGGGTACCGTCAGGCGTTTCTGGCCCTCACCGTGTGCGGGGCACTTGCCTTTGCCTGCTCGCTGGCGGCGAAAGAGACGCTTAAGAAGTAACCGGGCATGCGAAGGGCCGCTGACTGCGGCCCTCTTGTGCAACTACTGAACCCGGTACCGACACCTTACCCGACATCGATCCTGATCCGGCGCGGTTTGGCCACCTCTGCCTTGGGTACCCGCAGGGTCAGTATCCCGTTGGCATAGTCGGCCCTGGCCTTTTCGTGGTCAAGGCTCTCCGGTATCGCAAACTGCCGGTAGTAGGGGGCCAGTTCGAACTCCGCATACACCGGCCGGCCCGGCATGCTTCTCTCCGCCGGTGCGCTGATGGTCAGAATCCCCTTTTCCACATTGACGTCGAGGGCATCCTTTGCAGCACCCGGCAGGTCGGCGATCAACATGAGCCCTTCCTCGGTCTCGATGATGTTCACTGCCGGCTTGATATATTTCTCCATGGACCGCGTCTCCTCGCGGGACTGGACACTCCTGTCGTCATTTCTTTCTGTCAGGCTGTTAGCTCCCATGATGACCTCCTTTCATCGCTTAGAGTTTTCCCCCCCGGTCACGAAGGTCTGATTTCGATCTTCCTGGGCTTGGCGTGCTCGGCCTTGGCAAGGGTGATACGCATGATGCCGTCCCGGTACTCGGCGCCGATCTTGTCCGGGTCGATATCCACCGGCAGTTCGAGCGTCCGTGAAAACTTGCCTGCCCCCAGTTCGCTGCGGTGGACGATCTGTCCTTGCCGTTCCTCGAACGGTTTCCGTTCGCCGTTGATGGTGACGGTGTTCCGCAGCACCGAGAGGTCGATCTCCGCGGGATTGACGCCCGGCAGCAGCGCATCGACGTAGACGTGACCCTCGTCTTCACTGAAGTTGACCAGCGGAAACCGCCGCGTGGTCAACGGCGAAAGGAACGTAGTCGCCAATGGGCGACTGTGGCCGAAGCCGCGAAAGGCTTCATCGATCTCCCTGCGCAGGTTGTCCAACTCTTTGAATACATCCAGGCTTGCCATTGTGAGTACCTCCTTTCCGGTTGATCCGTTCTGATCGAAAAATAATCTCTCTTTTTCAGAAATCAAGGGGGGAAGGGAATTCCCGAGAGTGACGGGCGCAACGTGGAGCGACGGTGCGAACAGCACCCTGGAGACAGGTATCAGACGGGACGTTCCATCTCCCGCAGAAAGGCCAGGGACTTGATAGGGCGGTGGAGGTGGCTGGCGATGGCCCGGTCCAGCAGTTCGCCCGCCTCGGCAAGCAGATCGCCGGGAAAGCGGACCACCCCGAACCGGCCGGTTCGGAGGGATGTTCTGAGCAGGTGAATGGTTGCGGGGGAGAGAGCTCTACCGCCGCTGCCACAGGAGGGGCACGGAATAGCGTGCAGACCGCCGCCGGTAAGCCGGCCGCCGGTCAGTGCCAGATCGGCGCCACAGCCGGGACAGGCGTCGATGGGAGGCCGGTAGCCGAGGATGTTGAGCAGGTTGATCTCGAAGAAGCGCCGGTCCGATGGCTCGGCCTCTGCCTGGTCCAGATGCTCCAGCAGGGTGACCATAAGCCGGAACAGGCGGGGATTGGGCATCCCGTCGGGAAGGAACTGGTCGACCAGTTCGCAGGCGTACCCGGCCAGGGCGATCCGCGGGAGATCCCGGCGGATGCCGGGATAGATCGTCATCAGGTCGGCATCCTGCAGCGGGGAAAGACCGTCGCGCAGCTGCAGACTGGCCCTGATCCGGGCAAAGAGCTCCAGGGAAGCGCCGAAGCGCCGCCGGCTCTTTCTCGCCCCCCTGGCAATCCCCCGCACCTTGCCATGCTCCAGGGTGAAGAGGGTGACGATCCGGTCCGCCTCCCGGTAATCCATGGCGCCGATGACGATAGCGCCGCACTCCTCCCCTTTCATCCGGCCGTGCCTCCGCCGGCGGACTTTCGCCGCAAGACGACCGCATGCCCGGTGGCCAGGTCACGGAAACGGCGCAGGCCAGCCGAACGCTGCGACAACGGCATGGCCTTCCGACCGGCAATTCGATTCCTGCCCGGGGGGGCAGTGAGAGAGCTGGGCACGATACCGCCTTTCTCTGGTGAGATGAGACAGCAATGGATTGCGAAGATAGCTCACTTCTGCTCCGGAGCAAACCCCTTTTCCCGGCAGCCGCTCAGGCTGGCTGGAAGTGCCAGCCTCCCGGCGGTCCTGCGGGAAACAATAAACCAGCTCAAGCAGTCGTTCACCGCACCGATAGGGATCATATTGCCCACTGCAATTACCCCGAGGAGGCCATCGATGCTGCAGTCACTCTCCATCCGCACCAAGCTTCTGCTGATGATCATCCCCCCTATTGCCGGACTGCTCCTCTACGCGGCGTTCGACGTGACGGCAAAGATCCGCATCGGCTCGTCGATGAAGGCCGCCCAACAGCACGTGGAACTGGCGATCCACGCAAGCAGGATGATTCACGAACTCCAGAAGGAACGGGGAATGACCGCCGGTTTCATCGGCTCGCGCGGCAGCAGGTTCTCCGGCGAACTCCAGTCCCAGCGCGGCGAATCCGACAAACGGATCTCCGAGTACACATCGTTCGTTTCCGCGCACCGCAACACGTTTGATGGAACACTCGCTCCCCTATTCTCCCGGGTGACCGAAAACCTTGAGCGGCTGCCCGCAACACGCAGCGCAGCCAACGCCCTCACCCTGACCGGCAAGGAGTCGTTCACCTACTATACCGGCACCATCGAAAAAGGGCTGGAACTGGTCGGCCATACCGCCACAACGGCGCAAAATCCGCGGATAGCACGGGAAGCAACCGCCTACCTGGCCTTTCTCAACGCCAAGGAGCAGGTCGGCAGGGAGCGGGCCACCCTGAATGGCGTCTTTTCCGCAAACCGGTTCGACCCGGATAGCTATCAGCGTCTCCTGGCCATTCTTGCCGCCCAGGAGACGTACCTCTCCCTGTTTACCACCTTCACGACCCAGGAGATGCGCGCCCTCTATACGGCGAAGATGACGGGAGGTTTCTCCCGCCAGGTGGATGAGATGCGGCGTGGTGCCCTCGACAAGGCCACAGAGGGAAACTTCGGCGTGGACCCGGCAGCATGGTTTTCCGCCATCACCGCCAAGATCAATGCCCTGAAAGAGACCGAGGATCGCCTCGCCGACGAGTTGACCAGTCATGCCAGGGAACTCGGCCAGGCGGCTCACCGGGCAGTTGTCGTCAGCACCGTCCTGACGACGCTCCTTGTCCTCCTGACCCTCGCCGGCGGCTTCTTGCTGATGCGCAGCATCATCCTGCCGCTCAAGGAGCTGCTTTCACTGCTGCACGACATTGCCGACGGCGACGGCGATCTGACCAAGCGGCTGCCGGAGACGGGCAGGGACGAAATCAGCAGCGTCTGCCGCTGCTTCAACCGGTTCGTGGAAAAACTGGCGAGCGTCATCGCCAGGGTGGCCCAGAGCACGGCAACGGTTTCCTCTGCCGCCGACCACCTCTCCCGGACCGCGGAACAGATGGCAACCGCCAGCGAAGAGGTGGCAGCACAGTGCACGACCGTTGCTACTGCCAGCGAGGAGATGGCCGCGACCTCCAACGAGATCGCCAACAACTGCACCGCCGTTGCCCGCGGGGCGGAACTCGCCAGCAATGCTGCCGTGACCGGTGAGGCCGTGGTCAGGGAGACCACCATGATCATGGAACGGATCGCCGACCGGGTGCGAAATGCGGCAGGTACCGTGACCGAACTGGGCGCCCGCTCCGACCAGATCGGCACCATCGCCGAGTCCATCGAGGAAATTGCGGACCAGACGAACCTGCTTGCCCTCAATGCCGCCATCGAAGCGGCACGGGCAGGCGAACAGGGGCGTGGCTTCGCCGTTGTGGCGGATGAGGTCAGGGCACTGGCCGAACGGACGGCCAAGGCGACAAAGGAGATCGCCGAGATGATCAAGTCGATCCAGGCGGTCACCCGGGATGCCGTGGCCTCCATGGAGTCAGGGGTGGTCGAGGTCGAACATGGCCGGACAGAGGCGGCAAAGTCCGGATCGACCCTGGCCGACATCCTGGAGCAGATAAACGCCGTCTCGCTCCAGGTGAGCCAGATCGCCACTGCTGCCGAAGAACAGACCGCCACCACCCACGAGATCACCGGCAACATCCACCAGGTTACCGAAGTCGTTGCAGAAACGGCCAGCGGAGCCCATGAAACGGCGTCCTCCGCCCACCGCCTGACCAGCTCCGCAGCCGAGCTCAAGCAGCTGGTCGCTCAGTTTCGCCTGGGGAGTTGACCCCCGGGGCAACTCCGGCAACAGGGAAGGGGAATGAACGCAAGACGGGGATGGGTCAATGAATCTCGATCAGGGGGTACGGGCCACCCTTCCTGCATTCGGCCAGTATCGCCGTGATCTCCTTGACATCGTAGGGCTTTTCAATGGCAGCACAGAAACCGTATTCCCTATAGTTCGCCATGACCGGATCATCGGAATAGCCGCTGGACACAATCAGCCTGGCAGCAGGGTCAACAGCCAGCAGGTGCCTGGCGGCCTCCACCCCTCCCATGCCACCCGGTATGGTCAGATCCATGACAACCACGGAAAAGGGAGTTCCCGCCTCCCTGGCCGCCTTGTAGAGGGAAAGGGCCTCGTCACCGTTGTCGCACGTTTTTACCCTGTAGCCTGCGCGGCAAAGCGTCAGGGAAGCCAGCTCGCGGATCATCTCCTCATCATCCATGACCAGAATGGAATCACCGTCGTGCTCGACCGGGGCTGCCCCATTTGCCGGGACGTGCACCGGATCGGTCTTTGCTGTCGATGGCAGGAAGACGGTGAACACAGCCCCCTTGCCAACGGTCGAGCTGACCGAAATATGCCCGCCGTGCTGGTTGACAATGGAATAGGTCGAGGCAAGGCCGAGCCCCGTCCCTCCCGGCTTGGTACTGAAGTAGGGATCGAAGACCTTCTTCTGCTCGGCTTCTGAAATGCCACACCCTTCATCCGCAAAGGTGAGTTTCACGTACTCCCCTGCCTGCAGGTCGCCAGCCTTGTCGTCGGTCGCGTTAACGTTCTCGCCACGGACGGTAAGCGTTCCGCCCCCCGGCATCGCCTGCACCGCATTGATGATAATATTGTGGAATGCCTGATTGAGCTGACCTTCATCGGCCTCGACGATATGCAGTGATTGCGGGAGGTCAATGACACAGGTCACGTTCGTCCCGCTCAGAGCCAGTGAAACAGCCTCTTTTACCACATGCGGCAACGACACCGGTTTTTTGACCGGTTGCCCCCCCTTGGCAAACACCAGCAGTTGCCTGGCCAGGCCGGCTGCCCTCAGGGAAGCCTTTTCAGCCTTTTCGAGCGGGGAGAAGGCTTGGTGCGTTTCGTCGATCACCGTCTTGGCGAAGGATATATTCCCCATGATCCCGGTGAGGATGTTGTTGAAGTCATGGGCGATGCCACCGGCCAGCACACCGAGGGACTCCAGTTTCTGCCCCTTGATGAATTCGGCTTCCATCATCCGGTGCTCGGTCATGTCCCTCATGAACGTCTGGAAGGTGCCGTCAGGCATCATCCTGGTGTTCATCTCAATGGGGACGGTCGTGCCGTCGCTGCGGACAAGCACGCGTTCGGTCCGGACCGTCTTCCCCTCCTTGAGCAGATCGTACCGAAACGGCACCCGTTTCAACTCTGTCTCGGTGAACATGCGGGTTATGTTCATGCCAATGAGGGCCGCGAGCGGATACCCGGTCAGTCCGGCGGCACTCTCGTTGGCACCGATGATCGTGCCCGCGCCATCGATCTGCAGGATCGTGTCAACGGCAAGCTCGATGATGGAGCGATAGCGTTCCTCGCTTCTCCTGAGTGCCTCCCGGGACTCCCTGATGTCGGTGATATCGGCGATGGTCCCTACCAGCGACTGCAACTGCCCGTCCGGTGTTTCGAGGCGCCTGCCGGACAGGTAGCCCCAGAAATCGCCTCCGTCCTTGCGCAGATAATGACGTTCGGTATAGACATGATCAACCTCACCGGCGATCAGCTGGTGCATACGGGTATCGCCGGTCTGTTTCTCCGCTGGATGGAGGTGGTCGGGATATGCCGAGCCGATGAGTTCGTCCATGGAACAGCCGAACATCTCGGCCATCCGCCTGTTGGCGAAGGTGATGACTCCCCGGGGATCAACCAGGATGATGCCTGCCTGGGACGTTTCGATGATGATCCTGAGACGCTGCTCGTTTTCATGCAGTGCCTCCTCCACCCGCTTCTGCTCGGTGATGTCGCGGTTTATGCCGATCATCCTTACTGCCGTGCCGTCGGCATCCCTGATGACCGTGCCGTCGGCCTTGAGATGGTGCACCGTTCCGTCCGGATGCACCACCCGGAACGAGGTGTCGAACGGCTCCCCCCCCTCCAGGGCCGTCTGGCACTCAGCGAAGGCTCTGTCTTTGTCATCGGGATGCAGTCCGTTTACCCATGCCTCGACAGACCCCGAGAAGGCGTCCCGACCGATGCCATACAGTTCGAACATCCGGTCGTTCCAGACCATGACGTTCCCCTGTACATCCCAGTCCCAGACCCCCAGATGCCCCGAAGAGGTGGCGAGCAGAAGCCGTTGCGTGGTAATCCGCAACTCTTCCTCGGCCGAGCGCCGGTCCAGCCGGTTGATCCCTTCGTCCACGATCTGATTGACGAACAGGAGGTAATAATCGACTATTGCGCGGATTTTTTCGTGGGTGAAGACCGGCAGCCGGTCCAGCGCGTGCAGATACTCCTCCGTATCGAAGCCGCACTCTTCTGCCTGGGAAATGAAAAACCCGCGATCGGGCGGGTCATCGTCGAAATGGAACTGCCCCACAAAGAGCGTTGCCAGATGCTCGCCACGCAGGCGGATGGGGACGGCGATATCCCAGAGTCCGTTTTGGCACCGGTACTGGGCATAGGGAGCTTCATCGAGGTGGCCGGAAATATACTCGTCACTTTCGCGACATCGTGCGGCGGTGATCGGATGCTGGCGATGGAACCTGGTGCAGATGTCCTGCCAGCCTGTGGCAACATATATGGTGCCGTCGGTGCCGATTATTCCGACAGGCATGCCGGCGGCGGCATACAGGCGGCTCATCAGCTCCTGAAGCCCCTCGATGTCTACCAGATCGGTGAACTGACAGCCCATTGCGTACCCTGATGTATGAAGGGATATGGCGCGTATGAGGCGCGTCCAGCCTGTTAATTATTCCATATTAACAATGTAATGCAACATCAGGATGGGGGGAATTTCGTAGGCCAGCCCCGAAGGGGACGCACACTCAAGTAGCCGTGTCGTTGCTGGCCTAACATCTCCAGCATTTCGAATGGTTACGTAGTAACTGTAACAAGTTGTTACTGTAACAAAATGTTGCACATAGCTGTATTACCGCTACCAGAGCCGTCTCGCGGCACATGGTGTATCATTTTGTTACAGTTGTCATCAAACCACACAACGCCACCTGCATCACAACTACCCAATATTACTTAATTAAATAATTGGCACAAAAATTGTTACGTAGTGAATTCTTTAGATGAAATGAAGCCGGACCCTGCACTGCTGTCCGACTGAATTGATATCTCGTCACCGGGGGGAATCGTGAGCATAATCAGATCTGACACTGAAATAGGCACAGCGATACGGGCAAGACGTTGGGAACTTGGTCTGACGCAGGAGAATCTTGCCAGCTTCCTCGGCATTACCTGCCAGCAGATCCAGCGGTATGAATGTGGCAAGAACAGGCTTAATGTCGACAATCTTCAACGTATTTCCAAGGCACTGGCTGTGCCGGTTTCCTACTTTTTCCTGCGCAAAGACCCCACATTCGCATCGTTGACCCCGCCCCGCCTGAGCACTACCGAGAGGACTCTACTGGAACGCCTGCGCCAGCTCGATAATGACTCAGTGAAGGAGATGATCATCAAGCTGGTCGGGATCGCTGCAAAGGAAGAGGGCGACAGAATAGTTGTCAACGTAAGCGGATGAATACCCTGTCACCAGCAAACACAACAGCGCACGTGAATTTATATCAACAAATCCGATTTCGTGTTGTGGACTTTTTTCATGTGCCACTGATAATGCATCGGCAATAAAAGGCATTGGCGACCGACATGCAGCAGGCGACGATCCTGACAGACATAGCGATCGGTGAGATCATACGGCAGCGACGCCGCGAGCTGGGGTTGACGCAGGAAGAACTGGCCGAGCGGATAGAAGTAACCAGCCAGCAGATGCAGCGCTACGAATACGGCAAAACCAAGCTTAAGGTGGAGAACCTGCAAGCCATTGCCAAGGCTCTGGATGTGCCTGTTTCGTACTTTTTCGGAGAGCACGGGAACGAACCAAAACCATCGACATTTCAGCTGACACCTACAGAATTGAAGATCGTGTCACAGTTCAGAAAGATAGAGAATGCCGAAGTCAGAGAATTGGTAGTGAATCTGCTCAGACAAGCTGTGGCAGAAAAGACGTGAGGCATTAATCTGCTTTCAATTATCATTATTAGAAAAAGTAATGCGCAATCCCCATTGATATGTCCGAATACTCTAGTTAAGGAGAATTTTAAAATGAAATATGTCATAAAGGTAACCTTATTAGCTATTTTCTTGAGTGTTAATTGTGGATGCGTTGGCTTATTGATGTCACCATTCAAGGATGCATCCATAAAGACGGCCGAAAATTTCAATATTGAAACTCCATTAAAAATAACAAAAAAAGAAGCTGGTACAATAAGATCGGTAGCAGTTTTGTCAGAAGCTGAATTTATATCAGATATGCCACCTGAAATACGACTTATGTATAAGTATAGCATGGATGTGCTTACTACTGGACTAGAAAAACAGGAGTTTAAGGATATGGCGGCTAAAAAGGTGATATTTGCCTGTAATAACT
>CAYSMK010000017.1:0-116585 GCA_964432205.1 uncultured Geobacter sp. | reverse complement strand
CCCCGAGCCAGGGGGAGATCCACTTCGACGGCACGAACGTCAGCGGCCTGCCGCGGCACCAGCTCGTCGAAAAAGGGCTGGCGCGGACCTTCCAGCTCACGAAGATGTTCCACGGCATGTCGGTGCTGGAAAACGCCATGGTGGGCGGCCACCACTGGGCGAGGAAAGGGACCTTCTTTCCGGTCATCCTGAACCGGAAATCGGTGCGGCAGGAGGAGGAGCAGATCCACGACTACGCCCTGGAGATGCTGCGTTTGGTGGGCCTGGAAAAAGTCGCCCACGAATCGGCCGGCACCCTGCCGCACGGTCAGCAGCGGCTGTTGGAAGTAGCGCGGTCCATGGCCACGCGGCCGAAACTGATCTTACTTGACGAACCGGCGGCCGGGCTGAACGGCAGCGAAGAAGAGATGCTCAAAGACGCGCTCAAGGCGATCGTTGCCAAAGGGACCACCGTCTTCATGGTCGAGCACCACATGAAACTGGTCATGAGCGTCAGCGACAACGTCCACGTCATGGACGTGGGGACGAAAATAGCCGAAGGAGCGCCGGCGGAGATCGGGAAGAACCCGGCCGTGATCAAGGCATACCTCGGGAAGGAGTATTAAGGTGCTAAGTCTCAAGCATGTCCAGGCGGCCTACGGCCCGGTAACGATCATCTGGGACGTCACCCTGGAGGTGAAGGCCGGGGAGATCGTCAGCATCATCGGCTCCAACGGGGCGGGGAAGACCACGCTTTTGAAAACCATCTCCGGTGTCGTCCAGTGCACGGGCGGGAGCATCACCTTCGAAGGGGAAGAGATCCAGAAGAAGGCGCCGCACGAAATCGTCGACCGTGGGATCATCCAGGTCCCCGAGGGCCGGCAGATCATCAACGAATTCACGGTCAGGGAAAACCTGCTGATGGGGTGCTACCGCCGGCACAACGAACTGGGGCAGAAAGGGCGTGACAACCTCCTGGCGTACGCCTGCGAACTGTTCCCGATCCTGGAAGAGCGGATGGACCAGCTGGCCGGGACCCTGAGTGGCGGCCAGCAGCAGATGGTTGCCATCGCCCGGGCACTGATGGGGCAGCCGAAGATCATGCTCACGGACGAACCGTCGCTGGGGCTGGCACCGATGATCGTCGAGCAGGTGTGCAACGTCCTCGTGGACCTGAACAGGAAGAAAGGTCTGACGGTCTTGCTGGTGGAACAGAACGCGCTGGTGGCGCTGGAGATGTCGAACCGGGCATACGTGCTTGAGGGGGGCCGGACCATCCTTGAGGGTGCCGGCGTGGAACTGCTGAACAACGACAAGGTCCGCGAGGGGTACCTCGGGGTGTGATTGCATCTGTGAGGCCGTGGGCCATGGAGGCCCGCATCCGCAAACCACCCACGATTTGGCCTCTGGGGCTCATGGACTAACGGTGGCCGACCTCGGACGGCGCGACCCGATACCGGTCGGCCGCGGGAATCGTGGGTTGTTCGCTCCTGCGGACCTCCATGACCCATGGCCTGGTGGGGCGATTACACCTGAATGAATGAATTTTTTTTGTTTGAAATTGATTGTCTAATTGTATATACATATAGCTAGTGGTCTGGTTTGAACAACGCCGGATTTGTACCATGCAAGTCAAACAAACTCTGAGGAGGAGACACCAGTGAAGATTCTTTTTATGAACCCGTTTGGCACGGACAGGTACAACGATCTCATCCAGCGCATTCTCAACCAGGCGAAACGAAACGACACCGAGGTGGTTGTCGACAACCTGTCCAAGGGACCGACCTACCTGGATTTTCATTACTACAAGAATTTTATCGTGGGTGAACTGATCGAACGAGGAATCCAGGCCGAGCGGGACGGTTACGATGGCGTTATCTTCGGCTGCATGCTGGACCCCGGTGTTTTCGAGGCAAAAGAAAACGTGGATATTCCCCTCATCGGTACCCACGAACCGACGATTCATCTGGCGGCGATGCTGGGACACCGCTTTGCGGTGGTGACCAACTCGGACAAGTCGGCCCCTTCCATGGCGAACCTGGTGCGCCACTACGGGCTGGAAGCCAAGTGCGTGGGGTCGGGATCGATCAGGATGTCGCTGGACGAGATTTTCGCCCGACCGGAACAGTGCAAGGAAAACACGCTGGAAGCAATCCGATGGTGCAAGGAGCGTGGCGCCGACGTCATGGTGGCCGCCTGTACGATCCAATCCGCGTACTTCATGGACGCCTACGGTCTGTCGAAGGATACCTTCTCCATCGAAGGTTTGACCTATCTCGATCCCAACATTGTCGGTCTGAAAATGTGCGAGATGCTGGTGGATCTGCACAAGATGGGGATCAGCCTGAGCAGGAACAGTCTCTTCGGGAAGCCGCAGGATTTCTCCATCAGCGACTGGCATACCGTACGAAGGACCTTCGGCGTGGAATAGCAGTAGGCAGTTCAAGGGGAACGCATGGTGCTCCCCTGTTCTTTTAACCCACGCGGGCGCTGGCGACCGGTTTAGGAGGAGAGAGATTGAAAGCTCTGGTAAAGCACGCAAAAGGCGTTGACGGTCTGGGGATACGTGACGTTGCGGTGCCGGAGATCGGTCCCGATGACGTCCTGATCGAAGTGAAGGCTGCGGCCATCTGCGGAACTGACCTGCACATCATGAACGACCTCTACCCGGTGCCCATGCCGGTGACGATCGGCCACGAATTCTCCGGCGTCATAGAACAGCTGGGTGAGAATGTGCACGACTGGCAGAGAGGGGATCGCGTCATCGCCGAAGGAAACGCGGAGAACTGCGGAAGCTGCTTCTGCTGTACCAGCGGCAATGCGAACCTCTGCCGGGACAACAGGTACCTCGGCATCAAGGTGGACGGGGTCTTTGCCAGGTACGTGCGGATTCCCGCCAAACTCCTGCATCGTATACCCGAAGGGCTGTCCTTTGAGGAGGCTGCCCTTGCCGAGCCCGCGGCGGTAGCCATTGATGCCCTGCTGGAAAAAAACAGCATTGAGCCGGGCGATGTTGTCGTCGTTCAGGGGTGTGGCCCCATCGGGCTTCTGGCCGGACAGATTGCGAAGGCAGCCGGCGCCGGCAGGGTCATGATCACCGGGAGAGGGTCCGCCGTCAAGTCCAGGTTCAAGGTGGCAGAGGAACTGGGAGTCTTCGATCATATCGTCAACGTGGAGAAAGACGACCCCATAGCGGTTGTCAGAGACGCCACGGCCGGTAAAGGGGCCGACATCATTCTCGACACCACCGGAAGCGCTGCGGCCATGGCCCAGGCCTTCCAGATGGTGCGTCGCGCCGGTCTCATCGAAGCGGTCGGCATGGGGGACCAGACCGTCCAGGTCCCCTGGGACCTGATGATGAGAGAAGTCGTCAGGATTCACTTCTGCCGCGGTACGACATACGGGAGCTTTGCCCGGTTCTGTTCCCTTGCTTCGACCGGCAGGCTGAATCTACGGCCGATCATCTCCAATTCGTTTCCGCTTGAGGATTGGAAGAAGGGATTTGAGTCCGCCGAGAGCCGCGAGTCGGTGAAAACGCTCTTGATACCTTCTTAGAGAGTGGTGAACGGGACGCATGTTGATGGGGGGTGTCCGCCCCGCTGGGAATAGATGCCGGACACGCAGGAGCATAGACAGGAGAAGCCATGAGTCAGTATGAGAAGCTGTTCGAGCCCGGAACAATCGGTAAGATGCGGATACGGAACAGGATCATCAGTGCGCCGATGGAGCGAAACTACGCGGATGCCTATGGGAACGTGACGCAGAAATATATCGACAACCTGGTGGCCAAGGCGGCTGGCGGGGTGGGGCTCATCATCATCGAGGCGACCTACGTGGACCCCCTGGGCAAGGGGAGGGTCCTGGAACTGGGCCTCTATGATGATCGCCAGATCCCGGGGTACCGGAGGTTGGCAGAGGCGGTCCACGAGCAGGGGGCGAAGATCGGCCTGGAACTCGTGTACGGGGGTCGACAGAGCCACTCCAACGTGACAGGGGTGCAGGCCCATGGTCCGTCACCGGTGACCTGTACGGTGCCGGGTTACTTCGAGCTGCCACGGGAACTTGAGCTGGAAGAGATAAGGGCGTTGGTCCGGAAATTCGCCGAAGCCGCAAGGCGGTCAAAGGAAGCCGGTTTCGACATGGTGGAGCTCCACTGCGCCCACGGCTACCTGATCGCCCAGTTCATGTCCCCGTACGCCAACAAGAGAACCGATGAATACGGGGGAACGTTCGAAAAACGGCTGCGGTTTCCGCTGGAGGTGATTGCGGCGGTCCGCAAGGCTTGTGGTGACGATTTTCCGATCGCCTGCCGTGTTCCGGGAGATGAGTACATCGACGGTGGGCTCACTCCCGAGGACGTCATCATCATTGCCAAGAGATTCGAAGAGGCCGGCGTCGACCTGATCGACGTATCGTCCGGGATTTACGAGACCGCCTTCACGATCGTGCAGCCCATGGGGATGCCGCTGGGGTGCAACGTCCACCTGGCCGAGGGGATCAAGGCGGCGGTCAACATCCCGGTGAGCATTGCGGGCCGGATCAACGATGCCGCCTTTGCCGACAGCATTCTGAAAGAGGGGAAATCCGACTTTATCTCCATGGCCAGGGCACTCCATGCCGACCCCCAGTTTCCGAACCTCTCCCGGGAGGGGAAACTGGACGACATCTGCATGTGCATCGGCTGCAACCAGGGATGCATCGACATGCTGGGGACCATGGTGCCTGTTTTCTGTGCGATCAACCCGCTGGTCGGCAGAGAGAGGGAACTGGCCATAAAGCCTGCCGAGAGGAAAAAGCGGGTCGTGGTGGTGGGGGGAGGCCCTGGCGGGATGTCCGCGGCGAGGGTGGCAGCCATGAGGGGTCATGACGTCTCCCTGTACGAGAAAGGTCCCGAGCTCGGTGGGCAGCTTTTGTGGGCTCGAAAGGCGTTGAAGCGGGGGGAGCTGGAGCAGTGCATCCGGTATCTGGCAACCCAGGTGAAAAAGGCCGGCGTCGATGTCCACCTGAACGAGGAGATGGACACGGCCAAGGTCTACGAGGCAAAGCCCGACGTGGTGATCATGGCGACCGGCGCACTCCCCTATATCCCGTTCATCCCTGGGACCGACAAGAAGCATGTCCATACCTACCTGGATATCCTGAGTGGCAAGATTGCGCCGGGGAAGCGGGTGCTGGTGATCGGCGGCAAGCTGGTCGGGACCCAGGTGGCACAGCTCATATCCAGCAAAGGTTCGTCCGTGATCCTGACGGAGACCTCGCCGGCCGTCTGTCAGGACGCGGGAGGCCGGACGAAATGGCTGCTGCTGCTCAGTGTGCAAAGGGATCCGAACATCGATATCCGCCTTGAGACGAGTGTGGAGCGGATCAACGACAGCTCGGTCATCCTCCAGTCCAAGGGAACGGCTGAAGAGATCAAGGATATCGACATGGTTGTCCTCTGCCTGGGGGCGGCTTCCGACAACCGGCTGGCGGATGAACTGAAGTGGGAAGGAAAGCTCCCGGAGATTCACACCATCGGGGATTGCAGCCTGCCACGGAAAATGACCGAGGCGATCTACGAAGGGTACGTGACCGCCCTGCACGTCTAGCAGGTTGCTGAAAAACAGCCATCTCGCCGCCGTCCTCGCAAGCTCCTCAGTGCGGCGTAGCGCTGTTTACACCCGGTTTGTGGGTGCTCGCCTCCCTCGAAGCTTTCTGCGGGTGCGACGATCTGACCATTTTTAAGCAACCTGAGTTTTTCGACATCCTGCCAGATCGCGAAAAAGGACAGATACGAATGAATGAGAACAAAGAGATATGGGTGCTGCTCGAGGCTGATGACAGGAAGATCAGCCGTCAATCGCTTGCCTTGCTTGCGGAAGGGGAGAGGCTGGCCGGTGAATGCAACGGACAGTTACACGCCGTTTTTCTCGGCCCGGCCATCGAGGGGATAGGCAAAGAGGTTGGGGCGCGCGGCGCCGGCAAGCTTCATCAATGCGTCGATGAAGGGTTGCGGCAGTACGACCCCCTCTTCTATGAACAGGTTCTCCTCGACCTCCTGAAGGAGCGGCAACCCTTTCTGCTCCTGGCACTCTCGTCATCCCTGGGCTCGGACCTCCTGCCCCGCCTTTCCTTCAAACTCGGCGCCCCTCTGGTGACCCACTGCGCAGAGATCGAGGTACAGGAAAACGGCGAACTGCATTTTGTCAAGCCGATCCAGAAGGGCCGTCTCTTTGCGACGGTGCAGTGCAGGGGAGAAGGGACGAGGATGGCCACCTTCCTTCCCGAACGGCTCATCAGTCGCGCTGCGGCCAACGAGAAGGGCGTAGAGGCCGAGCTCAGCGAGATGAGGAGGCTTCCGGCAGAGAAAGCTCAGCCGATCAGGGTGACCGGGTTCCTGAAGGCCGATCACCGGACCATGGATATCACGGAGGCGGAAATCATCGTGGCCATCGGCCGCGGGCTGGGGTCGAAGGAGAACCTCAAGGCCATCGAGTCGTTTGCGGATCAGATCGGCGGGGCCATCGGCGGGACACGGCCCCTGGTGGACGAGGGTATACTGCCCTATGAGCGCCAGATCGGCCAGACAGGGAAGCGGGTTGCCCCCAGACTGATCTTCCTGTTCGGTATTTCAGGCGCAACCGAGTTCGTGCAGGGTATTGCGGCTGCCGGAACCAGCGTGGCCATCAACATCGATAGCCAGTCCCCGATCCTCAAATCCGTTGATCTGGGGATAGTGGGAGACCTGAACGTGCTGACGCCCAGGATCGTTCAGCATATCAGCACGATCATGAGGCGGGCCTAGGTTTCACGAGTGAGTTGAGCAGACAGAACTTCCTTCCCACGACTCGCGTTGGTGGGAACAGTGTCGAATGGAGATACAAATGATATCCGGAGTAGAAAGCGTGTTGACATCCCCTGAAAGGCTAGCACTGTTTCTCCTACTCGGTGTGGTTGCGCTCATGGCCGCCTGGACCGTTTGCCGGCGCTGCGCCCTGATCGGTCAGGGGCGCTCCGTTGCGCCGGTGGCTGAGCCTGCGGGGGAACGGCTGAAGAGGTTCCTCCTCTATGTGCCGGGCCAATTGTCCAATCTCAGGAGCGTCTCCCTGAGCGACCCCGCCGGCATCCAGCATCTCATGCTGTTTTGGGGCGGGATCATCCTGCCGCTCTACTACCTGATCTTCTTCCTCATTGGTGACGGGTTCGGGGTCCAGAACCTGATCCGGGAGAATCTCCCGGCCCGTGTCTTCCTGGCCGTCACGGAGATCTTGGGTGTTCTGCTCCTCATCGCCCTGGGGTGGGGGGTATTTCGCCGGACCGTGCTCAAGCCGGGCAGGCTGGGACCCGATTTCGAGGGGGGGCTCTTCATCGGTATCACACTGTCGGCGCTCATACTGCTCTCCTGTCTCTTCGGTCTCGAAGGGTTGCGGTTCACGTTCAAGATGACATCGTACGCCGGTCCCGTATCCGGACTGCTGGCCGGATGGTTCATGGGTCTGTCGGGTGGACCGGACAGTCTGGTCGCTCTGTTTCACATCGCCTGGTGGATACAGGGGGTGATCCTCGCCTGCTTCATGTTTTACGTGCCGTATTCCAGCCATCAGCACGCCCTGTTCGCCCCGTTCAATATCTTCGCCAGTTCTCCGCAGCCAACCGGGAGGCTGTCGGCCATTGCAATGGACGACAGCTACCGGGGGTTGTCGGGGGTACAGGATTTTACCTGGAAGCAGCTTCTGGAGTTTTATGGCTGCACCCAGTGTGGCAAGTGCCAGGATGCCTGCCCGGCCAACGCGGCCGGGAAGCCCCTTTCTCCGAAGAAGGTCATTCAGGACCTGCGGATATGGGTGGATGAGACCGGGAACCTCGTACCGTTCTGGAAAGGCGGCAACAAGGGCGGAAGCGGGAACTGCGCCGATGCGGCCGGCCGGGTTTCCGACGAGGAGCTCTGGTCGTGCACTACCTGCATGGCCTGCGTTCAGGCCTGCCCGGCCTTCATCTCGTCCGTCGACAAGATCGTCGATCTGCGCCGGGACCGCGTCCTTGCCCGCAGCAGGTTTTTCCCCGAACTGACCAACCTGTTCAGAGACCTGGAAAACTTTGGCGATGTCTTCGGCAGAGGCAGGTCCAGGCGGGAAGACTGGGCGGTGGGGAGGAGCGTCAAGGTCCTTGCGAATGACAGCCAGGCCGACACCCTTTTCTGGGTGGGATGCCAGGCCTCGTTCCACGACCGTCACCAGAAGAGCGCGATCAGTCTGGCCAGGGTGCTACAAAAGGCAGGGGTTGATCTGGCCATCATGGGAAAGGGGGAGCTCTGCTGCGGCGATCCGCTACGACGGTTGGGCAACGAATACCAGTACCAGAATTTTGTCCGCAGAAATATCGAGCAGCTGAAGAAGCTCCGTTTCAAGAGGATCGTGACCTATTGCCCCCATTGCTACAACACCCTGAAAAACGAGTATCCCCAGTTCGACGGAACGTTCGAGGTGGTTCATTACACGGAACTCCTCGGGGATCTGATTAGTTCCGGCAAGCTCTCCCCGAAAACGTCCGATCCGGTCAAGATTGCCTACCACGATCCGTGCTACCTGGCGAGGGGGAACGGGGTCGTGAAGGGCCGGGAGATCCTGGCCAGCCTCCCCGGGGCCACCACCCTGGAAGTAGAGCGCTCGGGCGAGACGACCTTCTGTTGCGGAGGGGGTGGGGGAGCCATGTGGATGCGGGACACCGGCGGCGCCAAGATCAATGAAATGCGGGTCAAGGAGCTGACCAAAGACAATCCCGGGATCATTGCGACCTCATGCCCTTACTGCGTCGTGATGCTGGAAGACGGCGCCAGGTCGCTGGGGCTCGAGAAGGTGAAATGCAAGGACCTCATAGAACTCGTCAGTGAGATGGTCTAACGAATGGGGCGGGGGAGAGACAGCTTATGAAGATCGGAGTTCTGATAAAGACCGTCGGCTTTGTCAATGCGCAGACGGGAACAGATATACGAACCAACTACATCTGCCCGGAAGATGTCATCCGGATGCTCAATCCGTTGGATGAGGTTGCCCTTGAATATGCCCTGGAGCTCAAGGATAGGACAGCCGGCACCAAGGTTGTCGCTGTCTCCGCGGGGGACCGATTCGCCAATGAGGGGCTCAGGAGGGCTCTTGCCATGGGGGTCGATGATGCCATTCATATTCAATGCGGGGAGCTTGGTCAACTGGATGCCATGGCAACGTCGGCACTCCTGGCGCGGGCTTGCGTGCGGGAATCCTTCGACCTGATTCTCTGCGGAGATAATTCCATCAATGACAATGACGGGCTTGAGGGTCCCTTTCTGGCAGGCAGACTTGCCATTCCCCACATATCACGGGCCGTGAAGGTTTCAGTCGGCGACAACAGGCAGCTGGAGGTCGAGCGTGTCGTCGAACGAGGCGACAGGCAGGTCATGCAGTGCAGTTTGCCGGCGCTGCTGACGGTCCAGAAGGGTTCAACCGTGCCACGGTACCCGACACTCGCCGGATTTCTTCATGGAGAGTCGAGCCATGTCCGGGTATTGAAGCCGGCTGATCTCGATTTTGCGAAGAATGATACCCTCCTTTCGTTGAACACGACCGAGATTGCAGCCCGTTCCAATCCAAAGCCCAAGAAGCAACGTGATGTGGCGGAGCGTAGTAGACTTTCGGCAGCCGAGCGGATCGATCTGATGGTGTCACGAGACGCAACCAGGGGAAAAGAGGGTGGTACAATCATCAATGGCGCATCGGAAGAAATGTTTGCCCGGCTGGATGACGTTCTTGAGGAAGCTGGCATTCTAAAGCATTAGAGCTCATGGTGATGACGCAGTTTTTGCAAAGAGGACGATTTTTAACCCAAAACGGCTTTTGGGTCCACGAACGACACGAAAACACACGAAAACACACGAAAAAATAACGCATTGCAATAGATCAGCAATTCACCAAACAGGTAGTACAAGTGATGTTGCATATTTTTCTGATTTAGTTCGTGCTTTTCGTGCGTTCGTGGACAACTGCTTTTTCTAGGTTCAACAGTGCTTTCAGTCAGCAGGCTTGGCGATTCACTACACTCTCCGGCAAAAGGAGGCAATCCATGCCCATCAAAGACATACTTGTCCATATAGACAACAGCCACCACTGTGGGGTTGTGCTCGATCTGGCGATCGGTCTCGCCCGGAAGCACCAGGCCCGCCTGACCGGGCTTCATGTGATCTCGCATCCCCATTACCAGCCGCAGCTTGCCAGTGTGGAGGCCACAGCGGCGGAACTGCAGGTATGCTTCAGCCGGAAAACTGCCGAAGCGAAGATTAATGCGCAATGGCTCTGTATCGAAAGCGCGGTCTCCGGGGTGAGCATGGCAGAGATTGTCAACTTTCATGCCCACTACAAGGACCTGGTGATCGTAGGACAGGCCGATCACTCTTCCACAAATGAGAACGTGGAGTATGACCTGCCGGAACGGGTGGTGCTGGGAGCCGGTCGGCCGGTACTAATCGTTCCCTATGCCGGGACCTTCGCCACAGTAGGCGAGCAGGTGATGATAGCCTGGAAGGCGGGGCGTGAGTCGACGCGGGCACTTCACGACGCCATGCCGTTCCTGCTGACTGCGCGTGAAGTCAGCGTGCTGTCGGTACATCCGTCCAGCGGGGCTGACAGCACTGACAAGGAGCCATGTGCCGAAATCTGCGATCATTTGGGCTGTTGCGGTATCCCAGCCAAGGGCGAAGAGCTGGCGGGGATGACCATTCCTGTTGGTGATGTCCTGTTGAATCGATCCTGGGAAAAGGGGTGCGATCTCCTGGTCATGGGGGCCTATACCAACAGTCCGCGCGGGTTTGCACTGGGCACGATTGCCAAGGATATCCTCAAACATATGACACTGCCGGTGTTGATGTCGCACTAGCTCCTGTAACACTTGTCCCGTGTTGCAGCTTCACCCACCCCCTCCCGTCAAGGGAGGGGAACTATTCAGCCTGGAGTTCGACCAGGTTCGGAAAAATATAAAAAACTGTTTGACATGATATCTTTGTAGTGGTAGTTTCATGACAGGTCGTTGGTTGGTCAGTCAATCAGCATAGATAAAAAGCGGTGAGGCGGCATTGGCTGCTGGTTAGTGGTGTAACATCATTAACGGCCATGTTTTTAGTGGGCCTTCAGGGATTAGGCTGCAAATAGATGCTTTCAGGTTGGATGATTATTGTGACAGGCAGATTTTTTAGAATGGCGTTCAGTGGACGTTAGGGGTGTGTCGCATGTCAGCGCTTGTGCAAAGAAGCATTGATGGTCAGGAGTTGGTTGCAGAGCGGCGACAGCAGTTTGTTGCTGCGGCAACGGCGCTATTTGGCCGTAATTCCTACGACGCGACTACCATGAAGGAGATTTCCAAACAGGCGGGGTTCAGTTCCGGACTAATATATTCTTACGTCGAGACGAAGGAGGATATCCTTTTCCTGGTGCTGCAAAAATTGCTGGATTCGTATCATGTCGAGATTCCCAAGTCCCTTGAAAACGTAACAGACCCCATCGAGCGCTTCTGTGCTGCAGTTCACGCCTATTGCCAGGTGGTCGATGCCAATGCCGATGCCACGTTGCTGGCGTATCGCGCTGCCAAATGTCTCTGTACCGAAAGGCAGGCTGATCTCAAGAAGATGGAACTGGCGACCAACAGTCTTGTTGCCGACTGTGTGCAGGCCTGTATAGATGCGGGATGTTTCCGGTCGGTTAACGTGCCCCTGATGGCGTATCAGGTGGTATTGGTGGCCCATGGCTGGGCTCTCAAGCGCTGGATTCTAGGCAAGACCTTGCAGCTGGATGAGTATGTGAGCGAGGCCGTTGACTCATTCCTGCATGCGGCCCTGACCGAGTCCGGCTGGAAACAATGGCACGGAAACAGGGCCGTGGCGGGCGGGAAGGGAACGGCATTTTTTTTGAGGTGAATCGTGGTTGACTGGTCAACCAGTAGAAGGATGAGGTACTGAAGTCCACGTGTCGTCGCAAGTGACGAGAAGAATGAATCATCACATAACTCCTGGAGCATTCTCTGACAACCCCAGCAGGGGGGAGAGAACAAAGCCGGGAAAACCAACCTTAAGACAGGAGGATACAATGGATCTGGGACTGGCAGGAAAGACAGTAATTGTTACGGGTGGGGCATCGAACATCGGTCGTGCAATCAGCTTCAACTTTGCCAAGGAAGGGGCCAATGTGGTGGTCGTTGACTGGGATCACGCCCAGGCGCAGAAGGTAACCGAGGAAATCCAGGGGATGGGGCTGAAGTCCCTTGCCATCAAGACCGACGTGACCAGCATGGAGCAGGTTCAGGCCATGGTTACCGAGGTGCTGGGCAAACTCGGGCAGGTGGATGTGCTGGTCAACAGTGTGGGCGGGACCCTGGACCAGTATTTCCTGGAAGAGAGCAGGGAAAAGTGGCAAAAAACCGTGGACATGAATCTCTGGAGCGTCATCAACTGCACCCGGGCCGTGCTTGACCACATGGTGGAGCGGAAGTCGGGAGCTGTCGTGAGCGTCGGTTCCGATGCCGGGCGGACGGGAGAGTTCCGGGAGGCCGTCTACGCCGCCAGCAAGGGTGGCGTAATTGCCCTGTCGAAGTCCCTTGCCAAGGAGCTCGGTCGTCATGGGATCCGGTTCAATGTGGTCTGCCCGGGTTTGACGCCGCCGAAACCGGAGAACATCGGTGAGGGGAGCCACTGGCAGGCGCAGATCAGCACATTCACGTCGGAGGTGCTGGAGAAGGCGGCAAAGGCGTACCCTCTGCGCAAGGTGGGAACGCCGGACGATACGGCCAAGGCAGTGGTATTCCTGGCATCGAACTGTGCGGGCAACGTTACCGGCCAGACTCTCAGCGTCAGTGGCGGCTACACCATGGTCTGACGGACGATTGAGTATGTCCGGACCCGCATGAGCTACACGCATTCAACGCTATGCACACGGTAAGGAGTAGATAATGAACAAGTATCATCTTACTGAGGATCAGCTCGACGCCTGGAATGGCATCAAGGAGTTTGCCAAGGGACGGATCTTCCCGTTGGCAAAGGATATCGATCTCACCGGCGAATTCCCCCGGGAGCTTTTCAGGGAACTGGGGGAACAGGGATACCTGGGGGCGGGCCAGCCTGAGGAGTATGGTGGCGCAGGATGCGACGCCGTTACCTGCTGCCTGATTCTCGAAGAGATTTCCAAGGCGTGCGCCTCCGTCGGCAACTGTTTCAACGCCCATATGAGTCTGGTGGCGACGCTCTTGGCCGAGCACGGCACCAAGGAGCAGAAGGACACGTATCTGAAAGACCTGACCTCCGGGCGCAAGCTCGGTGCCTTCGGCCTGACCGAACCTTCCGGCGGGTCGAATGCGGGCGACCCGAAGTCGCGTGCCGTCCTTGACGGCGACCAGTACGTTTTGAACGGCTCAAAGGCCTTCATTACCAACGCCTGGGTCGCCGATGTCTTCCTGGTCACCGCCAAGACCGAGAATGGGGTCTCCGCGTTCATCCTCGAGCGTGGCATGCCGGGATTCGAGATCGGTAGCCCCGAACATAAGATGGGGATGCATGGCTCGCCGACCTGTTCGCTGTTTTTCGACTCGGTGCGTATTCCCAAGGAGAACATGCTCGGCAAGGAGGGGACCGGGTTCAGGTCGTTCGCCAAGGCACTGGACCGCGGCAGGGTAAACGTTGCCGCATTGATTGTGGGGATAGCCCAGGCCTCCCTGGAGGCAGCCATAGCGTATGCCAAGGAGCGGACCCAGTTCGGTAAACCGATCGCGGCTTTCCAGGGGATCCAGTTTCCGATTGCCGAGATGGCTACCGAGATCGAAGCGGCCCGGCTGCTCACCCTCAACGCCGCAAAGATGTACGATGCCGGCATGCCGATCAAGATGGAATCGTCCATGGCCAAGTACTATGCGGCCGAAATAGCCCTGAAGGCCTGCGACACGGCCATCACGGTTCATGGCGGCTACGGGTACTGCATGGACTACCCGGTCGAGCGGTATTACCGGGACGTCAAGTGCTATCACATCGCCGAGGGGACCAGCCAGATCCAGAGACTCGTGATTGCCCGCGAACTTCTGGGGCGTTTCCCCATCTGAAACTGACTGCGACCTGACCGGCTCTTTGAAGATGAGCCGGCCTATATCAGGCCGACATACTAAGGCGGAACCAGACTACTCGACACCCCCCCTCCTGCCTCCCCCTCCGGGAGGAGAACTCTTTGCCCTCCCCCAGCGGGGGAGGGATGGGTGGGGGACGTAAGGTTTCGCTGGTTGAGTGGTCAATCAGGCAGGTGAGGAGAAGATTCATTAAGGGGAGATCCCATGTTCAAACTGGAGAAAAACGGCAGATCCGTCATAGTCACCATGCAAAGAGCGCCGGTCAACGCGCTCAGCGACGGATTTGTTGCCGAGTTTCACAAACTGCTCGATCAGATAGACCGGATGGAAGGGCTGGTGGTAGTTCACCTGCGCAGTGCACTCTCAGTGTTCAGCGCCGGTGCCGACCTGAAGGAGGTTGAAGAGCGTCTTTCGCAGCCACCGGAGAAAAGCGTCGAGTACAACCGTTCGCTGCACGTGCTCTTCGACCGGATAGAGGCCCTTCAGTGCGTGACGCTCTGCGAAATCAACGGGGCAGCGTTCGGTGGCGGCCTCGAACTGGCGCTGGCCTTCGACCTGAGGATTGCCGCCGAAGGCGCAACCATCGGTCTGCCCGAAGCGAGGCTCGGGCTGATCCCCGGAGCAGGCGGCACGCAGAGGTTGACGCGCCTGTGCGGTCCCGGCGTCGCCAGCCGTCTGATCCTGGGGTGCGAACTGATCAACGGGGCCACCGCCTGCAGCCTCGGGGTGGTGCAATGGGCGACGCCTGCAGAGGAACTGGCGGCGCGGGCCAACGAGATCCGGGAACGGATCGCCGCCCTGGCCCTGCCGGCCCTGCGTGTCAGCAAGAACTGCATCGCGGCCTTTACACGGCCGGATGTTGACGGCTTCAGGATGGAGATCGAGGCCCAGCGGGATCTGGTCGTATCCGAAGATGCACGGACCCGCGTCACTGCGTTCGTGGCGGAACGGACTGCCCGCGCGGCAGGCAGGAGCTGAAAGATTCAGAGTAAGGGGGTGCGGAGTGCATCTCAATCCATACAACGAGAGGGAGAAAGCAGATGGAATATACCGATGTTGCCTACGAAGTGAGCGAGCAGATAGCCACCATCACCATGAACAGGGCC
This sequence comes from uncultured Geobacter sp., assembly GCA_964432205.1. Classification (GTDB taxonomy): domain Bacteria; phylum Desulfobacterota; class Desulfuromonadia; order Geobacterales; family DSM-12255; genus Geomobilibacter. Next base: position 101,394 of record CAYSMK010000017.1, on the reverse strand, counting down.
AAACGGATGAATGCCTTCCGTGGCCGGACCATCGAGGAGATGCTGCACGCCTTCAAGCGCGCCTGGGCCGATCCCGGCGTGGCGGTGGTCATCCTGACGGGAGCCGGGGAAAAGTCTTTCTGCGTCGGCGGCGACCAGATCGAGTACGCGGAAACGGGAAGTTACGGCACGAGCGAGAACGGCCTGTGGGAGATTGACGAGCTGCATATGGCGATCCGCGACATCCCCAAGCCGGTCATCGCGGCAGTAAACGGCTATGCGATCGGCGGCGGCCACGTCTTCCACGTCCTGTGCGACGTGACGATTGCCGCGGAAAACGCCAAGTTCGGCCAGGCCGGTCCGCGGGTCGGGTCGTTTGACGCCGGCTGGGGTACCGCACTGCTGACCCGCATCGTCGGTGAGAAAAAGGCCCGTGAGATCTGGTACTTCTGCCGCCAGTACACCGCCCGGGAAGCACTCGATATGGGACTGGTCAACAAGGTCGTGCCGCTTGCCGACCTGATGACCGAGGCCCGTGACTGGGCCCGGCAGGCGGCAGAGATGAGCCCCACCGCGCTGCGCGCCCTCAAGCATGCCTTCAACGCCGATGGCGCGCACATCTATGGCCAGGCCAAGATGGCGGCAGACATCCTGCGCATCTTCGGTACCTCCGACGAGGCGATGGAAGGGAAGAAGGCGTTTGCCGAGAAGCGCAAGCCGGATTTTTCTCCATATCGGTGAATCCGTGAGGGATGGGGGGCCGCTTCCGTGCAAACACCAGCGATTTGGCTTACCGGCATGCAAGGTCTAGGGCTGACCTCACACGGCAGAAGCGATTCCTGCCAACTGGCCGCGGGAATCGCTGGTGTCTCACTCCATCGGCCCCCCATCCCTCACGGATAAGGGTGGGGACGCCAGGGGAGTGCTATCGGCCAAATCGGATGCAGAGGGAGCAAACAGATATGACGTTGAATGTGAACAGCCCTGGCGGGAATGCCAACTGTCTCGATAGCTGCTGCGAAAACCGGCCGGCCGGGCGGAGCAAGCTGGTATCGCTCTCCGAAGCCGTGTCCCGCTCGGTCCGGCAGGGAGACCAGATTGTTTTTTCGTTCTCCCACAACCGGCCGCACGCCGCCGCCTTCGAGGTGGCCCGGCAGTTCCGGGACAGTCACAGTCTGGAGCTGGTCGGCACCGGTCTCATCGAGTACGCGTCAGTGCTCTGCGCGGCCGGGGCAGTGCGGCGGATGCAGTCGGCGTTCCTCGGGAACAGCTTTCCGTCGCCGGCGCCGGCACGGGTGCTGGGCGAGGCCATTGCCAACGAAGAGGGACACGATCCCCATTGGACTAATCTTACCCTGCCGCTGCGCCTGATGGCCGGTGCCATGGGATGGCCGTTTGTCCCGGTACGCAGCCTTATGGGAAGTGATCTCGGCACGGGAGAGGGACGGGCGGTGGTCGATGATCCGTTCGGCAGCGGGCCGGTCCAGGTCATTTCGGCGCTGGTCCCTGATGTCGCCTTTGTCCACGGGGTAGTTGCCGACACGCTGGGTAACACCGTTGTCTACGGACCCGACGGCGAGGACCTGTGGGGGGCATGGGCGGCACGCAAGGTAGTGGTGACCGCGGAAAGGGTCGTGTCTCCCGAGGAATTCAGGCGTCTCGGGCACCGCCCCGGCCTGCCGGGCAATCGCGTGGCATGGGTGTCGGAAGTGCCCTACGGTGCCCATCCCCAGGCCGTCTTCGTCTGGAATGACGACGGCGTGCGTCCGTATGCCGAGGATTACCCGATGCGCGCCGAGCTGCGGCGGTTGTCGCGTGATCCTGCCGCCATGCGGGCCTGGGTCGAGGAGTGGGTGTTCGACGGCACCCACGAGACCTATCTGACACGGTTGGGGCGCGATCGACTGGAGGCCCTCCATGCGGCGGCGCTGGCAGCGGCCCCCGAGGAGTTCACGGTTCCGGAGGGGATACCCGCCAGCCCCGAGGAGTGCGCGGCCGTGCTGGCCATGCGCGAAACCGTGGCGCGGGTGGAGGGGGGGAGTCACGACATGCTGTTCGCCGGCATCGGGCTTTCCCACATCGCCGCCTGGGCAGCGGAGGATATCTGCCACCATAAAGGGCTGCATGCGATGCTGGTCGCGGAAACCGGACTGTACGGCTTTCGGCCTGCCAAGGGGGATCCGTACCTGTTCAACCCCCCCAATACCCGGTCGAGCCTGTTTCACTCCGATTTCATCCATACGCTCGGGGTACTGGGCGGACCAACGGCAAGGGGTTGCCTTACACTCCTGGGTGCCGGCCAGATGGACCGCAATGGGAACATCAATTCGTCAATGACCGCGAACGGCACCTTTCTCGTCGGCTCCGGCGGCGCCAATGATCTGGTAAACGGCAACAGCGACTACATGGTGGTCATGCCTGCCGGGAAGGGGCGCCTTCTTGACAGTCTGCCGTTCAGGACGAGCCCGGTCGGCCGTCTCGTTGCGGTCGCCACCGATCTCGGACTGCTGGAGCTGTCGCCGGACAGCGGCGATCTGGAGATCGCGGCGGTCATGGCCGATCCGGACCGGGTTGACGCGGCAGTCGCTGCACTGGTGAAGGCCTGCGGTTGGCCGGTCGCAGTTCGGAAGGATCTGCGGCGCATTGCGCCGCCAACGCCGGAAGAGGTTTCACTGTTGCGTTCCTTTGATCCGGAGCGAAAGCTCCTGGGGTAGCTGCTTCCCGCCCGGATCAGCAGCTGGTGCCCGGTGGAGCGCAAATCGTTAACCCTAGAAAAGCAGTTGTCCACGAACGCACGAAAAACACTAACTAAATCAGTAAACCATGCAGCATCATAGTACAACCTGTTCGGTGAATTGCAGATCCGCTGCGTGCTATATTTTTTCGTGTTTTTCGTGTCGTTCGTGGACCTAAAAGCGGTTTTTAGATTATCAAGCTGAACTTGTCTTGGAAAGGAAGGTCGCAATGAACGGCAAGAGGTTGTTTGTGGTCGGCATGGGAGCCATGGGGAGCGGTATTGTGCAGGCCTGCGCACAGGCAGGGCATCAGGTGGTCGCTGTCGACGCCAGTGAAGCGATGCGCGAAAAGGGGCTGAACGCGATTCAACGCTCTCTGGCCAAGATGGGCGAGGGGGGGAAGCTCCGGGAAACGAAAGAAGCCATCCTGGCCAGGATTGAAATCAGTGACAACTTGAGCAGGGCTGCGGACGCCGACCTGGTGATCGAGGCCATATCCGAGGATCTGGAGATCAAACAGAACCTGTTTCGCGAGCTCAGTCAGATCTGTTCTCCGGCGGCCGTTCTCGCGACCAACACCTCTTCCCTCCCTATCACGGAAATTGCGGTAGTGGTAAGCAATCCAGAGAGATTCGTCGGCATACACTTCTTCAATCCGGTCCACCGGATGAAACTGATCGAGGTCGTGCGCGGCATTCTCACCTCGGATCAGACCGTTGCGCTGGCCAGGGAGTTCGCCGCCAGTCTGGGTAAGGAACCGATTGTCGTCCAGAAGGATACCGCCGGCTTCATTGTCAACCGGATAAACGGCATGGCCATCCTCGAAGCGCTCCGCCTCCTGGAGAAGGGTGTTGCCTCACCGGAAGACATCGACAAGGCGATGCGGCTCGGTCTGGGACATCCCATCGGTCCCTTCGAATTCATGGATATGGTTGGCCTGGACATCGTCGCCAAGGCAAGGATGGGGATCTACGAAGAGACGAAAGACCCGAGCCATTACCCGCCGGTCACCTTGATGCGCAAGGTGAAGGCCGGCCATCTGGGTCGCAAGACCGGCAGGGGGTTCTACGAGTACTGAGTTGCCGGATTCCGGACAGGGGAGTAGGTTGAATGCCGCGTGTTAAGCTCCATGAACAGAACGAATATGAATTTATCCATCACGTAACGGTTCAGGCACGTGATGTAAATGCCACGGATCATCTTGACCACAAGGTTGTCCTGTCAATGATCCAGGATGCCAGGACAACCATCCTCCATGCCCTTGGCATGAAGGAATCGAGCATCAACAATGGCCACACGGGGGTCATACTGGCCGATCTCGTCGTCAACTACAAAGCAGAGGTGTTTGCCTTCGAAAAACTCTGGGTAGAATCTCACTTTGGCGAGTTTGAGGAAAAAAGCTTCCGCATTTTTTTCCGCATCAGCAAGGACGAGGGGAAACGCCTTGTCGCACTGATCGAGGCCGGTTTTGTCGTCTATGATTATCTCACGAGGTCGGTTGCACGGATGCCGGAGTCATTTCCTGAGGCAATTACACTGGCTGGCGCACAACACAAGATAAGCGGGTAGGCTCATACCCGTACAGGAGGCACTAATGGGGCTGGAACTGGCAAGGAGGACACCGATGTCGAACTGGCAGGAAGTTTACAAATCACGAGTAACAACGGCCGACGAGGCCGTCAAGGCGGTCAAGTCCGGAGATCGTCTGTTCTTGACCGGCAACGCCTCCGTGCCGCTTCGACTGCTGGATGCGCTGGTGAAGCGGGCGCCCGAGCTGGAGGATGTGGAAATCTGCCATGTGCTGACCTTTGGCTCCACAGCCTATGCTGCACCGGACATGCTTGGGCATTTGCGCATCAATTCCATGTTTGTCAGCGCCAATGTCCGCCAGGCCGTCAACGAAGGGCGTGCGGACTTTACCCCCGTACTGCTTTCTGAAATGCCCCTGCTGTTCAAGAGCGGGGTTCTTCCGCTGGATGTGGCGTTCATCCATGTTTCGCCGCCTGATGAACAGGGGTATTGCTCGCTGGGTACGGAACCGGGTCCAACCATAACGGCTGCTGAAAGTGCCAAAATAGTCATTGCCCAGGTGAACGAGCAGATGCCGCGGACGCTGGGGGACACGAACATGCACGTGGAGCGTCTGCACTATATCGTACCGGTCAATGAGCCGATCTGCGAGCATGCCATGGGGCAGATGGGTGATGCGGCAGTGGTGGAAAAGATTGCCGGTCACATTGTCGGGCTGATTCCCGATGGCGCCACCATGCAACTCGGGATCGGCGCCATCCCTGACGCGGTGCTCAAGCATCTCTACACCAAGAAGGATCTCGGCATCCACACCGAACTGTTCTCCGACGGGGTAATCGACCTGGTGGAAGCGGGGGTGATTACGAATGCGCGCAAGACACTCCACCCCGGCAAGATCGTGGCCGGATTCCTCCTGGGTACCAGGCGGCTGTACGACTGGGTGAACAATAATCCGCTGGTGGAGTTTTACCGCACCGAATACGTGAACGATCCGTTCGTCGTTGCCCAGAATGACCGGATGGTGGCGATAAACTCGGCGCTGGAAGTGGATCTGACCGGACAGGTATGCGCGGACAGCATCGGCCCGCGGCAGTATTCGGCCGTGGGGGGGCAACTGGACTTTGTATATGGTGCATCCCGCTCCAAAGGCGGGGTGCCGATCATTACCCTGCCGAGTACGGCTCAATTGCGTGATGGGACCGTGGTGAGCAAGATCGTGCCGATGCTGAAGCACGGTGCAGGGGTGGTCACCAGCCGCAACCATGTCCATTACGTGGTGACGGAGTTCGGCGTAGCGGCCCTCTACGGCAAGACGGTCCGCCAGCGTGCGCAGGCGCTGATAAACATAGCCGATCCCCGGTTCCGGGACGAGATGACGGCACAGGCCAGGGAGCTGCATTACCTGTAACGGATCTTACCATGAGCCAACAGAGCCCCAATAGTTATGACTATCGACGGATGGTACGGTACAGCGATTGTGACGCATCCCGCAATTACTATACACCGCGGGCCATTGATTACGCCGTCGAGGCTGTGGAAGGCTGGTTTGAACATCTGCTGGGAGTTTCATGGACTGATCTGGTCAGCCTGCATGGCATGGAGATCCATTTCCTGCATGCAGCATGTGAATTCCGCAAGACACTGACGGCCGGAGAAACTGTTCTGGCTCGGGTGGCGATAGTCGGAGTCGATCGTTCAACGGTCACGTTCACTGTTTCAGGCGTGAACAATGCCGGAGATGTCTGTTTCCGGACTACCTTGACCTCCTGTTTTGTGGAGCGCATGCAGTTCGAGCAGATTCCCATTCCGCCGGAGTATAGGGAGCGCATTGAGAAGTATCAGGCCAGTTGCGGGGCAGCCCGCCCCGCTGAGGAGTCCGGTCGTCCGGTAACTGCAAACCATGACTTGCCATTACCGTTGGCCGGGCGGTCCGGAGAGGTACCGTTCATCCTTCAGAGACGGGTGGTGTACGGAGAATGCGGCGTATCGGGGACCATCTACCTGCCAAGGGTGTTCGATTATCTGCTGGAGGTCAACGGGGAATGGTATGGAAAGTTCCTGGGCATTTCGTGGATGGAGCAAAATATCAGCGGGCGGGGACAGCCATTCCTGCATGTCACCTGCGACATCCTGAGTCGTATCGTATCGGGACAACTGATTTCACTGATGCTGACAGTCAGCAGGCTGGGGACGTCAAGCATTTCGTATGCTGTGCAGGGGTATGACGAAGAAGGTACCCATTGCATCTCCGCGCAGCTGACAGCCTGCTACAGTGTTGAGCAGAATGGTGCTCTCAAGGCAACACCCTTCCCGGATGAGCTGCGTGAAAAGATAACCGCATACCGGGCGGCCTGTGATGAGCAGCTGTGCGGCAACGACGGTGGCACGTACTGATACTGAAAAAGCGTTTGACAGGGATAGGGGGCGGTGATACGGTTTAGCCGCTGGTTGGTTAGCCAACCAAATAAGCTGTGTTGTCCTGTTGTTGCTGATGTCAGGTTCAGATTGCATGGTGTGATTTTTCGTGCTGTCACGTAAGAGAGTGGAGAGTGCCATATGTCAACGGTTGTTCATAGCAGCATTGATGACCAGGAGCTGATAACGGAGCGCCGCCAGCAGTTTGTCGCTGCTGCCACAGCGCTATTCGGGCGTAACTCGTACGACTCCACCACCATGAAGGAAATCTCAAAGCTGGCGGGGTTCAGTTCCGGCCTTATTTACTCATATGTCCAGACCAAGGAGGATATGCTCTTCCTGGTGCTGCAAAACCTCCTTGATTCCTACCAACGCGAGATTCCCAAGTCGCTCGAAACCGTTGTCGATCCCATAGGACGCTTTTGTACGGCGGTACGTGCCTACTGCCAGGTTGTCGATGCCCATTCTGATGCCACGTTGCTGGCTTACCGCGCAACTAAGGCACTCAGTTCCGAACGGAAGGCGGAGATCAAGCGCATGGAGCTGGAAACCAACAGCCTGGTGGCTGATTGTGTGCGAACCTGTATAGAGGCGGGATATTTTCGATCGGTGAACGTAAGTCTGATGGCATACCAGGTGGTGATGGTGGCCCATGGCTGGGCACTCAAGCGCTGGGTCCTCAGCCAGAACATGACCCTGGACGAGTATATCAATGAAACAATCGATCTGTTCCTGCACGGGGTCATGACCGAGGCGGGCTGGAAACACTGGCGAGAGGGCCGATAAGCGACGACATTGATCTGCGCAATTAACGGTGCTGCGGCGCGTATCGGGTTCGTTTTCCCACTGTAACAGATGTTATCCCCGCGTAGGTTCGAACTCAACTGGATGAACACACAAAAGGGGCCCCGATAATCGGAGCCCCTTTTGTTGTTGTGCTGATGGTTTCAGTTCGGGCATTGCCGCCAGCTCAGCTACGGTCACCCTGTTGAGGTAGCCCGTGCTGCCGGCGTATCAGCCGTGTTACCACGCCCTGCTTCCGTGGCAGGAGGTTGCGCAGCTTCGCGTTGTTGCATTCCAGATGCTAATGGTCACATCCTTGCTGCCGTTCAGGTGCGTTGCCGAGTTTACCGTCGTATTGCTGTAGCCGGTACCATGGCAGGTAGCGCAGGATGTGAAGCTGTGCTTGGAATGCTGACCGACCGCAGGGGGAATCGCATGGCAGGTGCCACACGCAAGCGCCGGCGGAGCGGCATTCGTGGCGCCGCTGGCCTGGGCCGAAGCGGCACTTTCACCGGCGCTGTTCAGTGCCGTGACGATGTAGTAGTACGTGGTGCCAGCGGTAAGACCGGTCTGGAGGTAGGGCCTCGTTGCATTGACGATCTTTACGCCGTTGGTTTTCGTCACGCCGGAGGTGGTAGCGTAATAGATGTTGTACGAGGTGGCGCCGGTAACGGCCGACCAGGAGATGCTCATCTGATTGGCGCCGCCGGTGGCGGTCACGCCGGTCGGGGCAGCAGGAATCGTCACGGCCGGTGCATTGGTGGTCGCCGTGACCTGAGCCGATGCAACGCTCTGGCCTGACGCATTTACCGCGGTCACGATGTAGTAATAGGCGGTGGAAGCCGCAAGGCCGGTCTGAACGTAGGGGCTGGTTGCACCGGTGATCTTTGTACCGGAGGTGGTAACGCCCGACGCTGTCGCCCAGTAGATGTTATACGAGGTGGCACCGGGAACCGCCGACCAGGAGAGGGATACCTGATTGGCCCCGCCGGTGGCCGTTACGCCGGTCGGAGCGGACGGAACCGGCACCGGCGCTGCATTGGTGGTTGCCGTTGCCTGGGTTGACGCGGCACTTTCGCCGACGCTGTTGGCCGCCGTAACGATGAAGTAATAGGTGGTGCCGGCGGACAGTCCGGTCTTCACGTACGGGCTGGTTACCCCGGCGACTTTCGTACCGCTGGTTTTGGTGACGCCGGTTGTTGTCGACCAGTACACGTTATACGAGGCTGCTCCTGCAACTGTTGGCCAGGAAATGGTCGCCTGGTTGGCGCCGCCAACGGCGGTGACGCCGGTCGGTGCTGCCGGGGCGGTCGGGGCCGGTGCCGGGCTGAGGGTGGTTGCCGCAACCTGGACGGAAGCCGCACCTTCACCGGCGCTGTTTACGGCAGTAACGATGTAGTAGTAGGTAGTGCCGGCTGTGAGACTGCCAAGAACCGCGGGACTGGTGACGCTGGCGATCTTGGTGCCGTTGGCCTTTGTCACGCCGCTGGTGGTCGCATAATACACGTTATACGACGTAGCCGTGCCGACAGCAGGCCAGGAGAGGGTCACCTGGTTGGTGCCGCCGGTGGCGATCACGCCGGTTGGGGCGGCCGGGACCGTCGGCACCGGCTCTGTTGCCGCCGTGGCTGCCGAGGCCTGGGCCGAGGCTTCGCTTTCACCGGCACTGTTGACGGCAGTCACAACGTAGAAGTAGGTGGTTCCGGCGGTCAGAGCGGTCTGAACATAGGGGCTGGAAACCGAGGTGATCTTTGTGCCGCTGGTTTTCGTCACTCCCGACGTGGTTGCATAGTACACGTTATAGGAGGTTGCATTGCTGACGGAGGTCCAGGAGAGCGTCACCTGCCCGGTGCCACCAACGGCGGTCAGACCGGTCGGTGCTGCGGGAGCGGATGTGGTCGGCGGCAGTGCGCTGCCATCGAAGATGCCGTTGGCGATGTCGCTGACTTTGCCGGAGAAGATTACCGCATCGGTCCTTTTGTTGATAATGGAAAGAATCCCTTTTGATACGATGATTCGCACATTGTCGAACATTTCGTCCAGGCCGAGATGATTGGCAATGTACCGGGACGTGATCGGGTGGTCGTTCTCCGCGCTGTACTGCTTGAGGAGCGGCTGCAGTTTGGTCAGCAGGATCGAGACCGTCTCTGTGAGATTGGCCTCTATTCTATGATTCCGGTCGGAATCCTCCCGTTCAAAGGCATCTGCCGGATCGTCATCGTCATCACCCGCAGCAGAGGCGACGATTGCATCGGAGAGCGGGTTGATGTTGGCAGTGCCCGTTCCCTTTGCAAACGAGTGCAGCTTGTACTCTTTTCCTTCGGCGCTTCCTTTTGCCTGCAGTACATAGGGTGCCTGCATGTCGGTTACGTCGATGGCAAAGGAGCCGTCGCTGCCGATAACGGTTGTTTTCTTCTTTGCCGGAGTTGATGAATCCTTGAGGCTTACCTCTCCGGACAGGGGGGCGCCGACAGCGGCAACACCGCTGACTACCTCCGACGAGACCCCTCCCGAGCTGCCGCAACCGGCAAGCATAAGGCCAAGGGTCATCAGGGAAAGGGCTGTTATGACAGCAAACGATCTTTTCACGAGTCTTTTCATTACGTCTCCTTTCAGAGCCATTTTGCTGATGTAATCGTTCTTCGTGGTAACTTCTTTCATCTGTTCTCCTCTATCCACCGGCGTCACAATAAACTGGTCGGCTGCCGGTCGATGTCGTTGCGATCAGATCCCCTGGCCCATCAGGAGATGATGCGCGGCTTGTTCACGTTGAGCAGATTTCAATGGTTCCGGAAATGGGCGCAAAAAAAGCCGGGTCACCGAAATCTCGTGATATTTCGGCAACCCGGCTGTCTCAGGGAGACCCTATAGGCTTTCCGCCCCATCCTCGCGGATGGTTTAGTATTATCGTGTACCACTACCTGGTTCATACCGTATTCCGGCACCTACAACGGTATGAATGTTCGCCTTGGCAGACGCTGTAACTGGATCGTGTTGGGTCACCTCCTTATCGTATTTTGAACACAAAAAAGCCGGGGCTTCGTATCGTTTGTGCGATATTTCGGCGACCCGGCTGTCTCGTTGAGACCCTTAGGCTTTCCGTCCTATCCTCGCGGATAGTTTAGTATTATCGTGTATCTATTCAGTAACTATGTTTGCTGGAAGATTTTGGCAACAATACACACACCGAAAATAAAAATCAAGGGGGAAATCCGGCGAGATTCGGCAGCGTCCGGAAACTTGAACAGATCCGCATGCTTTTGTGCATGGTGCCGTTCCCCGTTCTCCCAATAGGTCAATGACAATTTCGACAGACATTATGTCTAGATCCGATTCATTCGCCTGGCGGCCTCCATCAGTTCACCCCTGAAGTCGGGATGGGCGACGTTGATCAGGTTCATGGCGCGCTGCTTGGCGGTCTGGCCCCGGAGTTTGGCCACCCCGAACTCGGTCACCACATGGTCCACATCGTTTTTGCTGGTGGTGATGGAGGCACCTGCGGCAAGGGATGGCACGATGCATGAGACCGTGCCGTTCTTGGCGGTCGATGCCGTGCAGATGAACGCCTTGCCGCCGCGGGACCGGTTGGCGCCACGGGCGAAGTCCGCCTGACCGCCGGTGCCGCTCCACTGCAGGTGGCCAAATGACTCGGAGCAGCACTGCCCGAGGAGGTCCACCTGGATGGTGGCGTTGATGGCGACCATGTTGTCGATCTGACCGATGACGTACGGGTCGTTGACGTAGTCAACGGGGTGCATCTCGATCATGGGGTTTTCGTGCATGAATTCGAACACGCGCCTGGTACCGAGGGCAAATGTGCCAAGGCTCTTGCCGTGGTTGATCGTCTTGCGGGAATTGTTCACCGCCCCGGCAATCATCAGGTCGACGATGCCGTTGGAGATCAGCTCGGTGTGGATACCCAGATCCTGTTTCCGGAGCAGCGCCTTGCAGACCGCATTCGGGACACCGCCCCAGCCGAGCTGCAGGGTGGAGCCGTCGGGGATCATTTCCGCCAGGTAACCGCCGATTGCCTCTTCCACCGGCGAGATCTCCGGAATTTTCAGTTCCTGGAGCGGCTCGTTACACTCGATGATATGATCGACCTCGGAGATATGGATATGGCAGTTGCCGTGGGTGCGCGGTGCCTGGGGGTTCACCTGCACCACGACCTTTTTCGCCTTTCTGACCGCTTCCATGGTGTAGCCGACCGAGAGGCTGCAGGTGAAGAAGCCGTGCTCGTCCATGGGGGAAACCACGGTGCCGGCCACGTCGACGGGCCAGTACTCCCGCAGTAGTTTGGGGACCTCGCTGAAATGGTTGGGGACGAAGTCCGCCCAACCCTTCTGGACCGCCTCCCGTGATACGTGGCTGGTGAACCAGGCGTTGACCTTGATGTGCGGTACCGAATCCTCGGTGAAATAGTCCGGTGTGATATGGTGCTGCTGGTTGACGACAACCCCTTCCAGTTCGCGCTTGCGGGCAGCCAATGCCCTTACCAGAAGGGTCGGCTCGCCGACGCCCAGCGGGAAGCAGAGATGGTCGCCGGACCTTACGACTGATGCCGCTTCCTGGGGCGAGCATAACTTTCCTTGGTATTCCTTTTCATAATTGCGCGTGGAGAGCACTACGTTCATCTGACTACCTCCTTGTGATGTATTGTTTCGTTTTGCTGTTTTTATTTTGTGAAATTTTTATTGGCGGGTTGCTAAATGAGGGTAAAGCAATTGAAATACCAAACAATGTTTTTGTGAAAAACAAATGTGGTGTGATGACTAATTGCTTGTAACTACACGCGAATATGGTCTGAGCGCTGGATGGGTTTGTGCAGAAGCGGAAGGGTAATGCTGTCAACGTAAGTTTACGGTCTGGAGGGGGGTGAGTTCTTGCTGACCACTGAGCCCAATGCAATCGGTGCGATCGAGTTGGTTTACAGTCAGCTCTGCACTGTCTACTTCTGTTTACATGTGTTGCATTTAGACTGATGCCAGGGGCACGGGTATATTTCCGTGTACACCGCATCGTGGTGCCGCAATGCTGCTGAGTAACGATATTTCGTTGTTCTTCGTAAAATCTGTTTTATTCGTGGCTTGGGAGGGAAAGGACAAGGGGGCTGATTCGAAATAGGAGGGACTGCTACCGTATGGCTTGGCCGGCAGGATGGCAGGTGGTCATTTCTGATGCAGGTCGTTACCGGCATGTTTGCTCAGCTTCTTGTAGAGCCCCTGCCTGGAGATCCCCAGCAGGTGCGCGGCCTGGAGCTTGTTGCCGGCGCATGCTTCGATGGCCTTCCGGAGGAGCAGTCTTTCAAAGTCATCCATGATCTGGCTGATATCCTTCCTGCCGAGGCTGGCGCGAATGAATTCCTCGGTTCCCTGGGCAGAGTCGACGGCTGCATGCTCACCTGTGGGGGGGAACAGCCGGGAAAGCTGGTCGGGCAGATGCGATCTCATGATCAACGGTCCGGTGACCACGTTGAAGGCGCTTTCGATGACGTTGTGCAGTTCGCGGATGTTGCCCGGCCAGTCGTAGCGTTTGAAGATCTCCCAGGCCTCGACAGCGAGCCCCTGCACATTAAGGCCGAATTCGGCGTTGAACTGGTCGATGAAGTTTTTCGTCAGACCGTTGACGTCCTCCATCCGCTCCCGCAGCGGAGGAATGGTGATGGTGACCACGTTGAGGCGGTAGTAGAGGTCCTCGCGAAATTTCCCGTCCCTGACCAGCTGCTCCAGGTTGCTGTTGGTTGCCGCAACAACCCTGACGTCTACCATTTTCGGGGCACTGCCCCCCAGGAGCGTCAGTTCCTTTTCCTGGAGCACGCGCAGCATCTTGGCCTGCATGTACAGCGGCATGTCGCCGATCTCGTCGAGGAAGATCGTCCCGGTGTGGGCCTGCTCGAACTTGCCGGTCTGCCCCCCCTTTTTTGCGCCGGTGAAGGCACCCTCGGTGTAGCCGAACAGCTCCGACTCCAGCAAATGCTCCGGGATGGCTGCGCAGTTGACCTTGACGAACGGCGCATAGCGACGGCCGCTGGCGGCGTGGATGGCATGGGCGCAGAGCTCCTTGCCGGTCCCGCTCTCCCCCCGCAGGAGCACGTTGGAGTTCTTCTGGGCCACCCGCAGCAGGGTCTCCTTCAGCTCGGTCATCTTCCTGCTCTGGCCGATGATGCTGTTGATGTCGTACTTGAACAGTATTTCCTTGCCGGCGAGGTTGCGCTGCTGGTTTCTCGCTTCATCGGCGGACTGCAGCTGCCTGGCGATGAGGGGGATCTCCCGGATATCCTTGAAGATGATCTTCCCCATGGAGCCGATGACCCTGCCGTCCTTGATGAGCGGGAAGCGGTTGGCATACACCTGTTTGCCGTTGAAGTAGTGGACGATGCCGATCTCGGGCTTGCCGGTCTCCATGAGGGACGGCATGTGGGAGGGCTGCGAATTCAGGTAGGCCTGGTCGACATGCTTGCCGATCATCGCCTGGGGGGTGGTGTCCAGGATCTTGGCAAAGGACTGGTTGACCATCACGACGATGCCGTTACGGTCGACAATGATGATGCCGTCATGGTCGAAGTTCATGAAGGCGCTGGTGGAGCGAAGAACTTCGCTCAGTTCGTCAGAAGGGGTGTCAGTGTCTTCGGGGAGCGGCCTGATGAGCGACAGCACGCCACCGACGATCCAGTCGTCTTCCACGATCGGCACGTAGTCGCACGCAATTTTTCTCGTGCCGGCCACGACAACCTGGTTGCTGAAGCTGATGCCGCCCTTCATCAGGTTGGCCAGGTTGCCGAGGTCGAAAAGTTCGCCGATCTTCCGCCCCAGGAGCCCTGCCGGCGAAGTTCCCACCAGTCGGCCGGCTGTTTCGTCCAGGGAGATGATTTCGAGTTCAGTGCCGAGCCGTATAATGCCCGAGCCGCTTGTCTCCGCCTGGATCGTCATCCGGCCTATCCGGTTACCGTGCGTATCGAGGCGTCGATGCCATCCATCAGGAAGGCGAGTTCCTCCAGGGAGATGGAAAGGGGAGGGAAGACGACAATGATGTTGCCCAGCGGCCGGAGAAAGAGGCCGTGCTTCTGTGCCTCCTGACAGACCCTGACGCCGATCCGCTCCTCCCAGTCGTACGGCTCCCTGGTTTCGCAATTGCGCACCAGTTCGATCCCGCCGACCATGCCGCAATTTCTGACATTGCCCACATGCTCCAGTTCCCGCAGCGCTTCGAGTCGTTGCCGCAGGTAGTCGATCTTGGCTGGGAGCTGCTCCAGGAGCCGGTCGCTGGCAAACAGGTCGAGGCTCGCCAGGGCCGTGGCGCAGGCAATCGGATTGCCGGTGAAGGTGTGGCCGTGGAAGAAGGTCTTCAGTTCCCGGTACTCACCCAGAAAGGCATTGTACACCTTCTCGGTCGTCATGGTGGCTGCCAGGGGGAGGTAGCCGGCCGTGATCCCCTTGGACAGGGCCATGATGTCGGGCGTGACCCCTTCCTGCTGGCAGGCGAACATGGTGCCGGTCCGGCCAAAGCCGACCGCCACCTCGTCGGCGATCATCAGGATGTCGTAGCGGTCGCACAGCTCCCGCACTTTTTTTACGAACCCTGCCGGCTGGACGATCATGCCGCCGGCACCCTGTACCAGCGGCTCGATGACCAGGCCGGCGGCCTCATGGGCATGGGCTGCCATGAGCCGCTCCAGTTCCTGCAGGCACTGACGGTCGCAGCGCTCGGCATTCCGCTCGGCGCAGAGCTCGCAGCGGTAGCAGTAAGGCGAGGGGGCCTGGATGGTGGGGAAGAGGAGCGGTCGGAAGACCTCATGGTAGATGTCGATGCCGCCGACGCTCATGCAGCCGACCGTGTCGCCGTGGTAGGCGTTTCGGAACGAGATGTACCGCTGTTTTTCCGGCCGGCCCAGGTGCTGCCAGTACTGGAACGCCATCTTGACCCCGATCTCCACCGCCGTGGAACCGTTGTCCGAATAGAAGACCCTGGCCAGACCGTCCGGCGCGATCTCCACCAGCCGTTTGGCCAGGAGCGCTGCCTTGTCGTTGGTGAGCCCGAGGAGGGTGGAGTGTTCCAACCGGTCCACTTGGGCCTTGATCGCCTCGTTGATCTCGCGCCGGCAGTGGCCGTGGACGTTGGTCCAGATGGCTGCCACCCCGTCCAGGTAGCGGTTGCCGTCCGTATCGATGAGCCAGGAGCCTTCGCCCCGTTCGATCACGATCGGGTCGTTTTTTTCCCATTCCTTCATCTGGGTGAACGGGTGCCAGAGGTAGCGGCGGTCGTATTCCTGCAGCGTACGCGTGGTGTTGTGGTCAGACAAGGCCGATCTCCCGTAACAGTATTGGCGTGGTTGGCAGGGCGTCCAGCAGCTCGGCCAGACGGCTGACGATCGTCTGCTGATCATCCGCCTCAACCCTTGGCAGCAGGCCGAGAAGCGGCGCACCGCAGAGGGAGTCGATCTGGTGGGGGGCCGTCGACTCCGCCAGGTCCGGCTCTGCGGGGTAGCCGTTGACCATGACCCCTACGACCGCAAGACCCAGCTGGCGGGCGGCGAAACAGGTGAGAACGGTGTGGTTCACGGTGCCGAGGTTCGGTCGTGCCACCACAAGGAGCGGCAGGGTCAGGCGGTCTGCAAGATCGGCCACCATGAGTCCGCCGGAAACGGGGGCCATCAGCCCGCCGGCCCCCTCGACGATGACGAAGTCGTGGCGTTCGGCAAGGCGTGAGAAGGCCTCGGCAATGACGTTGAAGTCGACCCTCACCCCTTCACGTTCCGCCGCTATTGACGGGGAGATGGGGGCGCGCAGCAGGTAGGGGGCGTTGTCGCTCTCCACCGTGTCCAGTCCGGCGGCCCAGGCGAGCAGCTCGGCATCATCGGAGCAGAGCCGGCCGTCCTTTTCGGAACAGCCGCTGGTAACCGGTTTCATGACGCCGACGTTCACCCCCCGCAGGCGCAGGAGCCTGGCCAGGGCCGCGGCTACGATGGTCTTTCCCACGCCGGTGTCGGTGCCGGTAATGAAGATACCCTTGGTCATCTCAGTGACTGCACCGCTCGATATCGAGGCCGAGATCCTTCAGCATCTGCCAGTCCGCCTCGGGCGGCCGCCCCGTGGTGGTGAGGTAGTTGCCGATCATGGTGCCGCTGGCGCCAGCCAGGAAGATCCACGACTGGAGGTCCCTTAAGTTGTGCTCGCGGCCGCCGCAGACCGTGATCATCTTGCCCGGCAGGATCAGCCGGTACAGGGCGATGGTGATCAGGCACTCCATCGGGGTGATGTTGGTGGTGCCGGCCAGGCGCGTTCCCTCTATGGGGTTGAGAAAATTGAGGGGGATCGATTCGGCATCCAGTTCCTTCAGGGTGAAGGCCATTTCAACCCGCTGGCTGGCAGTCTCGCCGAGGCCGAAGATGCCGCCGCAGCAGACGGACATACCGGCCTTTTTGGCCACCCGCACGGTCTCCACGTCCTCGTCGTACTCGTGGGTTGAGCAGATCTGCGGGAAGAAGCTCCGGGCCGTTTCCAGGTTGTGGTGATAGGTACCGGCACCCGCTTCTTTCAATGCCCGGGCTGTGTCCAGGTCGATGATCCCCAGGGAGCAGGAGGGTGTTATGCCGGTCTCGCTCCGAATCCGCCTGAGCGCCCGGCAGATCCGCTCCAGTTCCTCACCTTTGCTGATACTGGTGCCGCTGGTGATGATACCGTAGCAGGAGGAGCCCTCTTCTTCGGCGGCCTTGGCGCAGGCGACGATTTTTTCCTCGTCCACCAGGGGATAGACCGGCGCCGCGGTCTTGTGGTGGGCAGACTGGGCGCAGAAGGCGCAGTTTTCCGGGCAGCGGCCGGATTTGGCGTTGATGATGGAGCAGAGGTGGACAGTGTTCCCCACAAAATGTTCCTTCACGCGGCTGGCGGCCAGGAACAGGCTGTATGCGTCAAGTCCGCTGGCGCTACTCAGGGTAACGGCTTCGGCTTCGCTGATGGCGCCACCGCCAATGATCCTGTCGGCTATCTCGGTATGCTGTTTGGTCATAGGTCTCTGGTCTCCTGCGTTTTCTTTATCATGGCGGGTGATAAGTTGTCAACCGATGTTGTATTTGTGGTTAACGAACGGTCCGATCGAGACGTCGTGTTGCCGGTGAACAAGCCGATTATCTTGACAGTATTTTCAGGTGCATGATATACAATCAAGCTTTATCTGCCCCACAAGGCTCTGCAAGGAGTCTGGGCGGTGACCATTCAGTCGAGGAGAGAGAGATGCAGGTAAACGTCGAAGAGCTCAGCAGCATCAGGAAGCGGCTTAATTTTGAAATTCCGGCAGAGCGCGTGTCTGCGGAGATCGAGAAGGTTTTTGAGAACATCAGAAAGCGTACGGCCATCAAGGGGTTCCGGAAAGGTAAGGTGCCCAAGGACCTGGTGGAGAAGAATTTCCGGGAGCAGATGGAAGGGGATGTGGTCAAGAACCTCTTCAACGACGCCTATTTCAAGTACCTGCAGGAGAACAAGATCTATCCGGTCGCCTATCCGGACGTTGAGACCGATCAGATTGCCGCTGGTCAGCCGTTCAAGTTTTCCGCCACCATCGAAACCTATCCCGAAGTCAAGGTGGAGCAGTTCGAGGGGCTGGAGATCACCCGCGAGCGCCTGGCCGTCACCGATGAGATGGTTGACAAGCGGATTGCCGAGGTCCAGGAGAACATGGCGCAGCTGAAACCGCTGGAAACGGAGCGGCCGGCAGCACTCAATGACTTCGCGACCATCGATTTCGTGGGCTATCTGGACGGCACCCCCTTCGAAAACGGTGCCGCCGAAAACCACCAGCTGCAGCTCGGTTCCGGCAACTTCATTCCCGGGTTCGAGGACCAGGTTGTCGGGATGGCCGTGAATGAAGAGAAGGAGATTGTCGTCACCTTCCCGGAGGAGTACCACAGCAAGGATCTGGCCGGGAAAGAGGTGACCTTCAAGGTGACCCTGAAGGATATCAAGGTTAAAGAGGTGCCGGCTCTTGACGATGAGTTTGCCAAGGAGGTCGGCGAGTTCGAGACCATGACCCAGCTCAGGGACAAGGTCTACGAGGTGTTCCTGAAGCAGGAGCAGGACAGGATCGAGGCCGATGTCCGCGACAGGCTGATCAAGGCGTTGATCGAGAAGAACGATTTCGAGATTCCCCAGTCGTTTGTGGACAAGCAGTTGGACAACATGTTGGAGAATTCCAAGCAGCGCTTGGCGGCCCAGCGGATGTCCCTGGAGATGATGGGGATGAACGAGGAATTGTACCGGCTCCAGTTCCGCAGCGTTGCAGAGTCGCAGGTGAAGGGCTCCCTGCTGCTGGATGCCCTGGCCGACAAGCAGGGAATCACCCTCGACGAGGCGGAGATCGATGCCAAGCTGCGCGAGATCTCCGGCGGCAACGAGCAGACCTACGAGCGGATGAGCACCTTTTACAAGACCAACAAGCAGGCCATGGACAATCTTACCCACCAACTCAGGGAGGACAAGGCGCTTGAGCTGTTGAAGAGTGCCGCCGTCGTTACCGAGGTTGACCGTCAGGAAGCCCAGAAAGAGGAATAACCCATGTCAACACTGGTACCGATAGTTGTCGAGCAGACCGGCCGCGGGGAGCGGTCCTACGATATATACTCCAGGCTCCTCAAGGACCGGATCATCTTCCTTAGTGGCGGAATAGACGACCATCTTGCCAACCTGGTGATTGCCCAGATGCTCTTTCTCGAGTCAGAGGATCCCGACAAGGATATCCATCTGTACATCAATTCGCCGGGCGGCGTGGTCACGGCCGGTATGGCGATCTACGACACCATGCAGTACATAAAGCCGCACGTGTCGACCATCTGCATCGGCCAGGCCGCTTCCATGGGGGCGATGCTTCTGGCCAGCGGGGAAAAGGGGAAGCGGTTCTCCCTGACCCATTCCCGGATCATGATCCATCAGCCTCTCGGCGGTTTCCAGGGGCAGGCTACCGATATCCATATCCACGCCCAGGAGATTCTCAAGCTGAAGAAAACCCTGAACGGACTCCTGGCCATGCACTCGGGACAACCGGTGGAAAAGGTTGAGGCCGACACTGAGCGCGATTACTTTATGTCTGGCGAAGAAGCCTGCAAGTATGGTATCGTCGACTCAATTATTGCCCGCAACAACCTGACAGGAGGTTCCCGTTGAGCAGACGTGACGACAGATCTGACACCTTGATCTGTTCTTTCTGCGGCAAGAGCCAGGACGAGGTGAAGAAGCTTATTGCCGGGCCGACCGTCTATATTTGTGACGAGTGCATCGAGCTCTGCAACGACATCATTGCCGAGGAGTCCAAGCTGGAAGAGGCTCTGGGGCCGGATGTCCGGCGGCTTCCCAAGCCGAGGGAGATCAAGGAGGTACTGGACGAGTACGTTATCGGCCAGGACCGTGCCAAGAAGACCCTTGCAGTGGCGGTGTACAACCACTACAAGCGTATTGAATTCATGGGCAAGCCGACCGATGTGGAGATGCACAAGAGCAACATCCTCCTGCTCGGTCCGACCGGTTCCGGCAAGACGCTACTGGCTCAGACCCTGGCGCGCATCCTCAAGGTGCCGTTTGCCATGGCCGATGCCACCAACCTGACCGAGGCCGGCTATGTGGGCGAGGATGTGGAGAACATCATCCTGAACCTGCTGCAGGCCTCCGATTACGATGTGGAGCGTGCCCAGAAGGGGATCATCTATATCGACGAGATCGATAAGATTGCCCGCAAGTCCGATTCACCCTCCATCACCCGTGACGTGTCGGGCGAAGGGGTGCAGCAGGCGCTCCTGAAGATCATCGAGGGGACCGTTGCCAGCGTACCGCCCAAGGGGGGACGCAAGCATCCGCAACAGGAATTCCTGAAGGTCGACACTACCAATATCCTCTTCATCTGCGGCGGGGCCTTTGCCGGGCTGGACAACCTCATCCAGCAGCGCATCGGCGTCAAGACCCTTGGTTTCGGTGCCGACGTGAAGAAGAAGACGGAAAAGAAGGCCGGCGAACTCCTGACGGAAGTGACCCCGGAGGACCTGCTCAAATTCGGGTTCATCCCCGAGTTCATCGGCCGCCTCCCGGTTCTGGCCACCCTCGAAGAGCTGAACGAAGAGGCAATGGTGCAGATCCTCAAGGAGCCGAAAAACGCACTGGTCAAGCAGTACCAGAAGCTGTTTGATATGGAGCATGTCAAGCTCAAGTTCACGGACGGTTCCCTGGTAGCCATTGCCAGGGAAGCGTTGAAGCGCAAGACCGGCGCCCGCGGACTGCGCTCCATACTGGAAAATACCATGCTCGACATCATGTACGAAGTTCCTTCCCAGACCATGGTCAAGGAAGTCGTCATTAATGAGGACGTGATCGTCCGCAAGGAAAAGCCGATCATCGTCTATGAGCAAATGGCGGAGTCTGCATGAGTAACAAACCTGCCGTAGAATCATCCACCATAGCAGAAAATCGGAAGGGGGAACCGATCAGGTTCCCTCTTCTGCCATTACGGGACCTGGTTTTGTTCCCCTCCATGGTCGTTCCGCTCTTTGTCGGTCGCGAGCGTTCCGTGCAGGCGATTGAAGCGGCGATGGGGAACAGCAAGCTGATCTTCATGGCGACCCAGAAGAGCGCCAAGACAGAGGAGCCGAGCGAGGACGATATCTATCGTCACGGCACGATCTGCCAGATCATTCAGGTCCTGAAGCTCCCGGACGGCACCGTGAAGATTCTTGTGGAGGGGAAGTCCCGGGGCAAGATCGACGCCTTCGTGCCCCACCCGGACTATTTTCTGGTAGAGGCCGAGGAGACCGAGGAAAACAACCAGGTGACCCCGACGGTGCGGGCACTCATGCGCGAGCTGCTGTCCGTGTATGAAAATTATGCCTCCCTGACCAAGGCTTCCAACCCGGATCTGCAGACCGCCCTGGCGGCGATGCCCACACCCGGGGCGCTGGCGGATACCCTGGCAGCCCAGTTGACCATAAAGCTGCCGGACAAGCAGAAACTTCTCGCTACCGCCGAACCGGCGCGGCGTCTTGAGCGGTTGATCGCCTTCATGACCGCCGAGATCGAAATCCTGGAGCTGGAGAAGAAGATCCGGGGTCGCGTCAAGAAGCAGATGGAGAAGAACCAGCGGGAGTATTACCTGAATGAGCAGCTGAAGGCCATTCAGAAGGAGCTGGGGAAGAAGGATGAAAGCGCCGAGGAGTACAAGGAGCTGGAAGAGCGTCTCTCCCGGTTGAACCTCTCCAAGGAGGCCCAACAGAAGGCGCAGGCGGAGCTGAAAAAACTGCGCCTGATGTCACCGGTCTCCGCCGAGGCGGCCGTGGTCCGCAACTACCTGGATTGGCTCACCTCCCTGCCGTGGGGGACCGTGACCGAGGAAAAGAACGATATCCGCCTGGCCGGCCGGGTGCTGGACGAGGACCATTACGGTCTGGACAAGGTGAAGCAGAGAATCCTCGAATACCTGTCGGTCAATACCCTGGTCAAGCGGATCAAGGGGCCGATCCTCTGTCTCGTGGGACCTCCGGGCGTGGGAAAGACCTCGCTGGCGCGTTCCATAGCCCGCTCGACCGGCCGCACGTTCGTCAAGATGTCTCTCGGCGGCATGAGGGACGAGGCCGAGATACGCGGCCACCGGCGTACCTATGTCGGTGCCATGCCGGGCAAGATCATCCAGAACCTGAAGCGGGCCGGCAGCGATAACCCGGTATTTCTGCTGGACGAGATCGATAAGATGAGCTCCGATTTCCGGGGCGATCCGGCTTCCGCCCTCCTGGAGGTGCTGGACCCGGAGCAGAATGCCACGTTCAGCGATCTGTTCCTGGATACGGACTATGACCTTTCCCGGGTCATGTTCGTCACCACGGCCAACACCCTGCACACCATCCCCCGGCCCCTGCTGGACCGCCTGGAGGTCATTCGCCTCGCCGGGTACACGGAGCTGGAAAAACTGGCCATCGCCAAGCAGTACCTGCTCAAGAAGCAGCTTGAGGCCCATGGACTTGCCGGCCGTGAGATTGCCGTTTCCGACCGTGCCGTGATGGAGATCATCCGCTACTACACCCGGGAGGCCGGGGTGCGCAATCTGGAGCGGGAGATTGCCGGCGTCTGCCGGAAGCTGGCCCATCGGGCGGTGGAAGGGAAAAAGCTGCCAAAGCTGTTGCAGCCGCACCATGTGGTCGAGTACCTCGGTGCCCGGAAGTTTCGTATTGACTCGGTGGAGCAGGGGCAGGCAGTGGGGCTGGTGACCGGTCTGGCCTGGACGGAAACCGGTGGGGAGCTCCTGATCATAGAGGTTTCCGTCCTCCATGGCAAAGGTCAGTTGACCATCACCGGCAAGCTCGGCGAGGTGATGCGTGAATCGGTGCAGGCCGCGGTGACCTACGTGCGTTCCCGTGCGCATCTGCTCGGGCTGGACAAGGAGTTTTACCAGAACTCCGATATCCATATCCATGTGCCGGAAGGGGCGATTCCAAAGGATGGCCCATCGGCCGGGATCACCATCGCTTCGGCGATCATATCCGCGTTGACCGGCTCCCCTGTGTCCCAGGGCATTGCCATGACCGGGGAGATAACGCTGCGGGGGCGGGTGCTGGCGATTGGCGGCCTGAAGGAGAAGCTGATGGCTGCCCGTCGGGGTGGCATCAAGCTGGTGCTCATACCCGAGGAGAACCGCAAGGATCTGGAAGAGGTTCCCAAGGAGGTCATGGCCGGCCTAACGGTCACCTGCGTCTCCCATATGGATGAAGTGCTGCACAATGCCTTCGGCGGGGTGCCGGTCTGCTCCGGTTCCGCCCGGACCATGACCGGTATGGTCAATGACCATGAACCGGTTACGGCGCATTGATCGCTGTTTTGTTGGAAAATAACTTGACAGCAGGGGAAGACCTTTGATACATAGAGGGTCCTTTGTTGAACTGAATGTATTTCGGTTGACGATCGAGGGGTAGTAGCTCAGTCGGTTAGAGTGCCGGCCTGTCACGCCGGAGGTCGCGGGTTCGAGCCCCGTCTGCCCCGCCATTTAGTTTTAGTAATGGGCGAATAGCTCAGCTGGGAGAGCGCCAGCCTTACAAGCTGGATGTCACAGGTTCGATCCCTGTTTCGCCCACCATTCATTTGTTAGTTGTGTCAACCTGTTGGGGTAGTAGCTCAGTCGGTTAGAGTGCCGGCCTGTCACGCCGGAGGTCGCGGGTTCGAGCCCCGTCTGCCCCGCCATTACACATGATTAACGGTGTCCACAAGGCTCCTGATATACACGTACCACTCACTGGTGCTGTCTTGTCAGGGGCTTTCTGCGTTTTTACCGCCGGTGTCCGGGACAGAGATCGAAACAGCGATAGAGGAGGTTGCATGATGGAAGCGAGCATCCGAACCGTGCCAGGGTTTTCCTGGTTTGGCAAGAACATCGGCATCAAGGACAGTACCCTGGATTTCGGCGGTATCCTGTCCGACGTACCGTGTCAGGCAGCCGGGGTCTTTACCCGGAACACCATGCCGGGCGCGCCGGTCATTGTCGGCAGGGAGCATCTGCGTGACGGACGGCTTCAGGCGGTAATCGTCAATTCGAAAAACGCCAATGTGGCCACCGAACAGCGAGGGGTCGAGGACTCGCGAACGATCTGCAGACTGGTGGCGCAGCAGTGCGGTATCGATGAGGAACTGGTACTGCCGTCGTCGACCGGGGTCATCGGCCGGCGTCTGCCGATGGAGATCATTGCCAGGGGATGCGAGACGCTGAAGCAGGAGTTCGGCAGGACCGAACAGCATGCAGAGCTTTTCGCCCGCAGCATCATGACCACGGATACCCGGCCCAAGCGTATCAGTGCGCGGGTGGGGAGTGCAACGCTCTTCGCCGTTGCCAAGGGCGCCGGCATGATCGAGCCGAACATGGCGACCATGCTCAGCTACTTCATGACCGATGCGGAGATCCCCTCGGCACGGTTGCAGGAAATGCTGCAGCGGGTGGTGAACAGGTCGTTCAACAGGATTTCCGTCGATTCTGACACCTCCACCAGCGACACGGTCGTCATCCTGGCCAACGGTCTTGCCGGACCGGTGGACCCTGTCGCGTTCGAAGAGACATTACTGGAGATGGCCATCTATCTGGCAAAGGAGATAGCGCGGGACGGTGAAGGTGCCACCAAGCTGATCGAACTGGTGGTGTCCGGTGCGCAGACGGCAGAGCAGGCGCTGTTGACCGCAAAATCGGTCATCAACTCGCCGCTGGTTAAGACCGCCATCTACGGGGCGGACCCGAACTGGGGACGGTTCGTCATGGCAGTCGGCAAGGTGTTCCAGTACACCGTGGCCATCAGCGACCTGGCAATTCTCTTTGGCAAAGGGGGACATCGGCTCAGGATCGATGCCGGCACGCTGGACCGTGACGAAGTGCCACTCGATCAGATCTCGGAGCTGTTGAAGAAGGATGAGGTCAACATAGAGATCGTGCTGGGAAAGGGTCCGTATGCGGAAAGGGTCTGGGGCTGCGACCTGACCGAGGGGTATGTTGAGGAAAATGCCCACTACACAACCTGATGATTGAGAGCATGCCTCGTACATCGGACAGCTATCGCGCCATCTACGCTGTTGTCAGTCGAATTCCCAGGGGGAGGGTGGCAACCTACGGCCAGGTTGCAGCCCTGGCGGGGATGCCCGGCAGGGCGCGCCTCGTGGGGTATGCCCTGAGCACCCTCAATGAGCCATCCATCCCCTGGCATCGTGTCATCAATGCCAGGGGGGAGATCAGCCCCCGTGCCGATGGCGGTCCTGGCGATACGGTGCAGCGGCTCCGCCTGGAGGCAGAAGGGGTCAAATTCGACGGCCAGGGCCGGATTCCCCTCGACCGTTATCGGTGGCAGCCTTAGTGCCGGTCATAACACACCAAATTCACTCCGGAGAGGGTCGAGCATGATCGAACTGGTCCGCAAACGCCGCAGCATCCGCAGCTATACCTCTGAACCCGTTGACCGGCAGTCGCTCGATCTGCTCGTCGAAACCCTGCTCAGGGCTCCATCGTCACGCAACATCAATCCCTGGGAATTCATCGTGGTCGATGACCCGGCGCTCCTGAAGCAGCTCTCGGCTGCCAAGGCACACGGTTCCGCTTTCTTGAAGGGCGCGCCGCTCGGGATCGTGGTCTGTGCCGACAGCACGCGGTCCGATGTCTGGGTCGAGGATTGCGCCATTGCCTCGATTCTCGTGCAGATGGTGGCCGAGTCGCTCGGGCTGGGGAGTTGCTGGATTCAGATCCGTCAGCGTCCCCACAGCGGCGATACCACCGCAGAGGCGTATATCCAGGAACTGCTCGGTATCCCGTCACACGTCAAGGTCGAATCGATCGTCAGCATCGGTCACCCGAAAGAAAGGCGCCAGCCGCTTCGGGCAGATGAGCTGCAGTACCAAAAGGTGAAGCGCAATCGTTACACCACTTCCTTCTGACCCCTCGGGCGCCGGTGGACCGGCGCCTCCTGATCTTTCCACGTCTCACATTGTCCGGCAGCCTGCCTCCCCTGGCGCAGCGATAAATTCTATAATAATGGTATAATTTCTTTCATTTGGATGGGCCATGGCCAGGATGCCGTAGTCGTTTCCGTAAGGTGCGAGGAACTCCAGAGATGATGCCGATCGGCACCGTAGCCATCATATGCTTCCTTTACATCGGCCTGTTGTTTGCCGTTGCCCATTTTGCCGAAAAACGGCGCGAAGCTGGCAAGAGCGTTATCTCCAATCCCTATATCTATTCCCTTTCGTTTGCTGTTCATTACAACGCCTGGGCCTATTATGGCCTCGTCGGACAGGCTGCCAACATAGGCGTAGCTTTCCTTGCCGCTTATGTCGGCCCCACCCTGATGGCCTTCAGTTGGTGGTTTCTCCTGCGCAAAATGGTGCGCATCAGCAAGGAGCAAAATATTCTCAGTATTGCCGACTTCGTCTCAAGCCGCTACGGCAATTCGGTCCTGCTTGGTGGCATCGTCACGATTTTCTCCATCGTGGCGATTATGCCGAATATCGCCTTGCAGCTCAAGGCGGTAGCCTATACCTTCAACCTCATCGCGACCTCTCCCGCAGCCGCAGTCGGGTTCAAAACAATTATCCCGGAATTGCCTCCCTACGTTGATACCGCCTTTTTCGTCGCACTGTTCCTCGCCATCTTCGGCATTCTGTTTGGCGCCCGGCGGTTGGATGCATCAGAACGCCATGAAGGGTTGATGGCCGCAATCGCCCTGCAATCCGTGGTCAAGCTCATAGCCTTTGTTGTTGTTGGGATTCTTGTTACCTACGGACTGTTCGATGGTTTTACCGATATCTTCAGGCGGTTCGCCGCTCAATTTCCCGACCGGACCCACCTGTTTCTCCTGGAAACGCCCCACGTCTCCTATGCCAACTGGATTGCCTGGCTCCTTTTCTCCATGCTGGCGGTCATGTTCCTCCCCCGTCAGTTTCATGTCATGGTTATCGAGAATTCCGACGAGGAGCACATCAAGAAAGCAATGTGGCATTATCCCGTCTACACGTTTCTGCTTTCCTTATTCGTCATGCCGATCGCACTGGGGGGTATCATCGTCAACAGAGGTGATACGGCAACAGCAGATTATTTTGCCATTCATCTCCCCCTGCAGGCAGGTCATCCCTGGTTGGCCATGCTGGTCTTCATAGGCGGGTTCTCTGCCTCGGCGGGAATGGTCATGCTCGAATCAGTGGTTCTTTCCACCATGATCCTCAACTACCTTGTCCTGCCACTCATTCTGAAACTTGACATAGAAGCCTTCGATATTTCACGAGCCCTCCTCACGATAAAAAGGATCGGGATCATTGCGGTCATCTTCCTTGGCTATTTCTACTATCGGCTCATCGGCGAGCCCTACACCCTGATAAACATCGGGGTCGTTTCGTTGATTGCCGTCACCCAATTCGCGCCGTCCATCATCGGCGGGCTCTACTGGAAGCGCGCCACACGAAGCGGTGCAATGATTGGGCTCATACTGGGGTTTATTCTCTGGTTCTATACCCTCCTGCTCCCGTTACTTGTCCGTACGAGTTGGTTTTATGATGTGCTCCTTCCGGTATTGGTCCGGTCGGGATGGCTCGAGAGGGACATCCTGCAAGACGGCCCGTTCGGCATCGGTTTCCTGCGCCCCCTTGAACTCTTTGGCCTGAGTGGCCTGGATATGCAGACCCACTCGTTGTTTTGGACCCTCTTCTTTAACCTGGGTGCATTTATCGGTATTTCCCTGATGACCGAGCCGGATAAGACTGAGGCTGAGCAGGCGGTCAAGTTTGTCGACGTGTTCGAAACACGCGAAGCAACGTATCCGCGCGAACGGATGATCAAGGCACCCGCCATTGTGGAATTCGTTGATCTCATGACAAAGTTCATTGGTGAAAAGCAGGCCCAGGCGGCCATCGCCGAGTACCTTGGGGATAAGCAGATTGATGAACGAGGGAGCCTGTCAGAATACGAGCTTCCCATTCTGAAACGTTATACGGAAAAGGTCCTGGCCGGTTCGGTCGGTGCCGCTTCGGCCGGAATCATTATCGAAAGCTATATGGCTGCGAGAGGAAGCGAACTGGAGGACGTGTTTGACATCTTCGGTTCGGTCACACTCGGCCGTACGGCCAGTCGCGAACAGCTGGGCGTTCTCTATGAAGCGGCCCGGGTTGTGGCGAGCGGTGCTGACCTGCATACGATCCTGGACAACATCCTGGAACTCATGCGGCAGCAGTTCAAATTCGATCTGTGCATGATCCGCATACTTGATGCAGAGAGACAGATGCTTACCGTCCGAAGCCAGAAGGGGATGTCTTGGGATCCGAAAGAGTCGGAACGCGGATTGACCATGGAAACTTACGCCGGTGCGGCTTTTCTCACCAATTCGGATCTGGTGGTCAATGATGTCGATCTGATGGACAAGCCCAGCTCCATACGTTTTGCCCACATGAAAGGCATCAAATCGTTTGCCCATGCTCCGATCAGTATCGAAGGTAGGCCGATCGGCGTTCTTTCAGCCTATTCGGAGTCGGCGAAGGGGATGTTTACCGATGAATTCAGGAAACTCTTCACGATGCTTGCCGGCCAGATCGGGGTGGCCTGGCGCAACGCCACTCAGACGGAAAAACTGATCGAGGCGAAGAAGCAGGAACGGGAGCTGCAGATTGCCAGGACCATCCAACTCGGCCTCCTGCCGCATCACGCCCCGGAGATCACCGGCATATCCATCGCCGGCAGGTGTGTTCCTGCCAACGATGTGGGGGGCGACTATTATGATTTTCTCGTCCGTGACGGAAATGCCCTGGATCTGGTGATTGCCGACGTGTCCGGCCATAACATCGGCGCGGCGCTGATCATGGCGGAAGCCCGCACGTTCATCCAAGCCACGGCCAAGAACGTCTTGACCCCCAAAGAGATCTTATCTGCCCTCAACGAATTTCTCTATGAGGATCTCACGCTGGCAGAGTTTTTTATTTCCATGTTCTACCTGAAGTTCGATTACCGGAGCCGCGAGCTTTTCTTTGCCAGTGCCGGCCATAATCCCCCCTTGGTCTGGCAGAATGCGTCAAAGTCATGCGTCTGGCTGGACGCGGAAGGGCTTCTTCTCGGGGTTAAACAAGAGGTCATCTTTGAGGAGAAGCAGATGCCGCTGCAGTCAGGCGATATCCTTCTGCTGTACACCGATGGTATTACCGAGGCTGCGGACAAGACAGGGACATTTTTCGGCGAGAATCGCCTCCGTGACATACTCGGTGAGAGTTGTCAGCTCTCCCCGCAGGAGATCATTGACAACCTGTTCCGTGAAGTCCGGGCGTTTACCGGTCTGCAGAACTTTAATGACGATTTGACAATCGTTGTAATGAAAATAGAGTAGTGTCCATCCGGAAACTCCGGATGTTGAAACTATCGGTTTCATCCAAGCAGTTCTGCCAGGTGTGAGGAAAACCAGAGATGATGCCTGTCGGCACCGTTGCCATCATTTGCTTCCTTTACATCGGTCTGCTGTTTGCCGTGGCCTACTACGCCGACCGAAAGGGGGAAGCAGGCCAGAGCGTCATCGCCAACGCCGCTATCTATTCACTTTCCCTGGCGGTTTACTACACCTCCTGGACCTTTTACGGCGTCGTGGCAGTGGCCGCCACCACCGGCATCGCTTTCCTCGCCTTTTATCTCAGCGGCACCCTGATGGCCTTCAGTTGGTGGTTTCTGCTGCGCAAGATGGTGCGCGTCAGCAAGGAACAGAACATCACCAGCATCGCCGACTTCATCTCCAGCCGCTACGGCAAGTCACCCCTCCTTGGTGGAATCGTCACCATTTTCTCCATCGTGGTGATCATTCCGTTCATTGCCTTGCAGCTCAAGGCCGTAGCCTACACCTTTGACCTCCTCACGACCCCTCCCAAGGCGGCCGGCGGACTCAATAACCTCATTCCCGCGCTACTGCCCTCTGTCGATACCGCCCTTATCGTCGCCATGATCCTGGCCATCTTCGCTATCCTGTTCGGGGCGAGACATCTGGTCGCCTCGGAGCGCCACGAGGGATTGGTGGCCGCCATCGCCCTGCAATCCGTGGTCAAGCTGATCGCCTTCCTGTCTGTCGGCGTATTTGTCACCTATGGCCTCTTCGATGGTTTTACCGATATCTTTACCCGCTTCACGGTCCAATTTCCCGACCGGACACACCTCTTCCTCCTGGGGACGCCTCCCTATACCCTATGGTTTACGTTTTTCTTTTCCACCATGATGTGGGTCATGTTCCAACCCCGCCAGTTTCATCTGATGGTTATCGAGAATCCCGGCGAGGAGCAGATCAAGGGGGCCATGTGGCGCTTCCCCGCCTACACGTTTCTGATAACCCTGTTCGTCATGCCCATAGCGCTGGGAGGACTCATCATTCACGGCGGCGATACCGCGCAAGCCGATTATTTTGTCCTTAATCTCCCTTTGCAGGCAGGTCATCCCTGGCTGGCCATGCTGGTCTTCATCGGCGGGTTCTCCGCCTCGGCCGGCATGGTCATGATCGACTCCGTGGTCCTCTCCACCATGATCCTCAACCACCTGATCATACCGGTTATCCTGAAACTCAACATCGGCGCCGCCGACATGTCGGGGGTGCTCATCAACATAAAAAGGATCGGCATCGTTGCGGTCGTCTTTCTCGGCTACCTCTACTATCGACTCATTGGCGAGTCGTATACCCTGATCAATATCGGGGTCGTTTCGTTGATAGCTGCCACTCAATTCGTGCCCTCCATTATCGGCGGACTCTACTGGAAGCGCGCCACGCGTCTCGGCGCGATGACAGGGCTGGTCCTGGGTTTTATCATCTGGTTCCACACCCTGCTGATCCCCCTGTTCGTCCGGTCCGGATGGATGGCGAAAGATATTCTGGACAGCGGCCCGTTCGGGCTTGCAGCCCTGCGTCCCCTTGAACTTTTTGGCCTGAGCGGTTTTGACATGCTGACCCACTCCCTCCTCTGGACCCTGTTCTTCAACCTGGGCGCATTCATCGTGCTTTCCCTGCTGACTGACCCCGATGAAAACGAGGCCGAGCAGGCCGTCAAGTTTGTCGACGTTTTCGAGGCGCGGAGGGAGCCATTCCCGCGCAAACGAATGAGCAAGGCTCCCGCAATAGTGGAATTCGTCGATCTCATGACAAAGTTCATTGGTGAAAAGCAGGCTCAGGCTGCCATTGCCGAATACCTCGGGGAGGTGCAGATCGACGAGCGAGGGAGCCTGTCAGAATACGAACTTCCCATACTCAAGCGGTATACCGAAAAGGTCCTGGCCGGTTCGGTCGGTGCCGCCTCGGCCGGAATCATCATCGAAAGCTATATGGCCGCCAGAGGCAGCGAACTGGAGGACGTGTTCGATATCTTCGGTTCGGTCACACTCGGCCGTACCACAAGTCGCGAACAGCTGGGGGTGCTCTACGAAGCGGCCCGGGTTGTGGCAAGCGGGGGGGATTTGAGAGCGATCCAGGACAATATCCTGGAACTCCTCCGGCAGCAGTTCAAATTCGATCTGTGCATGATTCGCATCGTGGATGAAGAGAGAAAACTGCTTACCGTCCGCAGCCAGAAGGGAACGTTCTGGTGGGACCCGAGAGAGTCCGAGCGTGGACTGACCATGGAAAGTTACGCCGGTGCGGCTTTCCTCACCAACTCGGAGGTGGTGGTCAATGACGTCGATCTGATGGACAAGCCCAGCTCCGTGCATTTTGCCCGCATGAAGGGAATCAAGTCTTTCGCCCATGTTCCCATCACCATCGAAGGTAAGCCGATCGGCGTTCTTTCCGCCTATTCGGACTCGGCGAAGGGGATGTTCACCGATGAATTCACGGAACTCTTCAAGATGCTCGCCGGCCAGATCGGGGTAGCCTGGCGCAACGCCGGCCAGACGGAAAAGCTGATTGAGGCAAAGAAGCAGGAGCAGGAGCTGCAGATTGCCAGGACCATCCAACTGGGCCTCCTGCCGCATGGTGCCCCCGACATCGCCGGAATATCCCTCGCCGGCAGGTGTGTTCCCGCCAGCGAGGTAGGGGGGGATTATTACGACTTTTTACTCAGAGGCGAACACGCCCTGGATCTGGTAATTGCCGACGTCTCCGGTCACAATATCGGCGCGGCGCTGATCATGGCCGAAGCCCGTACCTTCATCCAAGCCACGGCAAAGAACATCTCAACCCCCAAAGAGATACTGTCTGCCCTCAACGAATTTCTCTACGAGGATCTCACGCGGGCCGAGTTTTTTATTTCCATGTTTTACCTGAGGTTCGATTGCCGGAGTCGAGTGTTATTCTTTGCCAGTGCCGGCCATAATCCTCCCTTGGTCTGGCAGAATGCTTCAAAGTCCTGTGTCTGGCTGGACGCGGAAGGTCTCCTGCTCGGGGTGAAAGAAGAGGTCGTCTTTGAGGAGAAGCTGATGCCGCTGCAGTCAGGCGACATCCTGGTGCTGTACACCGACGGCATTATCGAGGCTGCTGACAGGAGCGGGGCTTTTTTCGGCGAGAATCGCCTGTGTGACATACTCGGCAAGAGTTGTCAGCTCTCCCCGCAGGAGATCATTGACAAACTTTTTAGGGAAGTCAGGGGATTTACCGGGCTGCAGAACTTTGATGACGATCTGACGATCGTTGTAATGAAAATCGAGTAGCTTTGGATTGCCGACATAACGGGTGCATGCCACAAAGATTGACGGTTCATGTAACAAGTGATAATTTGCCCGGATTCAATTTGAGACTGTTGACCACATTCTGGCGCAAGAGCGTGGCTGACGCAATGGAGAGATCGAGCGTATGATTCTGGTTCTTATCGGGTATCGCGGTACCGGGAAAACAGCAGTGGGAGAGATCCTTGCCCAGCGGCTTCAGATGCCGTGCATCAGCATGGACGATGAAATCGTCAGAAGGGCCGGAATGTCGACACCGGAAATAGTTGAGAAATACGGCTGGCAGAAATTCCGTGACATGGAATCCGATGTGGCCAGGGAGCTGACTGCACGTGACAACATCATTATCGATACCGGTGGCGGGGTGATCGAACGGCCGGAAAATATCGAGGCGTTGCGGACGAACGCCTGCGTGGTCTGGCTGAAGGCCACGATACCGACGATCGTGGCACGCATTCAGGCCGGGACGCAGCGTCCGGCCCTGACAGCAGGCAAAACGTTCACCGAGGAAGTTTCCGAGGTGCTGGAGCGGAGAACGCCAATCTACAAGCTTGCTGCTCAGTACGAAATTGAAACCGACGACGTCACTCCCGATCAGGTGGTGGAGAGCATTGTCGAACTGTGGCAGCGGCATCGGCCTGCCAGTACACCGGTTTAACAGATCACTTTGCAGTCACTGTGAGGCCCGGCAATTCCGGGCCTCTTTTCGTGCCGTCATGCGCGAGCCGCAAGGGCGTCTCTCATCCGCTGCAGGGCCTCTTGCAGCAGCGGGCGGGGACAGCCGAAATTGAGCCGCACAAAACCGTTACCATCAAATTCCCTCCCGTCAGACAACCCTACCCCGGCGGTCTCGAAGAACCCTGCCGGGTCATCCAGCCCGGCTTCCCGGGCGTCGATCCAGGTAAGATAGGTCGCCTCCACAGGGGTCGTTGACAGGCCGGGCAGTTCACTGATCGTTCGTTCCACCAGGTCGCGGTTGTCCCGCAGGTATGTGAGCAGTTCCCGGTGCCACTCTCCCCCGTAACGATAGGCTGCCAGGGTAGCGGTGAACCC
This sequence comes from uncultured Geobacter sp., assembly GCA_964432205.1. GTDB lineage: Bacteria > Desulfobacterota > Desulfuromonadia > Geobacterales > DSM-12255 > Geomobilibacter. The sequence goes on along the minus strand of CAYSMK010000017.1, from coordinate 67,759 downwards.
CAGGGTGTTGACGTGGGGGACAAGCCGTCCCATGGCCTGTTTGAACGCCCTGCGGAGGGAGGGGGTGGAGATCACGGCAAAGGAACAGCCGAGCCCGGGAATGTTGAAGGTCTTGCTCGGTGCCTGCAGGGTAATGGTGCGGTCAGCCACTTCCGGAGCCAGAGCCGCGATGGGGATGTGCCGCTTGTCCTCATGCAGTACCAGTCCGGCGTGTATCTCGTCGCTGCAGATGATCAGGTCGTGACGCAGGGCCAGATCGGCCAGTTGTTCCAGTTCCTGCCGGTCAAAGGCCCGGCCGACCGGGTTGTGGGGATTGCAGAGCATGAACAGACGGGTGCGGGGGGTAATGCTTCGCGCCAGCAGGTCGAAATCGATACCCCAGCCTCCGTTGGTCTGCTCCAGGCGGATCGTGACCAGTTGCCGGCCGGTAAGGGACGGGGCCGAGAGGAACGGCGGGTAGACCGGCACCAGGGTGGCAACAGCGTCCCCCTCACGGCCAACGGCGCAGCTGGCGACGTTGAGTCCGGTCACCAGCCCCGGCAGCCAGACGAGCCAGTCGACGTCGATCTCCCAGTCGAATTCGGCGCGCAGATGTTCTGCAACTACGCCTGCCAGCTCATCCGGAGGGGTGGTATAGCCGAAGATGCCGTGGCTTACCCGCTCGTGCAGGGCCTCGATCACTGCCGGCGGCGAACGGAAATCCATGTCCGCCACCCAGAGCGGGAGTATGTCACGGCCGCGGTATTTGTCCCACTTGACGCTTCCGGTGCCGTGCCGGTCGATGATCCGATCGAACTCTGTCACCTGCCACTCCTCCTGCCATTCCGAGCCAGCTTCGTCCTTATTTCTTGTGCAGCTCCTTGCCGACCGCGAACCCTTTGCCGAGCAGTTGCCCGATGCCGAAATAGTTCTTGGTCCCGGTGTCGTAGATGATGGGGCGGACCTTTTCCGCATCCGGCAGCCCATGGGGATCGAGAACCGCCTGATCGGCCTTGACATCCACGATCTCGCCGACGAACTGGGTATGGATGCCGAGCTCGATGATCTGGAGCAGGCGGCATTCGAGTACCAGCGGGAACTCGTCGACAAAGGGGGCGTCCACCAGTTCGCTCCTGACCGGCGTCAAGCCGGCGGCAGCAAACTTGTCCACGTCCCTGCCCGAGACGATGCCGGCAAAATCCGTCTCCCGGACATGGGCCTCGGAAGGCACGTTGATCGTGAACGCCTTTCGCTGGACGATGGCGTCGTAGGAATGGCGGGACTTGCGCAGCGAGATGGCCACGCTCGGTGGTTCGGAACTGCATACCCCACCCCAGGCAACGGTAGCGAGGTTGGGGCGGCCATCGGCATCATATGTCCCCACCAGCCAGGCTGGGGCGGGAAGGGTCAGGGTCTTTGGTCCAAGGGAGCGTTTCACGGTCAAATCCTCCGGATATTTTTTGTCGAATCCGTCTCGCGATCCATTGAGGCCGACCTTAGCATATAAAGACTAGCAGGTAAACGGGTACGGCAATATCGTTTGTTGATAAAAATGATCGGATTATCGGACAACTCATAGTATCATAGACGACTATCCCGTTCTTACAGGAGGTACTCGTGTTTACCGATGACCAGGTGGAGCGATATTCCCGCCATATCATCCTGCGGGAGGTTGGGGGCAAGGGGCAGCAGAAACTTCTTAACGGCCGGGTCCTGATCATCGGCGCCGGCGGGCTGGGATCGCCGGCGGCCCTGTACCTGGCCGCGGCCGGGGTCGGTACCATCGGCATTGCGGATCCCGATCTGGTGGAGCTGTCGAATCTGCAGCGGCAGATCATCCACCATACCTCCGACGTGGGTAGCCTGAAGGTACAGTCCGCCAGGGAGAAGATCGTGTCGATAAACCCCGACGTGACGGTCAACTGTTATCATGCCCGGATCAACGCCGCAAATATCGCCGGCATCATCGGCGACTATGATTTCGTTATCGACGGAACCGACAACTTCGCCGCCAAGTTCCTGATCAACGACGCCTGCGTCATGACCGGCAAACCGTATTCCCACGGCGGGATACTCCAGTTCATCGGCCAGACCATGACCGTACTGCCAGGTGAATCGGCATGTTATCGCTGTCTGTTTCCCTCGCCTCCTCCGCCCGGGGTGATCCCGTCCTGCGCAGAGGCCGGGGTGATCGGGGTCCTGCCCGGGGTGATCGGCACGCTCCAGGCCACCGAGGCGATCAAATATCTCCTCGGTGTGGGTGAACTCCTCTGCGACCGGATGCTGATCTACGATGCCCTGGGAAATGATTTCAGCAAGGTGGCGGTTGCGAGGAATCCGGGGTGTCCGCTATGCGGGGAGAAGCCGACAATAACCGAACTGCGGGATGAAGTCGGGGCACTTAAAGCCTGTACGCTGTGACGAAGGTCGTAGCGAAACGGCTGAAGCGTGGCGCCTCCGATCGGCGCAGGGTTGACCGATGATGGTTTTTCGGGGTATGTTCGGCAGTTTTCAATTGCCTCGCAAAGGGGATAGTGATGGGAGATGAAGCACCGGTACGCGTAGCCATCAACGGCTTCGGCCGGATAGGAAGGACGGCGCTCCGCCTGGCTTTGGAGGATAAGGGGATAGAGGTGGTGGCGATCAACGATCTGGCCGACTCCTCCATGATCCTGCATCAACTCAAGTACGATTCCACCCATGGCGTGTTTCCTGGCCAGATAGCCCTGCACGGGGAGCGCCTGGTCGTCAATGGCCGCTCCATCAGGTTGCTCAGGCAGGCCGAACCGGAAGAGCTCCCCTGGTTTGAGGAAGGGGTCGATATCGTCATTGAGGCCACCGGCCTTTTTACCTCGCGGACTGCCGCTGCGGCCCATCTCCGGGCCGGAGCCCGACGGGTCGTCATCTCCGCTCCCTCGGCAGATGCCGACATCTCCCTGGTGCTGGGGGTCAACCATCATCAGTACGATCCCATGCGCCATACGATCATCTCCAACGCCTCATGCACGACCAACGGGCTGGCACCGCTCCTCAAAGTCCTCGACGATACCTTCGGCATCAGAAAAGGGTTCATGACCACGGTCCATCCCTATACCAACAACCAGTCGCTCCTCGACTCCCCCCACGCGGACCTGCGGCGGGCAAGAGCAAGTGCCCTTTCCATGATTCCGACCACGACCAGTGCCATCCGCGCCGTGATTCAGGTCATGCCCGAACTGGCCGGCAGGATCGATGGCCTGGCGATCCGGGTGCCGACGGCAGCGGTGGCCGACATCGATCTTGCGGTGGAACTGGAGCAGCCGGTAGACAGCCAGCAAGTGAACGATGCCTTCCGCCGGGCCGCCAAGGGGGGGATGAAAGGTATCATCACTGTCACCGACGAACCGCTTGTTTCCGCCGATTTCAGGGGCATCCGTCATTCCGCCGTGCTCGATGCCTCCTGCACCAGGGTGGTGGGTGGCAACCTGGTCAAGCTCATTGCCTGGTATGACAATGAAACCGGCTACTCCAACCGGCTGATCGATCTGATCGGTCTGATCGGTCTGATCGGACGTGACCTGCCTGATGCGTAATCAGGCATCTCCCGCCTGCCGGAGAGGCAATGGAGTGCCACGGGGCAGCCCTGATGGTATCCGGGCTGCCAGGGTAAATTCTTGACGAAGGCAGACTCGCTGCTATATTTTCAGCTACTATCAACCTCTGGGAAATATCCGTTATCAGGCAATGACGCATGAATCACGCATCCAGAAAGGAGTAACACTGACATGGCAGGAATCTACGAAGATAACTCACGTTCCATTGGCAACACCCCGCTGATTCGCCTGAATCATCTGACCAAGGGGGCTGGGGCAACGGTGCTGGTAAAGATCGAGGGACGGAACCCGGCCTACTCGGTGAAGTGCCGCATCGGCGCCAACATGATCTGGGACGCGGAGGAACGCGGCATCCTGAAGCCGGGTGTGGAGATCATCGAGCCGACCAGCGGCAATACCGGCATTGCCCTGGCCTATGTGGCTGCCGCCAGGGGGTACAAACTGACCCTGACCATGCCCGAGACCATGAGCGTCGAGCGCCGTCGGGTGCTGGCCGCCCTGGGGGCCAACCTGATCCTCACCCCCGGTGCCGAGGGGATGAAAGGGGCCGTATCGAAGGCCGAGGAGATTGCCGCTTCGGACCCGAACCGCTGGTTTCTGCCGCAGCAGTTCAAGAACCCGTCGAACCCGGCGATCCACGAAAAGACCACCGGCCCGGAGATCTGGAACGACACTGCCGGCGGCATTGACGTACTGGTGTCCGGCGTGGGGACCGGCGGGACCATCAGCGGCATAGCCCGCTACATCAAGCGTCAACAGGGGAAGAACATCATCGCCGTGGCGGTGGAGCCGAAGGAAAGCCCGGTCATCACCCAGAAACTGGCCGGCCAGGAGCTGCGGCCCGGCCCCCACAAGATCCAGGGGATCGGCGCCGGCTTCATTCCGGACACCCTCGACCTGTCGATTGTCGACCGGGTGGAGCAGGTGGAGAGCAACGAGGCGATCGAGTTTGCCAAGCGGCTCGCCAAGGAGGAGGGGCTTCTGGTGGGGATCTCCAGCGGTGCGGCGGCTCTTGCGGCAGTGCGGCTGGCCAACCTGCCCGAGTTCAGCGGCAAGACCATCGTCGTGATCCTGCCCGACCTGGCGGAACGGTACCTGTCGACGGCGCTGTTCGAGGGGATTTGAACGGCGTAGTAGTGTGGTAGATTTCTACGACAAGAGAATTTCTTGTAATTGGGCGCAGAGTCGCAGAGGGAGTCCTTCTCTTCGTCTCTGCGCCCTTGCGTTTTGGTTGCTCCGAGCCATTAACTTCTCTGTTTTTCGTTCACGGTTCTTTCCGGGAAATGAACTGAATCCTGGAAATATGCTTGCGGTCGAATGAATAAAGCTCCGTTATCCCCTGCTTTTCCATCACCGCGGCGATGTATCCGTCGATGAAATCGATGTTCCTAGACTCGTAATACTCCAGCGCCCGTGCCACCAGTGGGGCGCCCAGCACGTCCAGCCCTGATGTGGCAAGTATTGCCCTGATCAGCGGGGCGACCTCCGCGCTCCTCAGGCCATAGGATGACTCCAACACCCACACAACCTCCGCAATCACCATCTCCGCGGTAACCAGCCGCACCTTACCGGCAACAGCTTCCCTGAGCAGCCTCTCGACCCGCTCGGCCTTTGCAGGGTCGTCGTTGGTCAGGTAGCGGATGAAGAGGTTGGTGTCGACGAAACATGAATTCATTCTGTTTCCTCGCGTACCCGCTTAGCCACAGCTACCTTGGCCAGCGCCCGCTCTTGTGAAAAATCGCCTTTTCCGGTTGCCGGAACAGCTCCGCGCAGGTCCAGAAGCGTTTTGACCGGTACCATGAGTACTCTTTCGCCATCCAGGACAAAATCCACCTTGTCATTCGAGCGGATGTGGAGGAGGTCGCGAATCTCTTTCGGAATGGTGACCTGCCCCTTGGATGTAACCGTTGACAGCATGATTCTTACCTCCTGGGATATTTCTTACTTAACAGGATAGGTAAGGAATGTGGGGGTGTCAAGAGGGGAAAAGGAAGGAGTGGAGGATGTATTACCTTTTGGTCAGCCAATTGCGCAGCCGCACCAACCCTTCGCTGATGGAGACATCCGGCGCATAGCCGAAATCGCGGCGGGCCGCCTCGATGGAAAACCAGTGGGCCGTGGCCAGTTCGTGGGCGACGAAGCGGGTCATGGGCGGCTCGCCTTTGAGCGGCAGGGCGTTCCAGAGCCCTTCGCAGATGTTGCCGGCCAGGGTGGCGAGCCGGGGCGAAATGCTTCGCGTCACCGGCGGCAGGTTGCCGGCGGCGAGGATCCGGTTGACCATCTCGAACAGGGGGAGCGGTTCGCCGTTGGTGATGAAATAGGCCTTGCCGGCAACGGGAGAACCGGGTGTCAACCGTTCGGCGGCCTGCAGGTGGGCAGTGGCGGCATTGTCCACATAGACCGTGTCCACCAGGCAGGGGCTGTTACCGATCCGCCGCAGCCTGCCTGCCCGCCCCTTGGCCAGGATGCGGGGGACCAGATGGTTGTCCCCCGGCCCCCAGATCAGATGGGGGCGGAGCGCCACCGTGGCTAGGTTCGGCGAGTTGGCGGCAAGTACCAGCTGCTCGGCCAGTGCCTTGGTCCTCGGGTAGTTGGCCTCGTACTGAGCCGGATAGGGGAGCGATTCGTCGCCCCCCTCAACGTCCCGGCCGTCGAAGACCACGCTGGGGGAGCTGGTGAATACGAGCCGGTTGATGCCGCTCTCCCGGCAGGCGGCAATGACGTTCTCCGTGCCGGTGACGTTGGCAAGGTGATACTCGGCATAGCTCCCCCAGATGCCGGCCTTGGCTGCCACGTGAAAGACGATGTCGCACCCCTTGGCTGCCCGCTCCACCGCTGCCCGGTCGGCCAGGTCGCCGTTCACCTGCTCTATGCCGAGGCACGCCAGCTCGGGATAATCGCCCCGGGAAAAGCTCCGCACATCAAAGCCACGCTCCCGCAGCATTCTTACAATCACGCCTCCCAGGAAGCCGCCGCCGCCGGTCACCAGCGCCTTCACGACAGCCTCCCCGCGGCCCAGACCGCCAGCTTCTCCCGGAAGATCTTGGCGTTGTGCCGGATATCCACCGGAAAGGAGGGATGGAAGAGGATCTCCCTGATTCCCGCGGTGTGAGGGAAGGTCGCCCCCCGCTCCAGGAGCTCCCGCCGTATCTGTTCCCGGTCGCGCCTCGGTATCCCCTTTTCCAGCTCCACGCAGAGCACCGGCCGCTGGCTGCCGCGCTCGCCGACCCCGACCAGGGCGGTGCGGAATACCGCGGGATGGACGTTGAAGACCCCTTCCACCGGAATGGTGAAGAGGGTTCCCTCCTTCGTGACCACCCTATGCGCCTTGCGGCCGCAGAACCAGATCCGTCCCTCGCTGTCCAGGTATCCGATGTCCCCCATCCGGTGCCAGATCCGGCCGGAACTGTCCGAGATCTTGGCCAGCCGGGTCGCCTCTGGCCGGTTGAAATAGCTTGTTGTCACCTGGGGGCCGGAGACGGTGATCTCGCCTGCCTCGCCGGGCAACAGCATGAGGTCGTCTCGCCACTCAGCGATCGGCCCGTCGCTGATCGGGATGATGGCGAGGGAGAGCCCGTTCACCGGCCGTCCCACGCAGACGCCGCGACCCTCAGAGGTCAGTTGGCCGGTCTCGCCCAGGATCTCGCGGCTGCCGATGGAGCTGACCGGCAGCGCCTCGGTGGCGCCGTAGGGGGTGAAGATCTCGCCATCGTCGGGGAGCAGGGCGGCGAACCGCTCCAGCACATGGGGGGGGACCGGTGCCCCGGCGGAGATGACCCGCCTGAGAGAGGGGAGCGTGACCCCTCGCTCGGCGCCGTACCTTCCCACCCGGTTCAGGAGCGCCGGCGAGCCGAACATGGTAGTGGCCTCGAAGGCTCTAGCCGGGCCGATGATCTGTTCCGGGTCGACCCTGCCGGGGCGGGTGAAGTCCATCCGGGGGATGATGGCGGTCATGCCGAGGGCCGGCGCAAAGAGGGCGAACAGCGGGAAGGTGGGGAGGTCGACCTCGCCCGGGGTAATGCCGTAGATCTCCTTCAGGGCCGCCACCTGGGCCGCGAAGTTGCCGTGGGTGTAGACCGCCCCCTTGGGCGGGCCGGTGCTGCCGCTGGTGAAGAGGATGGCCGCCACCTCGTCACGCTCAGTGGGTGCTGCCGCGAAGGGGAGGCCGGTCTCGCCGCTTTTGCTAATCTCGGTCAACGGGACGCCGCCCCAGAGCAGCCCGCCACCTACGGTGACCAGGATCTGCAGGGTATCCCTGCCCCAGCCGAGGAGCCGCCGTGCCAGGTGGGCCTTGGGGATGCCGATGAAGGCGGTCGGCGCTGCCTCTGCCAGGCACCCCTTCATGTTGCGGCCGCCGATGCCGGGGTCGATGAAGACCGGCACGGCACCGGCCTTGAACAGGGCAAAGGTGATGGCAAAAAGTTCCGGTCCCGGCGGGACCAGGAGGGCGGTCCGTACCCCGCGGCCGATGCCGAGTCTCCCTAGGCCGGCGGCGAGCCGGTCGCTCTCCTCGTCCAGTTCCCGGTAGGTGAGGGCTCGGTTTGCACTGGGAAAGACGATGGCAGGGGTGTCGGGCTGGAGCCGCGCCAGCTCGGTCAGGGGGCGGGAGATGTTGACGATGTCCATGCAGTTCATCCTAGCAAAGCAGTTGGAGCCATCCTTCGTTCGCTCAGTCGCACTGTTTCTATGGCTCTACGGCTCATTTCGCGCAGTCTATCAACTCGCCCTGCGGGCTCAGCCAGGATAGACTGCTTTTGCTCCATTTCGCCTACAGCCATCACGAAACAGCGCTCGATGGCTCTCTACGGATAACTTCAACTGCCGCTTTCAGCTATTATTGACCAGGTTCCGTCCGCTCCAGGAACCGGTCGATCAGCGGCACCACCTCTTCCTTTGCGTCCTCCAGGATGTAGTGGCCGCAGTCGGCAAAGCGGTGGATCTCGGCCTTCGGGAAGCGTTGTTCCCACTCGGCCAGGAAGTGGCGGTCGAAGACGAAGTCCCGTTCCCCCCAGCAGATGAGCATGGAGCGGTCACGAAAGCGGTCGAGCCCGGCGGCCACGTCGCTGATCAGGTCGAAGTTCCGGTCGCCGGGGGAGAGCGGGATGTCCTGGACGAAGCGCAGGGTCGCGATCCGGTTCTGCCAGGAATCGTACGGGAGCTGGTACAGGGCGCGCAGTTCCGGTCCCATCGGGTGCCGCTTGCAGCCGACGTACGAGGCGGCAGCGCTGAAGGCGTTGAACCCCCGCACCAGGAGCGCGCCGAGCCTCGTGTCCCGGCAGATCCTCAAGCCCAGGGGAAACGGCTTGGTCTTCGGGAGCGGGAAGGCGGCCGTGTTCAGGATCACCAGCCGGCTGATCCGCTCCGGATGGCGCGAGGCAAAGGTCATCCCGATCATCCCGCCCCAGTCGTGGAGCACCAGCGTGATCTTTTCCTTGATCCCCAGTTCGTCCAGCAGCCGCTCCAGGTCGTCGACCCGGCGGGGGAGGGTGTAGTCGTAGCGGTCGTCAGCCGGCTTGTCCGAGAGGCCGCAGCCGATATGGTCCGGCACGATGCAGCGGTACCGGCCGGCAAGGGCGGTCACCAGGTTGCGGTAGTAGAACGACCAGGAGGGGTTGCCGTGCAGCATGACAACCGGTGGCCCGGACCCTTCGTCCAGGTAGTGGTAGGCAAGGCCGTCCAGGTCTAAGGAGCGGCCGGTGAAGGGGTATTCTCGTTCCAGGCTGCTCGTCACCATTCCACTCCCAGCATCAGGCAGTTCAGTCCGCTGCCGATCCCCAGGAATCCGACCCGGTCACCGGCCTGGAGCATCTCCCGCTCGGCGGCAACGGCTGCCGTCAGCGGCAGGGAGACCGTTCCCATGTTGCCGAGGAACTCGTAGGTCGTGAAATCCTTGTCCAGCGGGATGCCGAGGGTCTTCAGGATGGCGCTCTGGTGGGCTGAGCCGACCTGATGACAGATGACCCGGTCCACATCGGCGGTCCGCCACCCCATTTCCGCCAGCAGGGCGGCCCAGGTGCGGCGCCCCAGTTCAACGCCATAGTTCATCACGTTCACCGCATCGGTGGTCATGGTCTGGGTGTAGCCGCCGGCGCCATCCGGTGTCACCCCCCAGAGGCAGAGGCGGTGGTGCTCCGGGGCTGCCTGGGTTACGCCCCCCAGGAGGCGGTGGCCGGCGCCGCGGTTGAAGGAGCCGTCGGTGACCAGGACCGCCACGGCGCCGGAACCGCCGGTGAGGGTGGCCAGCGAGGCGGCGAACTGCTCCATGTTCCTTTCCGCCAGCATCCGGCTGATCATGATGTCGTTGATCTCGCGGGCGCTCTCGCAGGAGACCACCAGCCCGGCCCTGATCTGGCCCAGTTCGATCCGGTTTGCCAGGTCGAGGATGCCGTTCAGCACGCCGAGGCAGGCGTTGGAGATGTCGAAGATGGCGGTATTGCCGCCGATGCCGAGCCCTGCCGCCACCCGGCAGGCGGTGGCCGGTTCGAACTGTTCCCGGCAGACCCCGGTGTAGACGAGGGCGCCGATCTCGGCAGCGGCGATGCCGGCGGCATCGAGGGCCTTCCTCCCGGCCGCGATGGCACCGCGGGACAGGGGATAGCCCGGCTCCCACCAGCGCCGTTCCCTGATGCCGGTTAGGGCCTGCAACTGGCCGGGCACCACGTGCAGGGCCTGGTAGAGGGGGGCCAGCCGTTCTTCCAGTTCGGCGGACGTGACCACCACCGGTGCCAGCTCATAGCCGAGGGATTCGATAGTTACCTTGGAATACTTCATCTGCTACTCCATCTGCAGCGTGAAATTGTTCATCTGATAGATCGGCCGGCCATCCACGGATAGCAGGCCGTCGGCGGTCAGGATGCGGGCCTGGTCGTCGACGGCGGTGATCCAGGCCTCCACCGTCACCTGCCGGTTGGTCGGGACGATCTGGCCGCGGTAGAGCCAGCGGTGGCGCCGCTCACAGGCCACGGAGGCCAGGGTGGCGCCGCTTCGCCAGCCCCACCGTTCCACGGCGGCATACTTGAGGAGCTGCTGGAACGACTCCAGGCCGAGGGAGCCCGGGGTGACCGGGTCCTGGTAGAAGTGGGCCTGGAAGAACCACTCAAACGGCTCCACGAGCTTGATCCCCCGCAGGTAACCGAGTCGTGCCGGTCCGCCGTCGGCGACGTACAGCTCGACCCGGTCGATCATCCGGAGCGTCTTTTCCGGGAATGGCGCTGTCTCCGGATAGGGGACGGATCTCCCCCGGCCAGCCTCTTCCGGCGTGGGGGTATACGGCGCCGCGTCCCTGATCCCCACCTGGTTGGCCAGCGCCTCTCCGGAGAAGAAGCCGAACATCGTTTCCCCCTCGTAGAGGACGCCGAGCCGGTCGGCAACGCTGAAGTCGAACTCCTGAATGATCATGCCGCCGCTGGTGGCTGCCTTCTTCAGGGTCGCGACCGCGGTCAGGGTGCCGCTCTCCGGCGTCACCGGCCGGTGCTGGATGGCGTTTCCCCCCAGGTTGCGGAAGGAGAGGTCACTCTGGCTCATGAGGGCGGAGCCCACGTAGGCGGCCAGCCAGCCGCACGGTTGCAGGGCGGCTTCCAGAAGGACGCAGAACGGCATCCTGGGCTGGCGGTCGGCGGCGAAGAACCAGGCATCGCTGGGGAGATCATACTGGGCCTCGGCCATGGCGCCCGGCACCATCCGCCACGGCTCGCCCCGCACTGCCGTGACCCGGTCCATGAACTGGAAGGGCGGCCCGGGCAGGCGGGCGATCCGGCGCTCATGGTCAAAGATCCGGTATTGCTCGCCGAACCCTTCCGAAGGGTTGCCGTTGCTGTAGGCGAGGATCTGCTCCTTGGTGTAGACGGCCGGCTTTATCCCCTCACCCCGACCCTCTCCCTGAGGGAGAGGGGGCACTGAGCGCCAGAGTGCGTGGAGCTGCTCCTTCGTAGTGCCGGTCAATCGCACCGACATGGAACCGATCTCCACGATCGGCTTGCCGTCGGCATACATGAGGGCATCCACGATGGCGTACGGCTCCGGCCGGTAACCGAGCTCGCGGATGGTGACCTCGTAGCCGGCGACCCGGGTCGTCTCCAGTACCTGGCCGCGGCAGCGAAGCTGGCTGGCCACGCCCGGTACCGGCTCCCAGGCTGCGTTTCCGTCCTCCGCCACCCACCCCATCCGGAGCAGGAAGATGCGCAGGGTGTGGAGGCAGCATTCGTACATGAGGGTGCCGGGCATGACCCGATCGTCCACGAAGTGGCAGGTGAGGAACCAGTCGTCCGGCCTGATGTCCGCCTCGGCGCGGATGAGGCCGAGGCCGTAGCGGCCGCCGGCCGGTTCCAGATCTGCGACCCGGTGGACGAGGCGCATCCTGTCGCCGGGAATGGTCAGCGGCCGCAGAAGCGGCAGTTCGGCAAAGGCGGGGCCGAAGCAGCCGGCCAGGTCGCCGGCCCGTAACCGGTCCAGTTGCTTGGCATCGTAGCTCTCCCGTCCCATCGCTACCAGCTCCTGCCAGTCTGCCGGCCGCTTCCCTGTTGTGGGGCGCAGGTCCAGGGCGGGACGGACGATCCCCTTGCCGGCCGCCAGCTCCTCGTCGGTGAAGAAGCCGGCGCAGCCGTCCCGCATGGTGAGGAGCGGTTCGCCGTTCACCGTGGCGTCGTAGAAGAACCGGAACAGGTAGGTCTCTCCCTGGCGGAAGAACCGCTCGATCCTGATGTCGTAATGGATCGTCTCACCCGGCCGGGGAAGCCCGCGGTGGAAGGTGACCTTGGCGTCCAGGAGCCGGTAGACGGCCAGACCGCGGGTGATGAAGTCGATTCCCAGGTAGCCGGAGAGGAACAGGTCGGCCTGCCCCGCCTCGACGGCGATGCAGGTGGGAATCCGGTCTGCGTCCAGGTACCAGGCACCGGCAAGGACGTCATGCTCGGTTACCACCCGGCCGTGGGTCATGGACCGTGCCTCCCCCTCCAGGGCGACGATCCGGTCGACCAGCATGAGCGGCTCGTCCGGCAGGCGGACCCTGGTCGGGAAACTGTCGGCCTCGGCAAAGGCGGGGCCGAGCATCCTGGCCACCGAGCCGCGGGCGAACTCCAGGCAGAGGTCACGGTCGAAGACGCACGGGATCTGTTGCCTCACCGCGGGACTGGCACCCTTTCCTTCAGGGACAGCGCCGGGGTGAGGGGAGCCGCCCAGCGCAGCCAAAAGAGACTGCTGCAGGGCCGCGGTTTCGGCCACGGTACGGGCGAGACCTTCGCTGAAACGGAGGAACGTCTCGTGGGCCTTCAGCTGGGCCTCCTGGGCCGCGGCAAACTCCCGGACTACGGTGTCGAGCGGGATGTCGGCCGCTACAGGAACGGTCGCTGCCACATGCTCTACAGGCCGGACGGGGGCGGAGCTTAGGATCACGACATCGCCGGCAGTCGCCACTGCCGGCGCTATGACCGGCCTCTCCGGCAGGGGCGGAGCAAACTCCCTGCCGCCGGCGGGCACCCTTACCGTGTTCCCTGCGCCTGTTGTTACGACCTCTGCCGTCGGAACGGCATAGAGCGGCTCCAGATCGACCGGTACTCGCTCGGCAACCAGGCTGGCAAGGAGACGCAGCAGTGTCGATGTCTGGTCCTGCCCCTGGTGGCAGGCTGACCTGGCCAGGTGCGGGCGGCCGGCGAGGATCCGGCCGATCATCCGGCTGCATGAGTTTCCGGGTCCCATCTCCAGGAAGATCCTGACTCCTGCTGCGTAGGCCGCTTCGATCACCTTGGGAAAGTCGATCCCCTCCAGCGCCTGGGCCAGGATGGCATCGGCAGCGCTCTCGCTGGTCACCGTGTAGGCAGCGCCCCGGGCGCCGCTGTAGAAGGTGACTCCCGGCGGCGGAGTGGTCGGGAAGAGGTGGAGATCGTGGTATGGTCCTGCCACCTCCTGTGCCACGCTGCAGTGGACCGTGGTCACACCTTGCAGTGGGAAGAAGCGGCAGCCGAGTTGGTCCACCAGCTCCTTCACCATAGCTTCGTCGCCGCCGATGACGCATTCGTCCGGGCTGTTGACGATAAGGAGGTAGACCCGCTCACGTCCCGAAAGGGCGCCGCGAACCGTCTCCGCCGGCACGTCCGCCACGCCGATGCTCCAGGATACCCCGGTTCCTTCCGGCAGCTGCCAGGCGCGTTGGGCGGCGCGGCATTCGCCGGCCAGATCGTTGGTGAACAGGGTGGAGTCCTGCATCCGGGCCAGCATCAGGTCCCGGTCGCGCCAGGCGCGCTGGGAAAAGAGGCCGGCAGATTCGCCCAGGCTGTAACCGATGACGGTCATCGGCTCTACGCCGAAGCTCCGCACCAGATCGCTCACGGCACAGCCGGTGGCTACCTGGCCGAAGATGACCGCCCGGTGGTCACTGTCCAGTTCAGTGCCGGCAGTGCCGTTCCAGAACAGCTCCGGTTGGAACTGGTCGTGCAGCCGCCGGTTCTCGGCATCCTGGCGCCGGAGGATCTCCGGCCAGCGGGCCGACAGCTCCAGCCCCATGCCGGGATAGTGGTTGCCGGAGCCGGGAAAGACAAAGGCGATGGCGCCGCCCAGCGGGGCGGCGGAATAGAAGAGCCGGTCGCGGAGGGCCGGGTGGATGGTCGGGACCTCTCCCAGGGCCAGGGTCTGTCGGCCCAGATCGATGAGGGCGTGCAGCTCCTCAAGGTTCCGGGCGACCATGGCCAGGGCCTGCGGGTCGCTGTGCACTGCAGTCTGTCGGGAGTGCCACTCCCTGGCCAGTTGGTAGAGTGAAGTGTAGCTTGATTTCGAGCTGTTACGGTGCAGTTCCTCAAGCTTCAGTCGCAGTTCGTCACGGTTCGTGCCGGTAACAATGAAGAGCTGTTCGTTGCCGGCGCCGGTCGGTGCCAGCCGTTCCGCCTCGGACCGTGGCGGGAGTGCTTCCCATCCTTCCAGGACCACGTGACCGCAGCTGCCGTCGACGCCGATGACGCTCACCCCGGCCCGTCGCGGGCCGTTGTCGCGGTTGTGGAGCCAGTAGCGCGGGGTGGGTGGGATGAAGAGCGGTCCGCTGCCAGCCAGTTCGGGCACGGGGTCTTCACCGGTATGGCACGGCGGGATGATCTCCTGGTACAGGGCGAGACAGCTCCGGACAAAGGAGGCAAGGCCGCTGGCGGCACCGCAGTGGCCGATGTCGGCGGCTACGCTCGATACGGCACAGGAGCGGCGCTGGCGGTCGTTTTGACCGAAAAACGCGGCCAGGCCGGCGGCCTCCTGCCGGTCGCCGGCCGGATGACCGTTTCCGCTCGCCTCCAGGCAGGTGACCGTGGCCGGCGACACGCCCGCATCGGCGTAAGCCCGCTCCAGTGCCTGTTGGTAGGGTTCGCTGCCGGGGACCACCGTGTCGCCGCCGGCGGAGCCGATACCGCGCACCACGGCATAGATACGGTCGTTGTCGCGCACGGCATCGTCAAGGCGCTTGAGCACCACTGCCGCGGCCCCTTCGCCGACGATTGAGCCGTCTGCTGCAGCGTCGAACGGCTTGGCAGAGCCACGGGCGGAGAACGGCCGATCCGCATGGTGGCCGAGGACCGCCCGCAGGTCGCCGGCCAGATCGACGGCACCGACCAGTGCCCGGTCGATCTCTCCCTGCCGGAGGAGACGCACCGCGGTCTCCAACGACCTGATGCCCGAGCTCTCCTCGCTGGAAAGGGTGAAGCTCGGCCCGCCGATCCTGAATTCTCGGGCGATCCTGCTGGCGACGATGCTGCCCAGCGCCCCCATGGTCCGGTTGGCGGTCAGCGGCGGGCCGGCGGCGTCACGCAGCTGTGTGGTCCATGCCGACAGTTCATCGGGGGCAAGGGGCTGACCGATCTCTTCGGCCCAGTCAGGGGCCGCGTCGGCCAGGGACCAGCGGAAGCTGAAGTTGGTGCTGTTCAGGTCAAGGGCGATGCCGATGAAGACCCCGGTCCGTTCGTTCCCCTCCCGGTCGAGGCCGGCATCGGTCATGGCGCCGGCGGCGGTCAGGAGCATGAGCAGCTGCTGGGGGAGCATCTCCTTCAGCTCCAGCGGCGGGATCCGGAACTGGTCTGCCGCGACCTCCACCTGGTCCAGGTAGAACCCGGCAAAGGGGAACCGGTCATACCCTTCCTGCCGGAACCAGTCCGCCTGCTCCGCGCCCCACCATTTTGCCGGTCCGGCCGGGAGCGTGGCCGGATCGCCACCAAGGACCCGCTCCTGGAAGGAGCGGAGCGATTGCCAGGGGCCGAAGCGGGCATCCAGGCCGACCACGGCAATCGGCTCACGTTTGGAATCATTTACATCATTTGCACAATTGATCCCCTTTCCCTCAGGGAGAGGGAGTGTCTGAGAGGGGAAGCGTGTGGCTGACTCGGGCAGCCATTCCTCCACCAGCAGGTGGGCGTTGATCCCGCCAAAACCGAAGGCGCTGACCGCGGCCCGGCGGGGGATGTTGTCGCACCGCCGGGGCCAGGGCTTAGGATCGGTCAGGACGCGAAACGGACTCTGCTCAAGCTGCATCCCCGGTTGCGGACTGGTAAAGCCGGCGGTCGGGGGGAGGGTTTCGTGGTGCATCGCCAGCAGGACCTTGGTCAGGGCAGCACTGCCGGCAGCGGTCAGCAGGTGGCCGACGTTGGACTTGACCGAACCGATGATGCAGGGGCCGGTCTGGGAGGGGAGTGTGCTCCAGAGTTCGCGGAGGCTCGCCACCTCGGTGGCGTCCCCCACCGGGGTGCCGGTGGCGTGGCACTCGATCAGGTCGACGTCGCCGGGGTGCCAGCCGGCCCGGTCATAGGCGGCCCGCATGGCGCGGAGCTGCCCGTCGGTGAGCGGAGCCAACAGGCTCCCTCCCACATCGTTGGAGAGCCCGATGCCGCGGATAACGCCGTAGATCCTGTCGCCATGGGCCACGGCGTCTTCGGTCCGCTTGAGGAGGAATATCCCGGCACCTTCGCCCACCACCAGGCCGTCGCCGCTGGCGTCGAAGGGGGAGCAGATGCCGCGCCGGGAGAGGGCGCGCAACTGGGAGAATCCCATCTGGGTGTAGAGCGGATCGGGGCGGGAGACGCCGCCGGTGAGCATGGCGTCGGCCCGGCCGGACAGCAGTTCGTCAGCAGCCAGCTTGATGGCGTAGAGGGACGAGGCGCAGGCCGCATCCAGGGTGCACCGGCCGGCGCCGAGTCCCAACGCCTGGGCGAGTATCCCGGCCGGCAGGCCGGCGACGTAGCGGTTCAGGGGGAGGATTGTGCCGGTAGCGACGGCGCGGCCGAGGAGCCTTTCGCTGAAGGTCTGCCCGAGCCACTGCCGGGAGAGCTGAGCCGAGGTCTCGGTCGGCAGGGCAAGGTTACCGATGATTACCCCGACCCGGGAGCGGTCCAGCGGATCGGTGACGGCATCGTTAAAGGCACGGTTGCCGGCATGGAGCAGCAGGTGGAAGAGCGGGTCGAGGCCGGCCAGAAGGTCCGGCTTGATTGCCAGGTCGGCCAGTTCCTCCAGCGGCGGGAGCCGGTCGATGAAGCAGCCGCGCCGGGAGTAGACCCGGTCCGCTGCACCGACTGCCGGATCGAATACGGCATCCGGCGAAAGGGACCAGCGTCCCTCCGGCACCTCGCGGCTGGCAGATCGGCCGTGGCGGATGTTGTCCCAGAAACTGGCCGGATCAAGGGCATCCGGGAAAATGGTGCCGATCCCGACAATGGCGACAGATCCGCCAGCGTTTTCAGGCTGCGACATGCTCAGGCAACTCCGACGGAACGGAGCTGGTTACGCTGGAAGGCGCGCTGCAGCGACGGGTCGATGACGCACTCGTACTCTTCGAGCCGGGCGATCAGCTTGCCCGTGTGCCGGTCGAGGAACTCCATGTCGGCTGTGGCGCCATGCTCCCGTTCAGCGGTCACGCGGATGACCACCTGGGCGCCATCGCGGGGGAAGGCCTCGGTAAACTGGCGGTAGCGGCCGGCGAAGCAGGGGAGAGACCCGGAGCCGAACCGTTCGAAGCTCCAGAGGATCATCATCTGGAACGCGCTGTCGATGACCAGCGGGTCGGTCAGCCAGCTGCTTCTAAGCGGCTTCCTGATCCAGTCGGTGGGGGAGGGGGCCCCCTTGACCTCGGCGGCGATCCCTTTTGCGGAGCACCCCTCCACCCGTTCGATGCCGTGCAGGTCCGGACCGTGGAAGAGACGGTCCCGGTCGTAGATGATGCCGTTGTGGGGGAGGTACGGTGTCGATGGCAGTTCGATGATGGAACGGATCCCTTCCGGAAGCCGGGTGGTAAGGATCATCTCGGCCCTGGCATTGAGGGTGGATCGGCCGTCCTTGCCGATGCTCCGGAGCTCCACCGGTACGAGGTAAAAGGATTCGTGCTTTTCGGCACGGCCGGCCATTACCTGCAGGGTGCAGGGGGGCTCCTGATCGAAGATCACCCCTTTGCAGATCCGCAGGTCGTTGAAACCGTGGAAACGGAGACCGGGGTTGCCGTGCAGTGCGCCATGGGCAAGCCACTCGGCGATCATCGCCATCGGCAGCACCGCCTTGCCGTCGAGCACATGGGAGCGGAGGAAGGGATGGTCGTCGACCGAAAGGGTGCGCTGGAACGCCTCGGTGAGCAGGATGTTCCGGGCCGGTTGCGGCGGGGCAACGACCCCCTCCAGGGTGCCGGCCAGGGCGACGATCTCCACCGGGTCACCGCTGGCGGCGATCTCCCGGACCAGAAACGCGCCCCCCTCGGGCAGACCGATCAGGCCGATCCCTTCACTGGCAAAGAGCTTTTTCAGCGACGGGGTCACCATGCCGCCGTCCCATGGTCCCCAGTTGATGCTGACCGTCCGGCAGCCGGGACGACGGCGCGCCTCGGCCTGGGCCATCTTGTTCAGCACCTCGTTGGCCACGGCGTAGTCCACCTGGCCGCTCCTGCCCAGCCTGCCGGTGGTGGAGCTGAACAGGGCGATGACCCGGAGGTCGTCTTCGTTGGTGGCGGCCAGGAGGGAACGGAGGCCGTCGACCTTGGTGGCGTAGACCTGGGCAAATTGCTCGCGGGTCTTGTCGACGATGAGCCGGTCGGCGAGGACGCCGGCACCATGCACAATGCCCCGCACCGGGCCGTGGCCGGGGCGAAGCTCTGCCAACAGCGCCTTGACTGCCGCAGTCTTGCGGATGTCCACGGAGCGGTAGACCGCCGTGCCGCCGGCAGCGGCAATCCGGGCCAGGGTGGCGCGGAGCTCCCTGCCGGCAATGACCCCTGCATAGCGCTCTTCGATCTCCTTCGGGTGGAGCTTCTTCCCCGCATTGTCCAGCAGCGCCCGTTTGATGCGGGATTCATCCGTGATGCTCGCCAGCCATGCCGGCTCTTCGGCCGGCTCCGGGCTTCTCCCCAGGAGGACGAGGAACGGCCGGTAAGCCTCGGCCAGGGCCACGGCAGCAGCAGCCGTGACGCCGCGACCACCGCCGGTGATGACCACCAGGTCCCCTTCGGCGAGCGGTGCCGTTGCCGGTCCGGCCGGCGCCGGCAGGGGGGCCAGACCGGGAGTCGTCCGCCCCGCTGCCGCGAGACCCACTTCGACGGGACCGCTCCTGAACAGTTCGTCGGTCAGGGACTGCATCATGGCGTCGGGGGTGGGGAAGGCACCCAGGTCGATGGCGCGGCAGGCCACGTCCGGCCACTCCCTGGCAGCGGTCTTGGTCAGTCCGGCAAGGCCGCCGGAGAGTGGATCGATCAGGGGGCTCGCGCTGGCACAGCCAAAGGCACCGTCGAGCCTGGATACCGTGGCAACGAGTGCGCCGCCGGCCGCCGCGGCCCGGTGCAGGGCCGGAGCAGCAGCCTTCAGCAGCAGGAAGGCGTCTTCGAGGAACCGGTCATCGGTGCCGCTCTGCGGCGCCGTTATGACCAGTCCCGATATCAGTTCCGGGAGCGTACTGGCCGCTGTCTCGTGGGGTTTGACCAGACGGACCGTGACCCCTTTTTCGCTGAGAGCGGTGTGGAGTTCCACCGTGAAGGGCGATCCGTCGTCGGTGAGCCAGAATTCGCCGCCTACGGCGACCGTGACCCTGTCCGTCGCGTTTCCGTCGGCAAGGGGGAGAGCCACCACGCCGCTGCGCTGAATGGCCGAGGCGGCAGCGGAGTGCTGCTGCTTGGGCGCGGGCACTGGCTCGGGTTTTGACGGTGGTGCAGGGGCAGTGCCGGCCGACAGGTAGCTGCTGATGTCGCCAAGGGTGTGGAGTGTTCCCAGTTGCTCGGGGCCGATGATCGGTGCGCCCGGGAGCCGTTCCTGGAGGGCGGAGAGGATCTCCACCCGCTTGATGGAGTCGATGCCGAGGTCGGCGTCCAGCGCCATTTCCGGTTCCAGCATCTCCACCGGATAGCCGGTCTTCTCGCTCACCACGGCCAGCAGGGTTTCGGTCACGTTGCCTGCGGCCGGTGCTGCACTGATCGCTGCCGGGGCGCTTGCTGTCGCTTTACCGACTGTGGCTTCGGTCGATTCGGCACCGAGGTAGCGGGCGATTTCGCCGAGGGTGTGGAGCGAGCCGAGCTGCTCGGGGCCGATGACCGGGGCGCCTGGTAGCCGCTCCTGGAGTGCGGAGAGGATCTCCACCCGCTTGATGGAGTCGATACCCAGGTCGGCGTCCAGTTCCATCCCCGGCTCCAGCATCTCCACCGGATAGCCGGTCTTCTCGCTGACCACGGCCAGCAGGGTCTCGGTCACGTTGTCGGCAATGGACGCCGCGCTCGGCGCAGTCATGGCTGCAACCGGCGTGGTGGCTGCGGCCGCGGCTGTGCCGGCGCCGAGGTAGCGGGCGATTTCGCCGAGGGTGTGGAGCGAGCCGAGCTGCTCGGGGCCGATGACCGGGGCGCCCGGTAGCCGCTCCTGGAGTGCGGAGAGGATCTCCACCCGTTTGATGGAGTCGATCCCCAGGTCGGCGTCCAGCTCCATCCCCGGCTCCAGCATCTCCACCGGATAGCCGGTCTTCTCACTGACCACGGCCAGCAGGGTGTCGGTTACCTTGTCGGCAGCGGACGTCGCGACCGGCGCAGTCATGGCTGCAACCGGTGCCGCGGCTGAGGCAGCGGCCGTGCCGGCGCCGAGGTAGCGGGCGATCTCGCCGAGGGTGTGGAGCGAGCCGAGCTGTTCCGGGCCGATGACCGGGGCGTTCGGGAGCCGTTCCTGGAGGGCGGAGAGGATCTCCACCCGCTTGATGGAGTCGATGCCGAGATCGGCGTCCAGCTCCATCTCCGGCTCCAGCATCTCCACCGGATAGCCGGTCTTCTCGCTGATCACGGCCATCAGGGTGCGGGTGACCTGGTCAGCAGCCGGTCCGGCAACGGACGGCGTTGCTGCGGGCTGAACTGCCGGCGCCGTATGTGGTACTTCTGCAGCAGGGGGAGCTGCAGCTGCGGCCTCTGCCCGGGAATAGGTCGACGCCGGTGCTGCCGGAGACGGCACCATCGGCGTCGAACCGGCCGGGGAAAGACGCTGTTGTTCCAAGAGGGTCTGGATGGTCCGGCTCACCGTTTCCTGGCCTTCCAGGAAGCGGCGGTGGAGCTGGGCGGTCTCCTCCTGCATCTTCTGCAGGAGCGCCATGCTCTCCTTTGTCACCCGGAGCGACTCGGCCAGCGCTTCACGGGAAGGGGACGGTGTTGAAGCTGCCGGAACGGCCGGTGAAGCAGCAACCGCAGGCTGGGAGAGGCTGTTCCCTGCCCTCGCCTGGATTGGTGTTACCTGCCCCCGATCCCCGGTCCCCGGTCCCAGGGTTTTTGAAGGCCTCTTCTCCCGTGGCTTCACGTAGTTGGCGCCGCTCAGGGTAACGGTCATGACCGGCTTCTTTCCCTTTGCCGCGATCGGCGGTACGAAGGCATCGTCCCACCTTCCGAGCCGCAGGTCATAGCCGGACACGGCCAGTTGGGCCAGGGTCCGTGCCAGGTCGACGATCCCGTTCCGCTTGCCGTTCGAGGCGTCGAGCGCTACGGCCTGGTGGTCGCGGTCGCCGAGAATCGCCTTGACCAGGCCGGTCAGGCGGGCGCCGGGACCGACCTCCACAAAGGTGCGCACGCCTGCGGCGTAGAGCGCCTCCATCTCGGCCACGAACTCCACCGGTCTGGCCAGTTGGTTGGCAAGGAGCGCCTTGGCCGCTGCAGTTTCGGCCGGGTACACTGCTGCCGTACTGTTGGCGTAGACCGGGATCGTCCCCTCACACAGGTCGACACTGTCCAGGGCCGCCAGGAACGGACCACTGGCATCGGCCACCAGCGGGCTGTGGAAGGCGGCGGCAACCGGGAGGCGTTTGCAGGCAAGGTGTCTGGCACTGAAGGCGTTGACGGCGCGGTCGATCTCGGCGCAGCTCCCCGAGAGGACCGCCTGGTTCGGGGCGTTGCGGTTTGCGACGACCAGATCGAGCCGTTCCTCGGCCAGGATCTGTTCCACGGTTGCCAGGGGGGCCGGCACTGCCAGCATGCTCCCCTTGTCGCCGTCGCCAGCGGCCATGAGCCGGCCGCGCAGGCGGGAGAGCTCATGGAAGGCGTTCTCGTCGAGCCGGCCGGCCGCGCAGAGTGCCGTCAGTTCGCCATAGCTGTGTCCGGCCACCGCGTCCGGGCACAGGCCGAACGTTTCCAGCAGGCGGAGGCTGCCGAGGCTGACCGCGCCGATGGCCGGCTGGGCCGTGTCGGTGGCGCGGAGCAACTCTTCCTGCCGCTCCTTTTCCACCGGGTCGAAGGCGGTGGGCGGGTAGATCCGGTCGGAAAGGCGGGTCCCGTTCGCCGCGCTGAAGCCTTGGTCAGCCGTGGCTACGGCAGTGAACAGTTCGGGAAAGGCGCAGGCGAGGTCGCGGAGCATGCCGGTATACTGGGCGCCCTGACCGGGGAAGAGGAGGGCGAGCCTGCCGGGCGTGGGGCCGGTGGCGTAACAGGCGCCGTCCGGGGTCTGCCAGGAGGCGTGCGGGCTCTTGCGGATCATGGCCAGGCCGTTGGCGACCAGGCTGGACAGGTTGGTCCGCTGTTCGACCACCAGTGCCAGGCGGCAGGGGGATTTAGCATCGAATGCTGCCCGGAGCTCTGCGGCACGGGCGCGCAACTCCTGCCCGGAGAGGTCGGTCGCAAGGCCTGCGAGGGCCGTCTCCAGCGCGGCCGGATCGCTGCCGGAAAACGGGAGGATCTGGACCGTGCCGTCCCAGTCGGCCTTTTCCTTGGCGGGCCGGTACTCCTCCAGGACCGCGTGGAAGTTGGAGCCGCCGAAACCGAAGGCGCTTACCGCTGCCCGGCGTGGCGAACCATCGCTTGCCAGCCAGGGGCGCTTTTCCGCTGCCAGGTAGAACGGGGTGGGGCCAGCGGTCACCTCCTCCAAGGGGTTCTTTACCTTGATGGTCGGGGGGATCACCTTGTGGTGCAGCGCCATGGCCGCCTTTATCAGGCCGGCCGAGCCGGCGGCCGCCTTGGCATGGCCGATCTGCGACTTTACCGAACCGAGGGCGCACCAGGGGGCTTTTGCCTCGCCGTACACCTCGCGTAGCGCCGAGACCTCAACGGCGTCGCCGACCTTGGTGCCGGTGCCGTGGGCTTCCACGAGGCCGATGCTCTCCGGGGCCACCCCTGACTGGCGATAGGCGTCCAGGAGCGCGTTCTTCTGCCCGGTGGCGCTCGGGGTGTAGATCGCCTCTCCTTTGCCGTCGCTGGACGAGCCGACCCCGCGGATCACCGCGTAGATCCTGTCCCCATCCCGCTCGGCATCGGCCAGCCGCTTGATGACCACGATGCCGAGCCCTTCGCCGAGGATGGTACCGTCGCCCGAGGCATCGAACGGCTTGGCGTCGCCGGTGGGGGAGAGGGCCGGCGTCTTGCTGAAGCACATATACATGAAGATGTCGTTGAAGGTGTCGATCCCGCCGGTGACCACCATGTCGGCCTTGCCGGTGGCCAGCTCCAGGCTGGCCAGGTGCAGGGCGGAGAGGGAGCTGCCGCAGGCCGCGTCAACGACGCAGTTGGTACCGCCCAGGTCGTACTGCTTGCTGATCCGGCCGGCCACCACGTTGCCGAGCAGGCCCGGGAACGAGTTTTCCTGCCAGGGGACATAGGCATCGGCGATCCGCTGCACCACGTCTTCGGCAACCGCGTCGGCAACGCCGGCCTCCTTGAGGGCCGAGCGCCAGATCGGGTGGCCGAGACGGGCGCCCAGCGGGATCACCAGTTCCAGGGCGCCGGTGACGCCAAGGATGACGCTGACCTTGCTCCGGTCGTAGGTCCGGTCAGCGCCGTAGCCGGCGTCCCTGAGCGCCTGGCCGGCCGTGACCAGGCCGAGCAGCTGGGAGGTGTCGATCGCCTCCAGGGTATTCGGCGGGATATTGAATTCCATCGGGTTGAACTGAAGCGGCGAGAGGAAGCCGCCGCGACGACCGTAGGTATGATCCGGGGTCTTCTGCTCGGGTGAAAAGTACTCTTCGACGCGCCAATGGGTCGGTGGGATCTCGGTGATGGCATCGAGCCCTTCGCGGATGTTCGCCCAGAAGGTGGTCGGGTTATCGGCCTGGGGGAAGTTGCAGCCGATGCCGATAATGGCGAGCGGTGTCCCGCTGCGGGTGTTTTCCGTGGTCGCTTCTTTATTCACCTGAGAAACTCCTTGATCTGGGCGTCTTCGAGCGGTACTGCCTGAATTGCAGCTGGTAGGCTGACTCCCTGGCTGCGCAGGAATGTGGCGCGGTTAATCAGGGCGGCGCCATAGAGGAGGTTCTTGGCAACGTTGGCGACCTCACGCCGGGCCGGGTCGGCGAGGAACGAGCCGGCAGCCCATTCGTTGAAGGCGCCCATTGCCGGTCCGCACCAGACCTGGTAATCGATGGTGCGGGAAGCAATGCCATCCTTGGCCCAGTGGGCTGCCTGTCCCAGATACCAGCGAAAGACCAGGGCCATCCGGTGTTTGGCATCCCGGTCGCCCCGTTCCACCTGGCGCGGATCGCGCTTCAGGAAGTAGGCGCGGGTCTCGTTCCAGACGGTCGCCAGCGGTTTGCAGAAGAGGGTGGTCTCCAGCTTTTCCCGCTCCGCAACGGGGATGTCGTCGATACCGGCACAGCTGCGGTAGATTTCGTAGAGCCTGGCAGCCCGCATCGGAAACATGGTCTTTCGTTTCAGAACCTGGACCGTTACCCCCATCTCGAACATGTCGGCGGCCGGGGCCATGGTCACGTCGGCCTGTCGCGTCTCCGCCAGCATCCCCCGCACCTGGTCGGAGGTGCCGGACTCGACGCACGCCTGGTTGACCGAACCGGTCATGATGTAGGCGGCGCCCATGGTGAAGGCCGCTGCGGCGGCAGCCGGGGTGCCGATGCCGCCGGCGAGGCCGACCCTGAGCGGGCCGTACCCGTGTTTCGCCTTCATCCGGGCGGCCAGGGAAAGGATGGTGGGGAAGAGGGCCATGGCCGGCCGGTTGTCGGTATGGCCGCCGGAATCTGCCTCGGCGGTCACGTCCTGGGCCATCGGGATGCGGGCGGCCAGTTCGGCCTGTTCGGCCGTGATCTCGCCGCTGGCGACCAGTTCCCGCAGGAGCTTTTCGGGCGGCGGCGAAAAGAACCGCTCCGCCAACTCCTCGCGGGAGACCTTGGCGATGATCCGGTTGGGGGTGACGATGGTGCCGTCCGGCGCGCGGTGAATGCCGTGGACCCGGTAGCGGACCAGGGGAAGGGTGAGGGCGAGAAAGGCGGATGCCTCCACCAGACGCACCCCGCGGCTGATATAGAGTTCGGCCAGGGCCTTTTCCAGGTCAGGTTCATGGGGGGAGTGGATCAGGTTGATCCCGTACGGGAGCTTGCTGGCTTTGAGTCTGTCGAGGGCCGTCTCGATCGCGGCGATCGGCAGTCCGGCCGCGCCGAAGAAGCCGAGCATGCCGGCCCTGCCGAGTTCCTCGGCCATGGCGACCGAACTGATCCCTTTGGCCATGGAGCCCCCAAGGTAGGGGTAGCGGATACCCAGGTCGGCGCAAAACTCCGGGTCGCCCAGCCCTTCCGGCAGGGAGGGGGGGGCATATCCCACCAGGGGGAAACCATCCGCATGCGGCTGGTCTTTGCCGATGAGTGCCGAGCCGTTGCTGACCGGGACGATACCCCCGTTTTCCCGCACCAGATACAGCGGGTGGCGGAGCAGTCGGAGCGGTTCAAGGCCGGTGGCAAACGGGGCAGGCGAACTAGAGGCGTCCGCGCGCCACCAGCCGAGACGTCTCTCGCCGGCAGGGCCGCTGGCGGCCTGTTCCTCTGGCAATAGTTGTTTCAAAGGGGGGACTCCTGTCGCTACCATGATCACTCACGCAAAAACGCTGGCCGAACTGCCGTGTCGTACGAGGGAAATAGCCCTACAGCCAAAACGTGCAATTATTATCTGAAAACCGCTCATAAAACAAGTTAAGACTGCGTTCTTCGCCGTTTTATGCCGGCTGGCATGGGTGGTTGTGCTTAGGTGCTGTAAGGATGCGCTTAATAAGAAAAGGCCCCGTTGTCAACCTGGTGATACAGGATGACAAGTGAGGCCTGATGTATAGTTACAAGTTGTTACTGCGAACTCAGATCTCCTGTGCGCCCCCCGCCTGACGCCAGCCGGCCATGTGGCCGTCGAGCAGCACCACGTTGCGGTAGCCCAGGATGCCGAGCAGCCCCTTGGCCAGTTGAGCCCGCGGGCCGTGTTCACAGGTCACCACCAGTTCGGCGTTCCTGTCGGCAGGAATCTTCGCCAGGCGCAGCAGGATCTTCCAGGCCGGGGCATGGATTGCGCCGGCTATGTGACCGTTGCTGAACTCGAAGCCGCTGCGGACGTCGACAATGGTCGGCGGTTGTTTTGACTTTATCCGTTTGGCAAGTTCCTTGGACTGCATCCGTCCTCCTTTATTCGCCTGGCCTGACTGCCAGGATCTGAACCACTGCCGCCAGGCCGGTATGCCCGCTCCCTTCCCGCACGTCGCGTTCCATCTCAACGGCATGGATGAACTCAAGCCCGTGGAGCTCCTGTTTCAGATCCTCCAGAGACATGAGCATCTCCAGAGACTGGGGCCCGCCGGTGCCGTAGGCGAGTTGCTGCTTGGTGAACGCCTCCAGGACAAAGACTCCGCCCGGCCTGAGCCCGTTTACCACTTCCCGGTGGAGCGGCATCCTGACGGCGGGTGGCAGGTGGCAATAGCAGGAGATAATCCCGTCCCATTGGCCGGGCTCGATCCGGAATTCTGCCAGATCGGCCACGACCGTGGTTATGGCCACACCACGTGCCGCAGCCAGTTCCTGTGCCTTGGCTAGGCCGACGCCAGAGCTGTCCACCCCGGTCACCTCATGGCCGAGCGAGGCGAGGTAGACCGCGTTGCGGCCTTCTCCTTCGCAGAGCGACAGAATCCTGCCGGCCGGGATCTTGTTCACCACCGACACAAGAAAGTCGTTCGGTGCGGTGCCGTAGGCAAAGCCCGGTTCGCTGTACCGTTCATCCCAGTTCATGGATTCCCCCTCTCTTACCCTGTTCTTTATGCAGCGATCCGGCCGTCGCTGACATGGAATATCCTGTCAAAACCCTCCACCATCCGCTGGTCGTGGGTGACCACCAGGATGGCCGAACGATTCTCCACGGCCAGCTTTTTCAGGAGCATCATGACGTTCTTGCCATTCTCGGTGTCCAGGGCCGCAGTCGGTTCGTCGGCCAGGATCACCTTGGGCTTGTTGGCCAGAGCCCTGGCAATGGCCACCCGCTGGGCTTCGCCGCCGGAAAGGAGAGCCGGGTAGCTGTCCAGCCGGTGGCCGAGGTTGAGCGAACGCAGCAGGTCGGTTGCTCTGGCTCTTGCATCATGCCTGGTCAGGCTGTTGATTTCCAGCGCCACCATGACGTTCTCCAGGGCGGTCAGGAAGGGGATCAGGTTGTGGGCCTGAAAGATGAACCCCAGCTTCTCCCGTCTGAACCGCTTCAGGTCCAGCCTCGGCAGCCACCCTTCATCGGCAACGGTCGCGCCGTCGATGACCACCCTGCCGTGGGTCGGCTCGTTGATCAGGCCGATGGAGGTGAGGAGCGTGGTCTTGCCCGATCCCGACGGGCCGAGGATGGCGACCAGTTCTCCCGGCTTGACCCGGAGGGTGGCATCGGCAATGGCAATGACCGCAGTCTCCCCCTTGCCATAGATCTTTGTCAACCGCTCCACTTCGACGGCATACATGGTTTACCCTCCCAATGCCTCTGCCGGCTCGACCTTCAACGCCTTCCGTATCCCCACGAAGCTTGCAATGGTACAGATGGCGATGACGATGACAAAGAGCGCCCGCAGGTCGAAGGCTTCCAGCACGATCCGGCGGGGGAACTTCTCATGGGTGAGGAGGATCAGCAGATAGCCGATAGCGTAGGCGATGACCCCCATCAGCAGTGACTGCTGGAGGATCATGCCGACGATCACCCGGTTTTGTGCCCCGATCAGCTTCAGGGTGGCAATCACCCTGATCTTGTCGATGGTTGAGGTGTAGATGATGAGCGAGATGATGACCGCCGAGATGACCAGGAGGATGATTCTGAAAAGGCCCAGCTGCATCCGCGCCTTCTCGATCATCCCCTTGGTGAGGATTTTCGTCTGCTCCTCGGCCGAAATGGGGCGGAAATGGTTCCAGCGGCTGATCCGTTCCTGCACTTCCTGCAGGTCTGCGCCTGGCGTCAGCCTCGCCACGACTGCGTTCACCGTATGGGTGGATTCCGTAATGGCTGCTATGTGCTGGTTCAGGAACTTCGCCTGGGCCGGGGACAGGGACTGCAGGTCGGCCAGGTTGGCGCCGATCCGCTGCCGGTCGTTCCTGATGGCGTTGTTGTCCTTCTTGAACTGGATCTCCTGGGCGTCGGCCAGGCTCACATAGGCAGCGGGGTCTCCGCCGGAAGAGACGACCTTGCCGGTGATCCCCACCACCGTATAGTCGTTGAGCCCCAGGCGGATCTTCTCGCCGAGCTCCATCCGCATTGCCTTGGCGACCACCATTTCAAAATGCTTCTGGCGGATGTTCCGGCCGGCGATGATCTCCGGCGGGCCGCCAAAACCGTTCAGGTCGTAGCCGATGAGGAAAAAACGGAACGGCTTCCCCAGTCGTTCGATCTGTATGGTCTGGAAGGAGAGGGGGGATGCCTCGGCCACGCCGGGCACCGCCTGTATCCGGTACTTGATCTCCTCGGGAATGCGCGAATTCTCGGCAAACGGGCCGTTGGTATCCTGCTGCACCACCCAGATATCCGCTCCGGTGGAGTGGAGCACGGCCAGGGCGTCGGCAAAGAGTCCCCGGTAGATCCCTCCCATGCTGATCACCACCCCGATGAGGAGCCCCAGGCCGATGGAGGTCAGGATGAACCTTCCCCGGTGATAGCGTATATCCCGGAAGGCGAGATTCATCGGCTGGCCCGCACCTTCATGCCGTCCCTGAAGCGGGCCATTTCCGGCTGTGGTGCCAGAGCGACAGGTGTGCCGGTATCGAGGCCGGCAACGATTTCCGTGAAGTTGCGGCGATCCTCGATGCCGACGGTCACCGGCCGGAACGCGAGCCTGCCGTTCTCCACGACCCATACCCCGCGTTTCTTGTCTTTCGTGACGATGGCGGCAGCGGGGAGGGTTGGAACATCCTTTTTCATCCCCGTGACGATGTAGACATCGGACTGCTCTCCCAGGCGGAGGCTCTTCAACGGCTGCTCAAAGGCCACATCCACCTCCAGTTCTTCGGTCACCCTGTCGCTCTGGTGTCCGACGCGGGCTACCCGGCCGGGCAGTTGCTCGCCGGCTGAGGAGCGCAGGGTGATAACGGCCCTGTTGCCGACTGCCACCTCCTTCAGCTGTGATTCGTCCACATTGGCTTTGACCCAGACGGTACGCGGGTCGGCCAGGGTGAAGATCGACATCCCCGGTGAAACCGTGGCCCCCTGTTCCAGGTCCCGGGTGATGATGACCCCGTCCTGGGGTGCATAGATGAGGGTATCGGCCACCTTGCTCCGGGCAAAGCCGAGGCCGGCGCGGTTGGCCTGCTGCTCCATCCGTGCCGCATCGATGGCTGCCTGGCACCTGGCAACCTCTTCCCTGGCCACCTGGAAGGTGGTGTCGTACTGTTCTGCCTCCAGTCTGGAGACCAGATCGTTTTCCGCCAGGAGTCTGTACCGCTGGGCATTTTTTTCGGCCAGGGCGAGGCTCACCCGGGCCTTCCGGAGATTGGCCTGTTCGACGTTCAGGCTGGCTGCCGATCTGTTCAGACCGGCTTCGGACTGCCGCTCTTGCTGGAGGAGGTCATCGTTTTCCAACCTGGCCAGGAGCTGACCCTTGGTGACCCGATCACCCTGATCGGCATACAGAGCCACGATCCTGCCGGTGATCCTGCTGGAAATGCCCACGACCACCTTGGCCTCGACTGTGCCGTTGCCGTAGGTCTGGGCGGTCAGATCGCGCTGTTCCATGGTCACGACTCTGACCTTCGGCGGGGCAAGGAGCGTCAGCTTGAGAACGATGCCGATGGCCAGCACAACAGCGGGCCAGAGCAGGTATTTTGTCTTTCTTGCCAGGGTGTGCGGCAGATCCATTGGTTCTCCTTAACGGCTGCATTCACGGCTGCGAGCTGTCTGCGCAGCAAGGACTCGTGCCGGATCAACGGGCAAGCGGATGGACGACTTTATAGGTTCTTATATATTTTATAAGCTGAATGTTATGCGATTATCTGCTTACATAAAACGAATATAATCAGTGAACCAGACCCAGAAAATTATTCCAGAGTTTTTCCGCCTCCGTCCGGATGTCAAAGGATGCAGTGCCCATGGTCCAGCGCAGCGCATTGAACTGGATCATGCCGAGAAGGGTCAGGGCCGTTTCCCGGGGAGCAAGTCCCGGCTTCAATTCGCCCTCGGCAATCCCAGCGGCGATGACACCCGTTATGGTCTCAACATAGTTGCCGATGCGCAACGCCAGCTTGTCCGCGATGACCCGGTGGCCGAGATGGACATCGTCGGAGAATACGAAACGGGGAATTCCCGGATGTTCCGTGATCAGGGAGATGTGGGAGAAATAGATGGTTTCCAGTTTCTCCAGCGGCTTGCGGCTACCTCCGGCGATGGTGGCAGCCTTGCCCATCACCGCATTGCCGATGAACTCCGCCATAGCCGCAAAGATATCGTCCTTGCCGCCGAAATGCCGGTAGATGTTCGCTTCGCTCATGCCGGCAGCATCGGCGATGGCGGCAATGGTCAGTGCCCGTACCCCGCGGTTGCCGACGACATCGAGGGCGGCACGGACGATTTCTTCCTTGCGGATGCGACTGCTTTTCTTTTCCAGCATCATCACCTCACGCGAATATATATTCACATGATATTCACGTCTCGCTATATGGTCAAGTAGAATTACGGAATGAAGAATGGAGAGACGGAATGTGGGGTAGCAATCGGGTTTATCGTTACAAAACCGCAGATCTATCGAATCAACTAATTTGACCTTGGGGCCATAAGTAGTTAGGATGCCTGATTAATGAGGAATGTGTTCGTGAAAATTATAGGTATTCTGATGTTCTTGTTGGCCCCTTCTCTCCTGTGTGCCGGCGAAAGTGGGTCCGTGTGTCACAACGAACTGTCTTCATGGATCCGGGCTGGGCAACCGCTTGTGATTGTGGACATTCAGGATGCCGAGGGGTTTCGCGCCCACAACTACGACCATTCAATCGCCGCCGGCAATGATCCCGTTCGGTTGAAAAAGGTCGCCTCCCGCTTGCGATCGACCAA
This sequence comes from uncultured Geobacter sp., assembly GCA_964432205.1. GTDB lineage: Bacteria > Desulfobacterota > Desulfuromonadia > Geobacterales > DSM-12255 > Geomobilibacter. The sequence continues at coordinate 36,502 of CAYSMK010000017.1, read as the reverse complement.
AGGGAAAGTGGTTGTGGTCAGTGCAACCGGTGGAGCCGATGCTGTGCACGCCGCTGAACAGCTTGTGCGCGGAGGGGTGCCGCGTTCACGCATCCTTGTGCTGGAGGGGGGGATGCAGGCAGCGGTAAAGAAGGCGGCCTGCGACTGTTGCAAGCCGGCTGTTGCGGAGGTCTCGGCTGAATGAGTGCGTCGACTGCCATGAATACGAGCTTGCGGCCTGAACTGACGGCAATGCTTGCCGGGGAGTTCGACGGTTGCACCGGGTGCGGTGTCTGCGTCAGCGAGTGCGGGTTCCTGAAACTCTATGGCTCACCCCGTGATATCGCCCGCACCTATGATCCCGACGATCCGAAAAAGAATGCCGTCTGCTTCGAGTGCAGCCTCTGCTCTCTCTGCTCTGCCGTTTGCCCCGAAGGTCTCGATCCGAAGGCCCTCTTTCTGGAGATGCGCCGCGAGGCGGTGGACCGCGGTTACGGTTCGTTTCCCGAGCACAAGGGGCTCCTGGGATACGAGCGCACCGGCACCTCGAAGCGCTTCAGCTGGTACGGCCTGCCACAGGGGTGCGATACGGTATTTTTCCCCGGCTGTGCGCTGCCGGGCACGCGGCCCGCTGCTACGCTCGCGGTCTATGAAAAGCTGAAAGAAGCGATTCCGGCACTCGGACTGGTAATGGACTGCTGCACCAAGCCGTCCCATGACCTGGGCCGGCAGCAGTATTTTTCGGAAATGTTCGGCGAGATGGCGGCCTGGCTGGAAGCGCAGGGCATTCGGCGGATTCTGGTTGCCTGCCCCAACTGTTACAAGGTCTTTTCCGACTATGCCCCGCAGTTCCGTACGGAGACGGTCTACGAACAGCTCGCTGCAACATGGCCGGGCTCTGCCGCGCAGATCTCCTCCCCTGCGGTGACCATTCACGACCCCTGTGTGGTCCGCTTCGCTTCCGCGCCTCAGGAAGCGGCGCGTGCGCTGGTTTCAGGGGCTGGCCGCAGGATTGAAGAGATGCCGCACACGCGAAAAACAGCGCTCTGCTGCGGTGAAGGCGGAACGGTGGGGGCCTTGGCCCCCGATCTGGTGGATGGCTGGAGAGGGCGCCGGGCCGAAGAGGCTGCGGACCGGCAGGTCATTACCTACTGTGCCGGCTGCACCAATCATCTCGGAAAGCGGCTGAACGTTACCCATGTCCTCGATATGGTCTGCGATACGCCCAAGCCGTCAACGGGGCCGATTACCTACCTCAACCGGCTGCGGCTCAAGTCCAGATTCAAGAGACAGGTTCCGGCGCTGATAACCAGAGAGCGGACCATCTCCAGCGGCAACCGTTCCGGAGCGCTTCGGCCGCTGCTCATCCTGGCAGCCATTGTTGCCGTCATACTGCTGGTGCGGGTGAGCGGCGTCAGTCAATACCTTGAACCTGAAAAACTGCGCGCCCTGTTTGCCAGTTTCGGTATTGTGGCACCGCTGGTATACATCGCGTTCTACACGGTTGCTCCTGCCCTGATGCTGCCGGGTCTACCGATCAGCATGGCGGGTGCTACCGTCTTCGGCCCGGTCTGGGGGGTGGTCTACACGATTATTGGCGCGACGCTGGGAGCCTGCGTGGCGTTTCTCATCGCCCGCTACGCCGCCCGGGATTGGGTGGCGCGCCGACTGGTCGGGTCACGCTGGAACAGGCTCGACAGCGAGACAGCCGAGAACGGCTGGAAGGCTGTTGCCTTTACCCGGCTTATCCCCCTGTTTCCATTCAATCTGCTCAATTTTGCCTTCGGTCTGACGAAGATTTCGTTCCCGCAGTATGCCATCGCAACGTTCATCTTCATGCTGCCCGGTACGATAGCCTTTATCACTTTTTCCAGTTCGCTGCTGGGATTGCTGAAAGGGAAGGTGTCCCGCGAATTTTTTGTCGGTATCGGGTTGATCGTCGCTGTTTCGATGATTCCGAAACTGGTCCGTTGGCAAAAGGACCGAAAAAAACCGCAACCCGGACCGGATGTGCCATGGAGTCTGCGCACCAGTCTGCTGCACAAGGCCATTGCTGTCGCGTCAGTCGGCCTGCTTTGTGCGACCTCCTACGCCGTGATCCAAAAGTATTTCTGGGCGCTTGATGCCCATCTGTACACCATCGAGTTCAATCTGCTCGTCATTGCGAACCGCCTCAAAGATGCCGATCTGGCGGGATTTATCGAATATCTTCAGCCGATGTCAGCCGCTCGCGCAGCAGGGATTTCACTGGTCTGCCAGGTAATGCAGACGTTTGCGTTTCCGTTTTCAGCCCTGCCGACGGTTACCGCATATACGTCGGCCTTTGGCTTTCTCCCCGGCGTTTTGTATGCAGGGAGTGCCAGTCTGCTCGCGGCAGGCCTGGCCGTCGCGATCGGTCGCTTCATGCTCGGTGACCTGCTGCCGCTGTACAACCGCCGCCGGGGCATCGCGCCCCTGTCGCCGCCGTCCGCCCTGGCCGGATGGTCTGCCGCCGCGATGGCGGCAATTCCCGGTGTTCCGTTGCTGCTGTGCGGGCTCTGGGCCGGCGCGATCCGTATCCCGCTGATCCGTTTCCTGATTGTCATTGCGACCGGGCTTACGGTCCGCATTCTCATTTCATTTCTTGCACGATGAGTACACTCAAGGAGGAATCATCATGACATGCTTCACCGTTCGCACCACCTTGTTCGCGGCACTTTGTCTGGCTTTCGCACTGCCGGTTGGCGCGGCCAGACAAAAGCCGGCCGGTGTGAAAACGCTCAAGTCCGGCACCGATACCCTGACGGTCGATACGCAGTCCCGTGAGGTTCGCGTTACCTCGACCGTGGTGAAGGACTGCTCCCAACCTTCGGTGTGCGACTGGGGACGGCGCTTTCAGGCCTTCTTCGGGGCCAGGGATGGTAAAATGGCACCCTTTTTCATATTCTCCACCGAACTGAATCGAACTGAAATCGACAGAGCGATTCAGTCCGTTGGCATCAAATCCCGCCGTCAGATTCCGATGACCGAGGTGAAGCAGCGCTCAGGACTCAAATCTACAACCCAGAAGGATGATTATCTGGACGGCGACCCGGTGCTGATCTCGGTCCGCTGGAAAAAGGACGGGAAGATGGTTGAAGCAGCACTGGAGGAACTGATCGAGGAAAAAATAGCGGTTGACGGCCAGGATGTCATCAAGCCGTATACGCCCCATTTCGTCTACCATGGCACGGCTGAGGCCATCAACTTTGCGTCGGGCTGCATTGTCTGTCCGTCCGGGTGCAATGGTGGGATCATTGCCGACAACTCACTCCCCCTGAAGGAAACCAAGAATTATTTCCGCTTTAACTGGAACAAGATGCCGGCTCCCGGCACAAAGGCCGAAATTGTCATCAAATCGGTTTACGGTCGAAGCAGTCATTGAACCCAAAAGCGCTTATCCGGTCATGAACGGCAGGGCCGCGATTGCTGACGCGACCCTGCCAAACCGGACTAACGCAGTTACCTGCCGCCCATCATTCCCGATCTCGGCCTCATCTGCCCCCCCGAGTAGTTCCAGAAATATTGATGACTGGTCATGTTGCGAAACATGGCGGAATAATTTCCGAAGCCGGACGTTGTTGCAATGCCGCCGAGGCTTGTCTGCATCTGGCTCCTCATGGAATTCATGAAGGTACTGTTAGGTCCCTGGCCAGCGTTGTCGGCGAGTTGGGGCAGGTCCTGATTGATCTGTCCCACCATACTCCGGTATCTGGCAGGGTAGGCACCGTTTCCATTCATGACCAGTCCGGCCTGATCCGCCATTAGGCCGGCCATCTGTTGCGCGACCCGGTGCATCGCCTGGTATTGGGTCGTGAATTGTCCGGCAGTGCCGCCTGCCATGTAATCGCCCAGCATATTCATGCCGACAGGCATGCCCAGCTGATTGCGCAGCTGGGCCACGGCCTCGGCCAAGGTCATGCCGGGATTTGCCTCCAGTTTTTCCCTGATCAGGGTCGACATCGGGCTGATGAAGTTGCTGACCGTGCCGGAAACGCCCGCCGCCGGGATGCAGAGCACATAGCTGCTCGAAACCGCAGTGCCGGTATCCTTGTCGATGGTCTGATCCTTGATCGCTACCGCCACGATCGGGTAGTTCCCCAGATCTTCCGGGGCAATGTTCAGGGTGTAGGCCCCGTTGGCATCGGTGGTCGTGGACTGCTCCCCGGCATCCAGTTGATAGTCACCGTCCTTGTCGAGGAATACCAGGGCATTCTGCAGGTAGCCGTCGGCAACCATGCCGGTTACCGGTGTTGTCTGGGCAGTGCTGCCGCCGCTGCAGCCGGTGATGAAGGCTACGGAAATTACTCCCAGTGCAATCAGTATCTTGTTCATCTCGAAAGCTCCTTGTTGGTATGTGTGTGGTTAGAAATCGTAGAATACGGCAATGCCGGTGCCGTACTCCGGACTCGAACTGGTGATCCCCTTGGCGAGATACCCCTCGATTCCGGTATGCTGGGTTGCCTGGTATTTCAGCTTCACACGGGCTTCAAACAACCCTGTTGCCCCTTCGGCCGGGGCGCTTGCCCCTTTGAGGATGACCAGGGGGCGGAAACTGTCCGTAACCAGGTAACCGACCCCTCCGGTGCAACTTGCATAGTCCTTCAGGGCCAGATCCGCCGATTTGCCCTGGATCGTGTAACCCGGCTCGACGAAGGCGTACCAGTCGCCGAACCACTTGGAAAACTCAACGCTGATCCCTTCGTCGAATTCGCCCGTTCCCAGCCCCCTGTCTTTGTCGGCTGTGGGGAATTTGACCGAAACTGCCGGGCGGATCTGGGGAGTCAGCCCGGTTTCCGGGACCAGAACGTAGCCGGCCCGCAGGATGATGTCGCCCAGACCGCTCCGCGCCCTTGACGGATCGCTGTTGGAGCTGGCGTGGAGCGTGCCGCTGCCCATGCCGGCCCCGGGACCGGCCATGTCCGCAACTACCCGCTGTCCAACCATAGACTGCCCCTGCATCTGGCGGAACTGGCCGGCAACCACATTGGTGTTGCTCTGGTAGAGATAGGGAATCTCCAGGGAGAGCCCCCACCTGTCTGTGGGGGTGATGCCGATAACAACCGGCGCATATATTGAATCGGTCCGCGTTGCGGTTCCGTAATCGCCGGACGTGAACTCGAAGCCGAGGCCGACGGAAACCGGCAGATCTACAGCCATCCCCGCGGCGGGGAAAAGGGCCACCCCTGACAGAAGGACACCCCATGTCAATTTCCTGAACCTACCCCATCCCAAAGAGCACCTCATGCTTCCCTCTGCATCGTGTCATTGCTGGTCAACGGCGCATCATGCCGCCACCGCCGCCGCGCATCATGCCGCCGCCCTGAAGGCGCATCCCTCCTTCGGGGCGCCCCGATCGCATGGAGTTCATGGTGCGTCCCGACCAGGCCGGCATTCCCTTTTCATTGCGCAACTCTACCTGGCCGCCTGTTGTCTTGTTGATCAGCCTCTGCGCCATCAGGTACGTTACGCCGTCCTGTCCCTGGGCGATGGAGCCTTTGACGGACAGCTCGTCCGTCAGTTTGACCGGTATCCCCTTTGTTTCCCAGAAGGTGTTCGGCCCCACGCAGATGTTGACCGAATCGCTGCCGCTCCTGATCTCGATGATGACATGTTCCTTCTCGATCGGGCGGGGGAGGGAGACGACCTTACCGGATACCGTTGTCACCGTGTTGATGTCATAGCCGCGATTCAGGTCGAGGCCGCTTTTCCCCGTATCGTCGCTGCCGAAACCGAAACCGGCAAGCGCGCTACCGTACAGTTGGAAAACTATCCACACTGCCACCAGTGCGATTATGGTAAAACGGCCTGGCTTCATCTGTTACCTAGCTTCCCTGACGTCTAATCCTATATGCGGCAGGTGAAGGAGTCCTCGATCGCTCCGATTCCCCTTCAGCTGTGGTTCTACGGCTTATTTCGCTACAGCCGGAAACTCACCCTGCGGGTTCAGACAATCCGGCTGTTTTACGCTCCATTTCGCCTAGAACCACAACGCTTCGGGGAAAGTCGCTCTCTTCGGACCCCCGTTCAACTGCCGGCTTTAGGCTAATTTGTTGCTGCAGTTGACGATGCCTGAGCTCCCGGATCCTGTGGCGCTGCTGTCATGCCGGCGTTACCGCCGGTCTGTCCGTAGCGATTGCCGGTACCGTCCATCGGTTGCATCCGGGTTCCGGTCTGCTGCTGGCCGAGGCCTGTGCCGTCACAGCGTGGTCCCGACATGGAAGCCTGGTTCGGGCAGTTGGCGCAACCGGCCCCCCGGCCGCCTCCGCCATTGCCATTGCCTCCCCGGGCAGAGGCTATGCCGGAGAAGGCGATAACTGCCATGGCTGTTACCGCGTAGAGTGCTGTCGTCTTCTTCATCTGTGTTTTCCTCCTCTTGGAATTGGGTATCTGGCTGGAGGAAATCCATGCTTTGTGCCAAAAAGTTCTTGGCTGGTAACTTGCCGGAAAGATGGCACACGGCTATGTTTGTGTCCGGCCGGGACAGTTTTTTTGGTGCAATGCGCTGCACCTGCTGCGAATGGTTTTGCACCACGTCACTCCTGTTCGAGCAGACCGTACTCTTTCAGCTTGTATTGCAGGGTCCTCCGGGATATTCCCAGTTCTTCGGCGGTCAGGCGGCGATTGTCGCGATGCCTGCCCAATGCCTTGACAATCATCTCCCGTTCGACCGATTTCAGGATATCCCTGCTGTCAACGGGCGCCGGGTCGCTAGGGGTGATGATTGCTTCAGGGAGGTTTGCCGGCCGGATTGATCCCCGGGCCAGGATGACTGCCCGTTCCATGACGTTCTGCAATTCGCGCACATTTCCCGGCCAGTGATACCCCTGCAGGGCCTTCAGCACGTCCGCTTCCACCCTGGTCAGTTTCTTGCCGATCTGACGGCTGAACCGGTCAAGGAAGAAGTTTACCAGGAGCGGGATGGCGTCGACCCGCTCGCGCAGGGGGGGCAAATGAATCGGGAAGACGTTCAGGCGGTAATACAGGTCTTCCCGGAAGCGATGCCCGGCCACCTCGGCCTGGAGGTTTCGATTGGTTGCGGCGATCACCCTGACATCTGCCCTGATCTCCCTGCTGCCGCCAACCCGCTCGAACACCCGTTCCTGTAGAACGCGCAGCAGCTTGGCCTGCAGCGCTACCGGCATCTCGCCGATCTCGTCGAGGAAGATCGTTCCACCCCGCGCCAGCTCGAACTTTCCCTGCCTGGCCTGTATCGCTCCGGTGAAGGCCCCTTTTTCATGGCCGAACAGCTCGCTCTCCAGGAGGTTCTCCGGAATGGCGGCGCAGTTGAGCGGGACAAAGGGAGCCTTGGCACCGGGGCTCAGCAGATGGATGGTTCTGGCGATCAATTCCTTGCCGGTGCCGCTTTCGCCATAGATCAACACCGTTGCCACGGTGCCGGCAACGTCGAGGACCAGGTTGCGCACCCCTTTCATCGCCTGGCCGGCAAAGATCAGTTCATCGGGGGGGAGGCCGGTTGAGGTCGACTCCTTCATGGCGCGTAACATCCTGGTAAGCTGCTGGTTTTCCATGACTCGGTTGACCAGGTTGAGCAACGCCTCCGGGGCGGATAGCGGCTTGGTGAGAAAGTCGGCAGCCCCTTCCTTCATCGCCGCTACCGCTTCATCCACGGTGCCATAGGCGGTCAGAAAGATGAATTGCGGTGCGCCGGGGTCCTGCCGGATTTCCCGAAACAGCTCCAGCCCGCTCTTGTAGGGCATCTTCAGGTCCGAGATGACCAGATCGAAATTTCCCCGGTTAAGCAGCTGACTCCCTTCGCGTCCGTCGCGGGCAATGGTAACCTCATACCCCTCGTCTTCGAGGATTGTCCGGACGAAACTCCTGAAGGTCGCATCATCTTCTGCCAGGAGTATGCGCCCCTTTGTGCCGGCCCTGTGCTGTATCATGCTCGTACTCCTCCTGGTAGCCCAATAGAAACCGTGGTGCCTCTGCCGGGAGTGCTGGCTATGTCGATGGTGCCGTTGTGTTCCTCGACGATCTTTTTGCAGAGCGCCAGGCCCAGGCCGGTGCCTTTGGCCCTGGTGGTAAAGAACGGCTCGAACATCCTCTCTATATCCTCGTTGCTGATGCCGTGACCGGTGTCGGAGACGGAAACGGTCATACCTTTGCCCCTGGCAGCTGCGACAATGCTCAAGGTGCCGCCATCCGGCATCGCCTGGACCCCGTTCTGTATCAGGTTGAGCAGCACCTGGCCGAGACGGTCCCGGTCGCCTTGGCAGTTCAAACCTTCTGGGCAGGATACGACAACCGAGACACCCCGGCGTTCTCGTTCGGGACGCATGAGCGATACGCAGTGGCTGATGAGTTCATCGAACGCGAACAGGGTAGCTTCGGACCGGTCGCTTCTGGCATAGGCGAGGAGGCTGGCAACGAGATGTTCCAGGCGCAGGACCTCGCCAACGATCAGCCCGGCAAAGTCACTGTTGCGGGTGTCCAGCGGCCTCTTCTCGATGATCTGGGCAAACCCCTTGATCCCGCCGAGTGGATTGCGGATTTCATGGGCAAGCGTCGCCCCCATCTCGCCCAGGCGTGCCAGGTTCTCCTGCCGGGCCATTTCCAGGTGGTGCCTCTCCTCGCGCACGGCAAAACGGTAGATGATGGCCGCCATGACCCAGCCGGCGAGCAGCAGCGCCAGGATGACGGTGATGTTCAACTCCGACCGGCGGATAACCGCATCGGCGCGATAGGTATGCAGGATCAGGCGCAGGATCAGTGTCGTGTCGGCGAGATGGAGCGGGACAAGGAATTCATAGGCCTTTTCCCCGGTTCCCAGCAGTACCCGACCTTCGATTGCGACACCTCTGGTTAGTGCTTCGGCGTAGCGGCCGTCCTCTGCCCGGGTGCCGACCAGATCGGGATTCGAATGGAAGCGGTAGGTGCCCTCTTTGTCGAGCAGTGCCAGAAAGGCTAAATCCTTGGGGCGAAGGGTCGTGAGCGACTGCAGGGTGGGATCGTGGGCCGCAATATTCTCGACAGCGGCAGAGATGGACAGGGCGACCCCCCGGAGGCTTTCCTCCGCCAGGGGGTAGGCTGCCCGATAATTGCTTATGGCAAACCAGAGCAGAGCCAGGGTCAGGCCGACTCCGCTCAGCAGCAGGACTCTTTTCAGCATTGGCGGCTCAAAGTGCTGACAGTACCCGTTCCATTTTCTGTTTCACCAGCATGGCGAGCTCTTCAATCTCCGGGTTGCCGATCAGCGACAGCGCGGCGACCGGGTCCATGATCATGACAATACTCTTTGCGTCGTCATCTTCATAGACCACCACGTTGCACGGCAGCAGGGTGCCGATATCCAGTTCCCGGCCGAACGCCTCCCAGGCCAGGGCCGGGTTGCAGGCACCGAGGATGAGATACTTGCGGAAATCCTTGCCGAGCTTCTCCTTGAACTTGCTGGCCACGTCGATCTCGGTGAGGATGCCGAATCCCTCCTTGAGCAGCTCTTCCCGCACCCTGGCTTCCGTCGCAGCAAAGGTCGTCTGCACCGCCTTGCCAAAGGCATAGTTCTTTTGCAGGTTCATGGGTCTCCTCCTTCCGGGTTCGCCCGGAATCCGATTGGCTTGATTGTCGTCGGCCACTCAGTCCGGTGTTATTCCGGGGATTGTCCGCTGTTGTTTGCTTTGTCCGTTGTGCTGCTGTTCTTACCCCGGTCCCCGAGGTCACAGGAATCGGACATTCAGGTGTGAATACCAAGCCGTGGCAGGATGAATTTCTGCACCACCACCCAGGCAACCAGAATCCCAATCATTACCATTAGATCTTTCAAATTGTCACCCCCAGTCAGACTTATATCACGTTTCGCCACAACGCCAACCTGTCGAGACTCATGTTATTCCAAAATTGCCATGGTGACTATATTAATATTCAACTTATTGAATATATATAGTCCATGATACTCGATTGTGTCAATGCGGAACGACGCATTTACCACCAGGGCAGCTACGGCGGTCTTTGGTATTCAAGAGGGATTATGGTCCGATAGGTTATGGATTACTGCTCGTGCTGGCTGATTCTCTGGAATCGGTAATAAATCGACAGGGGTTGCTGACATGAGCGTTCAGACGACCCGGATGATGAACTCGGGACACGAGGCGGCGCAGTAGCCGCAGAGGATGCAGGCGGCTTCGTCGAGTACCGCCTTGCCGTTCACGATGGACAGGGCGCCGCTGCTACAGGTTTCGACACAGGCGCCGCACCCCTTGCAGAAATTCTCCATGATGCGCAGCTTGCGCCGTCTGCTTTCCAGTCCCCGCCACACCTCGTCCTCCGGGGCATTGCCGCAGAATAGGGCGGCGTTGGCCTCTACCTCAGCCTCGGAGAGCATCCCGATCGCCACACCGTGGACCCCTTCCAACCCCCGTACGTACGCGAGGCTGGCCCGCGCCTCGGAGATGAGATTCCCCCCGGCCAGCGCCTTCATGGCATAGACGCCCTTTCCCGCCCCGGCGCAGGCGACGATCGCCTCTGCCATCTCTGCTGCGCTGCCGTCAAGGATGCCCATGCCGGTCCGGTTGATGAGCGGATGGATCACCTCGATCTCCGGATGAGCTGCCGCCTTGCGGACGGCACAGACGTAGTGGGACGAAAGCCCCACATGGCCGATCTTTCCTTCCTCCTTCATCCGCAACAGCTCCGCCAGTACCTCCGTCCGTTCGCTAAACGGATCTGCCACCCGTGCTCCGTGGATATGGACGATGTCCAACCGTTCGCGCCCCAGCTCACGCAGTCCCATCTCCACGTGTGCCCGGGCCGTGGGTCCGTCGTTGGCGTGGGTCTTGGTGACGATGGTGACGTCGTTCCCCCAGCCGGCGATTCCTTCCCGCACATGGGGATATGTGCCATAGAGAGTGGCCGTATCGATCATGGTGACCCCGCGTTCCAGGGCATGGCGGATGAGGCGGCCTCCCTCGGTAGGGGAAAGACCGGCCTGAAGAGGCCCAAGGGGAAGGGTGCCGAACACGAGGGGGAAAAAGGAGATACTGGTGGCGCCAAGCGCGACGTTGTTCATGGAGAGCTCCTTAGTGACAGGTTATACACCCATAAATCACTCATGCTTTACGGCCCGCTACACGTGCGAAGTATTCTTCGGTTGTTCCTGTTTTAACGATGACGCTGCGCATTGTATTCCTCCAGCACCACTGTCCATTCCTGCCTGAAACGTTCTTCGATTTCCTTGTGAATTCCCGTGAGCCTACTAGACGCCCAGAAATGCCTTAATAGCGTCGATGAACTCCCTTCCTTCTTCCAGCTTCAAAGAGGCAACCGGTTCGACGACCTCCTCGTCAATGTCATAATCGGCGATCTCACGGATCTTCCGGGCGTTCATCAGCATCTTGTGATATTTGGCGTCAATCCGGCCGGGCTTGGCAAAATGATAGCCGAACGCGGACTCCACTGCCGAATGCTTGACGACATCGATGCCTTCGGCGGCCAGCAGCGCCTTTGTTGCGTAAAACATCGAGTAATAGATCTTACTGGCCGCATCCGGTGCATGCCCCTTCTCCAACAAGTCTTGGGCAACGACGAGGGCATGGTCGGCCTTGTCCAGATAGCGCATCACTTCGTCTGTCATACCGTCACCCCCTCCCGCTCGACATTGCGGTAGAAGGAAAGCCCTTTGGCTGCGGCGCTCCGGAAGCGTTCCTCTGCAAAGACTTTGAGCGAGATGATCGGCTTGAAATCGTGATCCCACATGAGGTTGTAGGTAATTTCGTCGAGAGCCTGCTCCAGTTCCGGGGTCTTTTCATCCACCAGGGCCACGAGATCGAGGTCGGAATCCTCCGCCGCGTCGCCACGTGCCCGTGAACCGTACAGGATCATCCGACGTATATGCCGCAGCACATCTGCGGGTAGCCGCTGCTTGAGTTCTTCGATGAGTGCTTTGTCCAGTTCGCCCATCATCAGCTCCTATTATGCTTTAATGCCGTGTCCCGTGTTGGGGACTGACCCCAGATGTCATGCCTTGGGGACTGACCCCAGATGTCATGCCCTGCTTGTCACACCGAAGCCTGCCTCTGATACAGATACTTTTGAAATCCAGCGAACACCTTCCCGATCTCGTCGGGTCTACCCAGGTCAGCCACAGCATCGGCAATAGAGTCGTGATACTTGAGCTTCAGCAGTGGTGTCAGTTTCGTCTGATCCAGTTCATCCACACCGACCTCCACATAATGAGCAAGGACGAAATCCAGGAAGACCTGTAACTTGTTGTTGAAGTGCTGGGTGATAATGACCCTCGCCTTTGCTGCCCGTTCCTCTCTTGTGAGTGGTGGCAGGGCATAGGCCACATTAGCCAGCACATCGAAGAGGTCGCTTCTTTCTGCTTCTATGATCTTTTGCATCTCTGCCAGTTGGTCATGGCCGAACCCTTTTTCAGCAAGTCCTTCCAGAAGCTTCTTGCGGGTGTCCGGTCGGCTCCACAGGGTACGCAATTCTTCTTCATCCTTGAAGAACTCCGGCAGCTTCCCGAACAGCATCTCCATGAACTGCTGTGCTGACATAGGTGTTCCGTCAGGATGCCAGAAGCTCGTCACCATCATGTGCTGAATCTGGCGCTCCTTGCCGTCGGCCAGCTTGACCTTCGTTCTCTTGATACAGACGCAAGGAGACTGGCCACACTTCCAGCACGGCATAGGTGGCTCTTTCACGCAGACACAGGGTAGCTCTCCGCAGACTTTGCACGGTTGCGGCGGTCGCTTTACACACTCGCAGGGGTAACAGCCGCACTTAGGGCAGGCTTCCGGTTCAATCGGTTCACCATCCCATTCAGGATCACTGAAATGGTGGTGCGCCTTCACGAAGTCGTAGATGGTGAAATAGTCCTTGCCGTCGTACAGCCTTGTCCCCCGTCCGATGATCTGCTTGAACTCAATCATGGAGTTAACCGGCCTCATCAGTACGATGTTACGGATGTTTCGTGCATCAACCCCGGTGGAGAGCTTTTGTGATGTGGTCAGGATGGTGGGGATGGTCTTTTCGTTGTCCTGAAAGTCCCGCAGGTGTTGTTCACCCAGTACGCCATCATTGGCTGTCACCCGCTGGCAGTAGTTCGGTTCTTTGCTGGTCTTCAGCTGGTTGATGAGGTCACGCACCGCAAGGGCATGATCCTGAGTGGCACAGAACACCAGTGTCTTTTCTCGCTGGTCGATCTGTGACATGAAGATTTCGACCCGCTTCTTCTCCCGCTCCTTAATCTCAATGATCTTGTTGAAGTCCGGTTCTTCGTACCGCTTCCCGACCTCAATCTCTCCCTCGATGATTTTGTCGTCGGGAGTGTACACGTAGTCATCAAGGGTGGTGGCAATCTGCTTCACCCTGAAGGGTGTCAAGAAGCCGTCGTTGATACCGTCCTTCAGGGAGTAGATGTAAACCGGCTCCCCGAAATAGGCGTAGGTGTCCACGTTGTCCTTGCGCTTAGGGGTAGCGGTAAGGCCAAGCTGAACGGCGGGAGAGAAGTATTCCATGATGCTGCGCCAGTTGCTTTCGTCGTTGGCACCTCCCCGGTGGCACTCGTCTATGACGATGAAGTCGAAGAAGTCCGGAGGGTAGTCTCCAAAGTACGGGGTGTCTCCCGGTCCACTCATGAAGGTCTGAAAAATGGTGAAGAAGATGCTGCCGTTCTTGGGCACCTTGCCCTTCTTCTTGATCTCATCCGGGGCAATACGTATCAGGGCATCTTCTGGGAAGGCGGAGAAGGCGTTGTATGCCTGATCTGCAAGAATGTTCCGGTCAGCAAGGAACAGGATACGGGGGCGGCGGGTAGGTTGGCCTTCCTTCTTCCAGTCGGTGAGGTTCCAGCGGCTATGGAACAGCTTCCATGCGATCTGGAAGGCGATAAAGGTCTTGCCTGTGCCGGTGGCCAGAGTCAGGAGGATGCGCTCCTTGTTGTCTGCTATAGCCTCCAACACTCGCTCTATGGCGATGTCCTGATAATAGCGGCCTTGGAAGTAACCGCCCCGATCCTCAAACGGTACGGCAGCGAAGCGGTCACGCCATGCGTTGGGGACGGCAAAAGTTAGGTTCCAGAGTTCATCCGGTGTCGGGTACTGTACCTGCTCACCCTCGGCCCCGGTTTCCATGTCAATGCCGTAGATGCCTTGCCCGTTTGTGGCAAAGGTGAACCGGATTGCCAGCTTTCCAGCGTAGTCTTTGGCCTGTCCCACCCCTTCAGTCAGGGGTTTATCCCATGCCTTTGCCTCCACCACCGCAAGCTTCGTGTTCCGGTACTCAAGCACATAATCGGCGGTAAGGGCCTTGCCCCTTTTGCCGTGGCCTTCGATCCGACCGAGGGTAATGGGGTACTCTCGCCGGATGCGACTCCCTTCAACCACACCCCAGCCAGCGGCTTTCAGGGCCGGGTCGATATGTTCGGCTCGGGTTTCGGCTTCGTTCATAGGAGTTCCTATAGTTGACCGGTGAAGGCCTGGTCCAACAGGGATTTTTTCAGCGCATCGAGTGCGGCCAACTTCTGCTGGTAGATGGATTCGAGACGTTTAGTTTCGGCTGAAAGTCTATCGAATGAGGCAACGGCACGACGCAACTCTGGTAAAGGTGGTAAGGGAATCTCGAATCGGGCCAGTACCTCACCAGTGAAATGCTGAATACCAGTACCGCTAAAGTACTTTTTCAAATCTCCGCTCTTGTCTTGGGAATACAGGTAATAGAGAAACCACTTGTTATGCTCCGGTTCGTGAAAACGAACACGATATTCCCACCCCGTCTTCATCCTTTCCGCCCATCCCTTCTCTGCTGCTCCCGCGCTTCCAAGCGCGCCTTGGTCATCCGTTCCCTCAGGCCGCCGTCTTTCAAGAAATCCTTCTCCAGCCGCTTCAGTTGCTGATCCAGCAGATAGTTGGCCTGGTGAATCAGGCAGATGGCGATGTTGGCTACGACCTCGGCAGGGCGGGTGTCCATAAAGGACCTATAGGTTTCATAAGAATTGTGGGAATCATGTCCCAACTTTCTTACATATTTTGCTTCACGGGAATCTTTGTCCCAGATCGGCAGATCGCGCACTTTGAGAAAATCCCGGTAATCCTCCAGCAACTCCTCCAGGCTGGCCCGCGCCACGTTGGTCAGTTTGATCTCCATCTCTTTCGAGGTGGTTGCAGCCTTGCTCCCTTCGACGATATTCTGCTTGCCGGAGCGAGCCGCCTGCACCATCTGATCGATGGTGCGGTCACCTTTCTTCAGATGCCTTTCGCAGAAGCGGAAGGTCATCTGATAAATTATATCTGCTTTTTGGTAGGAAAGCAGGGTCTGGTAATCGCCTCTTGGGGGGATGATTGATGGTTGGGAGCTATGGGAATCATGGGAATTATATGAAGGCGTTTTCCCATCACTCCCATTCTTCTCATAACTCCCATCGCCTATCTTCTTCACAGCAGCCCCCTGATCCTCGCCATCACTTCCGCACTCTCTGCGTCCAGCGCCGCTATCTCATCCATGATCTCCTGCGGGGTGCGATGGGTGATTACCTCACCGCCGTTGGGGTTCTTCACTGACAGGTCATAAGTGCTGGTATCTATGCCGGTTACATCCAAGCTCCAACTCTTCGGGGAGTCAGCAAAGGTCTTCTGAAGCTCCACAAACTCCTTCAGGTCTTCATCATTCAGCGGGTTGGTCTTACCCAGGTTACGACCGGGATCAAGGGAGTAGTACCAGACCTTGCGGGTGGGTGCCCCCTTCTCGAAAAACAGCACCACCGTCTTGACTCCTGCACCCTGGAACGTACCACCGGGACAGTCAAGCACCGTGTGCAGGTTGCAGGATTCCAGCAGCAACTTCCGCAGGCTCACCGAAGCATTGTCGGTATTGGAAAGGAAGGTATTCTTGATAACCACGCCAGCCCTGCCACCGGCCTTGAGCATCTTGATGAAGTGTTGCAGGAAGAGGAAGGCGGTCTCTCCGGTACGGATGGGAAAGTTCTGCTGAACCTCTTTGCGCTCCTTGCCACCAAAGGGAGGATTAGCAAGGATGATGTCGTACCGGTCCTTCTCTTGAATGTCGGCAAGGTTCTCTGAAAGCGTGTTGGTGTGGATGATGTTGGGGGCCTCGATGCCATGCAGGATCATGTTCATGATGGCGATAACGTAGGCCAGCGACTTCTTTTCCTTGCCGAAAAACGTGCGTTCTTGAAGGGCCTTCAGGTCGACAGTGGTCAAGTTGGGTTGCGCCTTCAGGTAGTCGAAAGCCTCACACAAGAAGCCTGCCGAACCTACCGCACCATCATAGACGCGGTTGCCGATCTTCGGCTTGACCACCTGAACGATGGCCCGGATCAGTGGGCGGGGAGTGTAGTACTCGCCACCATTCCTGCCAGCGTTCCCCATGTTCTTGATCTTGGCTTCGTACAGGTAAGACAGTTCGTGCTTTTCTGCCTGAGAACGGAAGCGGAGTTCATCAATATGGTCGATGATCTCCCGCAGGTTGTACCCGCTGTGAATCTTGTTCTTGATCTCCCCGAAAATCTCCCCGATCTTGTATTCTATGGTGTTGGGGCCGCTGGCCTTCTGCTTGAATCCGTGCAGGTAAGGGAACAGCTTACGATCCACAAAGTCCCTTAGGTCGTCACCGGTCAGCGCCTTGTTGTGGTCAAGCTTGCCGTCTGCTGTCTTGGGTGCGGCCCAGACCTCCCAGCGGTACGACTCATCGAGAATGAAGGTGTACTGCTTGCCCTCAAGCTCCGCCTCCATCGCCTTGTCCTGTTCCAGTCCGTCAAGGTACTTCAGGAACAGCAGCCAAGAAGTCTGTTCAGCATAATCGAGTTCACTTCCGCAACCGGCCTCTTTCCAGAGAACGTCGTCGATGTTTTTAAAGGCCTGTTCAAACATGGGGTTCCTATCTGTCTGGCGTTTTTGGCTTGTGGCTTGCCTTTGATTCGATTTAATGATCAAAGAAAATCCGGGTCGGATTTAATTTTGAGGCCGACTTTCATCAACTTACTATGTAAACTTAAAAGCCGCCCGCCAGCATCATGCTGACAACGGCGGCTTTCGTTACTTCGTTTTCCCCCCGGCGTTTGCACTCCATCATTTACCTCCGATAACACCGCAATATTACGGCAGTTTAATACACCGTTTCATCCTTAAAGTCAACGAGAAAGCCCTTCCCTGCGGTTACAGGCCGAGATTCCCACATTCTCTCCTTTTGGTTCAAATGATGATTGGTCCCCTTTTGGGCTACTTTTTCGATGCCGTGGACTATGGACGATTATTGGGATGGCAAAAGGCCCCCATAAATGGAACCAATTTGGCTACCTATTGATTGCTTCTTCACGAAAAAAGAAAAGCCTCCTTTGAGGGGAGGCCTTCGAGGGTAACCTTAGATATCCGAGAATTCGTCGTTCTTGTTGATTTAGAACTGCCAGTGTTCGCGCCGCGTTAGATTGCCTGACGGTCAGCTTTTGCTGCCGTGGCTGATGGTTATTGACCACCGCGAGAAGTCACCTTGCCGATTCGCCCCCAGATTTTGCTGTGTGGGACTGCTTGCAGAGCAACCAGATAAGATAAAAGAAAAGGGATTACGGATATCCGTAACCCCTTGATCTTTTGGTGCCGAAGACTGGACTCGAACCAGCACACGGTTGCCCGCACAAGAACCTGAATCTTGCGTGTCTACCAATTCCACCACTTCGGCGTGAGTGAACCAGACTTTTACCATGATCCCTTTCCGCTTTCAAGAAAAATTTTGCCGAAATGGTCAAAAAGTTTTCTTCGCTAAGAAATTGTACGGTGAGTATTGTAGCAATTTTGAATAGTTAATATATTTCTGATAACGTTTGACGCACCCTGCTATTTGTGTTAGCTTTTTCCTTTATCGCCAGTCATTTAGCTGTGCCCGAGACCATCCATGAACCGCCACCATACTTTTGTCGTTGCCTCCTCGCTTCTCCTTGCCTCTTGTGCTTCCACGCGGGTGATCACTCCCAATATGTCCGGGGAGGTTATCGTTGAACATCCCTTCAATATCGGGGAGTCCCGCTCAAAGTACCTCTTCTCCCTGGCACGCATACACAGCAACGACGGAGATTATGACGGGGCGCAGGTGCTGCTGAGCGGCGCTTTGGAAGCCGACCCGAATGCCGCGTATCTGCATATGGCGATGGCCCAGCTGCTTTTGAAGACGAACCGTTTCGCCGAGGCCGTCGAGGCGTGCGGTCGCGCCGTGCAGCTCGATCCGAAACTTGCTGAAGCCCAGATCCTTATGGGGAACATCCTCGTAGGGCTCAAGCGGGACAGCGAGGCCGTAGACCATTACCGTGCCGCGCTCGAGGTGGACAATACCAAAGAGGATGTGTACCTCCACCTGGCCATCACCTACATCAAGCTCTTCGAATACGAAGAGGCCGTAAATACCTTGAAGTCGCTGCTCAAGGTGGCCCCGGATTCAGCGGTTGGCTATTATTATCTGGGCAAGACCTACGATCAGATGAAACTGCCCAAAGAGGGGATCTCCTATTACCGGAAGGCCCTGGAGCTGAAACCGGATTTTGAGCAGGTGCTCGTCGACCTGGGGATAGCCCAGGAGACCCAGGGACTCATTGACGATGCCATAACCACATACGAATCGCTCCTCGACCTCAATCCCGGCAATTTTGCGGTAAGCAACCATCTGGTGCAGTTGATGATCCATCAGCGGCGGCTGGATGACGCCCTCAAGATCCTGCAGGATCTGTCGGCACGGGGAATCGGCGGGCTGGAAACCAAGCGGAAGATCGGACTGATCCACCTGGAACAGGAGCGCTACGACGAGGCCATCAAGGAGTTCAGGGAGATCCTTGCCGTGGAGCCGGCAGCGCAACAGATCCGCTTTTATCTTGCCTCGGCGTACGAGGAAAAGCAGGAACTTGACCTGGCCATCGAGGAGTTCAGCAAGATTCCACCGACTGCCTTCAATTATGTCGACGCCCTGGGGCATCTTGCCTATCTGTACAAGGACAAAGGGACTCCCGAGAGGGGAATCGACCTCCTCAAGCAGGCGATCCAGGCAAATCCGAACCAGTTGGAACTCTATCTTCACTTGGCCGGTGTCTATGAGTCGATGGAGCGTTACCCCGATGCCCTGGCCATTCTGACCAGCGTGGAAAAACAGTTTGCCAATGACACCAAGGTGCTCTTCAGGGTGGGGATACTGCTGGACAAGATGGGGGACAAAGAGGCTTCCATCAACCGGATGAAGCAGGTTATCGCCCTAACGCCGAACGATCCGCAGGCGCTCAATTATCTCGGCTATACCTATGCGGAGCTGGGCCTCAACCTGGAAGAGGCGCTTGCCTATCTCAAGAAGGCCGTGAGCCTCAGTCCTGATGACGGTTTCATCCTCGACAGCCTGGGCTGGGTCTACTTCAAGCTCAAGCGCTACGACGATGCCGTCAATCATCTTGAACGGGCCTTGGAGCTGACCGACAGCGATCCGACCATCAAGGGGCATCTGGCGGATGCCTATTTTGCCCGCCATGAATACCGCAAGGCTGCCGTTCTCTATCGGGAAGTGCTCAAGATCGAACCCGGCAGGAAGGATATCCAGGAAAAACTGCGCAGGATAAAAGCAGAGAGCGGCGGACAATGAGGGGGCTTCTCCGCTGCTCCCTGGTTCTCATCCTTTTTGTTGTTGCAGCCTGCTCTTCCGACCGGGGAGACGTCAGCATCCCTGCGCGCCCGCCAGCGAAGCCGGCCTATGGTGACTCGTTTATCGAGGGGACCATTGGCGAACCTTCCACGCTGATTCCCATCCTTGCTTCCGATTCCTCTTCCCGTGCCGTCGCGGCCCAGGTGTACAACGGCCTGGTCAAATACGACAAGGACCTGAAGCTGGTCGGTGACCTGGCCGCGTCATGGGACGTCTCAGCCGATGGCCTGACCATCACCTTTCACCTGCGGCGCGGCGTCAAATGGCACGATGGCCAGGAGTTTACCGCCCGCGATGTCCTCTATACCCACCGGGTCACGGTCGATCCCAAGACACCCACCGCCTATGCCGAGGATTTCAAGCAGGTCAAGGCGATTACTGCCCCTGATTCCCATACGGTGCGCGTCACGTACGACAAGCCGTTTGCCCCGGCACTCGCCTCCTGGGGGATGGAGATCCTGCCGGCCCATCTGCTGGACGGCAAGGATATCACCAAGAGCGAGCTGGCCAGGCACCCGATCGGCACCGGGCCGTATCGTTTCAAGGAATGGCTTGGAGGCCAGCGGGTCGTGCTCGAGGCGTTTGACGGCTACTTCGAGGGGCGACCGTACGTTGACCGGTACGTGTTCCGGGTCATCCCGGACACTGCCACCATGTACATGGAGCTGAAGGCCGGCGGCGTGGACATGATGGGGCTCACGCCGGTCCAGTACCAGCGGCAGACGACCGGTCGCGACTTTCTGGCCCGCTTTGCCAAATACCGCTACCCGGCCTCTTCCTACGTCTACCTGGGGTACAATCTGCGCAATCCGCTCTTTGCGGATAAGCGGGTCCGGCAGGCGATCTCCGCTGCCATCAACAAGGACGAGATCATTCATGGTGCCCTTCTCGGCATGGGGCAGGTTGCCCATGGGCCGTTCAAGCCGGGCACCTGGCCGTACAATCCGGGCAT
Source organism: uncultured Geobacter sp. (assembly GCA_964432205.1). Lineage (GTDB taxonomy): Bacteria > Desulfobacterota > Desulfuromonadia > Geobacterales > DSM-12255 > Geomobilibacter. The sequence goes on along the minus strand of CAYSMK010000017.1, from coordinate 15,906 downwards.
CAAGGATATCGGTTACGATCCCGCCCATGCACTTGCCCTCCTGGCCGCTGCGGGGTGGCAAAAGAATGCCGACGGCATTCTCGTCAAGGGGGGGAAGCCGTTCCAGTTCACGATCCTCACCAACCAGGGGAACGACCTGCGCCTCAAGACCGCCCAGATCATCCAGTACCGCCTGAAGAAGCTCGGCATCGACGTCAAGATCAGGGTGGTCGAGTGGGCTTCGTTCCTGAAGAACTTTATTGACAAGGGAAATTTCGAAGCGATCGTCATGGGGTGGACCATACCTCCTGATCCGGACCTGTTCGATGTCTGGCACTCCAGCAAGACCGGCCCCAAAGAGCTCAATTTCGTCGGCTTCAAGAACCCCGAGGTGGACCGGCTGATCGTGGAGGGGCGCGGCACGTTCGACCAGGGGCAGCGGCGACGCTGCTATTTCCGCATTCAGGAGATCCTGGCCGACGAGCAGCCCTACACCTTCCTCTACGTCCCCGATGCGCTGCCGGTCGTCCAGGCCCGCTTCCGGGGGGTCGAACCGGCGCCGGCCGGCATCTCCCACAATTTCATCCGCTGGTACGTCCCGAAAGAGGAGCAGCTTACCGATCGCTAGGGTATGTGGCACTCTTCTGCCAGTCACCCTGTCCCCTCCATTTGTCTTCCCTTCAGGGAATACCCGTCTCTTCACGCTCCCTCTCACACACCTTGAGAATGCTTCCTCGCCTGCTGAACTGATTCCACAAAGGTCGTCGTTCCCTTTGATTCGCGGCCGCATGACGTCAAGTTGTATGGTTGTAAAGCCCCGTTAGGGGCGCTCGCGTGTAGCCGGGGGATTCATCCCCCGGATGGAATGCAGATGAATCTCTTCGTCACGTACGTGACGGGAGTGGCATTTTGCCAAGATGACCGGGGATGATATGGCAAAAAAAGGGGAAGACCGTGAGGCCTTCCCCTTTGTGAATCAAGACATCCGTTCAGCCGTTACTTCTTCTTCGGATGCTTCTTCTCTTCCTTCTTCGGCTCGGCTGCAGGTTTGGCGGCAGACTTCGCGCCCGGTACGGTCCAGTTGTTCAGGTCGTGGGCGATGCCGTGGCACTCGCCGCAACGCGGGAACTTGGCCAGGATTCCGGCCGGGTGCGGTGTCCCGTGGCAGTCCTGGCACTTGGGAATCGTCTTGTGCTTGGTCTGGTGGCAGGTCACGCAGAGGAGCGCACGGTGCTTGGCCTTGCTGACGACCAGCAGGTCGTAGGCCTTCTTGTGACAGGCGGCGCAGAACTTGGAGTTGGTGTCGTTGCCGTATACCACGTTCTTCGGCTGGTGGGCCTTGTGGCACTTCTTACAGTCAGCCTGAACGATGTCGGCGGAGTGCGACTTGTGGCACTGGGTGCAGTTCGGGATCTTGCCATGGACGTCGTGGCAGTAGGAGCAGGTCAGGGCCGAGTGCTTGCTCTTGAACTCCTTCAGCTGCGCGATCTGCTGGGAGTGGCAGGTGAGGCACGGATCGGTCACGTCGCGGCCGAAGCTGATCACTTTCGGCATGTGCGGGTTCTTGTGGCAGCCGAGACACTTGTCCAGCTTGTAGTGGGGCTTGCCCTCGTGACACTTGCTGCACAGGGGGATGGGACGCTTCACCGTAGGGGGGTGTCCCTCATGGCAGTCCTGGCAGCCCACGGCGGTCTTGTGCTTGCCACCTTTGGCCTCGATGTCTGCCGGCGGCTTGGCGTGGCACATCACGCAGTCGGTGTTGGCCAGCTTTTTGGCAGGCTCGGCGGCCGTTGCCAGGACCGGCAGGAGAAGGGCCAGACAGGCGAGAATCAGGGTTTTGAAATGGTGTGCTGCTTTCATCGTTCCTCCCTCACAAAAGAAATTTGCATGCGGCGCCGCTCAGCGGCTTCCAGATGAATAATAAGTAACGTAGTGTTTACGCTATGGAGCAGTTGCTTGTAGCACATCCTGTTACGGCGCGTCAATGAAAGATACATCATGTGTTCATCACTGACAGCTCTATGCGTCAGCAGGCATGTGCTTCCACGTAGTCGCGGATCATGGCCAGGTCTGCCGGCATGACCTGGCAGCGGGCAGGCAGCTTGTCGAGCCCGGCAAGGGAACGGGGGAGTTCAGGTTCGTGACCGGTGGCCCGGGCCACAGCGTCGCCGAACTTGGCCGGATGGGCCGTGGCCAGGCAGATGGCCGGGACTCCTTCCAGTTCGCTGGCCAACGCCGCATGCACACCCACTGCCGTGTGGGGGTCGAGGATATAACCGTTCTCGCGGTAAAACGCGGCAATGGTCTCCAGGGTCTCCTGCTGGTCGACCGATCTGGATAGAAAATCGCTGCGGACCTGAACCATCTCTTCGGCACTGAAGGTCAGTCGGCCGGTCTCGGCGAAGCTGGCAAGGGCGCTCCGGACACGGTCGGGATCTTCGTTGAACAGGTAATAGAGATACCGTTCGAAGTTGGAGGCGATCTGGATGTCCATGGACGGGGACACGGTGGACACCACCGAGCCGATCGAATAATCGCCGTTGTTGACCATCCGGGTGAGGATATTGTTTTCATTGGTGGCCAGGAGCAGTTTCCTGATCGGGAGCCCCATCCGCTTGGCCAGGTAGCCGGCGAAAATGTCGCCGAAGTTCCCGGTGGGGACCGAGAAGATCACCTCGCTGCCACTGTCGCCGGCCACTTTGAACCAGGAGTAGAAGTAGTAGACCACCTGGGCCAGCACCCGCGCCCAGTTGATGGAGTTTACCGCTCCCAGGGCGTGGCGCTCCTTGAACGGGATATCGTTGAACAGTGTCTTGACGATGTTCTGGCAGTCGTCGAAGGTGCCCTCGGCCGCAATGTTGAAGACGTTGGCATCGGTGACCGTGGTCATCTGCAGCGCCTGTATCGGCGACGTCTTCAGGTGCGGATGGAGAATGAAGATGTTGATGTTCTCCTTGCCCCGCACGCCGTAGATGGCGGCGCTCCCCGTGTCGCCGGAGGTGGCGCCGACGATGTTCATCCGCTCGTTCCGCTCCCGGAGCAGGTATTCGAAGAGATTGCCGAGCAGCTGCAGTGCCACATCCTTGAAGGCCAGCGTCGGCCCGTGGAAGAGTTCCAGCAGGTGTACGTCATTGACCTTGACCACCGGCGTTACCTCGGGATGGTCGAAGGAGGCATAGGAACGGACGATGAGCTGTTTCAGGTCCTGTGGAGGAATATCAGTGGCAAAAAGGGAGATGACCTGGAAAGCCAGGTCCGGGTAGGAGAGGGTGCGCCACTGGGCAAGGGTTTCCCGGTCAACGGTGGGAATGGTGGCCGGCAGGAGCAGTCCCCCATCGGTGGCCAGGCCCATCATGACTGCGTCCTTGAAACCGACCGGTGCGATCTGTCCCCTGGTGCTGATGTATTGCATATGAACCTCGAAGGCGTTACTGGTTATTGGTGACTGGTGACTGGAAAAACCGCTTGCCCGGTAACCAGCACCGATCACTGGCCACTGATTTTGACCCGTCTTCCCACCACTGTCAGCTTTCCTTCGGCAAACAGCCGCACCGCCTCGGGATATATCCGGTGCTCCTCGATCTGGATGCGGTTGGAAAGGCTTTCCACGCTGTCCCCTTCGAGGACCGGCACCGCTGCCTGGATGATGATCGGTCCCGTGTCGGTGCCGGCATCGACGAAGTGGACGGAGCAGCCGGTGACCTTCACTCCATACTCCAATGCCTGCTGCTGGGCATGGAGGCCGGGAAAAGCGGGGAGCAGGGCCGGGTGGATGTTCATGACCGCATCGGGGAAGGCGTTCAGCAGGACCGGCGTAACGATGCGCATGAAGCCGGCCAGCACCACCAGGTCAACGCCGTGTTCGCCGAGCAGGTTTACCAGGGCGGCGTCGTAGTGATCGCGGCCGGCGAATGAGCGGTGATCGAGGTGGATGGCGGGGATGCCATGCTTTTTCGCCCGCTCCAGGGCAAAGGCATCGGCCCGGTTGCTGATGACGCAGGCGATGCGGGCCGGGAGACTACCGGATTCGCGGGCGTCGATGAGCGCCTGCAGGTTGGTGCCACTGCCGGAGACCAGGACACCTATGTTCACTGTTCGTTGTTCGCTGTTCATGCTTTTGGGGAACGTCTGCCTGGCAGGATGCAACGCAAAAGGACAGAGCAGGGAGCGAAGAACCGGGATCAGGGAGACGCCCCTAACCGGTTCGTCCTGTCCCGAATCCTATACCAGCTCGACGCACTCCTTTCCGTGCTCGCACTTGGCAACCTCGCCAATGATGAAAGCCTGCTCGTGCAGCCCGGAGAGGCGGATCATAATGTCGTCGATATCGCGATTGGGAACGGCCAGTACCATGCCGATGCCGCAGTTGAACGTGCGGAACATTTCCGCGTCATCGATGTTCCCCCCGTCCTGAAGGGCGCGGAAGATGGCGGGCATCTCCCAGCTGGTCCGGTTGATCAGCGCCTTGCAGCCGTTGGGGAGGATGCGCGGGATATTTTCCAGGAGTCCGCCGCCGGTGATGTGGGCAATGCCGTTGACGGAGAAATCGCGCAGCAGATTCAGGACGGTCTTGGCATAGATGCGGGTCGGGGTGAGGAGTTCGTCGGCAACGCTTTTCTCGACGCCGGGGATGATCCCGTCGATCGGGAGCGCCATCCGCTCCAGGAGTACCTTGCGGGCCAGCGAGTAGCCATTGGAGTGGAGGCCGGATGAGGCGAGACCGATCAGGGTGTTGCCCACGGTGATGCTTGAACCGTCGATGATGTTGTCACGCTCCACCACCCCTACGGCAAAACCGGCGATGTCGTACTCGCCGTCGGCATAGAAGCCGGGCATCTCGGCGGTCTCTCCACCGATCAGGGCGCAGCCGGCCTGGATGCAGCCGGCGGAGATCCCCTTGACGATGTCGGCGGCCTTGGCCGGCTCCAGATGGCCGGTGGCCAGATAATCGAGGAAGAAGAGCGGTTCGGCTCCCTGGACCACGATGTCGTTCACGCACATGGCCACCAGATCGATCCCCACCGTGTCGTGGCGGTCGGTCAGGAAGGCGAGTTTCAGCTTGGTGCCGACCCCGTCGGTTCCCGAAACCAGGACCGGGTGCTTGTACTTGCTGGTGTTGAGCGAAAAAAGTCCGCCAAAGCCGCCGATCTCGGTCATCACTTCCGGGCGGAAGGTAGCCTTGACCAGCGGTTTGATCATGGAAACGAACGAATTGCCGGCTGCGATATCGACCCCGGCATCCTTATACGTCATGCGATTACTTCCCACGTGAGCCTCTCCTTTTGTCCTGAAGGACGGAAAAATATACGGCATCCTTCGGGAAATGTCAAACCATACTGTGGCGCCCAACTGCATGAAAAAAGGTGTTTACAAGGATTTTCCGTTTCCCTAATATGCGGCGGCAATGGGAACCCCCCCGGATGAAATAGTGATCTGCCCGATGGCCGAATCGGATCTGGACGAGGTGCTTGCCATCGAAAACTCCTCCTATCCCAGACCCTGGTTGAGGGAGCATTTCCAGGCCGAACTGGTCTCCCCGCATGCCTTTCCGCTCACCGCCTTCTCCGCCGACGGCCGGGTCGCAGGGTACATCTGTCCCGTGCTGGTGCTGGACGAGGGCCACATCATGAACGTGGCGGTCCATGCCGCGTTCAGGGGGCGCGGGGTCGGACGACTGCTCGTGGAGCGGGTCATCGCAGACTGCCGTGAGGCCGGGGCGGCGTTTGTCTCGCTGGAGGTGCGGGTTTCCAACGAGGCAGCCATCGGCCTCTACCGGCGGCTCGGTTTCGTGGAGACCGGCACCCGGCGCCGGTACTATGAAAACGGCGAAGATGCTTTGTTGATGGAATATATTTTTGCTCAGCACGGAGACAACCATGCAGTTTAAAGCACAGGTGATAAGCAACGTAGAGGTTTCGCCCGGTTACTACCGGATGCGGATGACTGCCCCGCCGGCAGTCCTGGACGCCCGGCCGGGCCAGTTCGTCATGGTACGGGTAAACGGGGCGATCGATCCGCTCTTAAGGAGGCCGTTCGGCATCTACGATCTGGGGACGTTCGACACTCCGTACACCGACTGCGGTCGGCAGACCTTCCTGGAGATCCTCTACCGGGTGGTGGGGAAGGGGACCGGCATGCTGGCCGACCTGCACCAGGGTGACCATCTGGAGATCCTGGCACCGCTCGGCAAGGGGTTCGACCTCGGGCCGGCCGGAGAGGACAAGGTGCTGGTGGGGGGCGGGGTCGGGCTGGCGCCGCTCTACTTCCTGGCCCGGGAACTGGTGAAGACGGCGCGCGTCCGCCTGTTCGCCGGCGGCCGGACCAAGGAGGACGTCCTCTGCATCACCGAATTCGAGCGGCTGGGGGTGGAGACCTACGTGGCCACTGATGACGGAACCCTTGGCGACCGGGGGCTGGTGACCGAGGTCCTGACCCGGTATCTTGCCGACGGCAGCGGGGCGAAGCGGCTCTTCGCCTGCGGGCCTATGCCGATGCTGCAGGCCGTAGCCAGGATCGCCAAGTCAGAGCAGATCCCCTGCCAGGTGTCGCTGGAGGCCTATATGGCCTGCGGCATGGGTGCCTGCCTCGGTTGCGTGGTGCCGGGAAAGGGCCACTCGGTGGAGACGCCGGACTACCGCTGTGTCTGCAAGGACGGGCCGGTGTTCGACCATCAAGAGCTGCAATGGGAGGTCCGGTAATGGCGATGAAACCGAACATGTCAGTGGAGATAGCCGGGATCAAGCTGCGCAACCCGGTCATGACCGCGTCCGGCACCTTCGGCTATGGCCGGGAGTTTGCCGATTACCTGGACCTGGAGCGGATCGGCGCCATGATCACCAAGGGGCTCTCCTTGAGGCCCAAGGCCGGCAACCCGACCCCGCGGATCGTGGAGACGCCCGGGGGGATGCTGAACGCCATCGGGCTGCAGAACGTGGGGATCGACGCCTTCATCGAGGAGAAGCTGCCGTTCCTGCGAACCGTTGACACGCCGGTGATCGTCAACCTGTACGGCAACTCCCTGGAGGAGTACGGCGAACTGGCCGAGCGGATCGACGCCATTCCCGAAGTGGCCGGCATCGAGGTGAACATCTCCTGTCCCAATGTCAAGCAGGGGGGGATCGTCTTCGGCACCGATCCGGCCGCCGCCTACGAAGTGGTCAAGCTGGTGCGGGATTCGACCATCAAGCCGCTCATCGTCAAGCTCTCCCCCAACGTCACCGACATTGTTGCCATGGCCCGCGCCTGCGTGGATGCCGGAGCCGAGGCCCTCTCGCTCATCAACACCCTGACCGGCATGGCCATCGACCTTGCCAAGCGGCGGCCGATCCTGGCCAACGTCACCGGCGGGCTTTCCGGTCCGGCCATCAAGCCGGTCGCCCTGCGGATGGTCTGGCAGGTGTCCAAGGCCGTGGATGTGCCACTCATCGGCATCGGCGGTATCATGAGCGCCACCGACGCCCTGGAATTCATCCTGGCCGGCGCCAGTGCCGTCCAGGTCGGCACGGCCAACTTCCTCAACCCATCCGCGGCCCAGGAGATCGCCGAGGGGATGGAGGCGTGGCTGGTGGAAAACGGCGTGGCCGATCTGAACGAACTTATCGGGTCGCTCCGGGTTTGACTGGACGAGTTGCCCGGATACTCCTTTCTTATCATGTGATGTCGATATCTGCCTTGTAATTTTAAATTAAAAGAACTAAAATTACCTTGTAATATAATCAAAAGGATTCAGCAAGGTTCCATGTGCGTAGGTTCATAGATGAAGAACTCCAGCGCTGGAAGGATGGATCACGCCGCAAGCCTTTGATTCTGCGGGGTGCGCGACAGGTCGGCAAAACCTGGTCACTGAAGGCGTTCGGCAAAAACCGCTTTGAGTCCCTGGCGCTGGTTGATCTGGAGCGCAATCCACAGCTGCGCGGGCTCTTTGATGGCGATCTTGGTGCGGCGCGTATCTGCTCCGACCTTGAGGTGCTGCTCAGGCAGAAGATCACACCGGGGAAAACTCTGCTCTTTTTCGATGAAATTCAGGCATGTCCCCGTGCCATAACCGCGTTGCGCTACTTTTACGAGGAGATGCCCGAGCTGCATGTTGTAGCCGCCGGATCGCTGCTTGAATTTGCCCTCAAGGACGCCTCCTTCCCGGTCGGGAGGATTCAGTTCCTCAATCTCTATCCCCTCTGTTTCGCCGAATATCTGGAAGCCATCGGCAATGCGCCCGCAGCGGCTGCCGTTTTGGGCAACCCGGCCGCTATAACCCCTGTCGTGCACGAACTTCTCCGTACTGAGCTGAAACGTTACCTCTTCATCGGCGGCATGCCCGCTGCGGTCAAGGCGTATGCCGAAAGCGGCTCATTGCAGGAGGCCTTTGAGGTACAGGGAGAAATTGCGGAATCATACCGGATGGATTTTGCCAAATACACCCCACAGGTTGACCGCTTTTGTCTTGACTCGGTCTTCACCACCCTGGCCCAGAGTGTCGGACAGCAGATAAAATATGCCCGGCTGGGGGTGGGGTATGCAAACCCGACCCTGAAGAAGGCGTTCGAGGCACTCTGCCTGGCTCACTTAGCCCGCAGGGTCCCGTCGGTCGATCCCTCCGGCCTGCCATTGGGTGCAAGCGCATCGGCAAAGGTTTTCAAGGCGCTGATGCTGGATCTGGGGTTGATGCGCTATCTGTCCCGCATGCCGGATGACATTGAATATGCCAGGGCCGATCTGCTTGCCATTTATCGCGGCGCCATGGCGGAACAGTTCGTGGGGCAGGAGATGCTCATCGCACAAAACGGCGGTCTCTATTACTGGGATCGGCAGGCGAAGAGTAGTTCCGCCGAGGTTGATTATCTGGCGGTTCTGGATGGCAGGATACATCCGGTCGAGGTTAAAAGCGGCGCTACCGGCAGCCTGAGGAGTCTGCACCTGTTCCTGGCGACATACCCGGAGTGCGGCAACGCCCTGGTCTTTTCCGACCGCCTCTACGCCGATCTTCCGGAGCAGAGAATCACCTTTTTGCCGCTCTACAGCGCCTTTGCGGCTACCGGGGGGCTGGTAATGAGATGAGTCACGAAACCGTCAGGTGTCGGAGCTACACGGCCTGTTGCCCAAAGGCGTTGCAGCATAGCCATCTTTAAAAGTTAGTCGATTGACTGACAGCATCAAGTTCTTTGAAAATCAAAGCAATGGAAACCGCCCGATTCGAAGTAACAGGCTCTGATTAGCGCGTTAACAGGCGAAATCAGCTCGTTTAGAGTTGTTTTCAGTACTTTCACCTTTGCGACAACAGCTTCCTTCGGTTTGTTCGTCTGCTTGATCAGTACCTTGAGGATGAAATGGAGATAGTCAGTGACCATGCACCGCACACTCTGATAAGAGTTCGACGATCCAGGCGTTTATGCTCTTGCCATGCGCGGCAGCTTGAGTAGCTAAACGCTGATGCAACGCCGGGGGGACGCGTAAATTAAACTTCCCGGAGAAATGTTTGCGCGGCTCAATCCCGTCTTCGGCGCACATATCGAGAAAAGCCCGGAGAGAGATTTCTCCCTCTTTGCGAAGATCATCGACCGTACTAGCATAAAAGTCGGCACCGCCGTTGATCCCGACAAACTCTCCCCTAAACATGTTGATTTCTGGATCGTATGAAATGACAGCGTCATATCCGTTGATATTCATATTATTCATGGTTTAACTCCGTTTTCTTCAAGCCACCTGCGGATGGAGGTGACTGCCCCCTTATCCGTATCCGGCGAAGGATGCGGGCGGTGAAATACTCGTCGGTCCCCAAATAGACGAACTCCGACACGGGAACCCTCGCGCTCGGTGATTTCAGCCCCAAGCTCTCTGAAAAGAGCCAGGATATCCGGCCACTGAATGTTTCCAGGGACGGGATGCGCAAAGATGGACTCCAGAGTTCTGAGATTCTTTCGTTTCACATGTTCTTGGTACCACAAAATAGTACCATAGTCAAGAAGGGTACAATCGGATAGCCGAGGGTCTCCCCCGGCCTTCGCGTCCCCTTGCCAGCTTACCAGATGATCTCCCACGCCGTTGAAAGAGCCAGGCGTTTTTTACCCTGCTTGACAGATTATCTCCGAATGTAATACTTGCATAAGTATTACATTCGGAGAGGTACCTATGAAACTGACCAGCAAGGGACAAGTGACGATTCCGCGGGATGTACGGCAGATGCTGGGACTCTTCCCCCATTCCGAGGTCGAGTTCGTGATCGAGGGGAATAATGTCATTCTGCGCAAGGCCGACAGCAAGGAACCACGCGGCAAGCGGCTGGTGGACGCATTGCGGGGTAAGGCCACGGTCCGCATGAGTACCGATGAAATCATGGCGCTGACCCGAGGGGAGGAATGAGCGGCATTCTGGTGGATAGCAATGTCCTCCTGGACGTGCTGGAAGACGACCCGACGTGGGGAGGGTGGTCTTCCGCCCGTCTGGCAGAGGCGGCGGAACGGCTGCCGCTCATCATCAACCCGGTAATTTACGCCGAGGTTTCCATTGGTTTCGCGCGCATCGAGGAGTTGGAGGAGATCCTCTCGATGACTTTGTTCGTGCGGCAGCAGATCCCGTGGGAAGCTGCCTTTCTGGCGGGTAAGTGCTTTGTCCGCTACCGTCGCCAGGGGGGAACCCGCAATTCGCCCCTGCCGGATTTTTTCATCGGTGCCCACGCAGCCGTCGCCGGTCTGGAGTTGCTGACCCGTGATGTTGCCCGTTATCGCACCTATTTCCCAACGGTGCAGTTGATTGCGCCTTGATGTGAGACCGAAAAAAAGCCCCGCTTACTCCTCCAACTGCTCCGCCAGCAACTCCACCGTATGCCGCACATCGATTGACGCACCGTCCTGATCCATACCGCCTCTGATCTGCATGACGCACCCCGGGCAGTCCATCGCTACGACCGGGGCGCCGCTGTTCTTTATGTTCTGGAGCTTGCGCTGCAGGATCGGCGCCGATATCTCCGGCAGCTTGAGGGAGTACGAACCGCCCATGCCGCAGCACATGTCGCACTCGAACATCTCGGCCAGCTCGTACCCGGCCTTCTGCAGCAGCTCCCGCGGTTGTTCGGCCACCTGCAGCGTCCTCTTCAGGTGGCAGGAATCGTGATAGGTTATGGTTCCCAGTTTCCGACCGTCTTTCAGTGACAGCCGTCCTTCGTCCACCAGCTGCTTGACCAGGGTGGAGAAATCGACGGTCTTAGTGGCCAGTTCCCTTGCTTTGGGCAGCCATTCGGTCTGGCCGAGGCTCTCGAAGGTGCTGATGAATTCATGCGCCAACGCCACGGTGCAGGTCGGGCAGGCCGAGATGACGTATTTCACGTCCACGCTCAGGAGGGCCTTGATGTTGTCGATGGCATTCTTTGCAGCGACCTCGTAGGCCCCGCTGTAACGTGCCGGGGCTCCACAGCAGGTCTGCTCCTCCGGGAACAGCACCTCAATGCCGGCCTTGTTGAGGATCTTGATCAGCGCCTCCCCCATCTCCGGATAGGCGAAGTCGATCAGGCAGCCGGCATAGAAGGCGGCTTTTTCAGTGCATTTCGGCTGCCTGATCCCCTTGAAACGATCCCGAAAAGGTTCTGCGGCAATGGCAGGCAGGCTGCGGCCGTCGGTCAGGTCCGACAGGAACAGCGGCAGGTGGCGCAGGAACTTGCCCGAGGCGAAAGGCCTGCCGGCGATCGATGCGGCACGCAAGAGCGAGTGGAAGAGCCTGCGGTTGTTCACCACGCTGTAGATGGCCTTCTGGATCAGCGGGACCCCCTCTTTTTCCACCAGGCGGCGCCTGATCTCCATGATCATTTCGGGGATATCCAGCTTGCCGGGACAGATCTCCTTGCAGTTGCCGCACTGGATACAGAGCCCCTGGATATCCTCCGACTCTTTCAGTTCATCGAACCAGGCCGTGAGGATGGTGCCGATACCGCCGGTGTAGACGCTGCCGAAGACATGTCCCCCCACCAGGCGGAAGATCGGGCAGACATTCAGGCACGAGCCGCAGCGGATGCACTGCAATGCCTGCTTGAACTTGGCGTCGTTGGCCATCTCGGTCCGGCGGTTGTCCATCAGGATGATGTGCAGATCCTTCATGGAGCCGTCGGTATTTAGTGACGGGCCGGTGATGATGGAGACGTAGCTGGTCAAGAGCTGGGCCGTTGCGCTCCGGGGGAGGGCGTCCAGGATCGGGGCCACATCCTCGAACTTCTCGACGAATTTTTCGATGCCGACCAGGGCGATGTGGATCTTCGGCAGGGTGGTGACCAGCCGGGCGTTCCCCTCGTTGGTGACGAGCACGATGCTGCCGGTCTCGGCCACGGCCAGATTCCCCCCGGTAATCCCCATGTCTGCTGCCAGGAATTTGGAGCGGAGCTCGTTGCGGGCCACCTCGACCAGTCGCGGTATGTCGGTGGTCAGCCGCTCGTTGACTTCCTTGCTGAAGAGATCGGCGACCTCCTCCTTGGTCATGTGGATGGCGGGCATCACCATGTGGGAGGGCTTCTGCCCGGCCAGTTGGATGATCCATTCGCCCAGATCGGTCTCGCCGACCTCGATGCCATTTTGTTCCAGGTAGTCGTTGAGGTGGATCTCCTCAGTGGCCATGGACTTGGACTTGACCACGGTCCTGACATTGTTGTCCTGGGCGACCTTGAGGATGTACGCCTTGACCTGCTCGGGATCGTCGGTCCTAAAGACCTTGGCGCCCAACGCCTCGGCGTTGCGGGTGAAGGCGGCCGCCATCAGATCCAGGTGCGACGCGGCATAGGACTTCCGCTCGGCAATGGTGCCCCGCAGCGCCTCGAAGTCGATTCCCTCGTAGGCCTTGGCGCGGTTGACCTTGTACGCCTCGGAAAATTTCCCCAAGGCACCGGTCAGCGTTGCATCGTTGACGGCCCGTTCGATGGCTTCCCTGAACTCTCTCTTCATGCGCTCACCCCTCCCATCTCATCGACAAAGACGATCACGAGCCTTTTCGGGCCATGCACGCCAATGGTGAGTACCCGCTCGATGTCGGCCGTCCTGCTCGGGCCGGTAATAAAGGCAATGTACCTGCTGGTGGCCGGGTTTATCCTGGTAAAGACCGCTGCCTTGTCCGGCAGGATCCGGTCCGTGCCGACCAGGGCGATATGGATGGTGGGCAGCGTGGATACCAGCCGCTGGCTGACATCGGTCTGGTCCGCCACCAGTGAGCCGGTATCCGTCACGGCAAAGCCCGCCTCGCTGATGCCGATCCGGGCATCGGCCGCTGTTTCGCGACTGACGTCGAACTTTAGACCGGGAGTCCTCTTGCTGAGCTCTTCCCGGTCAACACCGTTCAGGAACGGGCCGTCGGCCCACACCGCATAGGAGCGGGGCGCATCCCGGATGCCTTCTTTTCCGATGAAGAGGAGAACAAAGTCGAGCGCCTCATCCCTGGTCTTGAAGCGGTAGACTTCGGCCCCAACCCCCTCAGCCCGTACCCTGAACTGTTCATACATATTCCCGCCTCCTAATTCCTCGCCGTAATCCGTTGATCACCGTTTGTTGGCTGCCCGCTGCCGAGATCCATTGTACCCGTGTTTTTGCCAATAGCGGAAAGCCGTTTGGTTGCTTGCCGATTGTTTCGTCAGTCTACCGGGGGTGACCGGATAGATATTTCGACGAGTGTTTAGTTGTAAAACCACATTACAACTTAGGCTAAAGCATTTAAATATCCCTTGTCAACAGGTATTTACGATGCTTATAACAAATGTGTTGACAGTTGAAAACGAAATGGGTTAATTGGTAATACAACTTAACAAAACTGAATTCTATTCAGTCGACATACCAGACCTCGACAGCCCAGACGCGCAATGAAAAGGCTTTTCCGCAGACCCTCACCCCCCCATTAAGAAAGGAGAAAGAGTCATGCCCTGGATTCAAACCTACACCCCCGTAGCAGGCAGTCTGGGGTTGTCGGCCCTGGTGGCCGCCATCCCGCTCGTCGTCATCTTCGTCTGTCTGGCAGTCCTGAAGATGAAGGCCCACAAGGCCGGTCCCCTGGCAGTAGCCTCGGCCATCGCCATTGCCATCGCCGTCTGGGGGATGCCGGCCAAGCTGGCCGGGCTGGCATTTGCCCAGGGCGCAGCCTTTGGCCTTTTCCCGGTCTTCTACATCGTCATCACCACGCTGTTTCTCTACAACATCACCGTCAAGGGGGGACAGTTCGAGATCATCAGGGCATCGCTGGCCGGCGTCACGGCTGACCGGCGCATTCAGGCACTCCTGATCGCCTTCTGCTTCGGGGCCTTCATCGAGGGGGCTGCCGGTTTCGGCACGCCGGTGGCCATCGCCGGCGCCACCCTGGTGGGTCTCGGTTTCCGTCCCCTGTACGCCGCCGGAGTCTGCCTGATCGCCAATACCGCGCCGGTGGCGTTCGGCGCCATCGGTATCCCGGTCGTGGCACTGGCCGGGGTCATGGGGTATGGCGACGACGGCATGATGAAGCTTTCCACCATGGTCGGCCGCCAGCTCCCTTTCATTTCCGTTGTCATACCGTTCTATGTCATTCTCATCATGGTCGGCTGGAAAAAGACCATCGAGGTCCTGCCGGCCATCATCACCTGCGGTATCACCTTTGCCGTCTGCCAGTGGGCCACCGCCAGCTATCTCGGCCCCTATCTGCCTGACATCATCTCCTCGCTGGCGGCCATGGCCGCCCTGGTACTGCTGCTGCGCGTCTGGAGCCCCAGGGAGAACTATGTCTTCGACCACGAGGCCGTCAGCAAAGGCGCCGAGCGGCATCACTATACCGCCGGCGAGGTGTTCCGCGCCTGGTCCCCCTATCTGGCCCTGACCGTGATGGTGCTCCTGTGGGGGATTCCCTCCATCAAGACCGAGCTCGACAAGAGCAAGGTGGTCATTACCGTGGCCGGCCTGGACAACATGATCGTCAAGAAGGTTTCCAAGCCCGAGGATGGTCTCAAGAAGATCGCCAAGGTGAACGAAGAGATCGACAGGCAGCTGGCAACCCTCTCCCCGACCGATCCGAAACAGGCCGAGCTGGCTGCGCGGCTGAAGGAACTGAAGGTGCTGGAAGCGGCATTCCTGCCGGTTGAACAGGGATTGGCCGGGATCGGCGCAGTGCTGACCGATGAGCGTCTCAAGGCCTGCGACCTGGTTTCCAAGAAGATGACCGAGACCAAGAAGCTCTGTGGCGAACTGGTAAAGACCAACGCCGCCATGAAGGACCAGTTCAAGCCACTGGAAAAGGCGGTGGCCGACCAGCTGCCGATCAAGCTGGCCGCCAAGTACAACTTCAACTTCATGTCCGCCGCCGGTACGGCCATCCTGATCGCCGCCTTCCTCTCGGCGCTGCTCTGCGGCGTCGGTATGGGCGATACCTTCAAGATCGCCGGCAAGACCCTCTATGACATGCGGTTTCCGGCCCTGACCGTGGCCTCGGTACTCGGCCTGGCCTACGTCATGAACGCCTCCGGCATGACCAACTGCCTCGGTCTGGTCTTCACCAAGACCGGCCACTGGTTCCCGTTCATCGCCCCGTTCCTTGGTTGGCTGGGGGTCTTCCTGACCGGCTCCGACACCTCCAGCAACGTGCTGTTCGGCGGCCTGCAGAAGGCGACCGCCGAACAGCTGGGTCTCAACCCGATCCTTACCGGCGCAGCCAACACCAGCGGCGGCGTCATGGGCAAGATGATCTCCCCCCAGTCGCTGGCCGTGGCAACCGCCGCCTGCGGCATGGTGGGCGAGGAGGGGACCCTGTTCCGCTTCACCCTGAAACACTCGATCTTCCTCACCATCGTGGTCGGCATCATCGTCTATCTGCAGGCGTATGTGCTACAGTGGATGATTCCCTAGATTACTAAGGAACATGCTGACTACTCGACATCGTTTCTTCCCCCACCCTGACCGTGGCCTCGGTACTCGGCCTGGCCTACGTCATGAACGCCTCCGGCAT
>CAYSMK010000016.1:0-117019 GCA_964432205.1 uncultured Geobacter sp. | reverse complement strand
TGGCGTAGACCGCCAGCAGTTCTGCGCTGCTCCCGGCCGGCAGAGCCGCCACGGTCTCTTTCCCCAGGTCGACGCGGGCAATGTCGCCGCTGATCTGTACTCCCAGCACCGTGGCGGCCGACGGCAGGACCGGTTCCAGGTCGCCGACCGGGCCGTTTATCAGCTCCTCGACAACCGACTGCGCACACTCCTCCGGGCTCGGGCACGCCTCGATCTCCCGACCTTCCCGCGCCAGACCGTCTCCTTCGGGATTAGCGAAGAAGAGAACGACTGACACGGTTCCGGCCTGCTGGGCCTGGGGAGGCACCACAGGCTGCACCCGCCGGCTCTCGTACTTGCGCAGCACCAGGAATCCGAGAATGACTGCCAGAACGATGAAGGCAATGATCAGAAGCCCGGTGCCCCGCCGCTTGCGCCGCGTCTTCATGCCCTCGCCTCCGCCTGCCGTTCGTCATCCTCCAGGTTGACCTGGTAGACATCACCGAGGCGCCCGCCGAGAAAACGATTGCCGACCTTGATGAACCCGGCCGGCACATCGGTGACATAGTAATGGTGGTTTCCCATCTCCGTTGCCGGGCGGAGCAGATTGCGCTCGGCCAGGATATCGGCCACGGTCCTGGCCGTCTCCTCCGCTGAATCCACCAGGCGGACGTCCGGTCCCATGACCTCGGCAATGACCTTTTTCAGCAGCGGATAGTGGGTGCACCCGAGCACCAGGGTATCCACCCCGGCATCCTTGAGCGGTTGCAGATACTGGATGGTCGTCAGGCGGGTCACCTCGTTGTCGGTCCACCCTTCCTCCGCCAGCGGCACGAAGATGGGGCAGGGTTGGGTGAGGACCTCGATCTCCGGGGCCAGCCGCTTGATCGCCCTGGTGTAGGCACTGCTCTTGATGGTACCCTCGGTGCCGATGACACCGACCCGGCCGCTCCTGGTCACGGCCACGGCCCGCCGGGCGCCGGGTTCGATCACGCCGACCACCGGAATGGGGAGCTCGGCCTCCAGCGCCTCCAGTGAAACGGCCGACGCCGTATTGCAGGCGACCACCAGGAGCTTGATATCCCGGCGCACGAGAAAACCCGCAATCTGGCGTGCGTAGCGGGTAACGGTCTCCGGCGACTTGGTGCCGTAGGGAACCCGCGCCGTATCCCCCAGGTAGATGGTATCCTCCTGGGGAAGGGCCTTGACGATCTCTTTCAGAACCGTCAGCCCCCCAACTCCGGAATCGAATATACCGATGGCTTGCCAGGCCACGCCAACCTCCGCCAGCGCAAGTATTGCGGGTAATAAAAAGAAATTATGGTAGGGGAAGGGTATGCCGATGTCAAGGCATTTGACCCTGAAGGCGGGAATCTCTCCATTGAAAAACCGCTGGCTTTGTGCTCTAATGTGCCGGTGTGTGCTCAGGCCTTCATCGCCCTTGGCTCCAACCTGGGAGATCGGGAACTCAACCTCCTGCGAGCAGTCGCCGAGGTGGGAAAAATCCGGGGATCCCGGATAACAGCCCTTTCCAGCTTCTATGAGACGGAGCCGGTCGGGCCGGCAGGCCAGGAGAACTATTTCAACGCCGCCCTCTGCCTGGAAACCTCCCTTTCTCCCCGGACACTACTCAACGAATTGCAGCGCATCGAGACCGCCATCTTCAACCGGAGGCGGGATCTGCGTTGGGGACCGAGGACCATTGACCTGGACATCCTGCTGTATGGCGATACGGTGCTCGACGAACCGGACCTGACCGTTCCCCATCCGAGGCTCCATGAACGCAGGTTCGCCCTGACCCCCCTGGCCGAGATCGCACCTGATGCCGTACACCCCCGTCTGGCCAAGACCGTTCAGCAACTGCTGGCAATGCTGCCACCCGGCGAGCGGGTGACAAGGATCGAGACATGATGCGATTGCTGATCTGGCTTGTATTGGGGTACGTGCTCTACCGGATCGTCAAGGGGTACCTTGCCCAGCGACCGCAGCAGGAGGAGTTGCCCCCCCGCGGTGAGGAGACCCATCAGGACCCGGTGTGCGGCGTATATGTCACCGAGGATGATGCCGTCATCGGCAGGGTCGAAGGAGAGCGGATATTCTTCTGCTCCATGGCCTGCCTGGAAAAATACCGAGAACAGCTGGCCCATGCCAGTGTGGAAAAAACAGGAGGAAAACAATGAAGTTTTTTATCGACACCGCAGACGTGAACGAAATCAAGGAAGCCCACGCACTCGGCCTGGTAGATGGCGTGACGACCAACCCGTCGCTCATCGCCAAGTCGGGCCGCAAATTCGAAGAGGTCATCAAGGAGATCACCGGTATCGTTGACGGCCCCATCTCCGCCGAAGTCATTGCCCTCGACCATGCCGGCATGATCAAGGAGGGGACTGCGCTGGCCGCCATCCACGAGAACATCGTGATCAAGGTCCCCATGACCCCCGAAGGGCTCAAGGCGACCAAGGCATTCTCCGACAAGGGGATCAACACCAACGTCACCCTGATCTTCAGCGCCATGCAGGCCCTGCTGGCAGCCAAGGCCGGGGCCACCTACGTATCCCCCTTTGTCGGCCGCCTGGATGACATCTCCCATGACGGGATGAATCTGATCGGCGACATCCGGACCATCTTCGACAACTACGGCTATGACACGGAGATCATCGTTGCCAGCGTCCGCAACCCGGTGCACGTGCTGGATGCGGCCCTCATCGGCGCCGACATCGCCACCATCCCCTACTCGGTCATCGTCCAGCTGGCAAAACATCCGCTGACCGATGCCGGCATCAAGAAGTTTCTGGAAGACTGGGAAAAGGTCCCCAAATAGCAGCCTTGATCAAGAGGCACAAAAAAACCCGGGATGGTTCCCGGGTTTTTTTGTGCCTCGGCAAAACAGTGCGACTACCAGTAAGGATTCTTCTCAGCGACATCCATGAGGTCCGCCGGGATCAGTACCACTGCCAGGGTATCGCCATTACAGACCCGCGTCACCTTCAGGCTGCTGTCAACATGGCTCTGGACCGGCACCTTCAGCCAGTTGTCACCCTCCAGACGATACCCTTTCTCCCGCAATTTATGCAGTTCGTTACGCGACATGCTCAGCATAGTGCCCCCCTGTCATCTCTCCCGGGCATCCCCGGATCTAGTTGAAATCACGCATCACTGCGTCATGGGGAGCCTATCGGCTGAACATTTATTAACTTTAGCATTCTCATTATCAAACTGCGGCTAACGAAAAAATCAGGCAGCCCGGCCTCTTCGCTGCCGCCATACATAGACGGCAATAAGGATGCCGCTGAACAGCACGACCCCGATAACCGCCTGATGGGAGTAACGCATGATCAACGCCTGTTCCTTACCGATGACATAGCCGATCAGGGTAAGGACCGTACACCAGATACCTGCACCCAGGAGGGTATACAGCGAGAACTTCCAGTGGTGCATCCCCGCAAGCCCGGCTGGGAGAGAGATGAGATGACGGATCACCGGCAGGAGCCGGCCGATGAAGGTGGAGATTTCTCCATGCCGGAGGAAGAACGATTCGACCTTGGCAAACTTTTCCTCGGTAATCCAGACGTACTTGCCGTACTTCAAGAGCAGCGGCCGCCCCAGGTAGTGGGCGGCAAAATAGTTGGCATAGGCCCCCACCAGACTGCCAACGGTGCCGCACAGGATAGCCACCGCCATATTCATCTCCCCCCGCTGGGCCAGATATCCTGCCGGGGGCATGACCAGTTCGCTGGGAATCGGGATGACTGAACTCTCCATGGCCATGAGGAGGAAGATTCCCGGATATCCCATGGCACCAATGGTGTTGATCAGCCAGTTGATCGCTTCGTGTATCATCTGAACCCTTCCTTTGCAGATAGTGACCATCAACTTGCGTGACACGATTCGTGCCTGGCGCAGGGAATGTTGACAGGCGACCGTGGTTACCCCTTGCCTGTCGGAACGGCCTGTAGTACTGTTAGCGCTGTCGCTTCGCAGCAACGCAACACCCACTGCGCCCGTAGCTCAGCTGGATAGAGTACCTGGCTTCGAACCAGGGTGTCGGGAGTTCGAATCTCTCCGGGCGCGCCAATCAAAACAAAGGGTTACGGCTTACGCCGAACCCTTTTTGCGTATCAATTCTCTTCGTGGCTGCCGTTTTGGTCATCCGTGCGCGGCACATCTTAATGGTGATTGTCCGAAATTGCCACCCTTAATCATCGGCAAGTCCCGTGGCGCCATGCCATTGCCGGAATACTCACGATCGACCAGCAATAAACTTCAAGGGGGCGACAAATCATGCACAGCTCAACATTTGCCGTAGCGAGGGACAATCGCTATTTCGAGGATTATGTCGTCGGCTCGACATACGAGTTCGGCACCATAGCGGTCACTGAAGAGGAAGTGATCGCCTTTGCCAGGAGATACGACCCCCAACCGTTCCATCTCGATCCCGAAGCGGCAAAAGATACCCCCTTCGGCGGTCTCATCTCCAGCGGCTGGCTCACCGCCGGGCTGATGATGCGGCTCCTGGTTGACAATTATGTCTCCAGTGTAGCGAGCCTCGGCTCACCGGGCGTGAAGGAGCTGAAATGGCTCAAACCGGTGCGGCCAGGGGATGAGCTGTCTATCAGGGTGACCATCCGGGAGGCCCGGCGCTCCCGATCAAAACCCGATAGGGGCATGGTCGGCATATCTGTCGAGGTCCTGAATCAAGAACGGGAGGTAGTGATGACCATGCAGTCGGTGGGGATGATTCTCTGCCGGAACATGGCATGACGCAAAAAGGGACAGCCTGGGGAGGTTGTGGGGGCTGGCGGTTTTTCCTCAGACCACCGACATCGCGGATGGCCTGAGATTACCTGCGAACCCTTTTTAATCCGCATCACCATCCCTACGGCAACATGATGAATCCCATCTGCCGCCCGGTCTCCCCCTTGTCGCGTCGATAGGAAAAGAACAGGTCGTTCTCGCAGCTCACGCAGCGTCCGGATGTTTCGATGTTCTCGTCCAGGAGTCCGGCGGCCTGCAGTTGGCTGCGGTTGGCCGCCGCCAGATCGAGGCGCCAGCTATCGGCACCGGTGGCCGTGGCACAGAGCTCCCAGCCGTTCCCTCCCTTGCGGAAGGACTCCATGACCGGACCGTCCACCTCGTAGCAGCAGGCACCGATCCCCGGCCCCACGGCCGCCAGTATGTCCGCCGGCCGCGACCCGAACTGCTCGACCAGGGCAGCTACGCCCCTCCTGACAATGCCGTTGGCCGTCCCTTTCCACCCCGCGTGGAGAGCAGCAGCCACCCGCTTCTCCGGATCCAGGAGCAGGACCGGCACGCAATCAGCCACCGTGACCCCGATCATCACGCCTGGCTGGTTGGTAACGATCCCGTCGCATTCCAGCTTGAGGAAATGGGCAAAATCGTCGTTCGGCTGGTCAATGACCAGGAGATCGGTCCCATGGACCTGGGTTGCCGTCACCAACCGTTCAGGGCGCGAGCCGAAGGCGCGGGCCAGCAGGCTGCGATTCCCCTGCACGTTATGAATCGGGTCAAGGGTAGTGGTCCCCAGATTCAGGGAGTTGAAGGGGAACCTGGAAACCCCCTCGTGGCGGGTTGTGAACCCCTGGGCCTGGAACCCCGCCCGGCGGAAGATCTCCGACTCCAGGTAATGGATGTTTCCTTTTCTGGTCATCTGCATATCGTAGCAATCCTCTTTATTATTCAACCCAAATCCGGCAGTTGTAGTTATCCGTAGAGAGCGATTTGGTGCTGTTTCGTGATGGCTCTAGGCGAAATGGAGCAAAAGCAGTCGATCCTGTCTGGTAGGGTGAGTTGATCGAAAGCTGTTGGTGAGTTCAACGACCATCGGCCATTGATGTCAGGTAATCCAGGATGGCCTGCATGTCGGCCGGGATGTCGGCGTTGAACTCCAGCCACTCGCCGCTTGCCGGATGGAGAAAGCCGAGGGACTGGGCATGGAGGGCCTGACGTGCCAGTTCCCTGACCAGTTTCCTGAGTTGCGGGTCCTTGATGTTGGCCGCCCGGGCGGCACCGCCATATACCTGGTCTCCCACCAGTGGGAAACCGGCCTCCGACAGGTGTACGCGAATCTGATGGGTCCGCCCGGTTTCCAGCCGCAGCCGGAGCAGCGTCATGCCGGGATAACGGGCCACGACCCGCCAGTGGGTGACCGCGTGCCTGCCGTGACGGGTCGTGCCGGACATCCGTTTGCGATCGGTCGGGTGCCGGCCGATCTCCCCTTCGATGCGGCCCCGGTCCTCCCGCGGCGAACCATAGACCAGCGCCAGGTAGACCCGGCGGATCGAATGCTCCTTGAACTGGTGGGCCAGGTGCTGATGGGCCGGGTCGCTCTTGGCCACCACCAGGAGCCCGGTGGTGTCTTTGTCCAGACGGTGAACGATGCCCGGCCGCAGCTCGCCACCGACCCCGGACAGGTCACGACAGTGGCCGAGAAGGGCGTTGACCAGGGTTCCCCGCGGGTTGCCGGCTGCCGGGTGAACCACCATGCCGGCCGGCTTGTTGACCACCACGACTGCAGCATCCTCGTAGGCGATCTGCAGGGGAATCTCCTCGGCCACCGCCTCCGCCGGCTCGGGGGGGGGGACGGTTACGACGACCTGCTCGCCCCCCTTGAGTTTCAGGGACGGCTTGGCGCTAGCGCCGTCAACGGAAATCAGCCCCTGTTCGATGAGCCGCTGGACAGCGGCGCGCGTTAGCCCGGGGACAACCCTGGCCGCGAAGGTGTCGAGCCGCTCGGGCTCCTGACCTGTTGGGACTGTCTGTTCGAAACGGTCCATACTCTCCAAAAACGGAAAAAGGCGCGATTCCAGCAAACCGCGCCTTCTCCTTTGACTCGTTACGGGTCGGCTACCAGATGGATGACTCTATCTTTCCGGCCCTCTTGATCAGGACATCGACCACGGCCAGTTCGTAGATATTGGAGCCGGCCAGTTCGGGCGCCACCCTGGACCGGAAGTGCTCCCGCCCCTCTTCGAGCTGCTCGGAAAGGATCTCGAAGATGGAATCGTTTCGGATTCCCTCTTCGACCTTTTCCCGGTTATAGATGGCGACGTCGGAGACGATGGCGCGAGCCAACCGTCTGGCTTGGTCGGGATTGTCGATCAGGTTCATGAATCTCCTCGCTCGTGCAACCTTGGGCTGCATTATACATGAATCGATTGCGGTTTCTAGCGAATTTTCAGCGCGAAATAGATGCTGGCGCTGCCGCGGCGGATAAGGAGGGCCGCCGACCCCCGCCGTTCGGCCTGCTTCATGGCCGCGCCATACTCGGCCAGGGTTCCCACCCGTTTCTGGTTTACCGAGACGATCACGTCGCCACGCTGGATGCCGCTGTCGGCAGCGATGCTGTCCGGCTCGACACCGGTCACGACCACTCCGGAAAGGCCGGCGACCCGCTTGTTCCTTGGCAGTTCCTCGACCGCCAGACCGAACCACCCCTCCGCCGGCTCGGTCGACCTGGGCCGGGCCGCAACGGCACTGTCACTGCTGGCCAGGGTAATGGAGCTCCTGAGAAGCTTCCCCTCCCGGTAGAACTCGACCTCCACCGGCTTGCCGATGGGGGCGTCGGCCACGGTCAGTTGCAACTGCTTGGCATCCTTGATCTCGGTGCCGGCAAATTTGACGATGACGTCACCCTGCCTGAGCCCCGCCTTTTCCGCCGGGCTGTCGGCCATGATGTCGCTCACCAGCGCCCCGCGGGCCTTGCCCAGACCGAAGGACGCGGCGATATCCTCGGTGACCGGCTGGATCGCCACCCCGAGCCAGGCCCGGGTCACGCTCCCCTTCTTCACCAGCTGGTCGACGACCCGCTTGGCCATGTTCACCGGGATGGCAAAACCGATCCCCTGGCCGGCCGCAACGATGGCCGTGTTGATCCCGATCACCTCGCCGTAGATGTTCAGGAGCGGCCCCCCCGAGTTACCCGGGTTGATGGAGGCGTCGGTCTGGATGAAGTTTTCGTAGGTCTCGATCCCCATATTGGAACGGCCCGTGGCCGAGATGACCCCGGCAGTCACTGTCCGGTCGAGACCGAACGGGTTGCCGATGGCAATGGCCCACTGTCCGACCTGCAGCTTGTCGGAGTCGCCCAGCACCGCAACCGGCAAGGCTTCGCGGGCATTGATCTTGATCACCGCAATATCGGTCTTGGGATCACCTCCCACCACCTTGCCGTCATAGACGTTTTCGTTGGAGAGTTTCACCTGGATGCTCTCGGCATCCCGGACCACGTGGTCGTTGGTGACGATGTACCCTTCCCTGTTGATGATGAAGCCAGAGCCGAGGCTGGTCTCCTTCTTGTAGCGGGGCCGGGCCGGAGACTCCTCGAACAGGTCGCCGAAAAACGGCGAAAACTCGAAGAACGGCTGAATCACCTTTTTCTTGCTGATGGTGGATATGTTCACCACGGCCGGCGTTACCGCCTTGACCACATTGGTGAAGGCCTGCTGGGTGGCGAGGATGTCCTTGGGCACCTCCTTGACCGGGGCCTCGACACTGCCTGAACGGTTCGATTCGAAGAAGGTCGGCCCCTCTTTCTCCTTGCAGCCGCCGAGGAGCAGGACAACCATGAGCCAGATTAGCGAAACATGCCAATAACGCATCGCAACACTCCGAAATACATGACTAATTGACTTAACCCGCTGACAGGGTAGCCAAAAGCGTCGGTGATGTCAAGGCACGAAGGGCTTGACCTTCGGCAGAAATGGCCATATAACGGTATGTTAGGAGACCGGACCATGAGCGAACACAAAAAAGAGGTCAGAGAGTTGAATCTGGGGCAGAAGATCCGCAAACTTCGCCAGGAACGGCGACTGACGCTCCAGGAGCTGTCCGATGCCTCCACACTCTCCAAGCCACTCCTTTCCCAGATCGAAAACGATCAGGTGATCCCCCCCATTGCCACCCTGCTGAAGATCGCCAAGGGGCTCAAGATCGGGATACACTACTTTTTCGAAGAGGAGGGGGATCGGCAGAAGTACGTCCTCTCCAAGGCCGACGATGGGGGGATGACCCCGCGCCGGAGCGGCAACGACTCTCCCCACGGCTACCTGTACCGGTCACTGGCGCCCGGCATCCGTCACAAACAGATCGAACCGTTTCTCGTCGAGTTCGAACTGCGGCAATGGTCGGACGACTATTTCTACCGCCACGAAGGGGTTGAGTTCATTTATCTGCTGGAAGGCGAACTCGAATTCCACTTCGGTACCGAGACGCTGGTCATGTCACCCGGCGACAGTGTCTACTACGACTCCAACGAACCCCACGGCTTCATCGCCAGGGGGACCCAAAAGGCCCGGGCCGTGGCCGTGCTCTATTCAAAAGACTAACGCCTCGAATTCACTTCTCTGACCCCATCCGCCGCTGCCGGTCGAGGAGTCCGGCATAGGCACGGATTGCCTCACGCGCCTGATCATCCAGGTTCCGGAACTTGAGTCCCATGAAGTTGGGCTCATCTTCACTGCAGCCCCAGACCACCTCCGCCTCCACCCGAATCGGCCGGGCCGACCCCGGAGTATAGAAACCGAGGTGCACGACCCGCCCCACCGGCAGCGGCTCATCTGTCTTAACGCACACCCCTCCTTCAGACAGATCGAAGGTATCAAAGCACGAAGCGCCGTCCACCTCCAGCAGCCAGCAACCGACCGAAGCAGGAATCCTGCGACAGCCCCGTTCTTTCATCTGCGTCTTCTCCATTTTCCTGACAAATCGGTTCATCGGTTGAGCCGTTGTCATCCACTCAACCGGTTACAGCGTAGCACAGGATATAACAACCGCAAGGCTGGACAGGAGCGCCTTATCCCGGTCAGATCGCCTCTCCCTCCCGCAACAGCACCTTCACCACCTTTATCCTCGCGCCGGGACCGGCCAGCTCCCGATAGATGCGGGCGAGAAAACGAACCGTCACCACTTTGTGGATGTAGGCCTGGGTCAGGCGGTAGAGCCACTTTCGCCAGAGGGACGGACGTGGGTTCCCCAACAACAGGGGGCAGAACTCCGAAAGCTGCAATGTCACCCTGAGGCCGGCAGCCGTGTCGGCGACCATGAAAGCGAGTTCGCCCCGATCGCACTGCTTCGGCTGCACAAGCAGTCCGCCATCGATGAAGAGGGTCAAGGATTGCTCGCCCCCTGCCCCTTCCCTGCTTACCGGCCCCCGGAACCGGAGCAGCACGATATTCGTGTCCGTCAGCCGAAACTCCACACCGTCAGCCGATGCCCGAGGCCTGACGAGCGACAGGGTGAAGCGGCGTATGTACAGCAGATAGCGGGCAAAGAGAAACGACGGATCGATACCGTGGGCAAGATCGAACGGCAGGGTCATCCTCTGGATGGAAAAGACCGAGGAATCGTGCTCCAGAATCTGCTGGCAGGCAACTTCCCGCTCTGTGGTATCGTGCCGCATCTCCATAGTGAGAAACCTACCACAGATCATGGCCCCTGTCCTCAGGGCACCTTGTTTTTCCCGGGAGACGTGTACAATTGAGCCAATGCCATAGTGTCCCGTGCGGTTAGTTCACCGCAAGAATTCTGAGGAATTTTGGTTCCTGGCAAGGCGCGACGTAAGCCTAAGCCGAGGAGGCGCAACGCAGCCAGGGGCCAAAGGAACCAGAATTGTAAGGAAGGAATTGACCGCTCGGAACACTGAATGCGAGTTGCCATGAAACAGGCACCACGTAAAATCCTTGTCGCCGGTGCGACCGGCTTCATCGGTCGTCGCCTCGTACCGGCCCTCGTCAGCAATGGCTTTACGGTCAGTTGCCTCGTGCGGCGGACCGATGCGCTGATACCTCCTGGCGCCGAAGCGGTAATCGGCGACCTGCTCCAACCATTGGGACTGGAAGCAGTAATGAAAGGGATCGACACTGCCTACTATCTGGTCCATTCGATGGCCAGTGGCCGGGCAGGCTTTGAACGGCGGGAACGCCAGGCCGCGGAATATTTCACCTTTGCGGCCAGCCGTGCCGGTGTCCGGCGCGTCATATACCTGGGAGGGCTCGGCGAAACCGGCGACGACCTTTCCGATCACCTGAAGAGCCGCCGAGAAGTGGCCGAAATCCTCCGCAGCGGCAGCTTTGCAACCACCGTCCTGCGGGCAGCGGTGATCATCGGCGCCGGGGGAGCCTCGTTCGAGATGATCCGCGCCCTGGTGGAGCGCTTGCCGGTCATGATCACTCCGCGCTGGGTCTCCACACGCTGCCAGCCCATCGCCGTCGATGACGTCATCCGCTACCTGACCGGATGCCTGATGGATGAACGGACCTGCGGCAGGACTTTCGACATAGGCGGGCCAGACGTCCTGACCTATCGGGAGATGATGGAGCAGTTCGCCGTTATCTCGGAGCACGCCACACTCATCATCCCGGTCCCGTTCCTGACGCCGAAACTTTCGTCCTACTGGGTCGGGTTCATGACACCGGTCAAGCCATCCATCTCCATGCCGCTGATCGAGGGACTTGCCAACGAAGTCGTCTGTCGCGAGCACCTGCTGCGGGAAATCCTCCCTTTCCAGCTTACGCCCTACGCCGAGGCGGTTCGGATCGCCCTTGCGCAAGAGGGGAATTTCGGGTAATAAAAACAGGCATAAACGTGCTACACGAACGATAAGGAGGAACGTGCCATGAAGAAGAAGGTTGGAGTGGTCCTTTCCGGCTGCGGCGTCTACGACGGCAGCGAGATCCACGAGGCGGTCTTTACCCTGCTGGCCATCGACCGCAACAATGCCGAGGCCGTCTGCATGGCCCCGGACAGCGAACTGGACGAGGTCAACCACCTCAGCGGCGAGCAGACCGGAGCCAAACGCAGGATTCTGGTGGAGTCGGCCCGTATTGCCCGCGGCAAGATCAGGGACGTCGCCGGGGTGAAGGCGGCCGACCTGGACGCGATCATCTTCCCCGGAGGGTTTGGCGCGGCAAAGAACCTCTGCAACTTCGCCGTCAAGGGGGCCGATGCCACGATCCACCCGGAAGTGGCCCGACTCCTCAAGGAAATGGCAGCGGCCGGGAAGCCGATCGGCGCCATCTGCATCGCCCCGGCACTGATTGCCGCAACCCTTGGCAGGGAATATCATCCCCAGCTGACCATCGGCAACGATGCCGGTACCGCCGCTGCCATCAATGCCACCGGCAGCAGCCATGTGGCATGCCCGGTCCGGGAATTCGTGGTGGACGCAAAGAACAAGATCGTCTCCACGCCGGCGTACATGCTTGCAGAGCGGATCTCCGAAGCGGCCGAGGGAATCGAGAAGACCGTGAAGGCGGTCCTTGAGCTTGCGTAACCGTTTCGATCGTTTGTTATTCAAAAGGGGCCTTGCGCCCCTTTTTTCTTTGTGTTCTCAAAGGGTTGTCAACATCACCTTGCCTCCCCCCTCCTTTTCCATTAAAATGCCGGCGATCATTGGTTCAACACCATGAAAGAGAACAAACTAGGAGGTACGACCATGCGTAAAAAATTCACCCTTTTCTGCCTGGTGGCAGCAGTCTCCCTCAGCGCCACGACAGCAATGGCCGAAAACATCAAAGGGAAACTCGGCGTAACCGGCCGGATCGGCTTCATCGTCCCTGCCGACAGCGATATCGGCCCAACGAAGTCCAAGCTTGAAAGCGATGCCGGCTTCGTGGGGGGGGGCGGCTTCATCTACGGAATCGACCGGAACATCGCTGCCGAACTGGAAATCACCCACGCCGACTTCAGTTCGGAATTGCACAATGGGTCATTCAAGGGGGACTTTGACCTCCTCAACATCGGACTGGGCGCCCAGTACCGCTTTGCGGTCAACCAGCCGAATCTGACCCCCTATGCCGGGGCAGGTCTGGACATCATCATCAGCGATTTTGAGCAGACAAACGGTCCGGGACGCTACGACGTCGACACCACCGTCGGCCTGCACGTCAAAGGTGGCGTCGACTACTTCCTCACCCGGCAGGTGGCCCTGAACGCCGAAGGCAAGTTAGTCGTCGCCCCGGAGACCGACATCAAGGGCTCGGATAACGGAAACTTCGATCCAACCGGCTTCACCGGCACGGTCGGGGTCCGCTTCTTCTTCAACTGACCCCGGCTTTCTTGCTAACAAGGCGGCCAAAGGCCGCCTTGTTAGTTGCTTATCCATATCATTCTCCCATTACCTATCACGCCTCACTTGAATCTTCGGTGCCGCCATTTTTCGCCCTACCAGCGCCCGGCAACGTTCCCGCAGCGCCTCCATCCCCACCTCCAGAAAAGCCAGATGATCCCTGGATTCCAGCCCAGCCAGATAGGCGTCCACCATGGTGGCCATCGCGGCGTTATAGCGTTTCGTGGAGGAGCCATGGGCATAGTTGCGGCCGGTAAAGCGCCGGATATCGCCATCAAAGGTCGGCGAGATGTGATAGAGCTCGTGGAAGACGGTGATCAGCTTTTCGCGGAATGACAGGTCGAAGAAACGGGGGGCGAGGAAGTAGATGACGTAACGCATCTCCTCACCCCGGTGGAAAATGGTCGGCATGGTGCAGATATACGTGTGGCGGCCGCGCCGGATCGTAGTGGTCTTGTCGCCGCCGGCAAAACAGAGGGGATGAATCTTGGCGTAGGTGCCATGGACACCGCTGCCGCGGGTGGCGGCTATGCAGACCAGGACCCGGGCCGGATCGATGTGGCCGAACGCGTCGACCTGTCCGGCCAGGTGGGCAACAAGGCGTTCCAGTTCGGCAGTGAGATTCAGGGTCATGAGAAGAGCAGGATCGAGGTACGAGGAGCGAGGTAAAAAACAAGGGGATAAGGTTGATCCTCGATCCTTTATCCTCGATCCTATTTATGCATCTTGTGGCAGAAGAGGCAGCGCATCGGACCGGCTCCCGGCTTGGCAGGGTGCTTGTCCGGGAACTTCAGCTTGACGCCGTCGTGACACCCGGCACAGAGCGGGTCCACGTCGCTCTTCTTCTTGCCGGCGTTCATCAGGTCGTAGAACTGCTGGTGGGTGGCATCCAGGGGCACCTTTTTGGTCTTTTCCGGTCCCGAAATAACGATAAACACGATCAGCACCACTGCCACTATGGCTATGAAGGCGTAGTCACGCTTGGATATGGTCATGCACTATCTCCTGCCGGGGAGCGCAAACGGTCAGTCCCCTTTTATGAACATGAAGTAGATAAGAGCTGCGCCAATGGACAACCCGCCAAAGGCAAACGGGAGAGTGGAACTAAGGGTCAGTTCGTTCCCCGCGTCCGCCGGCAGGGTGAAACGAACCAGAAACATGATGGCGATCACGGAAAAAAGGGTGAGCAGTACCGGTTTGGAGCGCTTGATGACGGCAAAAAAGAAGAAGACCAGAAAGATCCCGATGATGAGCGGATTCTCCATGGCCGACTTCAGGGTAATGTGCTTCATGAAATTGATGATGTTTTCCGTTTCAAAGGGCGCAAGGGTAGATTTCGCCTTGTCCAGCATCGCCTCCTTTTCCATTTCCACGCCCCCTGCGATCCCTGATTGTTCAGCGAAAAACCGTTACGGCACCAGACTAGACTGCTCCATGAAATAGCAGATTTTCCGCAAAAATCAAGACAGCAAACATTCCGTTGCATTTTTTCCCGCATCTTTTATACTTCCCATTAAAAGTAATGAAGGGAGCCCCGGAATGACCATTATCAGCCTTGCCGCAGCCGTCGTGGCGATTACCATGGTAGTGCTGGCTGCGGTCCTCATCCCGGCCGTAATCGAAATCAGGAAGACCGCCGAAGCGACGCGTGATTTCATAAGTCGTACCGATGCAGAACTGAAGCCTATTCTCAGCGAGCTGCGTGCAACCCTGGCCGATCTGAAGGCGCTTACCGGCGGGGTCGCGGAAAACATCGACGAGCTGAAGATTTTCATGGGCGCCGTGGGCGAGACCGGCCGGGGACTCAAGACCATCGGCACCATTGTCAGCTCGGTGTCAGGTGTGCTTGCCAGCTCTTCGCTATGGCTCTCCGGAGCCAAGGTGGCAGGCAAATTTCTGGTGGAAAAATTCGCGAAAAAAGGGAGGTAAGACCTATGGCAGAACAAGACAACGGCGTTGGAGCAGGAACCGTAATCCTCTCCTTCATAGCCGGTGCGGCGGTTGGGGCCGGAGTGGCCCTGCTGGTGGCGCCCAAGACCGGCGATGAGATCCGCTCCAAGATCAAGGGACTGGCCGATGACGCCATCGACAAGATCAAGGAGTATACCACCGAGGCGCAGGAGAAGATCAAGTCAACGCTCGACGACGGCAAGGACCTGATCCTGGAGAAAAAGTCGATCATCTCCTCGGCCATCGAAGCAGGCAAAGAGGCGATGGAAAAGGAACGCGAACGTCTCAAGGGAGCCTAGTTCCCACCGCATCAGAAGGAGGCGCACACTGGTGCGCCTCTTTTTTGTTCGATGTTCGACGTTAGAGGCTTGTCATCGAACATTGAACCGGTTCTCAGCACGGAGGCAACGTGCCCAAAGGCCACATCGACTCTATCCGCACATTCCTTTCGACCACCCTCTGGGAGCTGAACCCGGACACCTATCCGTTTCTGCGCCGCTATGCCGTCAAGTATCTGCAGATTACGCTCCTCGTCGCCAAAGGCTTCATGGCCGACCTGTGCCTGCAACGGGCAGCAGCCCTATCCTTCACCACCATACTGTCCCTGGTCCCCTTCTTTGCCTTGATGTTCGCGGTTCTCAAAGGGCTCGGAGTCCAGAACCGCCTGGAACCGCTCCTGCTGGAACAGGTTGCGGCCGGCTCTCAGGAAGTGGTGAGCAGTATCGTCAGCTACATCAACAACACCAACATGGCATCAATGGGCGCCATCGGGCTCGTCACCCTCCTGATCACCGTCGTCTCCCTCCTCGGCTCGGTGGAAGAGGCGTTCAACGCGATCTGGGGCGTTGCGGAAACCCGCTCCCTGCAGCGGCGATTCAGCGATTACCTGAGCGTCGTGGTGAGCGGACCGCTCTTGCTGTTTGCCGCGACCAGCGTCACCACCTCACTCCAAAGCCAGACCCTGGTGCAGTGGCTCATGACCAACTCCCTGCTGGGAGGGGTTCTGATACCGCTCTTCCGCCTGATTCCCTACTTCAGCATCTGGCTCGCCATGATTTTCCTCTACCTGTTCATCCCCAACACCCGCGTCCGTCTCCGCTCGGCCCTGGTGGGTGGCGTGCTGGCCGGCACCAGCTGGGAGGTGGCCCAGTGGGGATATCTCCACTTCCAGGTCGGCGTTTCCAAATACAACGCCATTTACGGCACCCTGGCCGCCCTGCCGGTCTTCATGGTCTGGATCTACACCAGTTGGATCATCGTGCTCATGGGGGTGGAAGTGGTCTATGCCCACCAGAACATCCGCACCTTCCGCCGCGAAGAGCGGACGACCGGCATCTGTCAGCGGACACGGGAGCTCCTGACCCTGGCCATCATGACCGACGTCGCCAGGACATTTCTTGCCGGCACACCGTCGTGGAACGTAGACACCCTGGCCGAAGACCTGGACCTGCCGACCCGTATCGTCCGGGAAATTACCGACGAACTCTGCAACGCCGGTTTTCTGGCCAAAACCGGCGATACCGCGCCAGGATTCCTGCCGGGCCGAGAACTGGACCAGATAACCGTGCACCAGATTCTGAACCACCTGCAGCACCACGGCAGCGACTGGCGGCCTGCCCTTCCCGGACGGAACGGCGAACGGTTGAGCGCCCTCCTGGCCAGTCGCGACAGATGCAGTGCCGAGTCGCTGGCCGGGCTCACCCTGCGCGACCTGGCAACGAGCGAAAAAGGGGGGGAAGATGCCGAAAAAAAGGGGGATGACATTGACAAGAGAGAGCAGTTCGGCATATAGTGTGCCAGCCATCAAACCCTTGAACGACGCGCTACCATGCAGGATGTAAAACATCTCACCCAAAAAAAGAAAAGTCTGCTGCACCGCCTGGTGAGCAGAAACGGCGGCAGTTCGTGCAACGCCTTCAGGCGGCAGAACGAGCAGCGCCCTCCCCGTTCCCGGAAAAGGCTCGCCATGTTCGCTGCCGGCCTGGCCCTCATCGCCGGGCTGTTCATGAGCCTCACCCTATCCACCCGCTCCGCAGTTTCCAGTGTCGGCAAGGCCATGCCCACATCCTCCAGCGAGGAGTTGAACACCTGGAATTCGTTCCAGGTGGCCGCACAACAACTGCCGAGCTTTCAGCCTGTCGGCAACAAGCTCCAGGCAGGGCTGCCCGGCGGGGGAACCATCACCTATGCCATCAATCCCGAACTGCAGGAGCGGGTCAAGCGGGTGATGGACGACAATCGGGTTCCCTTCGGCGTCTTCGTTGCTTTAGAACCGCAGACAGGCAAGATCCTGGCCATGACCAGCCACTCCACCCGGGATACCGCCTGGCCGGGCAAGGCCTTCTACACCCCTTACCCCATGGCCTCGCTGTTCAAGATCGTCACCGCTGCCGCGGCGCTGGAAGAAAAAAAGATCTCTCCGGACACGGTCATGGCCTTCAACGGCAAGTTGACCTCGGTCTCCCCCAGCATCTGGGAACCCCGTCGCCGCCACAGCCAGGAAATGTCCCTCACCGAGGCGATGGGCAAATCGGTCAATCCGGTCTTCGGCCGCCTGGCCAGCGATGTGGTCGGCCGTGACCCGCTCCTGCAGTATGCCGGGCGCTTTGGCTTCAACCAGGTGCTCTTTCCGGGCACGCAGATCCAGCCGAGTATTGCCGCTACCCCCCAGAGCACGGCAGAACTGATGCTCATGGGGGCCGGTCTCGGCAGAGAGGTAAAGATCACCCCCCTGCACGCCGCCGCCCTCATCGGGGCCGTCGCCAATGGCGGCACCCTGATGGCGCCGCTCCTGGCCGACGAGATCAAGAGCGACAAGGGGGCGACCGTGTACCAGGCCCAGCCCCATCCGCTGCGCCGGGCAATCTCCACCGAGACGGCCGGAAGCCTGGCAAAGATGCTCTCCACCACCGTCAGCAGCGGCACCTCACGTCGGGCCTTCCACGACCGGCGCGGGCGCCCCATGCTCGGCTCAATCTCCATTGCCGCCAAGACCGGCTCCATCGATGGCAAGGACCCGGAAGGCCACTATAGCTGGTTCGCCGCCTACGCACCCATCGAGAATCCCCAGATTGCCCTGGTGGCCCTGGTCGTTAACCAGGGTAAATGGAAGATCAAGGCAACACACGTGGGAGAAAAGGCGCTGGAGACCTTTTTCAGGTGAGGGGAAACAGGGACCAGGGAGCAGAGACCGGGGACCAGGAAAACCAGCGATACCGACTCAATGCCCCTGATTCCCATCCCGCGATGTGCATGCAGTGCGGCACCTGCTGCGTGGCGCCGGATATCACCACCTTGCAAAAACCGGTGGGGGTGCGATGCCGCCACCTGGACCGGGCCAACCGCTGCCGTATCTACGCCGAACGTCCGGTGGTCTGTCAACGGTACCGGCCGGATGCCATCTGCAGGGAAATCGCGGCCCCCGACCTGGAGGGCCGTGTTGCCCGCTACCTTTCACTGTTCGGACTCGGTTGAACGCCCTGCGGAAACGTCCGCAGGCAGAGAACGCCGTCCCGCCATTCCCCGTAGGAAAACTGGCTGATCCAGTCACCAAGGGAAAGGAGGACGGTTTTTCCGTTCTCTTCAAGAAAAGGGCGATGGAAATGACCGGTGATCACCACCTCGACCCCCTCGCGGAATCGTTCGGCAGCGAACTCCCGGATGATCCGGTCATAGTCCCACCGGGCATTCCGTCGCGGCGCGGCCGCCTTTGATCGTGAGCCGAGCCTCTCGGCAATCGTCAGCGGCACGACAGCCGGCACCAGGCGGGCAAGCAGGCTGGTCAGCCGGGAGTGGAACACGGCCCGCAGGCACCGATAGCCATAGTCACGACGGTTCATTTGGTCGCCGTGACAGAGATAAAGCCGCCGGCCGTCCAGTTCCATGACTACCGGACCGGGATGGACGGCAGCCTTCAGCGTCTCGGTGAAAACCGGCCCCAGGTGGAAGTCATGGTTCCCCTCCAGACAGACCAGCCGCACACCGTTCCGGACGAGGCGCTGCAGCCGTTCCAGAACCGGTTGGTACTGCGGATAGTTGATGCCGGGAGCACCGAGCCAGAATTCAAACAGATCCCCGAGGACGAAGATGGTCTCAACAGTCGCGGGCAGGGTATCGAGGAAACGGAGCAGATGCCGGTAATTGGCATCCTCCGGGCTCCGCAGATGGGCGTCGGCAATGAAAATGGCGTGCATGCCGGGCACTATAGCTAAAATACCGGTACAGGTAAAGGCAGAGGTAATGATACACAGTACATCACGTTCCCCGCACCGCTCCTTGCCATCGGATCTCACCATGCATGTTGTCCTACACGGGAGGGGATGATGGGTGTGGCCCGCGATGTAGAAATCATCTGGGACGATCTGATCGATGCCTTTGAAAACCCTGATCCGGGGCTGATCTACCTCCTTGACAGGAGCACCGGCGAGGTCTTTTTCATCCCGACCGACTACGAGGACGATGCGTTCTGGATGGAGGTGGCTCAGCATGGCGACCAGTACCTGCAGATCCCCGGCTTCGACTACGATCAGGAACGGTTGCTGCTGCACCAGTTCATAAAGGGTATCCCTGACCAGCGGCTCAGACAGGTCCTGGAGCGGACCTTCACCGGCAGGAGCCCGTACGGCAGGATCGAAGACATCCTTGCCTTCTACCCCGACGAACTGGACATGTTCCTGGCCCTCAAGGAAGAACTGATCGCCGACCGCATCCGCCTCTGGCTGGAAGAACACGATATCTTCCCGGCCGGCACCACCTATTAGAGGCCATATGACCCAGCACCCGCAAACGGCAAACAGGACCATCGCCGGCCTCGCCATTGTCGCGGCTACCGTGGCACTGGCCTATGCCGTGCGCCACACCGTGTCCTGTTTCCTCCTGGCATTCGTCATCGCCTATCTCCTTGACCCGCTTCTGGTTCAACTGGAACGGCGCAGATGTTCCCGGCCGGTCGGCATCGCCCTCCTCTACCTGGTTCTGGCCATCCTTTCCGCATTTTTCCTCGTCTTTCTCGTGCCGCTCCTGTCGGCCCGCTGGGAGGCACTGGTCAGGGATCTTCCCCGCTACATCGCCCAGGTCAAGACGATCATCACCGACCTGAAGACCCGTTTCACGCCAGTCTATGCGGCCGAAGAATGGAGCTGGCTCCTGGACACCACGACCGGCAACCTGGACTCAGGGCTCGGTTCCATCGGCTCAAGTCTCTACGCCACCGCATCGCGGCTCGTCTTCAACCTCTTCAACCTGGTGTTGGCGCCGATCCTGGTCTTTTTCATGCTCTACTACAAAAAGGCCATCATCGACGGCATCAAGATCTGGCTCCCGGCCCGCCACCGGGAGGAACTGCTGGTCTTCGGCCGCGAAGTGAACGCCAGCATCGGTGGCTACATCCGGGGACAGCTCATCGTCTCCGTCATCGTAGCAATCATGTCGGCCATCGCCCTCTTCTTCCTCGACATCGACAACGCCCTGTTCCTCGGCATTTTTGCCGGCCTCGCGTCGGTACTGCCGTTCATCGGTGTGATCCTGGCCACCATCCCGCCGGTCTTTTTCGCTTATCTCAAGTTCCAGACCGGCATGGCGGTAATCAAGGTGGTGAGCGCCTTTGCGGTCATCTACTTCCTGGAGGGGTACCTGATAAAGCCGCTCGTCTTCAAGGAATCCATGGACCTGAACCCCCTCATGACCATCATTGTCGTCATGGCGTTCGGCGAACTCATGGGGTTCTGGGGGATACTCCTGGCCATTCCCATTGCCGCCGCTTTCAAGATCTTCTCGACCCACCTGCGGCGCGGCGGCTTCGCCAGGGAGTCCTGACACCATGCCCGCAGAGCCTGCACGGCGCAAGATAGCCATCGCCCTGGCCCTCTGCTTCATTGCCCTGCTCATGCTGGGCTACTATCTCCCCCACACCTTTTCGGCGATTCTCACCTCCCTGGTCATCGCCTACCTGGTCAACCCGGTCCTTAAGTACCTGGAGGCACGGAAATTCGACCGGGTAACCGCCTTGATCCTCCTGTACGGGATCGGTCTGTTCGCCGTCTTCATCGCCTCGTTCTTCTTCATCCCCTACCTGGGCCACCAACTGGACACGCTGACCAAATCGATCCCCACCTACACCAGGACGCTCAAGGTGTCCATGGAGAGCTGGCAGGGGCAGGTGGCAAAACTGTCCCAGGGTGCCGACATGAGCTGGCTGGTGCAGCAGATCAACGATCTGACCGGCGAACTGGTGAAGGAGCTCTCCGGTCAGGGGTACCGGCAGCTGAAGCGGGTGGCATTCGGCGCCTTCAACCTGGTGCTGGCTCCGATACTGGTCTTTTTCATGCTCCTCTACAAGCAGCACGCCAAGGACCTCATCAAGCGGCTGTTCCATCACGCCGACCGGCGGCACCTGATCGACCTGGGCAGGACCATCAACCGCTCCCTGGAGCGGTTCATCATCGGCATGCTCGTCGACTGCCTGCTGGTGGGGCTCCTCACCGCCGGCGCCCTGGCCCTCTTGGGGATCGAGTTCCCGGTACTGAACGGCCTTTTTGCCGGCTTTGCCTCCATTGTGCCGCTCATCGGGGTCATGGTGGCGGTGATCCCGCCGACCCTCATCGGCTATGCCGAAACCGGCGACTTCATGATCGTCCCCAAGGTCTTTGCCGCCTACTTCGTGATCAACATCATCATCGAAGGCAACCTCATCAAACCGCTGGTCATGCGGAGCACGCTCCGCCTGAACCCGCTGGCGGTCATCTTCACCGTCATGGCCATGGGCGAACTGCTCGGCTTCTGGGGAATCGTCCTGGCGATCCCGATCGCCGCGGTGCTGAAGATCTGCACCGCCGAGATGCGGGAACTGCTGGTGGGCCAAACCCCGCCGGACAGACATAGGTGATCAATGAAGTTACAGCTGCTTTCCCCGGCAAAGGCCCTTAACAAGGCCTATCTCAGACAGAGTCTCAAACGCGACCAGATCGAACTGTTCAAGGCCAACCTCACGCGGATGTTCGAGCGGCTCCGCTCGGACGAACACGAAGAGCACCTGAAAAACATCGTTGCCGACTTCCTCAAAGAGACCTGGTACAAACCCGGCTTTGAAATCAACACCAGCAAGCGGGCGGACCTCGTCATTCACAACGGCAAGAGTTCGGACGACAGCATCGGGGTCATCATCGAGACCAAGAAGCCGTCCAACAGGGCGGAGATGATTTCGCCCGAAAGGCCCAATGCCAAGGCGCTGCACGAGCTTCTGCACTACTACATGCAGGAACGTTACATCAAAGGCAATCAGGAGATAAAACAGCTCATCGTCTGCAACATCTACGAGTGGTACATCTTCGATGCCGCCGATTTCGAGCGGTTCTTCTTCGGCAATCAAAAACTCGTCAAGAGCTATAAGGACTGGAACGACGGACTCTTGGTCAGCACGAATACCGACTGGTTCTATCAGGAAATTGCCAGGCCTTTCATCGAAAAGGAGCTGACCGAACTCCCCTGCACCTTTTTCGATCTAAGGGACTTCGAGAAAATCGCGCGCACCCCCCCTCAATCCCCCCCTGATTCTGGGGGGGAAGCGAGCACGGCGAGCAGGGGTGGTAACGACAGGAAGCTGATCAATCTCTTCAAACTCCTTTCCCCCGCGCACCTGCTCAAACAGCCGTTTGCCAACGACAGCAACTCCCTGAACCGAGAGTTTTACAACGAACTGTTGCATGTCATCGGCCTTGAGGAAGTGAAGGACAAAGGAAAGAAACTGATCGGACGCAAACCGGAAGGGTCGCGCCACGACGGGTCTCTGCTGGAGAATACCGTCAGCTACCTGAAGAACCGAAACCGCCTCGCCGGCATCACCCGGCCCGAACAGTACGGCAGCAGTGAAGACGAGCAGTTTTTCAGTGTCGCCCTGGAACTCTGCATCACCTGGCTCAACCGCCTCCTCTTCCTGAAACTGCTGGAAGGGCAGCTGATAGGCTATCACCGGGGAGACCTGACCCACGCCTTCCTCAACAGCAGACGGATTGCGGATTACGACGACCTGGACGAGCTGTTCTTCGACGTGCTGGCGGTTCGGATGACCGACCGGACCGAATCGGTACGGAAAAAGTTCGGCTCCATCCCGTATCTGAACAGCTCCCTCTTCGAAGAAACCGAGTTGGAACGGGCCACCATGCGGATCAACGAGCTGAAGAACCGGCACGACCTGCCGCTCTACGGCGCGACGGTCCTGAAGGAACCCACCGGCAGGCGCCGCACCGGCGGCATGAACACCCTGCACTACCTCTTCGAATTCCTCGATGCCTACGACTTTGCCGCCGAAGGGGGCGCCGAGATCCAGGAGCAGAACAAGACCATCATCAACGCCTCGGTGCTCGGCCTGATCTTCGAGAAGATCAACGGCTACCGCGACGGCTCCTTCTTCACCCCCGGCTTCATTACCATGTACATCTGCCGTGAAACCATCCGCCGGGCCGTGGTACAGCGCTTTAACGAGCGGCACGGCTGGCAGTGCGCCGATTTCACGGCGCTCTACAACTGCCTCGATAAGATCACGCTTCGGGAGGCAAACGAAACCGTCAACAGCCTGAAGATCTGCGACCCGGCAGTCGGCTCGGGCCATTTCCTGGTCTCGGCCCTGAACGAACTGATCGCAGTCAAAGCCGATCTGGAGATCCTGGCAGATGAGGATGGAAAGCGTCTGCGCGGTTACAGCGTCGCAATCGAAAACGACGAACTGATCGTCACCGGCGACGACCAGCTCTTCAGCTACAACTACAGGGACCCGGAATCCCAGCGGGTGCAGGAAATCCTGTTCCACGAAAAAGAGACGATCATCGAGAACTGCCTCTTCGGCGTCGATATCAACCCCAAGTCAGTGGCCATCTGTCGCCTGCGGCTCTGGATCGAGCTGTTGAAGAACGCCTATTATCGACGTGGCACCGACGAGTTGGAAACCCTTCCCAACATCGATATCAATATCAAGTGCGGCAACTCACTGGTCAGCCGCTTCGCCATCACCGGCAATCCCAACATCCTCCCCGCTGACCGGAAGAAGCTCAAAGAGTTGACCGAAAAGTACCGCCGCCACGTCTTCGACTACAAGCTCTCCCCGGCCAACAAGGCCCAGCTCCGCCGGGTCATTGAAAGCCAGAAGGAAGACCTGCTGAAGTTCGGCCTGCCCAATGACAAAGACCTGGTAGAGCTGCGGCGGAAAGAGAACTTTCTAGACCAGTTGCCGCTCTTCACCCTGAGCAAGAAGGAGGCGGCGGAGCGGCAGAAGCTGACGGAAGAGGTCGAATCGCTCAAGAAACGGTTCGAAGAAAAGCAGCGCTTGCTGTACGCCAATGCCTTCGAGTGGCGCTTCGAGTTTCCCGAGGTGCTGGACGGGAATGGGGAGTTCACCGGCTTCGACGCGGTCATCGGCAACCCGCCGTATATTCGCCAGGAGGCGATCAAGGAGCAGAAGCCGGCGTTTATTGAAATATTCGGCGACTTCTACTGCGGCACGGCGGACATCTACACCTACTTCTACAAGACCGGCCTGGGCCTGCTCAAAAACGGCGGACTTCTCTGCTACATCGCCCCCAACAAGTTCATGCGGGCGGGTTACGGGAAGAATACCCGCGAACTTCTCATCACTGCGGCAACGCCGCTCATGGTCCTCGATTTCGGCGACCTGCCGGTGTTCGACGAGGCGACCACCTATCCGTCGATTGTGCTGGTGGAGAAGGCTCCCCCCTCCCAGCCTCCCCCCGCTGGAGGGAGGAGCAGAAATATCCCCCTCCCCCAGCGGGGGAGGGTCGGGGAGGGAGGAGCCTTCCTCGCCGCCACCCTCACCGATCCTGCTCAGTTGCCGAGGTTTGCCGAAACCCTCCCTGCCGTCGGCTTCACCATGCCGGTCAGCGCACTGTCCGCCGACGGCTGGACCCTGGAGCGGCCGGAGGTGCTGGGGTTAATGGCCAAGCTGCGCAACGCCGGCAAGCCGCTCGGCGAATATGTAAATCGACAAATATATTACGGTATCAAAACCGGTCTGAACGAGGCGTTCGTCATTGACGAGAAGACAAAGGTAAGACTGATCGGCGAAGATCCGAAGAGTGCTGAGATCATCAAACCATGGCTGCGCGGGAAAGACATTTTCAAGTGGAGGGCAAAATGGGATGCACTATATGTGCTTTTCACAAGACGGGGCACTGACATTGAACAATACCCAGCCATAAAACGCCATCTGGAACAGTTCCGAGAAGACCTAGAGCCAAAAAAATCAGACAAAGACAAGCGTGGTCGGAAACCAGGGCCGTACAAGTGGTTTGAGATACAGGACAACATTGCTTATTTTGAAGAGTTTGAAAAGCCAAAGATACTTTGGCCTGGTATCAGTGCAGATCCTACAGTCTTCTCTCTCGACAATGATGGATATTTCGGCAATGATAACAACCAATTAGTTATATCAGGAGATCAATGTTTACTTGCTGTTCTTAATTCAAAATTGATGAATTTTGTACTGAAACAAATTTGCGACAAGGTACAGGGTGGATTTTACCGGCTTAAAATCATCTATATCGAGCAGCTCCCCATCCCAACCGCCACCGACACTCAGCAAACCCCGATCATCGAGCGCGTTCGCCAGATCCTCGCCGATCCCGACGGCCCGGAAGTCCCCCGACTCGAAGCCGAGATCGACCGACTGGTCTATGCGCTGTACGGTTTGACGGTCGACGAAATCGCGCTGGTGGAGGGGAGGCAGCCATGAATACGAAAACACCAGCCACTGCACCGACGGCAGTGAATGAACTTGCCGGCCGGATAAACGGCATCATCGAAACGGCCCGCAAGCGGGTCCAGTCGGTTGTCGATCATGAAATGGTCCACGCTTACTGGCAGATCGGACGGGAGATTGTCGAAGACGAACAGAAAGGGGAGTTACGGGCAGGGTACGGTAAGGCTTTGATAGAAAACCTGGCCAAGGAGCTGACGCAACGGCACGGCAAGGGGTTTGATCGCACAAACCTCTGGAATATGCGTGGTTTTTATATCGCATTCCCAAAAATCGACGCACTGCGTCGAGAATTGTCCTGGACCCATTACCGGCTGTTGCTGAAAATCGAAGAGCCTCAGAAGCGCTTCTTTTACGAAATTGAATCAGCCAACGGCAACTGGTCAACCCGGGAGCTGGAGCGGCAGATGAACTCAATGCTGTTCGAACGCCTCGCCCTTTCGCGGGACAAGGAGGGCGTCATGGCGCTGGCCAGCGAAGGCCAGGTGCTGCGGGAGCCCGCGGACCTGGTCAGGGACCCGTATGTGCTGGAGTTTCTCGGCCTCCCGCAGTCAGAGCTGTTGTACGAGAAAGAGCTGGAATCGGCTCTGCTGGAACATCTGCAAAAATTCCTGCTGGAACTGGGCAAGGGTTTTTCTTTCGTGGCCCGCCAGAGGCGAATCACCCTGGACGGCGACCATTTCTACATCGATCTCGTCTTCTACAACTACATCCTCAAATGCTTCGTGCTCATCGACCTGAAGATCGGCAAACTGACCCACCAGGACCTGGGGCAGATGCAGATGTACGTCAACTATTTCACCCGCGAGATGATGAACGACGGCGACAACCCGCCCATCGGCATTCTGCTCTGCGAGACCAAGAGCGACGCCGTGGTGCGCTACACCCTGCCGGTGGGCGACAAACAAATATTCGCATCCCGTTACAAGCTCTACCTGCCAACCGAGGAAGAACTGCGGGCAGAGCTGATGAGGGACCGGAAGCTGATCGAGCAACGGCGCAAAGCGGAGTAAACACACACTCGCCCAACTGCCGGGGATCAACTGCAACTATCAGCTGCAGAAAGCGGCTGGACGAACTGTCGGCCTCGACGGTGAGGATTCCTCATGAAATATATGCAGAGAAAGCACTACCCATGACCAAAGCAACCTACGCCATCACCGGCATGTCCTGCGTCAACTGCGCCGGCCGGATCGAGAAAAAACTGGGAGAGACACCGGGTATCGACCGGGCCGCGGTCAACTTCGCCACCGAGGAACTCCTGGTCGAGTTCGACGAGAGAGCCGTCACCCCGGAGGAGATCGAAGCACTGGTGACCGGCCTCGGCTACGGCATCAAGGCCAAACAGGGGAGCGGCGAGCTCCGCTTCGGCGTCAAGGGACTCCACTGCGCCTCCTGCGTCGCCACCCTGGAGACGAAGCTCCAGGCAAACCCGGCGATCATTGCGGCCGTGGTCAATCTGGCCCAGGAATCGGCCCTGGTCCGCTACGACCCGACCGCCATCGGCCGGGCGGAGATATTCGCCCTGGTCACTGCCGCCGGCTACCAGCCGCAAGCAGACGAGGTGGCAGAGGAGGATGTGGCCCGGGCCTTCCGGACCCAGCGCAACTGGTTTCTCTTCAGCCTCGCCTTGTCGCTCCCTATCATGGCCACCATGACCATGCACGGCAACCGGTCCGTCGGCTGGCTCAACCTGATCCTTGCCACCATCGTCCAGTTCACTGCCGGCCTCACCTTCTACCGCGGCTCCTGGTTCGCCCTGAAGAGTAAAAGCGCCAACATGGACGTGCTGGTGGCCCTGGGGACGTCGGCCGCCTATTTCTACTCCCTGGCCGCCTTTTTCGGCCTGCTCGGCGGCCATGGCGAGGTCTTTTTCGAGACCTCGGCCATGCTCATCGCCTTCATCCGTCTTGGCAAGTACCTGGAAGCCAGGGCCAGGGGGAAGGCGAGCGAGGCGCTGAAGAAGCTCCTGCGGCTCCAGGCCGACAAGGCCCGCCTCCTGGTGGACGGCGAGGAGCGGGAAGTGCCGGCCACCATGGTGAAGATCGGCGATATCGTCCTGGTCAGGCCCGGAGAGACGATCCCGGTGGATGGCGAGGTGATCGACGGCCGCTCCATGGTGGACGAATCGATGGTGACCGGCGAATCGCTGCCGGTGGAAAAAAAGGCCGGCACCGGCGTCACCGGTGCCACCATCAACACCAGTGGCGTCATCCGGGTCAGGGCGACCAGGGTGGGCGAAGCGACCCTCCTTTCCCAGATCGTCAAGATGGTCCAGGAGGCCCAGGCGGACAAGGCACCGATCCAGCGGTTTGCCGACCGGGTCTCGGCCCGGTTCGTGCCGGCGGTCCTGGGGCTCGCCCTTCTCACCTTCGGCGGCTGGTATCTCTTCACCGGCCACGGTTTTCTCTTCGCCTTCAAGCTGGCCATCGCCGTGGTGGTCATCGCCTGCCCCTGCG
Organism: uncultured Geobacter sp.; assembly: GCA_964432205.1. Classification (GTDB taxonomy): domain Bacteria; phylum Desulfobacterota; class Desulfuromonadia; order Geobacterales; family DSM-12255; genus Geomobilibacter. The sequence goes on along the minus strand of CAYSMK010000016.1, from coordinate 88,785 downwards.
CCATGGGGCTCGCCACACCGACCGCCATCATGGTGGGAAGCGGCATCGGCCTCACCCGTGGCATCCTCATCAAGCGGGGGTCGGCGCTGGAGCAGATCGCCTACCTGAACAGGCTACTCCTCGACAAGACCGGCACCATCACCCGGGGAAAACCGGCCCTGACCACGCTCCTGGCAGTCAAGGGAGTCGACGAGCTGCGGCTTCTGGAGTGCCTGGTCGCGGCCGAATCCCAGTCTCTCCACCCGCTGGCCCAAGCGGTAGTGGAGGGAGCGGCCAAGCGGGGCGTCACACCGGGCGCGGTGGAGGAGTACGAGGAACGGGGCGGGTTCGGGGTCTCCTGCCTCTATAACGGCGTGCGGCTCCTGGCCGGCAACAGCCGGCTCATGGCAGAGGCCGGTGTGAAGACGGAGCCGTTGGCGGACAACGCCGAGCGACTGGCCAGGGAGGGAAAGTCCCTCATCTGGATCGCCGCCGGCAAGGCGCTGGTAGGTCTCGCGGCCCTTGCCGACCCGATCAAGGAGACCTCGGCCCGGGCCATCGCCGACCTGAAACTCCTCGGCATCCCCTGCACCATGATCACCGGCGACCACCGTGACGTGGCAGCGGCCATCGCCAGCCAGGCCGGCGTCGACGGTTTCGAGGCCGAGGTCCTGCCGGACCGGAAACAAGAGGTGGTGAAAGAGTACCAGGCGAAAGGACTCTTCGTCGGCATGGTGGGTGACGGGATCAATGACGCCCCGGCCCTGGCGAGGGCCGATGTGGGGATCGCCATCGGCGGCGGCACCGATGTGGCCAAGGAAACCGGCGACATCATCCTGGTCCGGGACGACCTGATGGACGTGGTCCGGGCCGTCAAGCTCGGTCGGGCCACCCTGGCCAAGGTGAAGCAGAACCTTTTCTGGGCGCTCTTCTACAACGTCCTCGGCATCCCGATTGCGGCCGGGCTCCTCTACCCTGCGTTCGGCATCACCCTGAAACCGGAATTCGCCGGCCTGGCCATGGCCTTCTCCTCGGTCTCGGTGGTCACCAACTCCCTGCTCCTGCGGAGGGTGACGAAGCGGCTGTAATAGGGCATTCAACGCGGAGGGACGCGGATTTAAACGGATTTGAATCCCAAAAACGGCTTTTTAGGTCCACGAACGACACGAAAACACACGAAAAAATACCGCATGGCAACAGATCAGCAATCCACCGAACAGATTGTGCTATGATGTTGCATGTTTTACTGATTTTGTTCGTGTTTTTCGTGCGTTTCGTGGACAATTGCCTTTTCTAGGTTAATAGCCTTTGTTTTTTTGTTTGGTTCCTTACGAAGTTACGGACTCGTCATGACACAAACCCTGCTGATACTCCTGCTTCTGAACATCGCCTGCCTCGTCCTCCTCCTAATGCTGCTGAGGCGCTCCGGGGGGGAAAACACCACCGGCCGCCTCGACCTCCTGGACCGGTCCCTGGAGCGGAACGAACGGGCGTTTCGCGACGAGATCGCCCGTCTGCGGGAGGAGATGGGCCAGCAGGGGCGCGAGGGGCGCGAGGAACAGGGGAATGCCCTGCGGGCCTTTGGCGAATCGCTCCTGAGGCGGATGACCGACATCGCCGGCTTCCAGAAGAACCAGTTGGACACCTTCGCCGAACAGCTGAAGACCCTGACCCAGCTGAACGAGCAGAAGCTGAACACGCTGCGCGAGACCGTGGAGAGCCAGTTGAAGAGCCTGCAGGAGGATAACGCCGCCAAGCTGGAGCAGATGCGGGCCGTGGTGGACGAAAAGCTGCACGCCACCCTGGAAAAGCGGCTCGGCGAATCGTTCAAGCTGGTGAGCGACCGGCTGGAGATGGTCCACAAGGGGCTCGGCGAAATGCAGACCCTGGCGGTGGGGGTCGGGGACCTGAAAAAGGTCCTGACCAACGTGAAAACAAGGGGAAACTTCGGCGAGATCCAGCTGGGGAGCCTCCTGGAGCAACTCCTCACCCCGGAGCAGTATGCCGCCAACGTTGCCACCCGGCCGGGGAGCAGCCAGCGGGTGGAATTCGCCATCAAGCTGCCGGGCAAGAGCGACGTAGGCGAACAACCGGTCTGGCTCCCGATCGACGCCAAATTCCCCCAGGAGGACTACCTGCGGCTCCTGGAGGCCCAGGAACAGGGGAATCCGGTCCTGGTGGAGGAGAGTTCCCGTCAGCTGGAGCGGGCGGTCCAGCTCATGGCCAGGGATATCCGGGACAAGTACCTGGCGCCGCCGCACACCACCGACTTCGGCATCATGTTCCTCCCCACCGAGGGGCTCTACGCCGAGGTGCTGCGCCGCACCGGCCTGTGCGAAACACTGCAGCGGGAGTGCCGGGTGGTGGTAACCGGCCCGACCACCCTGGCGGCCCTGCTCAACTCGCTGCAGCTGGGCTTTCGCACCCTGGCCATCGAAAAGCGCTCCAGCGAGGTCTGGGCACTGCTGGGAGCGGTGAAGAGCGAGTTCGCCACCTTCGGCGACATCCTGGAAAAGACGAAGAAGAAGCTGCAGGAGGCGGGGAATACCATCGATGCGGCCACGGTCCGCTCCCGGGCCATCGAGCGTAAGCTGAAGAACGTGCAGGAACTGCCGTCCGGGGAAACGGAGAAGCCGGAGGTGACGGTCGGCGAGGAGAGCGGGGAGTAGGAAGGGCAACGCGCCTTGCACCCGGGAGGCAAATGGTGTACGATGCCGCCGGATTTTCATTAACGCTCAGGACCTTACCGTGACCAGAGAACTACTGCTCATTCTCGGCGCCTACCTGCTCGGCTCCGTCCCCACCGGGCTGCTGCTGGCAAAGGCCGTCGGCGTCGACATTCGCGCCACCGGCAGCGGCAACATCGGCGCCACCAACGTCTATCGCACCCTGGGCCGCACCGTCGGCGTCCTCACCCTGGTGGGTGACTGCCTCAAGGGTCTCCTGCCGATCCTGGCCGCCCGCTACCTGGGGCTGACCGACGCCTGGGTCGCCGCCGCCGGCCTCGCGGCCTTTCTCGGCCATGTCTACACGGTCTTCCTCGGCTTCAAGGGTGGCAAGGGGGTTGCCACGGCCCTTGGTGTTTTTCTGGGGGTCTCCCCGTTGGCTGTTCTTTTTGCTGTGGCGATCTTCGCCCTCCTGGTCTGGAAGTGGCGCTACATCTCACTCGGTTCGATCTCGGCCGCCGCGGCCATGCCGATCCTGGTGGCCCTGCTGGACCGCCGCCCCCTGCTGGTGGGGATGACCGTCGTGGTGGCGGCGCTGGTGATCTGGAAGCATAGGGAGAACATCGGCCGTCTGCGGGCCGGGACGGAGAACCGGTTCAAGGCGTGAATCACGCAACTCACAATGCGGACAACTTTTCTTTCGTTATCACGCAGCTATTTTCAGTTCGTTAAGTAACTCCGGATGTCTGTCCAACAATCGAAGCAGCTGCATTGTTGAGGTGTTTGGCTCAATTTCTCCGCGCTCGTAGCGGGAAAACGCATTAATCCCACCTCCAAAAATAGCAGCTGCTTCTTTTTGCGTTAGCCCCAGTTTCCTGCGGATTCTGCGAATCTCTTCCTTGCATCGCTGACGCGCAAGCACTACGAGTCTATCCCCTGCATCGGCATAACGCTGGCTGCTCTCCTCATCGAAAACACCATCGTTGCATTCGGGACAGAACCAACCGGAAAGCCCGGAAAGAATTATTGATTCTCCCGAATAACCGATCGTCTCGGTTCGATTCTCGTCTCGAACCATACCTTTGAAACCGCAACTCATGCATTGGACAGGTTCATTCATGCTATTTCTCCTTAAACTGTATTACAACCGCCCCTGCTTGGAGGGTCAGCTTTATGTAGGCTGTTTTCCCGACCGGAGTCGATGAATGATAGACATCCTGCCAGAGCGTGGGGTCATGGTTAGTCGTCATGGATTTGTAGAAGTCCGAACGGTGCAGATCTAGGACCACCTCAATGAGCTTCCATGGGTAAGCCCCATGCAGAGGCCATTTTCACGAGCAGTGCGGGTGAAAACATGAATACCCCGACGGCGGACGATCTCTTTAATCTCTTCAAGATCGTAATGTCGGGCTCGTTTTTCCATGTAGCGATAATAACCAAAATGGTTAGTTAGTCAATGGGATTTTCTTTCCTGGCTGAGGGTCAAAGGACGTTGCGAATTAGCTATTCAGACAGAAACATAGCAGGCAATGTCCCCCAGGTTACTCTCCAACCTCACCATTAAAGTATCTTTAACCACAACCGATACAACAAAAGATTAAAACACCCATTTCTATTCAATTCATGCACACACTCGGAGGGCGGGACCAATGGGCATCAGGCACTGGAAGATCAGCACAAAACTGTCACTCGGCTTCGGCATCGTGCTCGTGCTGTTTGCCGCTGTCGTTCTCATCACCTTCGGCGGCGTGAACACCGCCGGCAAAAGCGTACGCCACCTGAAGGAGGAGAGCCTCCACTATGCCATCCTTGCCGAAGAGATGGCGTTCTCCGTTTCCCAGGTGCAGCAGTTCCTGACCGACGTCGGCGCGACCCGCGATCCGGAGGCGTACAAGGAGGCGGACGAGGCAGCCGCTGAGTTCCGCAAGGGGCTCGCCGCCTTTAAAGAGATGTTCGGGCGCGAAAAGGACGCGAAATCGCTGGCGACCATGGACGAGATGGAGAAGGAATTTGCCGCGTTCTACAGCATGGGGAAAAAGATGGCCGAAGCGTATATCAGCGAGGGGACCGACGGCGGAAACAGGATCATGAGCGACTTCGACAAGTCATCAGAACTCCTGTCGGACAAGGTGCGGACCTTCAAGGCACACCAGGTGGCCGAGGCAAATGCCGTGGCGGTTCAAGCGACAGACACCCTCTCCCTGGTCGTGAAGATCCTGGTGTCCCTCTTCCTCGGGGCGTTAACAATCGGCATCCTGATCTCGCTGACCATCACGCGGAGCATCTGCCGCCCCCTCGATGCCGTCATCGGCATCATCGGCCGCATAGCCGACGGTGATCTGACCATCAGGCTTCCCGACGAAAGTCGCAACGAGACCGGCATGCTCGCTGCGGCAGTGAACCGGATGGCTGACAGCATGAACGGCATGCTCACGGCACTCACAAAGGCGTCGACCAACCTGGCCTCCGCCTCCTCCCAGCTTCTCGCCCAGACCGAACAGATGGCGCGTGGAGCAGAGGAAGTAACTGCCCAGTCCGAGGCATCGGCCACCGCCAGCGAGCAGATGGCGGCCACTTCCCACGAGATTGCCACGAGTTGCACCAGAGCGGCCGAAAGCTCGGCAAAAGCAAATGACCGGGCGAGCAGCAGCTTTGAGATCATCCGGCGCACCGTTGAGGGGATGCACCGCATCGCCGACAAGGTCCGGCACTCTTCGGAGAACGTCGCCTCCCTCGGCGCCCGGAGCGATCAGATCGGCCAGATCGCCACGACCATCGAGGACATCGCCGACCAGACCAACCTCCTGGCCCTGAACGCCGCCATCGAGGCAGCACGGGCCGGGGAGCAGGGACGCGGCTTTGCGGTCGTGGCCGACGAGGTCCGCGCCCTGGCCGAGAGGACGGCCAAGGCGACCAAGGGGATTACGGACATGATCCAGTCGATCCAGCAGGAGACAACCTCGGCGGTCAGGGCTATGGAGGACGGGGTGGCCGAGGTATCGAGCGGCACGGAAGGGGCGATCCAATCGGCCAAGGCCCTGGAGGAAATCATGGAGGAGATCCAGACCGTTTCCCAGCAGATCGGCCAGATCGCCGTCGCCTCGGAACAGCAGAGCGCAACGAGTGGGGAGATCTCCAACAACATCCACCATATCACCGGGGTGATCGAGGTCTCCTCACGCGGGACGGAGGAGACGGCCGTCGCGGCCAGGGTCCTCTCCCAGTTGGCGGAAGAGCTGCAGGGGATGGTCGGCAGGTTCAGGCTGGCCGACTAGGCAAACATCCCCCATTGGAAAGCGAAGGCCGCATCGATTGCCACGATGCGGCCTTTTCGCGTCTTTTGCGCAGCAGAATAAGGACCTACCCCAGCATCGCCTTCAGCCGGGCAAAGGTGTTGCTGGCCAGTTGCTCGCTCTCCGCCTCGGTGACCGCCCGCGTACCGCTCCCCCCCTCCACGTTCAGGAGCTCCGCCGGTATCTCGTCCAGAAAGCGGCTCGGCTGCCGCTCCTCCATCCTGCCGTACTTCTTGCGCCGCTCGCAGCGGGTGATGGTCAGGTGCCTGCGCGCCCGGGTGATCCCCACGTAGCAGAGGCGGCGCTCCTCCTCCACCGTGCCGCCGTCCTCCAGGGACCGCTTGTGGGGGAGGATCTCCTCTTCCAGCCCGACCAGAAAGACGTAGGGGAATTCCAGCCCCTTGCTGGCATGGAGCGACATGAGGGTGACCGCGTCCTCGCCATGCTCCTTTTTGTCCCTGCCGCTGAAACGGTCCTCGTCCATCAGCGCCACCTTCTCCAGGAAGCCACCCAGGGTCGCACCCAGGGTCCGCTCCTCGTAGGTCGCCAGGGAGTTGACCACCTGCTCCACGTTCTCCATCTTGCGCCGCGCCACGTTCCGGTCCTCCTCGGTCCGCTGGATCTCCGCGTCTATGCCGAGCCGCTGGAACAGCTCGCGGGCATGGAGGGCCAGACGTCCCCGCTTGAAGCGGGCCGCCTCTTCCTGCAGCATCCGGCAGAAGGCCAGGATCTTGACCCGTACCGGCTCGGCAATGCCCGGCAGTTCGTCCACCTGGGCAAAGGCCTCCAGGACGGTACAACGCCGCTCCAGGGACCACTGGATCAGACGGGAGACCGTCCCATCGCCGATCCCCCGCCGGGGGAAGTTGACGATCCGCAAGAGCGACTGCTCGTCCGCCGGATTGGCGAGCACCCGGAGGTAGGCGATGACATCCTTCACCTCCCGACGGTCGTAGAACTGCATCCCACCGACCATGACATAGGGGATGCCGGCCATCCGGAGCTGCTCCTCAAAGGCCCTGCTCTGGGCGTTGGTCCGGTAGAGGATGGCGAAATCGCCGTAGGCCCGGTCGTGCCGCACCCGCTCCGCCTGTAGCCGCTCCACCACCAGGGTCGACTCGGCCTCGTCGTCTCCGGCCACGACCAGGTCGATGGGGCGCCCTTCGCCGGCCGCAGTCCAGAGGGATTTCGCCTTGCGCTGGACATTCCTTTTGATCACGCTGTTGGCCGCGGCCAGGATGTTGCCGGTGGAACGGTAGTTCTGCTCCAGCTTGATCACGCGGCAGCCGGGGTAATCCTCCTCGAAGGCGAGGATCTTCCGCACGTCCGCCCCGCGCCAACCGTAGATCGACTGGTCGTCGTCCCCCACCACACAAAGGTTCCTCGTCCCGGCCGCCAGGAACGAGATCAGGAGGTACTGTGCCGCATTGGTGTCCTGGTACTCGTCCACCATCAGGTAGCGAAACCGTTCCTGCCAGTGGGCCAGGACCTTGGAGTGGTCCCGGAGGAGCCCGACGGTCAGGAGGATGATGTCGTCGAAATCTACGGCGTTGCACGCCTTGAGGGCTGCCTGGTAGCGGGGATAGACCCGTGCCGTGGCCAGTTCCAGGTCGTCGCTCCAGCGCGGCTCGTAACGGTCCGGGGTCTGCAGCTGGTTTTTGGCTCCGGAGATCTTCCAGAGGATCAGCTCCGGTTTGATGACCGTGCTGTCCAGCCCCGCCTCCCGCATCACCTTGCGGAGCAGTCCCACCTGGTCCGACGTGTCGTAGATGGTGAAGCTCGGCCGGTACCCCAGGTGGTGGATCTCGCGGCGCAATATCCTGACGCAGAGGGAATGGAAGGTGGCGATGATCATCCCTTCGCACGCCTTGCTCCCCACCAGTTCGGTCAATCGTTCGGCCATCTCCTTTGAGGCCTTATTGGTGAAGGTGACGGCCAGGATGCTTTCCGGCGGCACGCGGCGCTCCTTCAGGAGATAGCCGATCCGGCAGGTGATGACCCGGGTCTTGCCCGAGCCGGCGCCGGCCAGGACCAAGAGCGGGCCTTCGGTCTGGCGAACGGCTTCGAACTGTTCGGGATTCAGGTTGGCGAGATACGGTTTGGCCATAGGTCTCAGTTTGAATTCGTGAAGCGGGTTGCCAGGGCTCGCGGATTCAGTATCCGAAATCGAAATCGGTAAAACGGGAGCGTATTTGTAGCAGAGGCGCTGCCGGAAATCAAGGAAGAGGCGGTACAAACGCCGGCAAAGCGCGTCCGCTTGCCAACGGGCACAAGTGTGGTATCGTTCCACGGGTCGTCATAACATCCAAGGAGGTCATCATGAAAAAAGTTGCAGCCACGCTCGTCGCCACTATCGCCGCCCTCACCCTTGCCGGTTCGGTCCTTGCCGCGGAAGCAGGGAAGGAGTACTCCCCGACCGGAGAGCTCCTCAAGAAGGAAGAGGCATTGAAGGGTAAGCTGGGTCAGAAAGAGGCCGACGTTAAGGAGAAGTTGGGGAAGAAGGAGCAGGAACTGAAGGCTAAAAAGGCCAAGCAGGACGAAAAGGCCGCCGAGATGAAGAAGAAGCGGCAGGAAAAGGCGGCGGAGCTGGAAAAGCAGAAGCAGGAGGCCGTACAGAAGGTAGAGGACAAGAAGAAAGAGGTCGGTGAGGCCAAGGAAAAGGCCAAGCAGAAGAAGGAAAAGAAAACGCAGCAGCTCAAGGAGATGAAGGAAGATACCAGGAAGGACCTGAAAGAGATGAAGGAAGGGCTGCCGCTGCAGGTCAAATAGCCCGGTCCTCGTTGATGCATAGCTGCAGAAAAGCCGCCGGATGGCGGCTTTTCGTTTCCCGGCGCCCTACGCAGGAGGTTGCGGCGGTCTCTCCCGTGTGGTAGGATGCCGGCGATGAATGACCATCGGCAATCAGGAGGAGACACGTGTCAGGAAAGAATCCGGAAGTGAAATTCAAGTACATCTTCAACTACGGCTACAACCCGGTCTATGTGAACGGCGCCCACGGCGGCGTCTCGCCGCGCGGCGAACTGGCGGTCAATTTCTACCTGGAACGGACCCCCCTGCCCAACAGCATCACCCATGAGATCAATGCCAACGGCACCATCGGCAACGTGGTGGCCGAGGACCCGGATGATCTGAAGAACAGCGTGGTCCGCTATGTGGACAGCGGCATCATCCTCAATTACGAATCGGCCCGCAACATCCACCTCTGGCTGGGGGAGCGGCTGAAGGAGATGGAGTCGATCGAACAGGCAAAGGCGGCCTTCAACTTCGGCAAGACCGAGCCCGGCACATCACACTGACCTTCGATCCACTGAACAAAAAGGCGGCCCCCTTCGGGCCGCCTTTTTGTTACCCCTTCACCAACCTCCGGTCCAGGCGCCCGTTCAGGCGGCACTCTCCATCTCGTTCTCGGCCAGTTGGAGAATTTCCCGGTAAATGGCGATCATGACCCCCACGGTGCACCAGTTGCGGGCCACGGCAACGATCAGCGAGACCGCATAGACAATGGTCCCGGAGACGAGACCGATCCCCAAAAGGCGGCTCTCCTCGTTTGCCAGCAGAATGCAGGCATAGACCGCCACGGTCAACATGGAGGCAAACCAGGCGAATTCAGGCCCTTTGAACGGGTTTTCCATCACCCGCAGGAAGTTGATGTAATAGCGCGACAACCCGGCCACCTTCTTCAGGAAGTCCCGCACCTCGCTGCTGCTGTGCCTGAGGTAGGTAAAAGCGAGAAAGCGCGCGCGGGCATGCTCCCGCCCATTCTCCATCCGGTCATTCACGTACAGATCAATGGCCTCGTCAATCTCCTGGGCATTCATGATCCACCTCCGGACAACCAAATCGTTCTGGACTGCACCCTCGACGCACCACTGACAATCCCACTGTATGTGTCAATTATCGGGAACTTTTGCCCGGAATCAAGCGGAAATCTCGATGTTTGAAAATAATTGAAACTCACTGCCAGAATAAAACATTGCCTGCATCCATGGGGCATGGAGGAGCGCAAAGCGGCACGGGGCGTCTGAACCCACGGCTCAGGCCGGTCCGGTGCGGCCGGCCAATTCAGTGAGGCGGGACATGTCGAAGACCGTCACCCGGCTCCCGTCCACCTCCAACAGGCCATCTTCCTTCAGCTTGCGGAAGGTGCGGGAAAGGGTCTCGCTGACCGTCCCGAGCCGGGACGCCAACTCCCCCTTTTTGATATCCAGGTCCAGATAGGTCTTCCCCTGAAAGGTGGTCGCCTTGCGGGCCGCCAGTTCCACCAGATAGGCGGCGAGCCGGTTGGGGACTTCGGCAAAAGAGAGCTCCTCGATCTGCCTGGCAAAACGCCGCAGCAGGAGCGACAACGAGACGATCAGGTTCATGGAGAACCGGGGGTTACGCTCCAGAAGCCCCATGAAGGCATCTTTCGGGAAACAGAGGGCTTCGCCGCTATCGATGGCCCTCGCGTCGGCCGGATACCGGCCGTCGCCGAAAAATGCCGCCTCGGCAAAGGTCTCGCCGGGGTGGACGAAGTGGAGCACCTTTTCACGGCCGTCAGGGGAAACCTTGCAGAGCTTCATTCCCCCTTTTGCCAGCAGGTAGAAAGCGGTGGCAGCCTCTCCTTCGCCGAAAAGGGTTTCCCCCTTGACAAAGGTGCGGCGGATGGCGATGGCAGCCACCTCGGCCAGGTTTTCGGCGTCCAGGCCGGCAAAGAGCAGCGATTGTTTGAGAATTTCCTTGATCTCCATGAGGCTCACCGGGGTACTTCGCCTGCGATCGGCCCACGGGCCGGCAGGGTTTGCCTCAACCGCTGCAGACATTGCCTGACAGCCGGTTTCGGGTACACTTGTCTAAGGAGGCGGTGCATGGACAGATCCCCGGACGTCATCATCATAGGCTCAGGCTCGACCGCCTTTGCCGCCGCTCTCCGCGCCAGTTCCCACGGCGCCAGCATCGTGATGATCGAAAAGAGCATGCTCGGCGGCACCTGCATCAACTGGGGCTGCATACCGAGCAAGACCCTGATCCATGCCGCACTATTTAACCATGAAGCCGGCCTTGGGGCAAGGATCGGTCTCGCGAAAAGATCCGGGGCGGTCGACTTTTCGGTCCTGGCTGGCCATAAGGACGATGTGGTCAGACACCTGCGCACCACCAGGTACCTGGAGGTGCTGCAGCAGATCCCCGACCTGGAACTGGTCAAGGGGACCGCCCGGTTTGTCGACCGGCGGACCGTTGTCGTGGAAAACCGGCAGTTCAGTAGCGACCGCATCCTGATCGCGGTGGGGGGCAATCCGCGCATCCCCGAAATCCCGGGCCTTAGCGGCAGCGCCTTCCTGACCAGCCGGAGCGCGCTGCTGCTCAAAGAGCTGCCCAAGTCCCTGGTGATCATCGGCGGTGGGGTCATCGCCGTGGAACTTGGCCAGATGTTCCACCGCCTCGGGGTCCGGGTCACGATCCTGGAGCATGGCCCCCGCCTGCTCCCGGCCGTTTCTCCCGCAGTAGCCCTGGCCCTGCAGGAGGTCCTGGTGGCCGAAGGGGTACGCATCGTGACGGATGCGGCGTTCTGCTCGGTCTCCTCCGTGGGCGACCTGACCGTGGTCTCGGCCGACCTGCACGGGCGGCGGCACGAATTCACCGGCGAGCGCCTGCTGGTCGCCGTGGGTACCGCACCGGCCACGGCCCGGATCGGCCTGGAAGAGATCGGCATGGCATTGGACCGGCACGGCTTCGTCACGGTGGACAGCACCATGCGGAGCAGCGTCCCCGGCATCTGGGCAGCGGGGGACGCCATCGGCGGCATGATGATCGCTTCGGCCGGGGCCAGGGAGGGGATCGTTGCCGTGGACGACATGTTCAACCCGGACTGCGGTTGCACCATGGATTACCTGACTGTTCCCATGGCCATCTTCACCGATCCGGAAATCTGCCTCGTCGGCCATACGGCGGAATCTGCCCACCAGGCGGGTATCGACGCGGTGACCAACAGCCTGTCGGTCAGCGCCATTCCCAAGGCGCACGTCACCGGCCACACCGCCGGCATCATCACCATGGTGGCCGACCGGGCCAGCGGAAGGCTCATCGGCGTCCACCTGGCCTGCCACCGGGGCGCCGAACTGATCAACGAGGCAGCCCTGGCAATCCGCCTCAGGGCAACCGTTGAGGACCTGGCCAGCACCCTGCATGTCTACCCCTCCATCGGCGAGGGGTTGAGACTCTGTGCCCAGGGATTCAGCCGGGATGTCAGCAAGCTTTCCTGCTGTGCGGAGTAGAAACCCGCTCAGGGCTCGGGGCTGAGGGCTCGGGAAAACTGCACGTAGAGACCTTCAATCGAATTCTTTGCCAGTTATGAAACCGACCATCATTGACACCGATCTTGCTGCCCGTCTTCACCACGCCCTGACCGCCGGGGAAGATGACCTATTTACCGAGGCACTCAGAAAGTGGCGTTGAACCAGCGTCGCACCACGAACTCACGAGCAGTCTTGCCCGGATCGGCACTGAGCCGGTCCACCGGCCGTCTGGTTGCCATGATCCCTTTGAGCCGCTCCCGTAGCGGAGAGATGACCACTCCCCGTTCGGGGTGACCACAGTCGAGCCGGCTCTCGATGACCCGCTCCCGGTCCAGCACCACCAGGACATGGCCGGGCCAGACGATCAGGTCGAGCGGTGCCAGCCGGTCGACAATCTGCTGCACCGGACGGCCCGCCACCGCTACCGGGGAACCGTACCCGACGAGGGAACTGGTGTTGCGCGGGGTGAATCCGTCGGTTGCCGCATAGAGAAGCCCCGAACAGTCGACCCCGTACAGCTGCCAGCGCTGCAGACCGGCCTGGTCGAGGGGGCTGGCCGGGGGATAGAGCCGGAGGAGCACCTCGACCCCGGTCGGGATGTTTCCCCCCCAGACGTAGGGAAGGCCCGCCATCCCTTCCAGGCGCGCGACGATCTCCTCCCGGCCCGGGAGCCGTCGAGCCCGCTCCGGCAACCGCGTCTCCTGAAGATGCACCAGGTGGCTGTCGATGTAGTAGCCACTTCGGGTCGGGTAGGGGTAGTCGACACTGGTTACCCGGTAGATCCTCCCCTGCGTCATGGTCAGTTCCTCCAGGATGGTAAAGAGTGTGCCGGGCAGCGCCACGAACTCCAGTGCCCGGAGCTGGCCGCAGCGGTCAACGGCCAGGGTCCTTCCGTCACGGCCGCCGAAAACGGCACGCGGGTCAGGGGTATTTAGCACCGGTACCGGCCCGACCGCCACGGCAAAGCGGGAAATGTCCCCACCGGATGATGGGCGGACGAACAACACCAGACACGAAAGGAGCAGCAGGAGGTATCTCATGGGCGGTTACCACGCATCTCCGGGTTTGCAGGGAGGCGCGAAAAAGAGCGGCTTCCCGGGCAATTCCGGCAAGCCGCTCTTTCCATTCAATTCAGACAGCAGGGACACGTCCCGGCCAACCTGACAATTGGTGTCTGCAGGAGAGTTATCGTGTGTAATAACCGACTCCGACAATGACATTATTCACCTTGCGCAGGAAGGTGGTCTTCTTCTCCACTTTTTCCGTTACCGGGTTGCGCCAGTGGTATTCCAGCGTTCCGTAGCCGTTTGGCTTGGCGTTGGCGATCATTTTCTTGAGCAGAGTCATGCCGGTGGGGTCTTTCAGATCCAGGGCATCCGTGCCGACGAGACGGGGAGTTGCCCCATGCGCGCGGAATTTCGAGTCCTTCAGGTCAATCACGAATACGTAGAGATCATCCTGAATGAACTTGCCGTTCAGGTCATTGAACAGGGTATAGGCAGCGGCCGGGTCGATCGTAATGGCATTGGCGGCCTGGTCCAGCAACGTTTTGGCCTGTTCCTGGCTCGCTCTTGCGATGTAGAACCCGACAGCAATAATACGATCATCAACCTTCTGATAGTTGACAACTTTGCGCTCGATCTTCCTGTCTGAGCGATTGAGCCACCGGTATTCCACCGTACCGGCACCTTTGGTCTTGGCCGTATCGATCATCTCCCGGATAAACGGCTTTCCCGTGGCATCGCGCAAGTCTGAAATGTCCCGTCCGATCAGCGCTGACGATGACCCGCCACTGGCGAGCATCTGCCCGTTCGTTCCGACCACGTACACGTAGAGGTCGCCGTTGATGAATTCGCCCGCACGCGAAAACGCTGCAAGAGCCCGATCCTTGTTCCCTTTATAGTAATCGACAGCGCGGGCGAGGAGTGCTTGGGCGCGTTTGGCGTCGCTGCTTTCCGCGGTCTCCTTTGCCGGCGCAACCGCTTTTTCCGCAGCATGCAGCGCCGGGGTCATGAGCAGGAACATCAGGGTGGAGTGCACAATAATTGCACGCAGCATATTTAATCTCCTTTTATTAAAATTTTACTCACTTTATAAGGATGTTACGTGAATCCGTCAAGAGAGTTTCTTTCAATCTCTCACTCTTCTCACCGAGAAAGGGAGTCATTCAGCCACGTACTTCGTGCAAGGCTGGCAACAAAAGGCTTGCAAGGCTTCACGTGCCATTTTCGGCGGTATGTGCCGCGTCTCTGCCTGCGCACTGCTACCCCCTGCTTTCGATGATTTCTTTTGTCGTCAGTACCGTTGCGTAGGGGACGGACAATGCCGCCATGAAGGAGGCGTGAACGTCTGCGGCCTTGATGGTCCTGCCCTTGAAGGCCAGCTCTTTTGTGGCGCACGCATCGTCGGCGACAGTGCAGCTGAAACCGAGATCGAAGGCGGCACGGGTCGTGGCATCGATGCACATGTGGCTCATGGCGCCGCAGATGACCAGGGTGTCGACCTGTTCCTCTTTCAGCAGTTCCAGCAGAGTGGTGCTGCGAAAACTGTTGGGATAATGTTTGACGACAACGGTTTCACCCTCGTTGGGAGCTACCAGTTGATGTATTTGTGCCCCGTCTGTATCGGGCAGGAAAAACGTCGCGCCGGGGCGGGCGGCAATGTGCTGAATATGAATGACGGGCGACTTTCTCTTTCTGAACGTGTGCAGAAGGATCTGCGCCTTGGCGGCAGCTTCTTCCATGCCGACCAGTTCCATGGTGCCGCCGGGGAAATAGTCGTTTTGAAAGTCAACCAGTATCAGGCAACTGTTCATGTCAGCTCCTTGTTTATGGTAAGATATTGCGGTCCAGGACGCACTCCGGGGAATCGTCATTGACGGCAGCGAATTTCCGATGGTACCATGCCGGCCGTTGCATCCAAATACCGTCAAAGTGAGGAACAGAGATGAAGCGACTGATCATTGCAGCCATTGCCACGACCCTTGCGGTACCGGCCTTTGCCGTAGCCAACGATGCCATCGACAAGGCCGCCAAGGAAAAAGGTGCCGTGAAGACCGCATCCGGCATGGTCTACCGGTCCATCAAGGACGGCAGCGGCAAAGCACCGACCGCCGCCAGCACCGTTGAAGTCAACTATCGTGGCACCCTGACGAACGGCAAGGAGTTCGACAGTTCCTACAAGCGCAAGCAGTCCATCCAGTTTCCGCTTTCCGGGGTAATCCCCTGCTGGACCGAAGGGGTCCAGAAAATGAAGGTCGGCGGCAAGGCCCAGTTGATCTGCCCGCCGGAACTGGCCTACGGCGCCCGAGGCGCAGGCCGGGATGTCCCGCCGAATGCGACCCTCATCTTCGAGGTCGAACTGCTCGATGTGAAATAACAGCCAGCCGACACGTTATCGTACGGAAACCATTCAACGCCGTGAAACCTGTAACTCAGGATTTCACGGCGTTTTTTCATATGGATTACGGACTGTAACGTTACGCCTACCGCACCAGCCACTGATGCACTACGGCACCGGCCAGCCAGACCGTAAACGCGGCGGCCAGCGTCAGCGGCAGGGCCAGGCCGCGGCGAAGACAGAACCAGGCGGCGGCAAAGAAGAGAAAGGTGGGGATGATCCCCCAGAGCGCACCCTTGGCGTAATCGGCCAGAAGTGGAGTGTTACCGGGGTTGTCGCTACGGAGCCAGAGGAGTACGGCCAGGGTGGTGATCGGCATGGTGGCGATGAGTCCGGCCAGAGGCGGGAAGCGCCGCCCCACCTGAACACAGGTGACGATGACCAGGTTGGTGAGCAGGAGCTTGGCCAGGAACGGCATAAGGTCTAGACCAGGACCAGGCGGAGCGCCTGGTCGATCTTCTCCACATCCACTGACGTATTGAAGCAGGGGCCAAAGGGGCGGTCATTCAGGACCCCGATCACCGGCAGCGGGTAGCAGTCCTTGATCCCGGAGGTGAGGTCCCGCTCGCAGGCGACAGCAACCACCAGCTTGGGCCGTTTCTCCACGATCACCTTGCGGGCCAGGGTGCCGCCGGTGGCGACCGAGATGTCGATCCGGTACTTCTCCGCCAGTTCCGCCAACCCCTTGATGTCGCACCGGCCGCAGCGGACGCACTTCTCGATGCCGCCGGTCACCTTGATGTCACAGTCGAAGAGCTGCAGGCAATGGGGGAGGAGGATCAGTATCCGGTCGGCCGGCACCAGAAGCCGCTGGGAGGTAACCAGGCTGTTGTTCATGGCGACGAACGACTGGCGGATGGTGTCCTTGGGAATGCCAAAGGACCGCCCCAGGAACTCGATGGCCGGCAGGAGAAACTTGATCACCACCAGCCGCATGAAGCGGGTGAAGAGGATATCCTTGCCCAGGGCCGTGGTCAGGATCAGGAGGATGGTGCCGAGCAGCGCAAGGCCGGAGAGGGCGGCGAAGATCAGGCCGACGGTCCGCGGCAGGTCGGGATGGATGTTGGCCAGCCCCTTGGTGGGAATCCACCAGAGCAGGTAGATGACCCCGATGATGAGAAAGCAGGTCACCCCCATCAGCGCCACGAACAGGCGCTTGCGGGGCGGATGGTGCAGGCTCGTGTCGTCGCTCACCTAGATGTCCTTTGCCTCGAGCAGGGTGCCGGGGAGGAGCCGGCAGCCGGCCAGGAAATCGCCCACGGGCAGACGCCGCTTCCCTTCCAGTTGCAGCTCGCCGATGATGACGCTGCCCCCGGCGCACGCCACCTCCAGACCGTTTCGGTCAGCCGCAAGGATCGTCCCGGGGATGCCGCTCCCGCTGCCGGTCCGGACACGGAACAGCTTCAGCAGCTTGCCGTCCAGGGTAGTGTAGGCGCCGGGCCACGGGGTCACCCCGTTGATCCGGCTGACGATGGACCGGGGCTCCTGATGCCAGTCGATCCGACCATCTTCCTTCTTCAGCATCGGGGCGTAGTTGGAGAGGGAGTCGTCCTGCTTCTCCGGCACCAGCTTCCCCTCTTTGAGGAGGTCCAGGGTTTCATTCATCGCCTCGGCGCCGATGATCGACAGCCGGTCGTGCAGGGACTGGGCATCGTCGTCCGGGGCGATGGGGGTCGACCGCTTCAGCAACATGTCGCCGGTGTCGAGCCCCACGTCCATCTTCATGGTGGTGACCCCGGCTTCGCTTTCGCCGTTGATGATCGCCCAGTTGATCGGTGCCGCCCCCCGGTAACGGGGAAGGAGCGAGGCATGGACGTTGATGCACCCAAAGGGTGGGATCTCCAGGAGCGCCTTGGGGAGGATCTGGCCAAAGGCGACCACCACGATCAGGTCCGGCGCCAGTGCCCGGATCTCTTCGATCACCTCGGGCGCCCGCACCTTCAGCGGCTGCAGGACCGGGATGCCGTGCCGTACGGCCAGCTCTTTCACCGGCGGTGCCTGGGTCTGCTGCCCACGCCCCTTGGGCCGGTCCGGCTGGGTCACCACCGCCACCACCCGCTCCCCCCGGTCGATCAACATCTGCAGGGTCGGGCAGGCAAACTGGGGGGTCCCCATGAACACGATGCGGAGCGGCGCCATCAGCGGCCACCCTCCTGTTCGTCCATGGTCCGGCGGTACTTGCGGCGGAAGATCTCCCGCTTCAGGGGGGAAATGTGGTCGATGAAGAGGATGCCGTCCAGGTGGTCGATCTCGTGCTGGAACGCGATGGCCAGGAGCTCGTCCGCCTTCCAGGTGACCTCTTCCCCTTCCAGGTTGAGGGCTTTTACCACCACCCGGGCATGGCGCCGGACATTGGCCGAGTACTTGGGGACCGACAGGCACCCCTCCTCCTCGTACTCTTCCCCTTCGGCATGGACGATGACCGGGTTGATGGCCACGATCAGGTCGGGCGCCTCATCCTTCCCGGCCACGTCGATGACGATTATCCGCTGGTGCACCCCGATCTGGGGAGCGGCCAGCCCCACGCCCGGCGCGTCGTACATGGTCTCGGCCATGTCGGCCACCAGCTCCCTGATCTTGTCGTTGATGACCGTGACCGGCGCCGACTTCTTCTTCAACTCGGGGTCCGGATAGGTCAGTATCTTGCGTATCATGCCTGCCTCACTGCTCCAACAGAATTCAGTCACTATATAAAGTTGCCAATAAAAATGCAATTCCTTCCTATCCGGCATGCAACGAGACTGTTGGCCATAAATTTCAGTTGACCTCTGCCGGCAAATATTATACCTACCGGTAGGTATAAGCCGATCCGGATCGGCCGGCCCGCCGGTCACCCTGCTATTGAACCTAAAAACGGCTTTCAGGTCCACGAACGACACGAAAACACACGAAAAATAAAGCATTGCAACAGATCAGCAATTCACCAAACAGGTAGTACAAATGATTTTACTGATTTAGTTCATGTTTTTCGTGCGTTTCGAGGACAACTGCTTTTTCTAGGTTGAAATCACCTGAATGAGCGAGACCCACACATGAACAAACCCCGGCAAGCAATTCCGCAGGAGAGCCCGGCCGCAGCCGAACGTCTGATGACGGCGGCGCTGCAGCTCTTTATCACCCAGGGCTACTCGGCGACGGCGGTCCGGGAGATCGTCGAGGCGGCCGGGGTCACCAAACCGGTCCTCTACTACTATTTCAAGAACAAGGAAGGGCTCTACCTGGCCATCATGGAGAAGGCGTACGGCATCTTCGACCATCAGGTGGCGGTGACCATCGACACCCCCGGCACGGCACGGGAGAGGATGCTCCGTTTCTGCCTGGGGCTGTTCGACAGCGTCACGGAAAACCTCGCCATCGTCCGCCTCCTCTACGCCATTTACTTCGGCCCGCCGCAGGGCGCCCCTCTCTATGACCTGGACCTGTTCTACGACCGGATGCTGGGGATACTGGAAGGGATGGCGGCCGAAGGGGTGGCCAAGGGCGAACTGCGCCCGGCCCCCCCCGGAGACATGGCGTGGGCAGTCATCAGCGGTCTCAATACCGCAATGGAAGAACAGCTCTGTCGGGTCACCCCGCGCATTGACCGGGACGGCCTGATCCGGGTGCTCAATCTGATTCTCGACGGCCTTGCCGCAGGAGCCAGCACATGAACCTACTCATCTGCAGTGCACTCATCGTCGCAACCCTGGCCGGGGTCTCCGGCTGCAGCAGGAACGACCAATCCGCCGGGAAAGCGGCCCAAAAGCCGCCCGTGGCGGTCGAGACCGGGGTGGTCGCCGGAACTCCCCTGACCGAAGGGATCGAGGTGACCGGCAGCCTGGAGCCCAAGTTCTGGGCCGATGTGAAGACCCAGATCCCGGGGCTGGTCAAGCAGGTCTTTGTCACCGAATGGGTACGGGTGCGCAAGGGGCAGCCGCTGGCCCGGATCGACATCGCCGAGACCGAGGCACTGGTGAAGCGGGCCGAGGCCGGGGTGGAGTCTGCCCGGGCAGGGCTGGCCCAGGCCCAGGTTACGGCGACCAGGGCCGAGCGGGAGCAGGCCAGGGCGCTGAAGCTGAAGGAGGCGGGGCTTGCCACCCAGCAGACGGTGGACGATGCCCACAGCGAGACCGAAGCGGCCAGGGCCAGGGTCGACGCGGCCCGCGCCCAGTTGAGGGCGGCCGAAGAGGAAGGACGCCAGACCAGGGCCCGCCAGGCCAAGGCGCAGGTGACATCCCCGCTGGACGGCGTAGTGGCGCTGCGCGACGTCAACGTGGGGGACCTGGCCAGTGACGCGGCCGCTGCCAAGCCGATCTTCAGGATCGTCGACAACCGGCTCCTCAACCTGACCGTTGCCGTGCCGTCGGCCGACGCCGCCCGGGTCAAGGTGGGACAGCCGCTGGAATTCAGCGTCGATGCCCTTCCGGGCCGCACCTTCACCGGCCGGGTCTCGTTCGTCAACCCGGAACTGACAGCCGCCGACCGCTCCCTGAAAGTCATTGCCGAGGTGCCGAACACGCCGGAAACCCTCAAGGGGGGGCTCTTTGCCAAGGGGAAGATCATCACCGGCCGCCGGACCGACGTCGTGCAGCTCCCCCGCGCCGCCCTCACCTCCTGGGACATGCAGACCGGCAAAGGGTCCGTCTTCGTCGTGAACGGCGACAGCGCGAGGCTCAGAGCGGTCACCACCGGCATCGTCAGCGGCGACCAGGTGGAGATCACCTCCGGTCTGAAGGCAGGTGAAACCTACGCCATCCGCGGCGGCTTCACCCTGAAGGATGGCGACAGGGTGACCGTCAACCGGCCGGGAATATAAGAATCGATTCCACCACTAAGACACCAAGGGCACGAAGAGAAAAAGAACCTTTTCAAAGGGATAATCAGAGACGATTCAGGGGTTAGACAGAACCGTTCCCTCAATCCTGTCTCTGTTCATTGTTTTCCGCCTTTCTTTGTGTTCTTCGTGCCTTCGTGGTGAAACTGCCTTAGGAAAAAACCATGATCCTCTCAGATCTGTCCATCAAACGTCCCATCTTTGCCACGGTGATGATGCTTGCCCTCGTGGTGCTCGGCATCTTCTCCTTCAAACGGCTGGGGGTCGAGATGTTCCCCACCGTGGAATTCCCGCTGATCTCGGTGGTGACCACCTTTCCCGGCGCCTCGCCGGAGACGGTGGAACGGGAGATCTCCAAGCGGATCGAGGAGTCGGTGAACCAGATCGCCGGGGTCAAGCACGTCTTCTCCACCTCCCGCGAAGGGGTGTCCACGGTGATGGTGCAGTTCCAACTCGAGCAGAAGGTGAACGATTGCGCCCAGGAGGTGCGGGCCAAAATCGGCTCCATCCGCGGCACCCTGCCCCAGGGGATAGAAGAGCCGATCATCCAGAAGCTCGACTTCAATGCCGCGCCAGTGGCGGCCCTGGCGGTGCAATCGAACAGCCTCTCCCCCCGGGAGCTGACCACCCTGGTGGAAAAACGGATCAAGAAACGGTTCGAGAGCGTGGCCGGCGTCGGCAAGGTTGACATGGTAGGGGGGCAGAAGCGGGAGATCCGGGTGGAACTTGACCCGGTGCGGCTGGACAGCCTGGGACTCGGGGTCAACGACGTGGTGAACGGCATCCGCTCCGAGAACACCAACACCCCCCTGGGGCGTCTCACCCGGGGAACCGCCGAGTATCCGATGCGGATCGAGGGGAAGCCGGACCGGGCCGAAGAGTACCGCCGCATGGCCGTTGCCCGGCGGGGCGACCGCCCCATTACCCTGGGGGAGATGGCAAGGGTCAGCGACGGGATCGAGGAGCGGCGCAAGCTGGCGCTGGTGAACGGCCAGCCGGCCATCGGCCTCGACATCTACAAGCAGTCCGGCGGCAACGAGGTCGCGCTGGTCGACACGGTGAAACGGATGATGGCCAAGGTGCAGCAGGAACTCCCCCCCGGGGTCACCCTTTCCATGGTCCGCGACGGTACCATCATGACCCGCGAGTCGCTGGCCGACGTGGAGGAGACCCTGATCATCGGCGGCATCCTGACGGTGCTCATCGTCTTCTGCTTCATCAACTCCTGGCGCTCCACGGTGATCACCGGCATAACCCTCCCGATCTCGGTCATCTCCGCCTTTATCGTCATGAACGCCATGGGGATGACCCTGAACGTCATGACCCTGATGGCCCTGTCGCTGGCCATCGGCATGCTGATCGACGACGCCATCGTGGTGCGGGAGAACATTGTCCGCCACCTGGAGCTGGGGAAGGACCATATGGAGGCGTCCCGTTTCGGCACCGCCGAGATCGGCCTGGCGGTATTCGCCACCACCATGTCGATCGTTGCCGTCTTCGTGCCGGTGGCCTTCATGCGGGGGATCGTCGGCCGCTTCTTCTACCAGTTCGGCATCAGCGTCGCCTTTGCCGTCCTGGTCTCGCTGTTCGTCTCCTTCACCCTGGACCCGATGCTCTCCTCGCGCTGGCACGATCCGTCCATCCATCTCCAGGGAAAACGGAAGGGGCTGGCCCGCTGGCTGGAGAGTTTCAACGCCTGGTTCGACAGACTGGCCGGCCACTACCCCACGGCCATCGGCTGGGCGCTGGATCACCGCAAGACCATGATGCTCGCCGCCGTTGGCGCCTTTGTCGGCGGCATTGTCATCTTCGGCACCCTGGAATCGTCCTTCATGTCCAAGGAAGACCGGGGGGAATTCCAGATCTCCTTCAAGACCGCACCGGACGCCTCCATGGCCGAGACCGAGGACCGGCTCGCAGCGGCCCTGGTCGCGGTCAGGGACATCCCGGAGATCGACCACACCTACGCCACCATCGGCGCCGGGGACAGCGGCACGGTGCGGGACGGCCTGATCTACCTGAAACTGAAGGAGAGGAAGGAACGCACACGGGGACAGTTCGAACTGCAGCGGCTGGTGCGGCAACGGTTCGAGCGGATCGCGGGGATCACCTTCTCCATCGAGGAGGTGGGACAGATCGGCGGGGCACAGAAGCCGCTGAACGTGAACCTGAAGGGGGACGATCTGCAGACCCTGAAGCGGCTCGGCCAGCGGCTGAAGGAAGAGCTGTACCGGGTGCCGGGGGTCAAGGATCTCGCCGTTACCCTGGAGCACGACGTCCCCGAATACCGGCTGCGGGTGGACCGGGACAAGGCGCTCTCCGCCGGGGTGACCACCAATGACATCGTCGCCTCCGTGAGCCGGCTGGTGGGGGGCGAGGCGATCTCCACCTACGAGGACGAGGATGGGGATGCGGTCGATGTGCGGGTGCGGCTGCCGGAAGCGCTGCGCCACAACCCCGGCCAGGTGAGTGACCTGAAGGTGTCGGTGCCGGACGCCAGCGGCGGCACCACGCTGGTGCCCTTGGCCAGCCTGGTCACGACCAGTGTTGCCACAAGCCCGACCGAGATCAACCGCCGCGACCTGGCCCGCCAGGTGACGGTCTCCGCCAACCTGGACGACCTCCCGATCGGCACGGCAGCCAAACATGTGGAGGCCGCGGCGAAACGGATCAACATGCCGCCGGGGTATTCAGTGAGCCTCTCCGGCGAGGCGGAGGACATGGCCGAGTCGTTCGGCTACATGGGGGAATCGTTGCTCCTGGCCGTGGTCTTCGTCTACCTCATCCTGGCGGCGCAGTTCGAATCGTTCTTCGAACCGCTGGCCATCATGCTGTCGCTCCCCCTCTCCATCGTGGGGATGGCCGGCATGCTGAAGCTGACCGGCGACACGGTGAACATCATGTCCCTCATCGGCCTGATCATGCTGATGGGGCTGGTGACCAAGAACGCGATCCTCCTGGTGGACTATGCCAAGGTGCTCAGGCGGCGGAACAACCTGCCGCGGCGCGACGCGGTGATCCTGGCCGGCAGGACGCGGCTGCGGCCGATCATCATGACCACCCTGGCAATGATCTTCGGCATGCTGCCGCTGTTCTTCGGCATCGGCGCCGGCGGCGAGGGACGTGCTCCCATGGCCCGGGCCGTGGTCGGCGGCCTGCTCACCTCTACCCTCCTGACGTTACTGGTGGTGCCGGTCATGTACACCTACATGGACGACCTGAGCGGCTGGCTGAAGCGCAGATGGGGAAAGCATGTCTGAACCGGCCCCGACCGTACTTCTGGACGCGTTCGGCGCAGGCGGCTTCGGCAACTCGTGGCGATTCAGCGGCCACACGAGAACCATCGCGACCGACGATCCCGACCGGGTGGCCGGGGTCCTGACAGCCGTGGAGCAGGCAGCAGCCCGGGGCGAACATGCGGTCGGCTTCGTGTCGTACGAGGCGGCCCACGGACTGAACCGTGACCTCCCCAGGCTGCCAACGGCAGCGGGAATGCCGCTGGCCTGGTTCGCCTGCTACCGGGAACGGTTCCCCTGCACGGCGGGCGAAGGGCTGCCGGCCGCGACCGAGGAAGCGATCCCGCTGACGCCGGACCTGGACCCCAAGCAGTACGAGACGGCCGTAGAACGGGTCAGGGAGCTGATTGCCGCCGGCGACTGCTACCAGGCGAATTACACCTTTGCGCTTCGCGGCCGCTATAACGGCGCGCCGCTCGGCCTCTACCAGCTGATCTGCCAGGGACAGCAGGCCCCCTTCTGCGCCCTGCTGGACACCGGGCGCTTCCTTCTCCTCTCCGCCTCGCCCGAACTGTTCTTTGCCCTGCGGGATGGGATCGTCACCACCCGCCCCATGAAAGGGACGGCGCAGCGCGGCAGGTGGCCGGCCGAGGACCGGGAGGCCGTGGACCGGCTGCGGGCGAGCCCCAAGGAACGGGCCGAGAACCTGATGATCGTCGACCTGCTCCGCAACGACCTGGGGATCGTGGCCGAGACCGGCAGTGTCCGGGTCGCCTCGCTCTTCGACCTGGAGAGCTACCCGACCGTGCACCAGATGACCTCCACGGTCACGGCCCGGCTCCGGCAGGGCATTGGGCTCACCGAACTCTTCCGCGCCCTGTTCCCCTGCGGCTCGGTCACCGGCGCCCCCAAGCGGCGGGCCATGGAGATCATCCGCGATCTGGAGACAATGCCGCGCGGCCCGTACTGCGGCGCCATCGGCTATGTCTCCCCCGGCGGGGAGGCGCTGTTTTCCGTGGCCATCCGCACCCTGGTCCTGGACCGGGAAAGCAACGGACTGACCCTGGGGGTGGGGAGCGGCATCACCTGGGACGCGGCCCCGGCTGCCGAATACCAGGAGTGCCTGACCAAGGGCGACTTCCTCCTGCAGCCGGCTGCCCCGTTCCGGATCATCGAAACCCTGCGGCTGGAAAACCACGAGTACAGCCTGCTGGAGCGGCATCTAACCCGTATGGCAGCCTCGGCGGCCCGCTTCGGCTTTATGTTCGACGACGCGGCAACCCGCCATCTTCTCGCCACCCGCGCCGGGTCAGTCGAGGGGTGCCGCAAGGTGCGGCTGCTGCTGGAGCGTGACGGCGGCCTGGAGGTCTCCTCCGAGCCGCTGGTGGCGGATGATCCAGCCAGGCCGCTCAGGGTGGCCGTGGCCGGAGAGCGGGTGTCGTCGACAGACCCGTTTCGCTTCCACAAGACCACCCGCCGCGACCCGTTCGAACGGGCACGCTCGACGCATTCCGAAGCGGACGAGGTACTGTTCCTCAACGAGCGGGGAGAGCTGACCGAAGGGAGCTACCACAACCTGGTGCTGAAGCTCGCTGGACGCCTCGTCACCCCGCCCCTGGCCAGTGGGCTCCTGCCCGGGACGCTACGAGAAGAGCTCCTGGAACGGGGCGAGATCGCCGAGGAGATCCTCTACCCCCTCGACCTGGAACAGGCGGAGGAGCTCTGGCTGATCAATTCGGTGCGGGGGTGGCGCCGGGGACTGCTGGTCCATGTATGAACAAGGTAGGTCGATAACCCCTCCCGGCCTCCCTTACCGTAAGGGGAGGAGGTTTCGTTCCCCCTCTGAAGATAAGAGGGGGTGAGGGGGCGTTATGAGGTTCGGGAGATGAAGATGCGCAACAACTTGAAACGGAATGGCACAACAGGGCGGAACACCAGCAAGCCCGCCACCTACGCTGCTATAGTCGCCCTGGGCTTTCTCGGCATCTGCTCTCTGATCGGGTTACCACGTCCGACAGCAGCAGCGGAACAACGGGTATTGACCCTGGACCAGGCGCTGCAGATCGCCCGGGAGAACAACAAGGATATCAAAAAGGCGCACCAGTACGGCCAGTCGGTGCAGGGACGGTATGTGGAGGAGCGCTCCGCGGCCCTACCCCAGCTTACCCTGACCGGCTCCGCCAGCGTAGCCAGGGATGAGAGCCAGCAGATGTTCTTCGGCACGGCCGCGGAACAGTACAGCAGGGTCGTCGATCTCTCCCTCTCCCAGCCGCTCTATACCTGGGGAAAGGTGAGCGCCGCCATCCGCGCCGCCGAGGAAGGGCTGAAAACCGCGGGCGAACAACTCAGGCTGGCCCGCCAGGGGACGGAGCGGGATGTTTCTGTTGCATTCTACAACCTCCTGCTGGCCAAGGAGCTGCACCGCTTTGCCATGGAAAACCTGGAGCAGAAGAAGCGGCACAGCGACGAAGCCCACAAGAAATTCGCAGCAGGGGTGGCGACCGACTACGACGTACTGGCCGCCGATGTCTCGGTGCAGAACGCCCGGCCCGAGGTGATCAGGACGGAAAACCTGATCAAGACCAACCGCGACCAGTTGAGTTTCCTGCTGGGGATCGAGGGAGAAGCGGTCGATGCCGTCGGCAGCCTCGACATGACCGTTGCGCCCCCGCCGGCGTTCGAGGAGGTCCTGCAGATTGCCCGCGACAACCGCCCGGAACTGGTCGATCTCCGCCATAGGCTCGGTATCTACTCTGAGTTGGTGACCATCGCCGCTGCCGAAAACAAACCGCGCCTCGATCTGAAGGGGGGGGTCGGCTGGCACCAACTTGACGTCGCCAGCTTCGGGAACGACGGCGCTGCCTGGACTGTCGGCGTCTATCTCTCGTTCCCGTTTTTCGACGGCTTCAAGACCGACGGCAGGGTCCAGCAGGCCCGGAGCGACCTGGCCACGAAGCGGATCGAGGAGCAGAAGCTGCTGGACGCGGTCTCCCTGGAGGTGCGCAACGCGATCAACGGTGTCCGGGAGGCAGGAGAGATCGTGACCGCGCTGGCCGGCACGGTACGGCAGGCCGAACGACTGTTGCAGATGGCCGAAAAAGGGTATGAGTACGGGGTAAAGATCCGGCTGGAGGTGGACGACGCCCAGTTGAACCTGCTCCAGGCCCAGAGCAACCTGGCACGGGCCAGGCGGGACTATCTGACGGCCCGGACCAACCTCGACTGGACCACCGGCAGGCTGGGGGAGTGACGCCGGAGGTATGTGCACAAAAGGCCTGTTCATTGCGATGAACAGGCCTTTTGTTTTTCAGCGGGCTGCAGCTACTTGCCGCAGCACTTCTTGTACTTGGCCCCGCTTCCGCAGGGGCAGGGCTCATTCCGCCCGACCTTGTCGCTCGTGATCGGTTTGGGACGGACCATCCGGCCGTCGACGAAGTACCAGATGCCGTCCTTTTTCCGGAACGTTCCCTCTTCGTGGTGGGCATATTCGGTATCGCCGTCCAGATAACGGGCGATGAATTCCACTAGGCCGATGCTGTCGTCAGGTCCACCCTGGCTGCTGACGATCTCCAGCCCCTGCCAGTTGGATTTTTGCGACCACTCCCGCGTCCCCTCGTGATCGTACCCTTTGCGATGGTCCGGGTGGGTGGTTTCATACAGGTAGTCGACGCTCCCCTTCACATAGGCGGTATAGCGGGAACGCATGAGCTGTTCGGCAGTTTCCACCTGCCGCTGACCGACAATGAACGGTTCGCAACACTCGGCATACCCCTGTTGTGATCCACAGGGACAGAGTTCAGCAGACATTCTCTTCTCTCCTTACGATTCGTAATCTGCGACAGCTACCGACGAGCTGATCGATTTCATGTACGGAGCAACCGTTCCCCCGTGGTACGGGTCCACCTGGTACGCCTTCAGGTCGTCCATGGAGTCGAACTTCGTGTACAGGGCCAGGTCATAGGAGCGCTCGGAACGGAGCAGATCCACCCCGACCTCCAGGTGGCGAAGCATGGGGACCTTCCCCTCCATGCTGAGGAGGAGTTCCTTTGCCTTGGTCATAGTGGCCGGTGTCGGCTCGGCAAGTTTGAACAGTACGATATGGGTAATCATGGCAGCCACTCCTTCGACGTGCATTTTGAAAGCACCTGTGTATTACACGGCAAAATCGCCGATGTCAACGCCATATCGGGCCATTGTCGACCCGACATGGGCCGTTTTGCACCCGACATCGGGGCGCATGACGATGGATGTCCGTAGCGAACGCCGCTCTTCCGGGGTAGGCTCGGTTCAAACAGCACGAAAGGAGCACACACCATGAAACGAGTCGTTCTCGCAGCAGCAGTTCTTCTTCTCGGGGCCGGAACCGCCTCGGCCAGGGACAACGTCAGCTTCAGCATCAACCTGAACGTCGATCCGTACGTAACCACCACCAGGGTGCGGGAGATCGCACCGGTCGTCACCCCGGTCTACTATCCGGCCCCCCGGACGGTCGACTGGCGACCGGTCACCGTAGCGTCTCGCGGCGACGATGACTGCCGGACCGTCATCAGGAAGATCTACCGAAACGGCGTGCTCGTGGGAACGCGCGCCAGGACTGTCTGCACGGACGACTTTCCCGGAGAGGAGCGATACCGCGCATATGACCGGCGGGGCGGTTGGCGGCATCGTGGCCATGACCGACATTGCGATGATGATTAGGGATTAACCACCAGCAGGAAGAGAGCGCGGACAAACTCTCCGGCCAGGGCGAACTCCGGTCCGGTGAGGGACGAGACGGGTACCGGCTCTCTAAAGCGCCGGAGAAAGCGGCGGGTGGCCCGGTCGAGCGGAGGGTTGGGACAACCGAGCCGGGGAGCAACCGTAAGCGGCCGGATACGGGGGGTGGCAAGGGCAGCGGCAATCACCGGGTTCAGCACGAGCAGCCCGTCTTCAACATGGCAGGCCGTGCCGCCCCCCCTCTTTCCCAGGTAGAGCAGAAAATTGTGATCCAGAGCCCCTTCCCTCTCCAGCCCCCGGAGGCGTTCCAGTTCCTCCTCCGGGTCAGGCAGCGCCCCGGCATGGGCGAAGCGAAGCGGCGTCAGACCGGCATCATCCACCAGGGCAATGAGGTCGTCAACCCGGAAGGTGCAGACCCTGGGGTGGAGAAAGGCATCGGCAAGACCGGCCGGGGAAACGGCATCCGCTGTCTCCTCCACGACCGTGGTAAGCCTCGACCCCGGAGGTGCCCGTCGGAGCAGGCGCTGCAGAGCGCCGACATCGTTGATCCCCGCCAACCTCAGGGCGCGGCGGGCCGCCTCGATCTCCCGCCGGGCACCCCGGCTGTAGACCATGACCCGGACTATCCCCCCCGGTGCGAGTCTGTCCGCCAGAGCCCGCAGCCCGGCCCGGGGATCCGGCAGGTGGTGCAGAACGCCGAAACAGTCGATGAAACCAAAGGGGCCCGGCGCCACGAGGGGATCAAGCAGGTCCCCCGCCTGGTAGCGGATGTTCCGGCAGCCGTGCAGCAGGGCATGGAGACGAGCCCGCTGCAAGGAGCGCCGGGAAAGGTCAACGGCAACGATCTCGCTCTCCGGGTTGGCCAGGGACGTGGGATAGGGGGAAAAACTGCCGCACCCGGCCAGGAGTATCCGCCCGGCCTCACGGGGAGGAAGGCAGCCGTTGAACGCCCCCCACAGGGCCGAAAGATTCAGGGCATAGGTGTCGCACCGCCGCACCGAGGCCAGGAGGCCGTAGTGCGGATAGACATGGTGCTCGTAATGATGGCGGACAGCGTCGATCATGGCATTCCGAGAAAGTATCCCGATAACGGCAGTTGAGGTTATCCGTGCAGGCAGCGCTTCCGCAGATTACACCAGATGCTGCCCTTGTTGAAAGCACGATTCACGACGTGACCATTTGCAAATCTGTACCAACTGTGATTCAATATAAATACCAGCAGAATTAACGATTCACCTCAAGGAGGTGTTGAATCATGAAAGGTAGCGAAGGAGCCAGAATTTGCGAACTGAATGACGCCAACGAAATCAGGGCGTTTTCAGCAAACCCGACAGCCGTGTGTCGACGGTGCGGCGCAAAGGCACATGAATCCGGCAGCCTGTGCGATCCGGTGCAGATTTCCGAAGCTGACTGAGTCGGCAGCTGAGTCCCATCCCCGTAATTCGTTCCGCAAAAAGGCCTGCATTTGCAGGCTTTTTTGCGTACGGGGCGATCCTTCAATCTACAAACGACAGAACAGGGACAAACAGGACCAAAAGAACCGCATTGACTTTCTTTGCGACCTGCAATATTGTTGCAAACGCCACATAAAAAGGGGAGCGAACCGATGCACGTCTCAAGGGTCTTATCCGTATTGCTTGCCGCCCTCATCCTGACCACGCTGGCTCCCCGCGCCTTTGCTGCGGAAAGCCCCAGGGTACTTTTCGACCAGGGACACGGCCAACGGTTCATCGTCGACAAGGATGGACCGCTCAATCTTTCCGGGCTGGCACGGGTCTTCCACGACGCTGGCTGGCAGGTGGCAGCGGCCGACGGTCAGCTCACCGACGACATTCTTGCCCAGAGCGATGCCCTGATCATCTCCGGCGCCTTCGGTTCGTACTCGCCGCTAGAGATCGACCGGATCATTCGTTATGTGGAACAGGGGGGACGGCTGGCGGTCATGCTCCATATCGGTCCGCCAATGGCCGACCTGCTGCACCGTATTGAAGTGGATTTCACCAACCGGCCGATTTCCGAGCAAGCCAACAGGGTCAACAACGACCTGCGCAATTTCAGCGTGAAGAACCTTTCAAAGCACCCGCTGACGGCGGGCCTGGAGCAGTTCTCCGTCTATGGCTGCTGGGCGCTGATGAATACCGACAGCAACAGCGGCATTATCGCCGCGAGCAGCGACAGGTCCTGGATCGACATGGACGGGGACGGCAAACCTTCACAAGGGGATGCGGTCCAGGCATTCGGTGTGCTGGTAGCGGGCTCGCGTGGCAAGGGGCGGTTCGCAATCTTCGGCGACGATGCCATGTTCCAGAACCGCTTTCTCGACGAAGCGAACCTGCGACTGGCCGGCAACCTGGCCGGCTGGCTCCGCTGACCGCTCATTGTGTAATCCGTCAGGCCCGCCAGTGCGGGCCTTTTTAGTTCCGAAACAGACAATTTATGGTATAGTGTTTTTTAATTCACAATGAAGAGGAGCCTGTTCTATGTGCTCAGAGGAAATACAGCGCCGGGCCTTTCCACGGGTCAGCAAGCTTTACCTGACCGCCTACGTAAACAGGGAGGGAGAGGAGCAGAAAACCCCCGTCTCCATGGGACGCACCATAAACATCAGCAGGGTCGGCGTTGGCATGGAAGTGTATCAGAAGCTGGAAGTCGATTCGGTCATGGAGATGGAAATAGCGCTGGAAGACGAGCAGTTACTGGCAATACGAGGGACGGTCGTCCACATCACCTGTCTGGAAGATGGCACGTTTGTCGCCGGGATAAGGTTCGACGAGGTCCAGGAGGGATTCGGACCACCGCCGGCATAGCCAGTTGAAAGCCGCACCCCTGCCGGGCGCGGCTTTTTTATAGCCGTTGCTCCGAACTGACCACCCTCCTCGCCCTTGATTTCGTCGAAAAACATGTCCTAGACCTCTCACGTCTCCCCACCAGCAGGACTACGACGACCGATCCCCACAGTACCCTCGGTTTCATGGCGCTTCGCCGGCCGGCAGGGTGACGACCGTGCTCCCCGGAGGCGCCATGCCGACCCCCTTGTAGCGGTTTTCCCCGCCCCGGAACACCAGCAGGCCGTAGCGCCCGTAATGGGTGACCTTGGGCACCGCCAATCGGGCAGCCTCCGGAGAGCGGGGGACGAACAGCCCCCTGACCTTGGCTGCGGCACGGGGATGTGGCGTCACGAGCAGCAGGGCATCGGCCGGAGTGTCGTAGCGGACCCCTCCCACGGTGAAGCCGTCGCCTGCCAGCGAGAGGTCATCCGGGAGCCCGCCGAGCAGGTCCGAACGCCCCGGCAGGCCGTAGATCAGGAGGTCTCCGTCAGGGAGGCGCCCGCCCAATGTGTCTTCACCCACAACGGCCGCCCTTGCCTGCCCCAGCGAGGCCAGAAGGGTCTTGAGCGCTTCGTCCGGGCGGTGACCGCCAGCCAGGATCACCGTCAGGCCCTTTGCCCCTTTGAGCCGGTTGACGGTTGGCGGCAGCTCCGCTGCCGGCACAACCCGGAAGAGGTCGGCATCCGGGTCGAGCTGCAACTGCCGGGGCCGGGCCGTTACCTCCAGGCTAAAGGGGGTTGCCTCCCCGGTCAGGGGAAGTTGCCGGCGGATGCCCCCCTGGTCCGTCTCCAGCGCCATGGTAACGTCGAGCCCCGGGTATGCCGGCGTCTGTCGCACCATGCCGGTCACCCTCCAGCGGGCATCGCCGGCTGCCACAGTCACGTTTTCCAGGGCCAGTTCCGGCCCGCCGGGCCGGTCGAGCCACGGGGCGACAAAGGGGGCAAGGTCGCGCCCGCCGACCCGGCTGAAGGCAGCCACCAGGTCATTCCACGAGGCGGTCCGGAAGAGACTGGTCTCGACCACCTGGTGCAGTGCCTTGAAAAATGCCTCATCGCCGATGGTGCGGCGGATCATGTGAAAGAGCATGGCCGCCTTGCCATAGCCAATGGCGCGGGAGGCCGGGTCGGCCCGCCTGAGGAAGGCCCGCAGCGGGAAATCCTGGCCGGGGCCAACCAGGGTGGCGTAATCGCTCACCAGGCGCTGCCGGTACTCCCGGGCCTCCCTCGCACTTTTTCGCTCCAGCACCAGGTAGTCCGCCAGATAAGTAGCAAGCCCCTCGCTCCAATTCCCCTGTGACAGGTCCACCCGCACGCCGTTCCCCCACCAGCAGTGGGCCAGTTCGTGGGGAAGGCTGCTCTCCAGGATGAACGGAAGGCGGATGACGCCGCTCCCCAGCAGGGTATAGGAGGGGAAGCCGTAGCCGGTGGGGAGGAAGTTCTCCACAACCGCGAACTTGGGGAAGGGATAGGGGCCGAAGAGCCCCTGGTAGAGGCGCAGGTAGCCGGCAACCGCTTCAAGGTAGCGGCCGGAGAGCGGCTCGTTGTCCGGCAGGAAGTAGGTGTAGAGGACCGTTCTACCCTCCTGTCGTTCATGGACCCGATACGGACCGGCCGACAGGGCCAACGGTCCGTCGGGCCGGGAGACGGTCCAGGTGGATGAGGTCTCCCGGGCATCGCTGGTGTGGGCGGTCCGCTCCCCCTGGGTGATCGCCTCCGTTCCCGGCGGAGCAGCGATCCGCACGGTCAGGCGCTGGAGGTCGGCAACCGGCTGCGGGTACCAGCCGGCAGCGTTGCTCAGGTAGGTCCCCTGGGGAGTGATGACACCGCTGACGCCGTAGGTTGGGTTCTCGAAGGAGACGATCCGCTCGGGAACCGGGTCGGCAAAACGGCCTGCGTAAGCGATGGTCATCTGCCTCTCCCGGTCGGCCGCCGGCAGGGTGACGGTGAGGAGTCCGTCCATCAGCGTGTGCCTGAGCGTCGAGGAGCCGCTTCGCACCCCCTCGACCCGGACCTGGGGTGCGAGGCCGAAAACGACCTGCGCTTCGGGACCTGCCGGCAGGGTTGCAATGGCAGTCCCGGTCAGCCGCTGTTCGTCCGGCAGCAGGCGCACCGTCAGCTCCAGCGACAGGAGTTCGGATCCTTGCGCCCGCGAGCAGGCGGGCAGCACGAGCAGAAGCAGCAGGAAGGTGCAGATCAAGGCGGCACGGCCTATGATAAGGCGCTGTAACCAGATGAGGTTCATGGGGAAATGATACCAGGAGAGATCGGGCGGGCAACTGGGGACAGTGTCCGAAAAGTGCCGATCGTCCTGCCCTGAGGTTGGCTGGCAATGGTGGACACCATGTTTAAGCCGCTCATTCTCTTACCATACTGAAAAGCACGTTCCTCTCCTGACCCCCATTGCCTCTCCCGTTTTCACCATTGACATGCTTATCATGGATGTCCCAGAGATGAAATGCCCCGGCTGTGCTGGATTGCGGCTTCTCTTCGAGAAAATAATTTCACGAACCACTTGCACTTAGTTTGTCATGAAATAGAATTATAATAAATAAATTATAATTACACAAAAGCAACCGCCACAACATTCACACAATCGGGACGATCTGTCACACGGACAGACCGTCCCGAACATCGACGTTAGAAAGGGCCTCTTCTCAGGCCCTTTCGGCTTTTTGGGCAAAGCCAACTGTTTTTGTCGTCTTTTCGTCCTGCCACATGAAAGCAGGCCGCTCAATAAATTGAACATATTGGGCCACTCACCATACTGAAAGGAGAATTGGCATGGACATGACGAAAACAACGACTCTGGCGGGCATTTTCCTGCTGGGAGCCACCATGGCCGCTTCGGCGGCAGACCTGTCTCCCAAGGAGACCCTCGGGAAAAACCTCTTCTTCGACACTGGGCTCTCCGCAAACGGCACCCAGTCCTGCGCCGTCTGCCATGCTCCGGAGACCGGCTTCACCGGCCCCGATTCCGCCGTCAACGCGGGCGGTGCCGTCTACGAGGGAGCGATTCCCAACCGTTTCGGCAACCGGAAGCCCCCCACCTCCGCCTATGCCGGCGACAGCCCTGTACTCCATTTTGACCAGGCCGAGGAAGGGTGGTTCGGCGGCATGTTTTGGGACGGACGGGCCACGGGCATGGTCCTCGGAGATCCGTTGGCCGAGCAGGCCCAGGGACCATACCTGAACCCGCTGGAGCAGGCCATCGCCAACGCCCGGGTCCTCTGCAACAAGGTCAGGAAATCGGGCTATGCCGGCCTCTTCGAGGAAGTGTGGGGCGCCGGCTCTCTTGACTGCGCCAAGGATGTGAATGGTGTGTACGAGAAAATCGGCCGCTCCGTGGCGGCCTACGAGAGGAGCGCCGAGGTCAACTCCTTCACCTCGAAGTTCGACATGTTCTGGGACAATGCCACAGCCGCGGGCAAGGATGTCACCAAGATCAAGTGCGGCACCGGCGGCATGGGTGGCGGCATGGGTGGCGCCATGGGTTGCTCCGGCGGAGGTTCCGACCCGAACCGCTGGACCGCATTCCGCGGCTTCGGGCTTACCGACACTGAGCTCCAGGGACTGGCGGTCTACAACGACCCCACCCGCGCGAACTGCGCTTCCTGCCACACCCTTCAACCCGGCCCAAACGGCTATCCGCTCTTCACCGACTTCGGCTACGACAACATCGGCACACCGAAGAATCCGGCCAACCCCTTCTACACAATGCCGAAGGCATGGAATCCTGGTGGGAAACAATGGGTGGACCACGGCCTTGGTGGCTATCTGAAGAGTGCCGGGCATCCGCCCGAGGTCTACGGACCGGAAATGGGCAAGCACAAGGTGCCTACGCTGCGCAACGTGGACCTGCGCCCTTCGAATGATTTTGTGAAGTCCTACGGGCACAACGGCTACTTCAAGTCCCTGGAGGAGATCGTCTTCTTCTACCACTGGCGCGCCATGATGGATACCGGCTGCATAGGCGGAGGGGGGGGCATGGGCGGCTGCAACGGCATGGCCGGCATGTTCCCACCGCCGGAAGTGGATCAAAATCGCGCCACACTCGGCATGTTCCCGCGGCCCCAGGTGGATAACATCGTGACGTTCCTGAAAACGCTCTCGGATGGGTATTTCAACAGGTAGACGCCGAATATACAGCACGTTATGATGCCCCCTACCCACCGCGCACAAAAAAACCCCCCTGCCGCACGCTGCGGCAGGGGGATTTGACAACCGACCTGTTCCGCCTGTTACGCGACCTTCAGCACAATCTTGCCGAAATGCTTGTCCTCCTCCATCATCCGATGAGCATCCGCCACCTGGTCGAGGGGGAAGACCTTTTCGATGATCGGCACGATGGTCCGATCGGCGAATTTGGGCAGGGCCGTCTTCGT
Source organism: uncultured Geobacter sp. (assembly GCA_964432205.1). Classification (GTDB taxonomy): domain Bacteria; phylum Desulfobacterota; class Desulfuromonadia; order Geobacterales; family DSM-12255; genus Geomobilibacter. The sequence goes on along the minus strand of CAYSMK010000016.1, from coordinate 53,199 downwards.
GAACTCGGCCACGATCGCCCCCTTGTCCTTGACCGGCCGGGAACGGAGTACCGAGCCGATGATCTGCTGGCGCTTGACCATCATCAGGGCCAGGTTCAGTTCGGCCTTGATGCCGCTGACGACGCCGATGATGACGAGGCGCCCGGCATAGCCCAGGGAGTTCATGTTGGGCGCCAGGTATTTGGCTCCCACATGGTCGAGGATCACGTCCACCCCCTTCTTGTTGGTGAACTCCTTGACCGCCTCTGAAAAGTCAGGGGTCTGGGTGAAGTCGATCACCAGGTCGGCGCCCAGTTGCTTGACCCGCTCGATCTTGCTCGGGTGGGCGGTGACGATGATCCGCGTATTGGGGACCAGGGCCTTGCAGAGCTGGATGCCGGCATTGGCCACCCCGCCGCCGCCGCCGTGGATGATGACGCTGTTGTTGTCCTGCAGCCCGCCGATCATGAAGATGTTGGAAAAGGCGGTGATGTAGGACTCGCAGACGCAGGCCGCCTCCTCATAGCTCATGCTGTCCGGGATGGGCATCAGGTGGCTGGCGTAGGCCACGGCGTACTCGGCATAGCCGCCGCCACCCACCAGGGAGATGACCCGTGCCCCCATCTGCCAGCCGGTCACTCCGGCTCCAAGCTCTTCGACGGTCCCGGCCACTTCCAGACCGAGAATGTCCGAATCGCCCGGAGGAGGCGGATATTTCCCTTCCCGTTGCACCAGATCGGGGCGGTTGATGGATGTGGCGTGCACCTTGATCAGCACCTGTCCTTCGCCGGGGACCGGCCTGGCCACCTCACCGACCTTCAGCACCTCCAGGCCACCAAAACCGTCAAGCAAAGCAGCTTTCATGCAGACTCCTCCTGTACACGAAATATACGAACGATGTTCCTTTTTTGATGCCCGTCTTCATACACCGTCAGCCCCCCCCTGTCAACGGTGAATGCCGCCCCGGGCATCAGCCAGCAACGCGGCCACCTGGCCGGTCATCCGGGGGAGGAACGAACGAAAATCGGCCTGCAGCTCGCCGTAGTGCCGCACCAGTTCCCGAACGCCGCTCCCGAGCGGGCTGGGCCGTTTGCGCCGCGCCGCCATCCGCTGCAGGGCTCTGTCGATCCCGGCCACCTCACGGTACGAGGGGATCAGTTCGGTAAAGATTACCGGCAGGAGCTTAAGAAACCGGTCGGGCATGACGGCGCTATGGTCCCGGGCCGTAGCAAAGGCATCGTCGAGAAACGTTTCAAAGGTACGCGGATGGTATGCCTGCCATTCTGTTGCCAGGAAATGATCGTAGAACAGGTCGACCAGGACCCCCCGGTACAGCCCGAAGCACGGATCGAGTCGCTCCCGGCTCTCCAGAAAGGAACGGTCACGATTTGCCGCGCTGTCGATCCAGCGGTGGAGCCTCAGTCCCTGCTCGATACCGGCCGGAAAGCGGCCGGCAAGGGGGCCCTTGACGAAATCGCCCATCAGGTTGCCGACCTGGAGTTCCGGGTCGTTATCGGAAAGGTACAGGTGACAGAGAAAGTTCATGCCGGCTTGACGGCGGCAATAAGGATGCAGCGGACCATTGTCGCCTCACGGATCGTATTCATTTCCAAAGATCAAGCATACCCGGCGCACCGGCAATTTCAACTTGTGCCCCAGGAGTCGGAAAGCTATGATGCGGACCAGGAGGGTGATGATGGTCATTATTTGGCTAACCTACTGTATACTCGGCGCGTTCGCCGGCATCATGGCAGGACTCCTCGGAGTAGGCGGCGGGATACTCATCGTGCCGATGCTCACCTTCACCTTCACGGCCCAGCAGTTCCCTCCCCAGCACATCCTCCACCTGGCCCTGGGAACATCGCTGGCGACCATCGTCTTCACCTCGATAGCCAGCTTCCGGACCCACCACGGCAAGGGGATGGTGAACTGGCAGGTGGTCCGCCTGATCACTCCGGGAATCCTGGTCGGTACGCTGGCCGGCTCTTGGGTGGCCGCCAGCCTCTCTACCGGCTTCCTCAAGGTTTTTTTCGTCGGTTTCACCTTTTTCGTGGCCGTGCAGATGCTCCTGGACTTCCGTCCGAAACCGACCCGCCAGCTTCCCGGAGGAATGGCACTCTTCGGTGCGGGGACCTTCATCGGCGCCGTCTCCAGCCTGGTGGGCATCGGCGGTGGCAGCATGTCGGTGCCGCTCCTGATCTGGTGCAACGTCTCCGTGTACGGCGCCATCGGCACCTCGGCAGCCATCGGCTTTCCCATTGCCCTTTCCGGTGCGCTCGGCTACATCCTGAACGGTATGACAGCGAACGGGCTTCCTTCCCACTCTTTCGGCTTCATCTACCTTCCGGCCCTGATCGGGGTTGCCGGCATGAGTTACCTGACCGCCCCCCCCGGTGCCCGCCTGTCCCACCGTCTGCCGGTCTCCCGGTTGAAAAAACTGTTCGCCTGCCTCTTGATTGCCACCGGCCTCAAGATGCTGAGCGGGCTGGTCTAGTCCAGCAAGAAGGGAAATGTGGTTCGCTGCAAAGAGGAATTTTTCAATGATTCAACTCATGCTGGACTTTCTCCTCCCCTTAGGATAAGGGGAGGTCGGGAGGGGTTACATCAACGGACATAACTCCCCCTCCCCCCTCTTACCGTAAGAGGGGGCGATTGTGCGTCGGAGTAACACGACACATACCGATACTACAAAGCCGATTTCCGGAGCGAGGTACCATGCGCAGCACTACTACTGGTTGGTTGACGATCCTGGCAATCCTGGCCTTCTTCTGCTCAGCCGGCACGGCCTCTGCCATGTCGGCATTCAGCCGCAAGTACAAGATGCAATGCGATGGCTGCCACACGAGCAAGCTTCCGCAACTGAACGAATTCGGCATCGAGTTCTACAAGAACGGTTTTGTGCTCTCAAGACAGGAGGATGCAACCAAGGCAGGTAGTCCCGCCCAGGGAGCAGTTGAAGCCCGGGAGCCCACTAGCGGCAAGGCGGAGTCGAAAGCATTGGCAAAGGACTCTGACAGCAACGACGACCTGACGGATGACGCAGGCCAGGAGGGAGAACCTCCTCCCAAAAAAGAGGTCCCTCCGACGGTGGTTTACCGGAGCAAATCCCCCGACGGCACGGTCTTTTTCACCGACACCCCGGAACGACGGACAGACTTTTCCTGGCAGCAGGAGAACGGGGAGAATGAACAGGCAGAAACGAGGACCGAAAAGATCCTCCAGCCGAAAAAGAAGAAAACGGCTGCAGGCCGGCAGTCGGGACCCCGGCCAGGCGGTGAGACCCGAGCCGTGAAGGTTGTAGAAAAGGAACGATACCGGAGTTACGAACAGTGCATGGAGCGTCAGTTGATCAACGCTGAACAGCCCGGCTCGTCCCGGGAAATGATGGATCTTATGATGGCGGCAGAAAAGAAATGCGCGGGCTATGCCTTGGAGAGGCGCTAGCAGCAGTCCGGTGGAACGGCACTTCAGGCGGGATCACGGTCTCTTCTCCATCCTGATCCGCCCCGATTCCGACACGGTGATGCAGAATATTACCGACGTCCCGTCGTTGACGGTGACATTACCGTCGCTCCCTGTGCCGTCCGGTGCCTTCAGCCTGACGGTTCCATTCGGATTGAACTGGATATAGACGTTGTCCGATGACGTGCCGTCGCTCCTGCTCCGGATGGTGACGCCGGACGGAGTCGTCACCGTCTGCAGAGCGGCACCCCATCCGGCTGCCGGCGTATTGTACGCACGGTTGCCCGGTTGCAGCGTGTAGCGACTGGTGCCCGGTTCAATGACGACCATATGCTGCAGGTTCCTGGTGATGCTCAGCGACTTCGCATCTTTGAGCATCGACTGAATCCCGCGAGCAGTCTGCCGGTAGCTGAGCGTTTTTCGCCAGCTTAGGAATGGCGGCAGTGCCACGGCCAGCAGGATGCCAATGATGGCCACGACAACCACGAGTTCAATCAGCGAAAATCCGCTTCTATCATATTCACGCTGGCGTCTCAGCACTCTATCCATACCCATCCCGTCACAAACCACGTTACAGCCGTCGTCCTATTTCTGCCGCCAATAGAGCGGTATGATGCTCCCGCCCTTTACGGTACCCTGCTTCTGCATGCCGGTCCAGAGAGTGACGCCACCCCCGGGGGTGATCAGGGTGGATACGCCAGGGGGGATACCGGAGCCTGTCGTTTTCACCCTGTCGTTCCGCAGCAGAATTCCTGCCCCGGATTTTGCCCGCAGGTTGGTGGTCGTGGTGCTGTCATTCGAGGTGTCGTAGTTCATCGCCGCCTCGCCGGTCTTGTAGCTCAGGGCATACATTCTGGCGGTTCCCAGGTTCGGCTGGCAGGCTTCGACGGTTACCGACGAGCCGGGTGCATAGGTGGTGAAATAGGCAACCTTGTTGAATACCAGGGGAGCACTCAGCACCTTTTCGCCGCTGTTCTGGTCGAGCTTGATGTACCAGCCGTAGTTCGTAGTGGCATTCAGCTTGCTCAGGAGGTCGGCGACCGAGCCGGCACCGGAAGCGATCGTCGTGGTCTGGAGCTGGTCAGCGGTGACATCCATCAGGGTGCTTTCCGTTACCGTGGACGTCTGATCCCGGTCGATCAGGGCATAGACCCGGTCTACGACTGCCGTGTTCAACGGGTGCTCCCGGTCTCCAGTGCCGAAATACAGTACCTTATAGCCGAGCTCGGACACGACCGACGGCTTGTAGAATATTTTCCGTCCCGTATCCGACGCCCCGCCGGAGCCCGGATTGGCACCGAAGAGCTTGCGGGCGGTCCAGTTCGCCGGGGCCGGGTCAGCCACATCGAACCGCCAGATGTTCCCGCCGACATCGGCAGCATACAGCCGCTCCGCATAGCCGTTCCCTCTCAGGTCCAGTGCCGCGATTTCCGAGGGGAAGGAAAAGGTCATCCCGGAATAGGGGGCGGTCGCACCGTAGGTGAATCCCCCGATCTTGGTGCCGCTGTTGGTGAAACTCGGGACCCCGCCGCTCAGGGTTGCCACTTCCACAACGTACACTCCCCGTCCCTTGGGGTTTGCCGGAGCGGCAGTCCCGCTGCTCGTCGTCGCCCCCTCGGCATTGGCAGCGGCCGGAACAACGCCGGTACCCGCAAAGGTCTGGATGGCACCATAGCGGCCATCCTCGTTCAGGTTGTCATACCCGGCACCGATCACCATGGCTATCTTGTCGCTGCTGCCGATCCGCATCTTGACGATCTTCGGTTCGCTCCAGCTCTCGGCCAGTTCGGCGTACACCGGGGTCGCGGGAGAACCCGATGTTGGCGAGCTGTTGGAAATGCGCCAGAGGAACTGGGGGGCGGAAGGGTCGGATACATCCAGGGCATAGTAGGAACCGGTCGCCGTGCCGGAAGCGACTCCCCCCCCCTCGTCTGCTGCCGAAGAGCAGGATGACCCTGTCGCCGCTCTCGATGGTGCCGTTGCTGTTGGCGTCGTAGATGTAGGCCCGTGGCGTCGCATCGAGCAGCGTAACATGGCTGCCGGCGGTCCTCAGGGAGTTGAGGTTCCCGAGGATATCCGGCGGGATGAACCCCCAGAGCTCGACGCCGTCGCAATCCCTGAAGGCGTGAAGCACGCCGTCGTTGCTGCTGGTAAAGAGGACCGACTTGTTGACCGAGCAGTTGGCCTCGTTGGTCGTGGTGAAGCTGTACGAGGCGTAGCTGACGGCCAGCGGCTTTGCGTGGAGCGGATCCCCCAGCATCCAGGCGCGGTTTTCCGTCGTATTGCCGTCCTTGTCGCTGTCGTCCACGTCCTGGCCGTACATGAAGTTGACGACCTTGTCCCGCTCAGCATTGTCCGCCACCCCGAGCATGGTTGCGTTGATGTTCGACAAGTTGAACGTTACCTTGCTGTTGCCGGTAGGAAGGACGGTATAGAGGGTCCGGGTATTGGCCACCGTTGCCTGCAGCACTGCGCCTGCCCCCCCCTTGTCGGCGTGGCTGCCGTCGGCGGCACTGCTCCAGTACGAAGTTACCGTGCTTTTTATGGTCCCGTTTTCGGCTCCGGCGGGAAGAGCGGTGAGCGAGATGTCGTCAATACCGTCATTGTTCAGATCGGTGTATGTGGCCTGAACTCCATTGATGTCGATGACATTGGGGTTGTTTCCTGACGAAAGGCCATATTTTTTCAGGTTGCCGTTCCAGAATGCACTGTTGTCGGTCTTGAAAAAGGGCATGTACAGCCTGCTGCCGGCATACGTCCTGTTTTCCGGGCTGGCCGGGACCGAAGCGGCACCGAACGTGGTATCGATCGCCGTCACGGTCCCCATGACCTGGGAAAACGAATTCTTCAGCTCCTGCTCGGACCCGGCATCGTAGTACTTCCCCTTCCCGTGGGAGGCATCGGCGGCCCGCTGCAAAAGAGCGATCGCAACGGAATCGGCACCGGACAGGCCGAACCCTACGGTATAGGTGACCACCTGTTTGGGGCCGAGATTCAGCGCCTTGGCAACGTCGTCCAGGGAATGGTTCAGGTCGTTCGGCTCGATCCCGTCGCCGTCGCAATCGCCGTTGGTGCAGATGGTTTTCAGCACGGCATCGTCATCGCCGGTTGCCATGCCGTCGGTGACGAAGAGCACGTAGTTCTTCTGGCAGGCGACCTCGACCGGCGAGACGTACTTGCCGGACGTAATCCCGATCGTGTTGCCGAAGGCGCTTGCCTCGCCGGCATAATAGCGCATCGCTTCGAAGAGTGATTCTGCAAGGGGGGTGTATCCAATCGGGGTAATGGTGTCGACGGCGGCAAGCAGTGCAGCACGGTTGGCTGTGGTACCGGTGAAGATGTCGTTCATCTTCTTGACGGTGGTGACGTACTGCGCCCCGGAAACAGTGGCGCTGAGGAACTGCGCCCCCTGCGCCGCAGAGACCCCGGAACCGCTTGTATAATGGAAGGTCATCAGCCCGAACTTTACCCCGGTAGTGGTGGAGATCAGATTCTTTATCGCCGTCTTGGCGATGTCGATCTTGGGTTTCATGGTCATGGAGTAGAGGTAATTGACGTAGTTACCCGTGAAATACTGGCTGGTGCCGCTGGATGCACAGGTGGTACCACTGTTGTTCAGGGTCCTGCCATTGTACACCCCCGTTGTCTGCAGGATGTTCTGCGGATTGACCGAGTTGCAGGAGGTGGTGATGTTGTTGATGCTGCTGTTCAGCTGTACGTAGTCGTCATCGTTTTCATTATAAATGGCATTGGCGTTACACGTGCTGCTGCCGGTGGAGCCGCATTTGTTGGACTGGGTATACGTTGTGGAGGGATTGTAGGATTCCACCGGGACCGAAGAGCTCATGCTGCCGGAATTGTCGACGATGATGAGGACGTTGGGCTGATAGGTGCCTGCCGAGCCGTATATGGCGGCATCACCGGGGTACTGGTCCGGCGCGGCCAGCGCCGGTGAAGTGGAAAAGAGTGCTATTGCCAACGTACCAACTGCAACGATCGTCTTGTGCATGGCTGTATCCCCTACGAGTTACTGCCTGTTTCTCGGCCTGCTGCTCTGATAATAATTGAGCCAGTTGCCGACCGCCCAGTCGGATGGCTCGGCAACTGGGCCGCACGACCCGTCCGGCTTCAGGTGCCCTTTCCAGACCCCTCTCTTCTTGAGCCGTTTCAGGGCACCGGCACAGCTTACCTTCCGCGAAAAATCAGTCTTTGACCACGGCAGCCAGATCATTCCCCTGGGATTCTTGTAAAAGAGAAATTCCGGGGTATACGCCCCCGGGTACAGTATTGCGGGGTCATATTTTTCCACTGGCTTCAAGCCCCCTTCCGCGAACACCGGAAATGAGCCGGCTACGAAAACAAACCCGAACATGAGTACTGAAAACAGGACACGCATGCTAACCTCGTTTCCGGTGATACTGCTCCCGAAGATACTATCGGCATCATTCATGGCGGCACCATCCGCGCTACGCCGGTCTCAATATCCGTCCGCGCATTGTTCGGACCATTGGCAATGACAGAAACGGCAAGCAGGTTGGATCTGAACCCACCCCCTCCACCTATCCCGGCATCCTCCTGGAAACCGTAACCGGGTGGCGGGTTGCCGCGGCTCTTGACCAGTTCGACCTTGATCTGCGCCCGGTCACTGGTACCGGGGATGGTAATCTGGTTATAGTCCCGATAGGGATCGGTGTTGGCTCCGGTAGCCGCAAAGGAGCCATCCAGAACCTTTCCCTGCCCCGGGGCCGGCCATGTTGTCGCCGTTCCGTAGAGGGACGTATAGATTGCACTGTAGGTCACGGCGAACTCGACCGCCGCATCGGCTGCAAAAAACGTTTCCAGGTTGTTCCGGTAGTTGCCGGCGACCTTGAGCTCGGAAACGGACGAGGTGAACAGCGTTGTGCCGAGTATGATCAGCAGCAGGAGCATCAGGAGCACAATGATGAGTGCCGCCCCCTGCTCGTTGTCGACCCTCGATAGCGGGCCGGAACCTATGGTGCGCCTGGGCTGTCCCATAAGACGGTTATCTCTTGTTCCGCAGCTTGGTGACCGAGGTGATCTGACGCGTCTTCGGCCCTTCGGAGAGGGTCGAGGTCGCTGCGGTCCGGCCGGTGATGGTAACCCGCACGCTCCTGATGGTGGCAGGGTCGGAAGGATTCTTGTTCTCGGTCCCATCATCGTAGAGGTAGCTGAAACGGAGCGAGGAAATGTTACCGGCAATCTCGTCCTGCGTCCCATTGACGGCCCTGTTGAGGCATTTCAGGGAGGGGGCATCCGAACAGGGGATCAGGGAGTAGACGATGGAATCGCAACCGGCCGGAGGGGGTGCCAACGGAGGGATCCGCCCGGCCAGGGCGATGATGTCGCCGGCATCGATGCCGATCCCCGCTGAAAAGGTCCCCCCATCGGGCTTCTTCATCGCAACGGTCGGCCCGTTCCGGTTGCTGCTGGCGTCGATCACGAGATAGTCGTCCGGGCTCATCGGATTGCTCCGGTTGGTGGGGCGGATGAGTCGGATGTATACGGTGTCGCCGGCGCCAGCCAGTCCGTCAACGGATTCAGGTGCGTCAACACTTGTGCTGAACGTGCTGAAGGCTGCCGTGGTCTTGCTCCTGGCGACCCGGGCGAACTGGCCGGCAGCGGATGCCGTATTGATCTGCACGCTCGTCGAATAGTTGTTGAGCGAACCGTTGGCCAGAGGATTGGTTCCCAACGGGACCAGCATCCCCGCCATCCTCATGTCCCTGGTAATGCTGTCCATGGCGATTCTCAGGTTCTGCTGGAGGTCGACAAGGTCTTCCTGGATGTAGGCGGTCTTCTGGTGGGTCAGATAGAGAGAATAGACCGCACCGATAACGATGCCGAAGATCGTCATAACGACCAGGATCTCCACCAGGGTGAAGCCTGACGTCCTTCGCGCAGAGTGCATCATACCGTCATACCGTCATACCGTCCTCTTGAAGCCGCTGACCGTAATGCTTCTCCCACCCCCGGTCACGGTGACGACAATCCTGGTGATCCCATCCGGAATGCCGCTGGCCGGACCAACCGTGGTGGTATACCTTGCATTGTAGCTGCCGGCGCCAGGAACAGCGATTGAAGTTGCTGATGTGTTGGGGTCAAGATCATAAACCGCATTCGCGGTAGATGTCTTCAGGTCGGCATGCGTATCAGGGTCCCAGGACAGAATATCTTCAAGCGCCTCCTGGGCAAGGGACGTGGCCACCGTGAGTTTCATGGAAATGGAATTGGCGTTTATGGCAACGTCCTGCATGGTGAGGACCGCCAGCAATCCGACCGTCATCAGGAGGATCGCTATCAGCATTTCCACCATGGTAAAACCGTGCTGTGTTCCCAGCAAACGCTTCATCCGCCAACTCCGGATTGAGATCAGACTAACTCATTGATTCGACACAACCGGGCATTTGCTTCAGGGAAATTTCGAAAAGGAGGGAATATCTCGGAAACGGCAGGTTGTTGCTTCTCCTACATTGTCAGACTGCAGCATAACTCCCCCTGGCCCCCTCTTAACTTAAGAGGGGGAATGAACTCTCCTCCCCTTAAGTTAAGGAGAGGTGGGAGGGCTTATGCCGGGCAACGGCTGTGAACTGAAAGTTACCCGGGATTTCAGTAACTCCCGCCGGTCAGCACCGCCGTCACGCTCCCCACCCGCACCTTGGTCTCCGCCTTGACCGGAATGCGGCGGGCGTCGTCCGTCAGCCAGATGATCGCCCCCCCCTTTCCTTCGAAGACCCCTTCCGGCTTTACCAGCGGCTTCACCTTAATAGTGTCGAACTCACCGGCCGGCACCTTGATCCGCTCCCGCTTCAACACCTTCACCTCGATATGGCGCAACTCCTTGCCGTCAAGCACATGGATCATGAACGACGTCCCCGGCTCCAGCGGCTGATAGCGGACATAATAGAAACTGGCATAGATGTCGAACGTATGCTCCACGATCGGCACGTCCACCTTTTCGCCACCGATCCGGTCGTGGAACCGGCCGATCCGTCGCGCCTGATCAAAGGTGATCTCCCGGTCGCGGGTCCGCTTCCCCTCCTTGAACAGCATCCGGTAGTAGAGGGATTCGCCGGGAAACGGCCCGTTTGTTACGGCCAGATGGCTCTCGGTCCGGTCGTCGACCGGATAGAACGAGGAGAGCCAGTCATTGGACCGGGCGTGGGAAACAATCTTACGCGTGCAACCGGCCTCCACGATCTCCTGGGTGGCGGTGCCGACCGGAATACCCATCCAGCTGAGGCTGTAGACCAGTTTTTCCGGCATCGTGACCGCCTCTGCGGGTGGCGGCAGCCAGGCCGCGGTTACTACCAGGACAGCCAGGAACGCCCGTACAACCCATTTACTAAACGACACAACCATGCAGACTCCCATAACGAAACGACCACTCCAACAAAAGTGCTGAAGTGGTCGTACCTGTTTTTCCAATGACTGTAGAAGATTATTGCTCTTTTTTCAAGACCGGTCAGGCGGCGAGCCGATGTGCAATATCCTCACTCGCGGCGACCAGCGCTTCGTAACGTTGGGTGAAATCGCCGGGCACCTGGGACTCGGCGACCTGATAGCCGCGGATGATCTCGCTGCGCAGCGCTGCAGGGATGGTCCGCTCGGCCAGGGGGTACAGTATCCCGTCTTCCTTTTCGATATGCTCCCGTAGTAACGCCACGTACTGCAAGGCGTTGTCGACGACGACTCTCGCCTGATCAGCCTCTCCGGCCAGTGCTCCATGGGCGGCACGCTCCATGGCCTTTACCAGCGCGCGCCCCTGGTCGTGCTCGAGAAGCATGGCTGCTATCGGGCTGTTGGCGGCCGGCATCCCGTTTTTCACCAGCGCCTGGAACAGGACATCCTCCTCCTTGGCATGGTGGAACCGGTCGGCATACTGTTACCCGTACCCTACCCAGCATACCGAAAACTCCCAATTTTTGCCTAAAATCTTCCTTTAAAGACTCCCCTGGGACTTCCGGGGGATTTTTCCGTTTGACATTAAGTTGTATCCGTATCTATACTATCTACCGAAATATGGGCTAAGAGATTGCCGGCGGGGATCAGAAAGGGTTCGGGATGGAATTGACAGCGAAGGGAAAGTGGTACCGGCAGATCACGGTGCACATCCAGGGACACAAGGGTCTTGTTGCAACGCCTATCGTGCTGCTCGAAGACGGCCAGCCGGGCTATATCATCAACCAGTGGATATACCACCTGGTGGATGGAGGGATGGGGCCTAGCAATCTCAGGCTACACGTTCGTGCGCTCGAACACCTCTACGCGTTCACGATGGCGCGATTCCACCAGGGTGGCTTTGACGAGCGCGCCCGAGAAGGGCTTATCGCATCTTTCATTGACGCCAAAAGGTATGGCACTGACCACTACTGCACGACCGACAAACCTCACCTCCAGTACCTGAAAGGCCTGCGCCTCAACTGGAAAAATACGCCGCTCGAAGACACCATCAGAAGGTATATGGAGGTAATCAACGCGTTCGACAAATGGCAGGCGACCTTCCACGGGGCGCAACGACTGAACCCCTCCGAAAAGCAATTCATGAGCGCCTGGGAGATCTACCAGGACTTCAAGCGCAAGAAGAATTTGGACCCCCTCGTACATCTGCACCCCTCCCGTACTCATGAGAAAGAGAAACACAAGGTTCATGTTGCGCGGCCATACGAGCACAGGCGCCGGCAAAGCAAAAAGCCCAAGACGAAGAAGGCGTTCCCGATAGTTCACCTGTTTAAGCTGCTCGAATGCGTGAACAACCCCAGAGACGAACTGCTTCTGCTGCTCATGGCCGGCGGCGGCTTACGCAAAAGCGAACCGCTGCACCTTTTCCGAACCGACATCGAGCAGCAGACTGAATGGGGGGAACTCCGTGTCCGCCTTGAAGACCCAGAGGACGGCATGACCGAGTGGACGGACGTTAACAACATCGTCCAGCATGGCACTCGGATGGAGTGTTTCGAGAAGAAATGGCGCAACGAACATCTACCAAAAACCCATCCACTCCGCAATCTGCGGCCGCGCTGCACTTACGGCGACAAGGACGTACTCTATGTGGGGTTCAAGGGAATGACCTTTGGTGAGAGCGACGGTGCCAACGTGTTTGGCGAGGACTTCCTCGGAAGACACTATGACGTCCACTACATATGGTGGCTTGATCCGCGAGTCGGCGCCCGAGCACAGGATGTTTACGAAAGGTACCGCAACGAATGCCTGCTCCAAAATTGGAACACAAAAGAACCGATGCCGGCGGGCTGGCTGGAACGGAAACATCCGTGGCTGTTCATCAACATCACTCCTGAGAACTATGGTGAACCATTGAGCTATGGTTCGCTAGAGTCGTTATGGCGGAATCTGCTTGAGCGACTCGCCACAAGGCACGCAGTCGATCTGCGCGGGAAAGGTCTCGGTATGCACTCCCTGCGCCACTTCTACGGCTGGTACTGCGCATCCGTCCTCATGTTTGACCTGACGTTCACGAAAATGATGATGCATCATGGAAGCACAGAGTCTACCGAGGTTTACTTCAAGCTTTCCGCTGCAACCGCCCAAAAGCTACTGACAACGCAGTATCTCAAGTCGCAGGGCTACTCCGACGAGGACATCCAGTTCCTCATCATGCCCGGCACGCCAAAGCTCAATTGGCCTGACGAGTGGATGAATCCGCAACTCCGTCGGAAGATGTTGCAGTTTGTGCACCATGTCCAGAAAAGCAGGTAAATCAAGGAGTAATAATGTCTGAATTCACTCAAGTCAACATACGGAGGGGCACTGAAGGACTGGGGCGCTCCAAGGGGTTCTGGTCTGGCAAGGATGTCCTATTCAACAACGACGATTCAACCATTTACATACTGGCCGAGAAAACCAGCACCCAAAGCCTGCTCGACACAATTCAGGGGGTCATCGATACTAGCATCCGTGAGTGGGTGCTGTGGGATATGCGAAGGAATATTGAACTCGCATTAAAGGGGAAGTACCCTCGTATTTTCTTCAACCTCCAAGATATCCCCTCGTTGCAGCAAAGCGAGTGGATGAGGAGTGGATTAGTGTCCGTCGTACGAATGTTGAAGTGTTGGCAGAATGATGGAAAGACCCCAGACCAGTTCAGCGAATACCTGGCGGATGAGTGGTTGACCGCGTGGAAGCATGACGCCAACATTTACCCCTACCCGACCTTTGGGGTTCCGGATGAAGTCCCTTCAGCAAGGCTTCTGTTCGTGCGCTGGGATAGGCTAGACGGTTCCATGCCACTTGAAACATTCCTCCAAAACCTCTGGAACCTGGCCGAGATGGATCTGACTGGCGAGCGCTTCCTGGGCCCAGGGAAACGTAAGGCTGATCTTTTCAATCGCAAGGTGAACTACAATACACTTCGCGACGGCCTGCGTGGAGACGAACTGGAACTTTTGGCCAAGTGGGGCTTTAGCGTCCACTCTGAAGAGGAAATGACAGGCGAAAAGGTACGCACAATTTTGTCCGTGCCGTTCTCTGCCTGTATGTGCTTGCTCGTACTCGCCGAAAAAGGCCTGCTTTTGCCGCCACGAAACCTTGGCGGGGACTCTGTCAGGCGCATCCGCGAGCTTGGATGGATGAAGCCTTTTGACCGATGGTTCGCTAGCTCAAGTGAAAGATTTCGCCGCATGCTCGTTTCATCGACCATCCGTGAGCCTAGAGACATCCCCACCGACCTGAGGGATCAATGGGGTTGGCTTTCAAATGCTAACAATCCAAACCTGAAAAAGTTACGGAGGATGCTTCACGAATACGGCGAGGAAAACGATCTCCCGACATTTGACCTTTCGCCGTTCGAATCCCACATTGCCATCCGCGTTGACGTTGAAAGGAGAATGTGGCACCCGCAATGGTTCATCGAACAGGGGTATCCGGAAGAATGGTGCAATTTCGCGGACGCCGCCTTCAAAAGCAGTAGTGCGGGCATCAAGATGATTGCGCAACAAGTGAAATCCCTTTGCGATTGGGCGCTCCCCCGCTTCGAATCGCCGTGGGACATCACTCCACTAGACTTGCTCAATCCACACAACCCAAAAAATCCGGACACATTCGCCGCATACTGCAGAAAGCAGGTCAACAAAGACGCTAGAGACGGCAACGCCCCACAAAAAAGGTGGTCCCAAGCGGCCAGCCTGTTCAAGCGTCTCAAGAACGTTGTCTCTATACCCGAATATCCATGGTATCGGGAAGGCGTAACTAATCCCTTCGAACTGATCAATGCCCCCTTTAAGTGTAACAACAGGGGCAATAAAACCCACCGCTCCCGCACCTCCACGCTCATCCACGAAAAGATGATCGAGGTACTTCTTGACCTCAACGAACACGGTGTGCCGACCTTCGCCTGGGCGAGGACCCAGTTTCGCACGGAAGATTTCGATGCCAAAGGAACCTGGTGCCCATCGCGCTGGACAGCGCTGGCCATCCTGCTGTTGCTGCCGCTGCGCAAGAAGTCGGTTCGTTGGCTCGACCAGGGACTTATGGACGAGAAGGTGTTCGACCCTGAACCCTTCAAGATGGTTGACAACACCCACCCCTTGCGCCACTACACCTACGAAGACGGCCAGACTCACCTGCAGCGCTACGGAAGACCTTCCGGCGTGGTTCAACAGATGACTGACGACTTCATGGGAAGCTCCGCGCATATTGGCCTGTTCATCAGCACCAATAAGACCCAACTCTGGAACCCTACGAGAAGGAGCGGTTACGAGTTACCATGGCCGGATGGTAGCGAACTGCTGGCTAGCGACGACAAAGAACTTCGGCAGCATGGTCTTTGGCTCCGACGGGTCTACGAGGTGTTGGCGTACCAGTACCGCTACGTGATGGAACAAGATCCGACCCCCGAACCGGTCACCTTCGCCGACGTTCGTGGCGACGCCGACAAGGTCTCCGCCGACGGGGATTGCGCGGGACGGATGCCCCGGTTCATCCCCTTGTTCCGCGAACCAAGCGACAAAAAACAGGTAGAGCGCAACGGCGCGCTGCGTGTCGCGGCGCTGCCTGTGAGCGAAGCAAAAATTGACAATGCCTATATTGCGCTCTGCATGGAGACGGAAGCCCGGTTGAAGTCAGAGGGATTCGGTTCGGTCAGCCTCACCCTGCCGAGAAACAAAAAGGATGCATCAGATCCACGCGTCAGTTCGAGGAGACCGAAGTTCGACATCCATTGCCTGCGCGTCGCCGGCATCTCTCGGTTGATTGAGATCGGCATCGACCCCGTCATCGTACAGGAGTTTGTGGCCGGCCACCTTACCCCGGCCATGACGCATCGCTACCTGAAGATGCAACCATGGCATGTCCGGGAGAAGATCATCGAGGCCATTGTCAATGGCGACTTCAAGTCAGCTATGGCGACCTTCGCCGAGAAGGTCGCCAAGGGCGAGTGGAACCGAGAGAACACCTTTGTCGGCCTGCCGCGCTTCCAGGAGCATGTCGCGAACCTCCCCGAGGACTTCGCCTGCTTCTCGGTTGTCAAAGGTGGGATATGCGTGATGGGCGGCAAGGGTGATGCCTGTAATGAGGGAGGGGTCTACGAGTGCCAAAGCGACGGGAAGGACGCGGTTGATGTTGAATTCGGCCCCGTGCAGGGAGGATGCGGAAACTGTATCTACTTCCGGACGGCCGCGTTCCTGCTCCAAGAGCAGACGCTCGTCTTGAACATCCTGCTTGCGGAACTGCGCGCCCAGGCGCGGGAGCGAAAGAAACTGAGGACTAAAATATCCGACCTCACATGCAAGATTGACGAGGCCGAGGGGGCTACCGAAAAGAACAGGCTTATCAGCGACAAAAGCCTCCACGAGGCTCGCGTCGATGATCTTAACCACGACATGGTTCCGAGGTTAACCGAATGGGTCAACCGCTACATCATGCTCAAAGAGTGCGAAGGCCAACTTGATCAACTATTGAAGGGCAGCACCAACACAACCGCGCTTGTCGCGCCGTTCGGTGAGAACATCGGGCTTACGGCTGACGACCTGAAGGTCGACCAGGAGATGACGTCTGACATCGGCCTCATCGGTCGGATTGTCGAAGGCAGCCGGATTCTGGGAGTACGAGGGATCGCAGTTCCAGAAGACCATGCCAGATTTCTTGAGCGTGGCGTTGACAAGCTCCTGCGTATGAACGGTTCCCAGCATCTGTTGCTCGACGTCCCCGCCGGTGCGCGTGTCCACAGCGCGTCGGTAATGTTCAATGCACTTGAAGACCTGATCGGCGCAGAGGCAATCCAGAAGGCCCTTGACAGCGAGACACCATTGGCCTTGCCGGAGGCCACACGGGACAACGTCAACCAGTTCGCTGGGGCATTGGTCGGCGCCGCCAAGAAGGGAAGGCTGACGGTTGACAACCTTTTGGCGGAAGGTGTGAACTGCAACATGATCACCGACAGCAAGGAGGGAGATGACAGATGGGCGATGTAAAGAGAGTTCAGACATCACAGCAGTATTTCGAGACCTGGATTTTGCGCCTCTCGGACACTCAAGCCGAATCACTGAGGAACATCAAGCAGGCCTGCGACGCGATTGAGTCTTACGGCACCAAGCCGCTCAACCCGGTGTCAGTCGGCAAGTATTGCCAGGACCCGGATACCGGGGAGGGAGCAGTTCCTCCAGCCACACAGACCATCCGCAATACCAGGGTCGAGTTCCAGGGGCAGTTCGAGCATGTCTACCGGAACTATGTCCAGAAGCGGGAGACCGAGCGAAAGAAGCCTGTCACAGTAAAGAGAAAGGTACAGGACAAGGGCAAGGAGGAAGCTCCGTCCTACCGCGACCTCGCCATGCAGATTAAGGACGACCTAACGAGAGGTTGGGTGCTTGACCTTGTTCAACGCTGGATTCAGGCGGAGGGCAGTTGTGAGTGGATGGAGAGGCAGCTCCGCGAGAAGTCCAGGGAAGTTGGCGGGTTCGATCTCGCCGCTGCGATCAGCGAAGGCCCGGACGAGAACCTGCGGTTGCCAATGATGCCTCCTAACCAGCCGAGCGCGCTTGAGTTCACCGGAGACTTACGGGATGCCCTGGAAGCAATTCTGTTAGTTCCGGAAAACTCAAACCTGCCTTACCTGACGCTCAACGAGAAGGGGGCGCTCGTGTACGACGACACCGTCAGCGGCGCGGTTGTTATTCTCTCACCCAAGAAATGGAGGGCCATCGTTGAGGCCGTAAAGGGAGGCTAATGATGGGGTGGCAGAGCAACAAGGATAAGGCGCAGGAGAACTATTTGGCCTTCTGTAGGTGGCAGAACGGCAAGAGCCTTGAGCAGCTTATTCCGTACCTGTCTCGGCGCAAAAACGGCGATGTCATCGAGCACAAGCTGAATCGGTCGAAGATTAGCAAGGAGCTGGGAATTGGTTCTGCCATCAACCAGAACCCCGACATCAGCAAGGCACTGTTTGGCCTCGACCGTGACATGCTCGCGGCCGGGCTGCGGGAGCCTGACGTGCCGGTTTCCACTGAGGTGGCTGCCCCAGAGGGGATTGCCCCTTCAACAGCCATGCCGCCCGTTCAGGGCGGCCTCAGCGCCGCCGACAGACGGCGACTCAACGAGCTTGAGGAGGAGAACGCTTACCTGCGGGAGGAACTGAAGGTAAGAGACGCCGCACTGAAGCGTTACGGCCTGATCGACCGATTCCTAACCGACACAATGAGGCTGCCGCGATGACTCCGTGGTCGGGCACCGTATACATCCGCACTGTCCGCTCCGACAACCCGTTTGGCTACGGTGGCATAATCTTCTATGGTCACCTCGTCAACGAGAGGGGCGAGAAACTGGCTCGGGAGGGTGTGCAGGTCAAAGTTCCCCAGAAACTGCTCAACGGGTTCAAGCCGGAGCCTTACCAGTTCTGGGAGGTCAAAGGCGCCGCGACCGAGGTCACCGAGAAGCGCGGACCATACGACGTGACGGAGATACAGGTAGAGCCGACCGAGCTGGCCATGACCGCGTGCAGCGGCAAGGTCATCCGAGAGATTTTAGCGCACAGCGACCGGTTCCGGGGCATCGGCGAATCGAAGGCCAATGACCTCTGGATTGCCTTTCGCGATAAGCTCTACGACATCCTCGACGAGGGTAACGTCGCCGAGTTGGAGAGAGTCTTGACTCATGACGCGGCCGTCCGGCTTGCGGATGCATGGTGCCACTATACTAACGGCCGCTTCATCTCATACCTCCAAAAACACGGATTCCCCGCGATCCTGGCGCGGAAGTTCCTCGACCGCCACGGGAAGAGGGCTAAGGAGATGCTGGAGGACGATCCCTATCGCCTGCTCTCGTATGAGGGGAACTGGCAGAAGGTTGACCGCTTCGCCACGCAGGTTTTCGGGCTGGCGCCCGGTGACTCGCGCCGCCTGTCGGGCGCTGTCGAAGAAGCGCTGTACTCGATTACTCGCAAACAGGACACGGCGGCACACCCAGAGAAGGTTCGGGAGAAATTGCGCCGTCTTCTGTTCGTCAACGGTAACACCGCCAAATCCCACCGCTTGATGGATGCCGCCATGTCTCTGGCAAAGACCAACGGCTCCTACTTAGTCACGCCCGAGGGGCTGTACCAGACCGTTGGTCCCTACGTCATGGAGGCGACCGTGGCGAACAGGATCGTCGCGTTCGTGTCCGAGAACGATTCCCAGTTGTCGCCCCTGCTCGCCGGCACAACGGTTGCCAGAATCGACGCCCTGATTGACGACTACGAGACGGAGAAAGATGTCACCTTAACTTCAGAGCAACGTGCCGCCGTCCACATGAGCGTTGCCGAACGGTTCAGTGTCATCACCGGCGGCGCTGGCACCGGCAAGACCACCGTGCTGGAGGCTCTCTACTACGTGCTCGCGAAGGTCGGGTATGGCGTCGTGCAGATGGCACTGGCCGGCAAGGCGGCAAAGCGCATGCGAGAGGCCACCGGCAAGGAGAGCCACACCATTGCCGGGTTTCTTAATAACTCGGAGAAGATAATCGGCGAGCGCGGCGCCCACACCTACTACGTGATCGACGAGGCTTCGATGCTCGACCTCAAGACCGCTTACCGGATATTTCAGACCCTGCCGGACAACGTCCGGATGGTACTGGTCGGCGACCCCTACCAATTGCCACCCATCGGCGCTGGGCTAGTGTTTCATAAGCTGGTCGTGACTCCGTCTGTTCCTAAGGTCAGCCTGACCGTGGTCAAGCGACAGGACGGCAGCACTGGCATCCCCAGTTTCGCTGCTGAGATCCGCAAGGGGGCATGGCCGACCAAGGGGGTACCGGGCGTCCGAATCGAGCAATGCAGCAACGTGGAAATCATGTCGAAGGTTCTCGGGCTGTATATGCAGGACAAGGAGCGCACGCAAATCATCTGCGCCATTCGCAACAACGGCATGTCCGGTGTCGATAGTGCCAACGTCGCCTGTCAGAGAGCTACTAATGCCTACGGTCGACCCATTCGTATCCGCGACTTCAACGGCAACCCGGCAGCAACGAAATTCCGGGAAGGTGACCGCATCATCTTCACCCGGAACGACTGGGAGCGCGAGGTCACGAATGGCTCAGTGGGTACCATCGTCGAGGCGCTGGATGCTCCCCCATCGATCAAGGAAGGCGAAGCCCCCATCGTCGGCATGGCACTGATCGACGATGTCGAGGTGCCGATACTACTGACGGATGTCTTTGGCGACACTATTCTCGACCACGGCTACGCAGTGACCTGTCATAAGGCGCAAGGGTCACAGTTTCCACGCGTTATTGTGCCCGTACATCGACAGGTCGATAGGTTCGGCGGTCTGAAGTCACGTATACTGGATTTGACGTGGGTTTACACGGCGCTGACTCGCGCCGAATGCGAGGTTATCTTCGTTGGATGTAAGGAAACCATCCGGAAGGCTGTTGAGGCCGGCCCGCGCTGGCATCAGCGTGTCGTAGGTCTCGATGGACGCCTTAGAGACGCGGCCTTCGTCACCCCGCCAGCCACATCGCGGCCGAAGCCGCCCGGCAGGAGCTGAGTGGGACCCCCTCTCTTTGCTTCACATGGTCGACCTCGCCTAACCTCGCCTGGCCCGCCTGCGGGTGCAAGTTGCCGTTGGCGAAATCCGCCCCAAACGCCAACAGCCTTTGGGACCCCAGGAGCTGTTGGTTTTTTTGGTGGAGCGCCGGTTGCGGTCAGGCGAGCCGCTTGGCCTCGTACCCTTCGACCAGGCGCCGGAAGGTCGCCTCCAGCCCGGGACTGGCCGCCTCGGCCGCGGCGTAGGCCGTGATCATGGCCGGCCGTACTGCTTCGGGCAAGATGCG
Organism: uncultured Geobacter sp.; assembly: GCA_964432205.1. Taxonomy (GTDB): domain Bacteria; phylum Desulfobacterota; class Desulfuromonadia; order Geobacterales; family DSM-12255; genus Geomobilibacter. The sequence goes on along the minus strand of CAYSMK010000016.1, from coordinate 32,478 downwards.
CTCTGCGAGTGGGTAGAGGATAGTGTCTTCTTTTTCAATATGGTCGCGCAGCAGGGCGCAATAGCCCCTGGCATTTTCGGCCAGTTCGGCAACGGCACTCTCGCCGGCCAGCAGGCGCTGCGCCGCGCTTTCCATGCCGCGAACGAAGGAGCGTCCCTGGTCGTGAGCCATCAGCATCGCCCCGACCGGCGAGTTCAGCTCGGGCATGCCGTTGGCCACTAGTGCCTTAAACAGCACGTCCTCTTCCTTGGCGTGGTGAAAACGGTCGGCATAGTGCTTTATAAACGGCAAGGCTCCGTCAAGATAGAAATTCCAGTCGGAAAATCGGCTCGCTTCGGCGAGGGCCACGTTCTTCTCCACCAGCGCGATCATGCGCAGGATGAGTTTGTGCTCTTCGACCATCACAGCCGTGACGTTGTTTTTTGGCATCTTGCCGGGGTTGTGATTCAGTTGCATAGTGATGACCTCCGTGGTTCGAGTATGGCCCCAGTTTAAGCGGTATTTTGGGCGTCCATAATGACGCAGGTCAAAAGCTAAGCCTTTTTCACCCGCCCGCTGTGTCATAGTTTCAAAGGGCTTTCACGCTTCTTGAAGAAGTGGGGAGTACTGGCTTGTGAAATTCCCTCGTGGGAAAACCGAAAAAGACCGGGCTGTGCTGAGAAACGAGGCCCCATACCTTGAAGTGGCACGGCGTTTCGGGCTAAGGGTCGGTGCGTCGCTGGAATTCATCAATGATGCCCTTTTTATCCCCCGGTTCGACCGCCGCGCTATCGGCGGCAAGATCGACAGGCTAGGCCTTGAAACTCTTTCTTCTGCTGCCGGCATAGCAGAGTTCGGCAAAAGAGGTAACCATGTAGAGTTCTGCAAAGTCATAGCCCAATATGCCTGCGACCCTAAGAGGGAGATCATCGAGTACATACGACGTGACATCCTCAATGCGGCCCTGCGCAATACCGACAATCATGGACGCAACACGGCTTTCCTCAAGCAGTCGGATGGTACCGTGGCATTATCACCGCTTTACGATTTTGCACCGATGTTCCACGATCCGGATGGGATTCCCCGGAGTTCTCGTTGAGAAGAAGAGCTGGAGCCGTCCATCGGCCGGCCGGACTGGGAGAAGATCGCTGAATCGCTCGTAGATAAGGTCAACCAGGAAGAATTACGGACGGTGTTGGCGCAGGATGCAGAGTCGGTTAACCGACTTTCGGACACGATGCGGGAGTGTGGGGTTGAAGACGTCATTATAGAAGGCGTGGCATCGCGATGTGCAGATATCGCTGAAGATTTGCGAAGAGTACGGAGATAAGTCAATGCCGAGGAAACCCACTCGAAAGCGCAGCCAGGAAGAAATCCGGAAGGATAAGGAAGAGCTCTACTCCGATCTTGAGGCTGGGCGGCTTACAATCGGTCAGGCGACTCGCCGCATGCGAATGATAGTCGGTCTTACTCAGACGGAATACGCTGAGAAAGTGCTGAAGATATATCCCCGGGTTCTAATGGAGATAGAGCGAGATCGAGGTAACCCGACATTGGAGGCGCTGGAAAAGATTGCGGCCCCATTCGGGCTCTTGGTGCGGCTTACCATCAAGGCTGAGAAAAAAAACAGCAACGGCTGAATCTGCCAGGCCCTTATCGCGAAGGTTGCGAACCTGCTCAACCTGGTATTCTATATGAACAAATCTCCTTCAACGCTTTTCAGCGCCGGCTGAAGGATGACGGTTTCTTTCTCGGTAGTCTTCCAGTGTTCAATAATGTTGTTGTTCACATATTTTGAACATACTAAAAGATTGAACGATGGCCAGCAAGGATGAAGAATTTTCTCACCAGCACCGTGAGTCCGAACGGGGCCGCTCAGGCTGCCGAAGGTCACATAGAAATCCCCGAAACGATCGTTCACCTCATCCATGGCGTCAACCGTTGTTATAGTATCGTTACTATAGTATAAAAACGCTAGCGGACGCCTTAGCAGTGCGCTTCTCTGCAATTTGGGGATTCAGGTTGCCGGCCTACGAAAACTGTTTTATCTCACGTTGGATGCCTGTGCAAGCGTTTCAACAGCGTCCGCAGTAATCTAAGCCATAGATACGAAAGACTCCGCCACAGCCTGCAGCAGCTCCGTCTCGGTGATGCTTTTCCCCTTGCGGCAGAGCCGGGCATCGGTGTCGCTAACGGAGCCATGGGTACCGTTGGTCAGTTTCTGGCCCTTGAAGTCTACGGCATTGTTTCTGCCGCCATCAGCAGTTGAAGGCGGTCCGTCCTTGGGTTTAACGTGATGATTTTGCTGACAAGGAAAACTAAAAGAACGTCCAATGCCGCATGTGTGAAATCTATGATTATCAGCTAAGAGCACCAATCCGCTCCATAATGCGCTGAAAATCGTTGGAACAAAGGGGCTTTTGCAGACAATCGAGCACGTTTAGCTCTTTACAGCGGACTAATTCACTATTCTGACGGGAAGAGCTGAGCACAACTACCGGGATTTCCTGTAGCCGCTCTGAGGCCCTGATTGCCTCCAGTACCTCAATACCGCTTCTGTCCGGCAGACGCAGGTCGAGAAAGACCACCACTGGTAGAACCGCTCTGTTGTGCTGATCCTCATCGAGCAGATACGTGAGGGCTTCTACACAGGTGCACCTGACAATAACCTCTATTGTCGTGTGTCTGGAGATGATCCTGGTCGCCAGGAACACATCGTCGGAATTGTCTTCTATAAGCAGAATAAGTTGCGAATCCATCCACCCTCCTGCGTCGTGGAATAGGCCGGGAGGACCCTGCGAATGCTTTGATCGTAACTGTACTCTTTAAGTTCTTACCGGCAAGCAGATTATCATATACACTGCAGAGGACCATGACCAGTGCTGCTTGCCGGTTTTCTCAGCAGTGTTTGATGCAATCATCTGCCTTCATGATAGCCGCACATATCTTCTGTGCACCCTTGTGAGCTGCGATGGCCGCCGGCTTAGCCAAAGTAAGAGAAAAAATTATTATAACAAGAATGCTGAACTTCACAAACAACATCGGTGCGACGAAATTGAGTCTGACTGCGTTCATCGTGATTACTCTTTCATCGGTCAGTGTGAATGGCCGCCACCTGAACTACCGTAACCTGTTCCATACTGGGGACTTCTATACGGTGGACGATCATATTCCGAAGCAGGGGGGAGGTGCTTGCCATCAAGGAAATCGATTACTGCGCAACCGGAGGAAGCGAGCAGGAGCCCGGACAATAGAATAAACAGTGCTGCTTTCATTGAGTATCCTTCCATTTGAATGATGTGGAAAAAATGGCGTACCACGGCAAGGAGGTGACCCCGGGGTACGCCCATAACACAAAGTTTGGATCGATTAACTGCGGCAGCAGGCGGGAATGTCGTACTTCTGTCCCACAACGTTGATCCTGGTTTTGATCTCTTTTATCTCCTCTTCGAGTGCCTCTTGTTTGCGGATATCGTAGGTGCCATAGGCTGCCAGCTCTCTGAGTTCGATGCCCTTCGCTTTCAATGCGCTGGTTAAGGCTGAAGTCTCCTTTGTAAACTGCTGGACGGTTTGCTTGTCGGAACATTTGCCATCAATGCAGCATGAACCGGCTGCTGAGGCGGTCAAAGTGCCGACCAAAAGCATCCCTGATGCCAGTGCAATTCCTGTGATCATGTTCTTTTTCATTTGTCTGTCTCCTTGGTAAAGAATTTTTGTTGCGTGCAGCATTAATAGCCTCTATAGATCAATATGCGTGCCAAGCTCGGATAAATAGCGTAACATGCAGATATTATGCGGTTTGCTTGGTTGCTTCCCCTTGAGAAGTGATCGTAACAATAAAGAATATGCTACATCGACCCTCTGAAATCGGAGAATTTTCTGCTGTCAGTCAGGAAACAGATGTGACTGCCACAATAGCTGCTTTGTCGAACCAAGGAGGATGCCATGGGCAGGCAACAAGGCTCCCGAAACAAAATCATTTTTCTCACGGGCGTAATCGGCATAATCGCCCTGCTGCACTACCTGACGCCAACCGAGCCACATACCTATCACACACTTCATATCATCTTCAGGAAGCTGTACTTTCTGCCGCCGGTCATTGCCGCCGCCTGGTTTGGACTCAGGGGGGCGTGCACGGCAGCCTTGGCAGTCAGCCTGCTCTTTATCCTGCATGCGTTTCTGGACTGGCCGGGCAACTATATGGAGCAGGCGAATCAGGTGGGAGAGCTGGTTGGTTTCTGGGTGGCCGGGGTCATCCCGGGCTGGCTGTTCGACAGGCAGCGGTTACTTCTTGAGGAGCTTGCCAACGCCAATGAGGAGACCCTTCTCGGCCTGGTTTCGGCACTGGACCTGCGCGAGCATAACACCCGCTTGCATTCTCAGCGAGTACGGGAATATACAGAATTGATCGCTACCCGGTTTGGTGTTGATGAACAAACAAGGCGAAAGATTGGTTTCGGAGCTTTGCTTCACGACGTTGGCAAGATTGCCGTTCCCGACCAGATCCTCTTGAAGCCCGGGGAGTTGACCAACGAAGATTGGCAGGAGATGCGCAAGCATCCCGAGGCGGGCTACCGCATCGTAAAACGGATCGGCTTCCTCAAGGATGCAGCGGAAATCGTCCTTGCACACCACGAGCGGTACGACGGCAAGGGGTACCCCCGCGGCCTGAAAGGAGATGACATCCCTCTTGGAGCGAGGCTGTTCATGGTGGCTGACGTCTACGACGCTCTTACTTCACAACGCCCCTACCGATCACCCATTACCCATGACCAGGCGGTAAGCGAGATTCTTGACCAAAGCGGCACTCATTTTGATCCTGCGGTAATAGCATCGTTCCTCGCGGTAGCGTCGGAAGACCTGAAATTGATCGCGGAACGGTATCGAGATGGAGAATTACCCGCCTGAATCTTCAAGCTCGTAAAAAAACTGAGGGTACCACAATGCGCGAGCTCTGAGGCCAAAAGCTTGCTTTCCTCGATTAGTCAGGTTGTTAGCGGTGAAAAGGTCTTTTTATCCTTTACCTTCTCTTCCGACATGTTTATCCCCCTATTCCACACAGCAGCTCATCCGGCCGATGTCCCGCCGGAAGGCTTGGGCCGCTATCTTTATCCCCTCACAGTAGGTGGGGAAGATGTGGGTGGTCTCGATCAGGTCATCGATGGTGAGGCCAAACCTGACCGCCAGAGTCGCTTCGTGAATCATCTCCGCCGCATGTGGAGCGAGGATATGGACCCCCATGACCTTGCCGGTCTCATGGTGGGCGACCATTTTCACCAGCCCCCTCGTGTCGTTCACGGCAAGGGCCTTCGGGACCTGATTCAACTGGACTGTCCGGCAGGTGCAGGTGCCGTAGCGGGCCATGTATTGGGCCTCCGTGAGTCCCACCCCGGCCACTTCCGGGTCGGTGAAGACGGCAAAGGGGATGCTGCCAAAGTCCATACTCTTCTGCGCACCCTTGAAGGCGTTCTCCACCACTGTCTTCCCTTCCTTTGCGGCGACGGTCTCCAGGCAGATGTGGCAGACCACGTCACCCGCGGCCCAGATGTGGGGGATGCTGGTCTGGAGGTGCTCGTTCACCTTGACGTTGCAACCCTTCTCTGTCTCGATGCCGATCCCCTCCAGGTTCAGCCCTTCGATGTTCCCGACCACTCCGGTGGCCACCAGGATCTCTTCCCCTTGGACCGCCATTTCCTTGCCGTCCGTCTCGACGACAACCTCTTTGAATGCACCGCTTTTCCTTACCCTCAAAATCTTTACACCTGTGTGAAACTCAATCCCTTCGCCTTCCAGGTAACCGCAGAGGGCTTCGCAGATTTCCGGCTCGGACATGGCGGCGATCCTCTTTGCCACCTCGACGACCTTTACCTTGGTACCGAAGCGGGCGAATATCAGGGCAAATTCAAGCCCCAGCGGGCCTCCCCCCAGCACCATCAGGGAAGAGGGGAGCCTCTGCAGCGATAGCGCCTCCCGGTTGGTTACATAGCCTGTCTCCACCAGCCCCTCGATGGGGTAGACCCTGGTCCGGCAGCCGGTGGCGATGAGGATATGTTCTCCCTCGATTTCCCTGTCCCCGACCCGGATGGTCCGCTCGGATGCAAAGGAACCTTTCCCGTCGATCCATGTGACATGGGTAAACCCCGCCAGGACATCTCGATAGTTCTTCCGGCGGGCTTCCGTGATGAGGAGGTCCTTGTCAGCCATCGCCTTCCCGAAGTCGAAGGCGGGTAGAGTGGGCGCTATGGAGGCGAAGCGGGGATTGCGGATTGCGTGCAGTTCTCCGGCTACGGCCAGGAGGTGCTTAGTGGGCATGCACCCCACGTTCACACAGGTCCCCCCCATGGGAAGGCCGTCGTTGATGATGACCGTCTTGATGCCGATGCGGTCCGCCTCAGTAGCCGCCGCAAAAGCTGTAGCGCCTCCTCCCAGAATAATCAGATCGTACCGTTCCATGCTCTCCTCCTTTTCTCCCCGGCGAGTTACCGGAGGAAATCTTCGAATATCATCTTGCCATGTTGCAACGCTTGTGAAAGTGAATAGGCCTCACCGTTTCTTAGTTCGGGATTTTTCTCGCGCCATTTCATCAGATGTTCCCCGGAGCAGAAGAAGTTGATGTAGGGACAGCAGGTTTCCGCCGTGCAGCCACACCGGTCCCGTTCGCTCACAAACTCCAGCATCCCTTCCGGCTTACGGGAATCGATCTTGCCGTTTTTCACGGCCACCTCCATTTCCCCTTCGCACCAAGGGCACCGTGAGAGGATAATGATAGGCTCGTTCAACATGAAATGAATTCCCAAGGCATCCGTAGCACAGAGGGCGTACACCCGGCGGCCGGCGGCGAAAACAACCCTGTGGCGCGTCTTCTGGGCCGAGAAGGGATAGGCGGAAACGATGTCCCCCCCTTTTCTCGTCAGGATATCTGCCCGTTCGAGTTTTTCCACAGTGCGGCTGACGAATTCCATGGAAGCGAGGCCCATTTCTTCCCTGATCTCTTGCAGTAAAGGAGCATTGCCGGTACTTGCAAACCTCCACAGGATGAACTTCCTGATTTCGTCTTCTACGAGGTCAAGCTTTGCCGCCGCACTCCTCCTACGTACCGATTCTCCGATCCGCTCCATAAGTCCGGCCACGTTATACTCCTCCTTCCTTATGCCAAGTTGAATTTCCCCCTGAATTCTCCGGCCGAGTTCAAGAAGAGGGAGACTAAATCAGGATCGAAATCCTTACCGGAGCGGCTTTTTATTTCTTCGCATGCCACGGCAAATGATTCTTTTTCATGATACGGCCTGTCCGAAGTAATGGCGTCCATCGTATCCGCAATGGCGAATAGCCTGGCGCCGATGGGTATATCTTTGCCTTTCGATCCCAGGGGATAACCGCTGCCGTCATAGCGCTCGTGATGGGCATGCACTATGGCCGCGGCGGTTTGCAGAAAAGGTATTCCCGCCAAGATGCGGCGTCCGAGCTCCGGATGCCGTCTCATGGTTTCCCATTCCTCCGGCGTAAGACTTCCCCGTTTGAGAAGTACGGCATCCGGTATCCCGATCTTCCCGATGTCGTGAAGAAGCGCCCCCCTGCATATGGCCAGACACTCCTCTTCCGGAAATCCTGCTTCCCGGGCAAGAAAGTGGGTGTAATCGGAGACCCGCTGGGAGTGCATTCCCGTCCCGTGCTCGCGGATGTCCAAGGCGGTGACGATGGCGTTGATCGTCGCAAGATAGGCTTCCTCGCGCTCCCTCCAGGTCTTTTGAAGTTCCTGCGCCCTCTTGTAACACCGCTCGCAACAGAATAACCCTTCCGCGGTCTCAAACCCTTCCCCCTCGACCTCAATGGAGCAGTGGATGCACGTTCTCATACGAGCTCCGATCCCCAACCGGTTCCTATTAGGACTAACGCTCCGGTTTCCTTTCGACAACCTTCCCCATATACTGCTCGCCCGCCTTCCGCACCGCATCTTCCAGGGTCTTGTTGGTCACGGTGTCGTCCACGGTGAGCCGTGCCTTCTTATCCTCGAACGAGACCTTGACGCTCTTGACCCCCGCGACTTTCCCCAGCGATTTCTTTATCGCAATAGGACAGAGATCGCAGGTCATCCCCTTGATATCCATCACCACCTGTTGCGCCGCAAGGGCATAACCGGCCGTCAGAAGCATAACCGCGACCAGCACCGTTCCAATAATTCTCTTCATCATCATTTCTCCTTTTCAGCTATAGAGCCATAGTATGATTGTCTTGGAAAAAACCGCCAATAGGACCACTACCAATCCGACCCAGAAAATCCAGCGGGAGATGCGCCTGATACGAATATCCGCGGGACAGGCGCAATCGGACTTCTTCAGGTAGAGCTTCCAGAAGGAATAGCCGACCATGATGCCTGCCAGCCCGAGGAAGTAGGGGCGGAACTGCTCCATGAACGACAGCTTCCCGAGAAAGGCGAAGGAAGCGCCGAAGAGCACAAAGATCACCGGTCCGATGCAGCACGTTGCCGCCAGAAGGGCCGCCGCCATCGCCCCTACGCTGGTCATGGTTTCTTTTTTCATAAAAATCTCCTCATTGCCAAGTTTACCTTTGGGACTAGAATTTGCGACATACCCCTCCCCGGACCGCGTGAGCGATCAAAAAGGCGGTCGCCAGAAGAAACGCCCCTGCTGCCACTAAACTGAATACGGTTTCCTTTTTCATCGCGACTCTCCTTTTCGCTCTATTAACCATCATTTAAAGCAGCCACTTGGCCCACAGCACCCTTTGTCTACACCTTTCGTTTCAGCAGCACTCTCTTCGACGCCGAACCGGGCATAAGCCGACCGGACGACACTTTCGACCGTACCGAGACAGCATGCGCCCTGGGGATTTTTCGTTTCACACGAACACCCTTCCGCCGCTATCCGCTTCCTGATGTCGGCAAAGAGTGTGCTCCTCCCGGTTCGCTCGACCTCATCAAATATCTCCTCCACGCTATGGTCGAAGCAGTAGCAGATCGGCCGTGGGGAAATGGATTCCTTGATCCCGACCCGCACCGTCAGGTCCGACGTGGAAAAGGTCTTTTCTCCCTCTTCGGCGAAGTAGGCCGTTTCGCACCCCATCGAGCCGCAGAAATAGTATTGTCCCTCCCCGATTTTCATCTGTTTTTCCGGGCGGAGCAGAGAGCGGAGGGTGATCGTCTTTACTCTTTTCCCCGCCACTCCGCACGCCGGACATTTTGCATTACTCATGGTCATCCTCCTTTTTGTCATTGTCGAACGCCCACAATATCGGGCACTCCTCGGCCTCCCTGCCTTCCTCGCAGGTTTCCACCAGCCGCTTAAGTGCGTCCCTCATCCTTTCGAGGGTCTGAATCTTCCCTTCGATCTCCGCTATTTTCCCGTCGGCCATTTTCTTCACGTCGCCGCAAGTGGTATTGGGACCGACCCGTAGGGAGAGGAGCTCGGCCACTTCTTTGAGGGAAAAACCCAGTTCCTGCGCCCGCTTGATGAACCACACCCTGCTAACGATACCCGCGGGGTACTGCCGGTAGCCGGATTCACGTCGTGGAGGAGGCGGTATCAGCCCCTGCCTCTCGTAGTAACGGATGGTCTCGATGTTCACTTCCGCTCTTTTAGCTACTTGGCCTATGGTCAGCCCTTTCATACCTTCCCTCCGAGTAAGAAAATAAACCCTGTACCATAGTACAGGGTCAAGAAAATCCTGCAATCGGATTCAGCAACACCAATAATTTCTGTGATCTCTCGCTGGAATCTCTCCGACTCAAACCATCCGGGAGGATATTCTCTACCCACAAAGAATATTCTCCATACTTTTACTCCACCCGCAGCATTCCGCAACACTGTCTGTAGCATAATATGTTGTAATTACATAGCGTTGCGCTGACTTGTTTGCTTGGCACAATGTTTGAAACCGGTATTGCAAGGAGCCGGAGCATGTCGTGCAGCATATTCGAATGTGAATGTTGAGGAAATGGCCGACATGACTGCTATGACCAGAACAGGAGAGAGCAATGATGATACGGGTGATCTATAAAGACCAAGCCGCCGGCACAGTAAAGGCGACCCTCTTGGACGAGCTGATAGTCGCCGACAAGATCGTAGCCTTCTTCCGTTCTGGCGGGTGGGTTAACGTGAAACGCGATCCGATCAGAGGCGAGGGGCGCGTGTACCACGGCTCGGAAAGAAGGAAAAATCATAAAGAAATAGTCGACTCGCAGAGTTTTTTTGGATAGCACCTCCACCCGCCGGTGGCAAATGCCTTTGTTTACCTCCAGCTTGGGGTTACGGGTCGACTCTGAAGCAGTAATAGTCCTTTCGGGAAATAGTGGAAGGTCGTTTCACCGCGAGTTGCAGCCGGGGTGCCGCCCATTATTCTTGAGATAGCAAAAACTGAGGCGACTGCGGAAACGGGACAGGCCCTGGCACGGACCTGCCGATGCCGGCTTTCCTTTGGGCAAAATTGGGCGTAACAGAGTGAAACGGAGGCTCCATCCATGAGGAGCATCATGAAAAGAACGTTCTTTGTGGTTTTACTCTTGGCTCTGGCGATGCTGAGCGCCTGTGCCCAAAACGTAGAACTCATCAAATCCCTGAGTGCAACAACCCGTGACGACGTGTTCCAGGAGTTGCCGAGCGAAGCCGCTATTCCCTCGGGTTATGCTGACTTATCTATATTGGCATCGCTGAAAACTCACAAGCCTGGCATCTATTCCTTTGAAAAGAAGCCCCACGGGACTGCGGATTATATGCTGCTTCTCAATATCGACGGGCAGGTAACCCATATCAAAGGGGTGTTGAAGGAAGAAGACAGCGAATCTCGGTACCTCCGTGATCCGGAAGCCGGAGAAGGGATACGGTACAATTTCAGGAAGGATGTACGTCTCAAAGCAGGCCCTCACAAAATAACCGTTATAGTCCCTGATGATGACGTTATCGTTGTAAACGAAGTCGACTTGTCAGAAGGGAGCAGCAACATCCTTTTTCTGGAACCAATCTACGGGGCGGCAGCAAGGAAGCAGAGACCGGGATTTTACGGCGTAACGAGCTTTTCCCAGGGAATAAAGGGGCTCAGGGCTTACCTAAACGGCCGTTTACTTTAGTTTGTTTCAGAGAATTTGATTTGTCTAGGGACCCGGATTGGAGCTGAAGGAATGACTGCGGTCCTGTCGGCGGTGGTCACATCGTTGACTCTAGCCCATCCGGCGGCTACTCTCACCCACAAGGGGGGCAACGGCTCTGCTCATTGCTTATGCGGAATGACCGTGACTGCCTAAGCGTGCTGACGCCGCGGTAACTAAAGCCCCGCGAAGGAGGTTCCCATGAAGGTGAGCGACAGCGGAATGCCTGATGAATTGGTTTGGACAGAAATTTTCTCTCCAGAGTCGATCCTAGCGAGCTTCAACATTAATAGGGAAACTGAATACGTGGTCGAGTTCGGCTGTGGCACCGGCAACTTCACCCTGCCTACGGCGCGGCTTGTGGCCGGTGCCGTTTTCACCTACGACATCGACCCGGAGATGGTGGCAACAGTCTGTGGGAAATGCGCACTGGAGGGGATACGGAATGTCGTTGCCGAGCAGCGCGACTTCGTGGCGGAGGGAACGGGGCTGCCAGCCGATTTTGTCGATGCTGCCCTGCTTTTCAACGCTCTCCACCAAGAGGAGCCGGTGATTCTAATAGATGAAGCGTATCGGGTGCTCAAGCCGGGAGGGATTGCCGCCGTCATCCACTCGCAATACGACGAAACGATACCACCGGGGGCAGCCACAAAAATGCACCCGCGGCCCGAGCAGTGTGTGATGTGGGGAAAGGATGCCGGCTTCATTTTCTACCCGCACGAACGGTTTGATTTCAGGCCCTATAATTATTGGCTTCTGTTTCGTAAGCCACTTTAAAACAACCTAGCCGCAAGGAGACAACATGAAGCTTCTACTCATGACAGCACTTGCCGTCGCCGCGATTCTGACATCGGGATGCATGGCGTTCATGGCGGGAGACCACATGGGGCATCATGGATCACATGACGGATCGACTGAGCGGCGCTCCGACAATGGCGGCGACCACTCGCATTAACAAGCATTTCATTCACCTAATGAATCTACAGGAGGAACAAGGACTGTTTTCGGTATGGGCGGATAGTCTTCGGTGACGGCCCCGTTCCCTCCAGCGAGGGCGCGGGTCGATCCGTTCGGCAGCGGCAGGCTCGTCTATCACAAGAGTATTGACACCGCGGTCCCGGAGGGTACGCCGGTTCACGCAATTCGCAGGCGACGCATCGACCAAGCTGCCGGAAGGTGGAGGTGGAGGGAGAGACCGTGCAGGGTGAGAACCGCTTTATCCGATTCTGTAACGATTTCCGGGAGACGTTCGTCCTCCATGCCGTGGCGGCACACTTCAGCAACGGTCTCGTTCCGGTTGCGCTCCTCTTTCTCCTTCTTTTCGTTCTGACCGGCAACCCTCATTTCGAGCACACCGTAGTTCATCTTCTCTTCGTCGCCCTGGTCATGGTCCCAGTCTCCTTCGTCTCCGGTGTGCGCGACTGGCGGAGGAATTTCAACGGCGGCCGCGCCCCGATCTTTTACAAGAAAATCAAGCTCTCGGGGCTCCTCTTTTTCCTCCTGGGGAGCGCAGGGACTATCCGCCTCTTTGCCCCTTCGGTCATGGTCCGACAGGGGATGGTGCGTTGGGTCTACCTGGGGTGTCTTTTCCTATCTCTGCCGATTGTCGTGATCCTTGGGCACTACGGCGGGAAACTGGCGTATCGGTGGAAAAGGACAAGCCTCGGGGCGAAGAGGGAATCCGACTCGACAAGGTGACCGCCTTTGCGGCTCTCCTTGGGATGAACCACAACTTGCGGGTCCGGAAGTTCGGAGACAGGGGAAAACGGACATGAAGAAGCTTCACCTGATAGATGGAACGAAGGGCAGGGTTATAATCCTGGCGTTGCTGACGACCGTCATTGCACTCTTCCATTTTGCCGTTCCGACCGAGTCCCACGCCTACCACACGGTTCACATAGCGCTCCGCAAGCTTTACTTTCTCCCCCCCGTAATGGCGGGGGCATGGTTTGGCCTGCGGGGCGCCGTCTTTACGACATCGGTAGTCACGGTCTTTTTTTCCCTCCATGCCTTTCTGGACTGGCCAGGGAACTACATGGAGCAGGCCAATCAGATGGGGGAGCTTGCCAGCTTCTGGGTCGTGGGGCTCGTTCCAGGCTGGCTGTTTGACCGGCAGCGCACACTCCTCGCGGACCTTGCCAAGGCAAATGAGGAGACCCTCCTGGTGCTTGTTTCGGCCCTCGACATGAGGGCGAAAAACAGCCGACTCCATTCCCTGCGGGTAAGAGAGTATGCCCTCCTTCTCGCTGACCGCCTGGGTGTAACCGAGAAAGAAAGGAAGGCGATAGGATTCGGAGCACTTCTTCACGAAGTCGGGAAGGTCGCGATTCACGACTCCATGCTCCCCCTCCTCAAGCGGATCGGTCTTCCGGGGAAAGGTCTAATAGGAATGCGCATGTATCCCGAAAAGGGGTACGACGTATTGAGAAAGATCAGCTTTCTCCGTGAAGCGGCGGAGATCGTCCGTTCCCACCGGGAGCACTACGACGGTAGCGGTTATCCGCGCGGGCTCAAGGGGGAGGAGATCCCTCGCGGCGCGAGGCTGCTACTGATTGCCGACACCTTCGAAACACTCGTTTCCGGTGACGGATTGAAGTGCGAGGCGGCGGTCGGAGTGATCCGGGACAGATCAGGCAGAGAGTTCGACCCGCGGCTCGTAGACCTTTTTACGGAAATTGGTTGCGCCGAATGGGCCAAGGTGAACATGCGCAACACCTCGCCACCTGCGTCGACGGAGGCGGCAGGGCAACACCGAGCGTCGAGAGAGGATTGTAACATATGAACAAGATGTTATGATCTCGTAGAACGGGTATCTGCATAGATGATCACGGGGAAGGGAGGTGTGTGCCAAAAACGTTTCATGAGCCGTTTGGCAGAGGAGCTTCAAATTCATTACAACCACGAAAGGAGAAGTTCTATGAGAGTATTTGCTGCAGCAGTTGGAATGGTAATCCTGTCGGTATTCATGATCGCTCCCATCACTGCCGGGGCAGCCGAGAAAAAGGTGAAGAGCGAGGTGGTGATGAAGACTGGCAACAAGGTTCATCTCTTCCACAGCGGTACTGCCGACGTGAAAAAGGAAATCTGCCTTAACGACGTGGTCACCGTTTACCGGGAGACCGGTGGGGCCAAGAATCCAAAAACGATTGAAGTTGGGCAGGTCAAGGTACTCTCCTACGTTGATGATCACTACTTCGAGGCTGAAGTGGTCAAGGGTCAGGTGAAGCCGGGCGATATCGCCAAAAAAGAGTCGGCGGCGTGCCTTATCCAACCGATGAAGCACTAGCACCTCATTCTCTCACCCATCCTCGTCCGGGCCAACGGCGTCCCGGACTCTCTCACCTCGTTCATGCTTTGTTGAGCGCAACTACTAAACTAAAGAAGAATAGACCGGATGCTGGGGATGACGTTTGCTGGGTCCGGGGCGACGATTCGATCCCCATCAGCAGCACGACACTCAAGTGTGCATGATTTGACATGGCCGGCGGTGTAGTCCGGAGCCGGTAATTGCACAAGACTGTAGAGTGATTTGAAATGGAGTAACCATGTTTTCAGGACAATTTTTCGCGCTGCTGTCTGCCGTGCTTTTTGGCGTCTCACCGGTATTGTGCAAGCTGACAATCGGCGGCATGTCGCCTGCCCTGCTGGCAGGCTTGCTGTATCTGGGCTCCGGCATTGGGCTGCAGATTATCCTTTTAGTCCAGCGCAAGGATTCCTTCCAGGAGTTGGAGAGGTTGTCTCCCCGGCACCGTCACAAACTCATGGGAGCGATAGCGTCCGGTGGCGTCATAGCGCCGTTATGTCTTGCGTACGGCATTAAATACGGCACCGCTTCGGAGGTCTCCCTCCTGTTGAATTTCGAAACGGTTGCTACCACGCTAATTGCCTGGCTGGTCTTCAAGGAATACGTCGGCCTGCGCGTATGGCTCGGCAAGATACTCATCCTGGCGGCGGCATTAATGATCATTCTCAGGACCGAGGGGGGATTGGCCTTTTCCCTTTCCGGCCTGCTGGTGATTCTGGCCTGCCTTTTCTGGGGAATCGACAATAACCTGACCCGTGACGTGGAGGAGTTGCCGGCAACGGTTCTGGCGAGCATCAAGGGGTTCGGTGCCGGAACTTTCACCACCCTGTTGGCTCTGATCTTTTCCGCCGGGACGCCAACTCCCCTGCAGGCACTGGGCGCCCTCCTGATCGGCGCGACGAGCTTCGGCATGAGCCTGGTCCTGTTCGTCGAGGCATTGCGGAGGATCGGCTCCGCCAGGACCAGCACCTTCTTTGCCGTCGGCCCTTTCATCGGGACTGTTCTCTCCGTCTTTATCCTTGGGGAACGCCCGCCAATGGCATACTGGCTTGCGGCTTTACTCATGCTCGGGGGGATAGCGCTCCTCTACCGTGAAATGCACGGTCACGTGCACTCGCATGAACCGCTTTCCCACCGACATAAGCATGTTCACGACGAGCATCATCTGCATGAACATGAAGGTGAAACGGTAGAAGAACCCCATGACCATCTTCACATCCATGAACCCCTCACCCATCATCATGTTCATTGGCCCGACATTCATCACCGGCATGCCCATTAGGCCGGAGACATGGACGTGAAGGGTTTTTCTGCTTGCTGAATGCTAGACATTCAGAATATCATATGAATGCGCAACCTGGGTAGATAGGTACTCTGAAGGAAGAAATGAAGAAAAGAATATTCCTGCCGGCCGGGGTTGTCATCTCGCTCCTTCTCATCTGGTTTGCCCTTGGCAACTACCGGGCAGCCCGCCCCATGGCCGAGGAAAATCTTCACGGGCTTGCCCTCTCCCTGGCCGCTGCCATAGAAAACATGGCGGTGCGCGATCCCTCGTTAAAATCTCTGGCCGGTTTCCACACGCCCGATGTCGCCTATTTTGCGCTTGTCGACCGCTACGGGACGTATCGCTTCCATTCCAATGCCGATCTCATCGGAACCCGTGCGCCGAACCGGAAATCCGGCGAAGCGCCCCGCAGCGGTTCCCTCTCCGGGGCGAGGGTGACGCTCGGTACGGGAGAGAAGGCATATGAATTCACGGCCCCCCTTGATCTCTCCGGGCAACCGCTTACCCTCCAGCTTATCCTCCATACCTACCGGGCCGATGCGGTGATCAGGCGGGCAAGGCTCAGCATGGCGGTATTGCTCTCGCTCCTGGCCGCAGGATGGGTGCTGGCTGCTGTCCTGTACCGGTTTGCCATGAGGGAGGAGCAGCATCGGCTTGATATGGCGCGGCGGGAGAGCCTGGCGCAGCTGGGGGAGATGGGGGCCATGCTCGCCCATGAGATCAGAAATCCCCTGGCTGGGATCAAGGGGTATGCGCAGGTAATCGAAAAGAGGCCTCAGGACGCCAGAAACGGCGGGTTTGCCACGCGTATCGTGACAGAGACCGCCCGCCTCGAAAGCCTCGTGAACGATCTCCTCATGTACGCCCGCGCTGACACGTCTGTCCGTTCCCCCGTCAGTCTCGACGAACTGATAACCCATACCGTCTCCCTCATCCGTCCCGAGGCGGAGCAGCTCAATGTGACGATTAGCCAGGAATGTCCTGAGGGCTTGCGGATATCCGGAAACCGCGACCGGCTCGGGCAACTCCTGCTAAACCTGGGGAAGAACGCCCTCCAGGCAATGCCGCAAGGCGGGTCGCTCAGAATTGCGGCAAAGACCTCCGACGGAGACGCTCTCACTCTTGCCGTTACCGATTCCGGCCACGGCATCGGCCAGGACGACCTGCCCAGAATATTCGAGCCGTTTTTCACGACAAGGGCGCGCGGCACCGGCCTGGGACTCGCCCTCTGCAAGAAGATAGTCGAAGAACACCGTGGCAGCATCAGGGTGGAAAGTACCGCGGGATGCGGAACTTCCGTTGAAATTCACCTGCCGGCGCTGTACCGGGATACGGAATCGAGGAGCCTGTGATGAAGGGAAGAATTCTCCTGGTCGAAGACGATGAAACCTTCAGGGGTTTCCTGCAAACGGTCCTGGAGGACGATGGGCACGAGGTGGCGACCGCCGAGGATGGGCTGGAAGGGTTGCGCGTGCTTCAGCGGGAAAACTTCGATCTGGTCATATCCGATCTGAAGATGCCGGGAAAGAGCGGTCTGGAACTGTTCCGTAAAACCAGGAAGGATGCCAGTCCTCCGCTATTCATCTTCCTGACCGCCTTCGGCAGGGTGGACGAAGCGGTTGCCGCGATGAAGGAGGGGGCGGTGGACTTTCTCACCAAGCCGCTTGCCGATCCCGACACCCTCCTTGCCCTGGTCCGCCGGGCAATCGAAAGTCAGGGCCGCACCAGGGAATACCTATCGCTCAAGGAGTCCGAGGCTGCCGGACTGCCACCGGAGGAGCTGATCTTCGCCGGGCAGGCCATGCAGGGGGTGCGGAAACTCGTCCATGACGTGGCGGCCACCACCGCAAACGTGCTGATCTACGGCGAGAGCGGCACCGGCAAGGAACTTGTGGCGAGGACCGTACACCTGCTGAGCCAAAGGGGCAAGGCGGGCTTCGTCCCTCTGAACTGCGCCGCGATCCCGGAGAATCTTCTGGAAAGCGAGCTGTTCGGCCACGAAAGGGGGGCATTCACCGGTGCGGTCCAGGCGCGGCAGGGGAAATTCGAGCTGGCTAGGGGCGGGACGATTTTCCTGGACGAGATCGGTGAGATGCCGCTGGCGTTGCAGTCCAAGCTGCTCCGCGTCTTGCAGGAGCGTACCTACGAACGGGTGGGGGGAAGCAGGGAGATCAAGGCCGATGTCCGGGTCATTGCCGCTTCCAACCGAAACCTTCAGGACGAGGTGGCCGCCAGGAGGTTCCGCGAGGACCTGTACTATCGCCTCAATGTCTTTCCGCTCTCTCTTCCGCCGCTGCGGGAGCGCATCGACGCGATTTCCCTGCTGGCGGATTACTTTCTCCATCGCTTCAGCCGGCAGACCGGCAAGAAGCTCAAGGGGATCGAAGCAGAGGCGGAGGAGGTTCTACGGGGCTATGCCTGGCCCGGCAATGTCCGTGAACTGCAGAATGTCATGGAGCGCGCGGTCATTCTGGCGCAGGATTTCGTCAGGCGCGATCACCTACCGGATGCGATTCAGCACAAGAACGAACCGGCAAGTCGGGATGGCAGGGAAATGCTGAAGGCGGTGGAAAGGGAGATGATCGTCAAGGTCCTGAACAGGCACGCCGGCAATCGGCGCCTGGCCGCGGCAGAGCTCGGATTTTCGCGCCGGACGCTACAGTATAAACTGAAGGAGTTTGGTCTGCTCGATGAGAAGTAGCGCGGTGCAAAACGGTTCCCATGGAGTGCAAGGAATTGCACCTGTTTTGCCTTCAGAATTCCATCGCGACAATAAGCATCTTGTAAAACTGGTTGGTTACGGCTGGCCAGGACTTGGCACGAACTGTGGAATACCTTCTTGCAGATAAAAATCTTTCGAGGAGGTACACACAGATGAAAAGAACCAGTGCACTCCGTGCGGTAACGGCGCTTGCGGCCCTTTCCCTTACCGGCCAGGCGTTTGCCATGGGCGGCAGCATGGGTGGGGGCCAGGGACATGGCACTATGTCCGGCAATCACCAGATGACCTCCACCATGTCCCAGGGTAACGGAGGCGGCAAGCAGTCAGGCTCCGGCATGCACGATGGCCCCATGAACGGAACAACCGGACCAGAGAGCATGATGCAGGATGGCGCAGGAAACGCAAACAGGCATCAGCACAGGGAGATGAACAGTAGCGGCAACGACACGACCGCCACGCTACCTCCCGCAACTCCCTCGACCAACTGACACGAACCAGGAGCAGCCCCGAATGACATCAGGCCGATTTTCCCACTTCGTGACCATGGTAATTCTGTTGAATTGCCTGCTGGCCGGCACTGCCTTCGCCGGCTTCGGCTTTGGCGACGACGGGGGAAAGAGCGGTCTGGACTTCAACAGGGGGTATGACGTCAACACGGTGACTACCGTTTCCGGTCATGTGGTATCTGCCCCTCGTGCCGGCGAAAAAGAGCACGTCTTCGTTGAAATAAACGCCGGTGGCGAGACCGTCACCCTCAGCCTCGGCCCTAAGCCGTACTGGAATGAAAAGGAATTCCCGCTTCATCCCAACGACGAGATAACCGCCAAGGGCTCCAGAGCGCAGGGGAAAGATGGCAAGACCTATCTGATGGTACAGAAACTCACCAACCGGACAACCGGCGCGCAGATGGCTGTGAGAAACGAGAGCGGGGGGGGCGCCTGGTCAGGGCGCAACGGCATGATGTCAAATGGTCCGGGCGGCGGCATGATGCGGGGCGGTGGGATGATGCGAGGCGGCGGCGGTATGATGAGGCACTGAACACTGTTAGGGTTGTTTGATCGGAGGCAAGCAGTGAGAAAACTTTTGAGAACTGACAGGTTCCTCACCCTTCTGGCGATAACGGCCGTCCTTCTGCTCCCGGCATGGGCCTGTGCGGGCGAGCCTGCGTATTCCGTCGGCCTCGGTTTCGAATTCGCGTCAGGGGAATACGGAACAGGCGTCAGGACGGACTCCGTGTATATGCCGTTCACGGCGGCAGTATACCCGACAGAGCGGCTTGATTTTTCTCTGGAGATTCCATTCGTCTACCAGAGCACGAGCTCGGTGGTCGCGCGCGAGTTCATGGGGATGCAGAGTAAATCTACCGCCATGGGAACGTTGTCGGTTTCCGCTGCAATGAGTGGCTCCGGCATGAGCGGAGCCGGCATGGGTCCCGGCCCGAGAACTTCCGCCTCTGCCGGAGAGGCCGATGACTCCCAGTACGGGCTGGGCGATATCAAATTCAAGGCCGGCTATGTCCTGTACACCGAGGAAAGGTACGTGCCGGCCATCCGTCCCAACGTCTACGTGAAGTTTCCCTCTGCGGACAAGCATAAATTCCTCGGGACCGGGGCGTTCGACGGAGGATTTGCGGTGGAACTCACCAAGTGGTTCGGCGATTGGGTTGCCGACGGAGAGGTGGGTTATGCCATCCAGGGGGAATCGTCGATCCTTGCGGTCAAGAATTATCTCTACTACTACGCCGGGGGCGGCTATCAGCTCACCGAAAGGTTGCGCCCGATGCTGTTCCTGAAGGGGAGTACCCCTCCCATGGAGGAAGCATCGGACCTGCTGGAGGCACGGCTGAGGGTCAAATACCAGATTAGGAAACAGACCGGCATCGACGGCTATCTGGCCAAGGGAATCACAACGGCCAGCCCCGATTACGGTGTGGGTGTCGCGATTTATTACGAATTCTAGCATTCGCTTGCAGGAGCGATCAAAGGAGAGAATCATGATAAGACGAGTTCTGGCAGCTGCGGCTGTCCTGGTTGTGGGAAGTATCGCCGGCTGCGGCGGGAGTGGCAGTACCCCATCGGCGACGGTGAGCGGGAGCGTGGCCGACGGCTACCTCGTGGGGGCCGAGGTCTTCATGGACAAGAACGGCAACTACCAGTGGGACGAGGGGGAGCCAAAAACTGTATCCGGCCCCCACGGCTACTATAGCCTGGCGGTCGCGCCCGCAGACGAGGGGAAATACCCGATCGTCGTCCGGGTAGTGGCGGGGAACACGGTTGATGAAGACGACGGGAAAGCGGTGCAGAGTGGCTACGTCCTCTCGGCGCCGGCCGGCGCGACCGGCTTCATCAGCCCCATGTCGTCGCTCGTCAGGGAGAAGATGGCCGCCAATCCGGGGATGACCATGACCGAGGCGATGGTCCAGCTCCGCAACCAGCTCAACCTGCCGGCGGACGTGAACATGCTCGGCGACTATGTGGCCGGCTCCGGTGCCGGACAACACCAGGCCCACTACCTGACCATGCGGGAGACCGCAAGGCAGATGGCAAGCCTCATGGCCGAGCAGGCCCCCCTCGTCATGAACGGTGCCGGAGTCAATCGCGAGCGGTACCGGGCCATGATGGGGGAGATCAACCTGAACATGCCGCAGATTGCCGACAATACCATGAACGGTAGCGGCATGGAGAGCGCCGCCATGACTGCCATGCGGGACCGGATGCGGACCGTACTCCAGGGGATGCAGGCCGGGAGTGGTTTCTCGAACTACTCGGGGATGTTCCGCAACATGACGAGCCACGGCGCCTTCTGGAACTACAGCGGGAACCGCTGGCAGCCCGGCGGCATGATGAGGGGCGGCGGAATGACGGGGATGAGGTAAGGGGGCTGATTCTCGATAGTCGGCATCTCAAGTTTGACCGGACGTGAATCAAGACTGATAAGTCAAAAGGCCGCTTTTCTGTAATGGAAAACGGCCTTTCTTTTTTTTCGGCATGGTACCCTGAGCTGGAACGGGATTCCGTGGCTCACGATTAACGTATAAGATGAGTTTGACAATTGATTTGGCGAACGTATAGAGTATCACCATGCGGTCTAACGCTTTTCGAATAGTTTCTCTCATCGTTTTACTCGTGGTGCTCTCCATGTTCACCGGTATGGAGACGGCTGCTTCCGCCGCACAGGTTGCCAAGGCCGCGAAATCGTGCTGTGATGGCTGTCCCCATAACGAAGACCCGACCCCTCAGTCCGCTCCCTCTTGCCCGACGTTTCTCTGCCTTTCCGTTGACCTCGTTGAACCCGTATTTCCACCGGTGGTTTTCCTGAAAACCATTACCCTCTTCACCTTCAAACCAACACCAATCCCCGATCCCTTCATACAATCAATCTTTCACCCACCCTCAATCGTCTAAGACCCACAGTCGTAAGCTTTTAGCAGCAGTTGATGCAGGGACATGTACGCCTTTGTATCTATACGTCCATCATTTCAATCCTGGAGGTCTATCATGAAAAGGTGCATCCTCGCCCTTGGGGCGATAATCTTGGTAAGTGTCGCCTTTGCCGGCTTCAGTAGCGGCATGGGGAAGAGAGTTCAGACAAAAGGGCTTCTGTCGGTGAACGACATCCAGGCGGACCCCGCCGCCTACACGGGTACTATCACCATTAACGGCGTGGTCTCCGGCACTTCCAAGCAGGACCCGAAGCTCTTCACCATCATCGACACCGTGGAGGCGAAGCTCTGCAAAATCGTAACTTGCGCAACATTCTATCTTCCGGTGAAATATGCGGGGAATGCGCCCAAAGAGGGGGACGAGGTGAACGTCACCGGGAGCTTCGGCGATAAGGGGCGGGTCTTCAACGCCACCAAAGTGGATGTCCTGCGTCATCTCAATCTGGGAGGGCGGTAGCATGAACATACCGAAACTGGTGCTGAAAAACATCACCCGCAGCAAGGGGAGATTCGTCTTCACGCTGCTGGGGATCACCATCGGCATCGCCTCCTTCGTCACCCTTCTTTCCCTCGGGGGCGGACTCAGGACGGAGATCAAGAAACAAGCAGCCGAGCTGGGGGCGAACCTGGTAGTGACCCCCAAGGGGTGGTGCGCCTATGAGCAGATATCGGTCCTGACCGGCGAGCAGCTTCCGGAGTCGATTCCCTACGAGACGGTGCGGAAGATTGCAGCTATCAAGGGGCTGACCGCTGTCCCCTACCTCACCGAGCGGACCGCCTACAAGAACAACCCTGTCTCCGTGATCGGTATCCTCCCTGCGGAGATGCGGCGCTTCAAGAACTGGGAAACGGAGCAGGGAAAATACTTCGCAACGCAGGACGAAAAGGCCCTGGTCATAGGCTCCGGCATTGCGAAACAGTTTGACCTGAAGCCGGGGGACGAACTGACCATAAGAGGGAAGCGCTTTCCTGTCAAAGGGGTCCTCAAGGAGACTGGCGGCAAGGACGACATCGCCGTCCACCTCCCCCTCTCCGTCGCCCAGAAGCTCTACGAAGTGGGGAACAACATCTCTTTCATCGCCATAAGAGTGGACGACATCGCCAGGATCGACGCCTATGTCCTGAAGATACAGGAGGCGGCCAACGTGGCGGTGGTCTCCGACAAACAGCTCCTGAAGTCGGTCCTCTCCATCGTCGGGACGGTCAGCATGACGTTGCAACTCATCGCCGCCGTGGCGATCCTGGCCGCCGCGTTCGGGATCATCAACACCATGATGACCGCAATATCCGAGAGAAGGCGCGAAATCGGCATCCTCCAGGCCATCGGCGCACCACGGAGGACGATCTTTTTCCTCTTCTTCATGGAGTCCGGCTTTTACGGCCTGCTCGGAGGTATATCAGGCGTGGCGGGGGGGCTCCTCTTCACTCTGTTTGCCTCACCCTACATCTCCCAGAACGAGTTCACTTCCCTTATCAAGGGAAGCGATCTCGCCGGAGCCTTGGATGCACAGATCATCCTCGGCTCGATCCTCTTTTCCGTCGCAGTATCCCTCGTGTCGGGGCTCTACCCGGCTTGGAAGGCGGCAAGAATGACACCAGTGGAGGCCATCAGCTATGAATGATGCAATCATAAGGACGGAGAATTTGCACAAAACATATACGACCGGAAAGGTCACAACCCACGCCCTGCGGGGGGTGGACCTGGAAATAGCGCGTGGTTCCTTCTCCTGCATCGTCGGCCCCTCGGGGCACGGGAAGAGCACCCTCATGCACCTGATCGGCGGGCTCGACCGTCCGAATGAGGGGGCGGTCTTCATCGCCGGCGAGCAGATCAGCCGTCTCTCCAACAGCCGTCTGGCGGCGCTCAGGGCGCGAAAGATCGGATTCGTCTTCCAGTTCTTCAATCTACTGCAGGGCCTTACCGCGGAGGAGAACGTGGCGACTGCCATGATGTTCGCCGGGATTCCCGAGAAGACGCAGAGAGAGAAGGCCCGGGAGCTACTTACCCTCGTTGGTCTTCCCGAAAAGCTGAAGGCCAAGCCTTCCGAGCTCTCCGGCGGCCAGCAGCAGCGGGTCGCCATCGCCCGGGCACTGGCCAATAACCCGGACATTCTCCTCATGGACGAGCCGACCGGCAACCTTGACTCCGAATCGGAAACGGAGGTGCTCGATACCGTCTCAAGGCTTCACCGGGGAGGGAAGACTGTAGTCATCGTTACCCACAACCCCGAGATTGCGAAACTGGCTGAACGGGTCATCAAGGTAAAGGATGGTAAAATTATGGAGAGCTAACGATTCCTCTACCATGAGAAAGAAAGGAGACGAGAAATGAAAGCGAAAATGACCATACTCATTGCAGTCTGTCTGACTTCGAATCTTCTGTTGCTCTCCGGATGCGGCACCGACCCCATGGCCCGGTGCCGGCAGATGATGGGGAGCAACTCGGAGATGATGCAGCAGATGATGAAGGACAAGAATAACATGCCGATGATGGGGCAGATGCAGATGGGGCAGATGAAACCTGAGGAAATGCGGCAGATGATGGAGAAAATGGGGGATAATCCGATGATGACGCAGTGCATGAACATGATGCGCATGCGGGCCTATCCCGGCAGCACTGCGAGCCTCCTCGTTATGAATGGATCGTTAAAGCTCACCGACGAGCAGATGAACAGACTCAAGGCTATTGAGGACAAGGCCAATGCAGAGGCGAGTCAGGTTCTCACTGAAGAGCAGCTCAAGATTTTCGACGCAGTGACGAAAGAGTGGAAGCCCATGTCCATGATGGAGGGGATGCAAACCATGATGCCGCAGATGCAGAAGATGATGGGAGGACAGATACCCTGCCCGTGTCCCATGTGCCAGCAGATGATGCAGGGAAAGTAAAAGGTAGTAAGTATCCCCCGGCAGAGCCGGGGGATACTTACTAAATGGACAAATAGAAGGACTTTTCACCGGTACATTATTTCTTCGGGGATCGATCGTTCCGGCACGTACTTCTTCTTCATCCCCTCGATTATCTCCTGGTCCGTTGCCCCAAGTTCGGCCCATGCAAAGGCAAACATGGTCTCACCGTAGCAGATGGTGCAGAAAACCGCGTGCTTGTCGAATGTCCCCGGCTCGCCGTTTTTGAAAAAGCAGTACAGCAGGCTTTTGTGCCCTATCGCCTCGCATGGGCAGTAACAGTGTATCTTCGCCAGCAGTTCCGGCCTCTTGACGGCAATCTTGTAGGCCGCTTCAACTGACTCGTTTCTGAAAACGTAGTCGGGGAAGCGGTGGGTTTCCCACTTCTCGTCCGGGTAACGTTTCTGCAAGGCAGCCCTGACATATTCGGTCAGCTCATCCATGGACATGATGGAGATCTTGTGGAATTCCCTTTCCTGCTTTTTGTCCATAGCGATGGCAGGAAAGTAAAGGCCCACCAGCAAGGCGACCAAGATGAGAGCCGGAAACCTGGACAGTCTCATAAAGCTCCCTCCAACAAAGTAATTTCACTAATAATAATTGCATCGTCGGGGATTGCAAGGGATTGCAACGGCAGTTCTGTGAGACCTGCCTTAAGACGTACATCCTTCCAGGTCAGACGCAGGGTCAGGATTGCATAGTTGCAAACTTAGGACAGATAACGGGCTGTTTTAGTTAACTTGTGTCCGTCCGGAAACGGAGTATCAGAACCTGAACACCCAGTATGGCAATAATTCAGCTGGCACATCCGGCACTGGCACTGCCAATGTTGCACGGCTGGCGGCGTTTTACTTCTTTTGAGAAATTTCTGGAGCTGATACAGGTTTACGCAATTCAGGCTCACTATATTGACATGCTTCACCCCTTCCACCGGCGCACCCCTTCAGGCTGCGCCTTTTTTTGTGCCGCTTCTGCTTCTCACCATCCTGCGGCAGGCTGAGGTGTGAGGAAGCTGTCGGGGTCGAGGATTCGAAGAGCTGAAGACTCGGTTTGCAGCATGCGCGCGAGGTGGTATGATTTTGGTTGAGCCGTATCTGCCAGACGAGGTCACGGGGAAAGGCGGTGGTTGCATGGGAGTTCTGGAATCCGTGTGGCAGAGAAGCTTCAATTCATAATCGGGAAAGGAGAAGTTCGATGCGAAGATTTGCAGCAGCAGTCGGAATGATAGTCCTGTCGGTGTTCATAATCGCTCCTTTTAATGCCGGGGCCATCGACAAGAAGGTAAAAAACGAAGTGGTCATGAAGGTTGGGAACAAGGTTCATCTCTTCCACAGCGGTACTGCCGACGTGAAGAAGGAGATCTGTCTCAATGACGTGATCAAGGTTTATCGGGAAACCGGCGGCGCCAAGAATCCGAAGGTGACCGAAGTCGGCCAGGTCAAGGTCGAGTCGTATGTCGGCGACCACTACTTCGAGGCTGAAGTGGTCGAGGGAGAGATTCGCCCCGGCGACATTGCCAAAAAAGACACAGCTACCTGCCTCGTCCAGCCGCTCAAGTAAGTTGGTGTCAACAAAGGGCAACCGGGCCAACGGCGTCCCGGTTATCCAATCCTCTCTCCCTGGCGATCACAATGAACTTTCCCGCCACCGTCTCGGATCACTTCGAGTCCTCTTCATAGCTCCTCAGTTCATTATTTCACATTAATGGTTTAGATGTTCCTGTACGCCTCGCCTTTGACGAAATCACTGTATCAGCCATACCGGCAGACTTTTCAGATGCGACTCATTCAACTTTTCGCCACCATGCGATCCATTTCCCTGAAAAAATCTCAACACCTTGATCTGCAATAGATTAGCAATAGATTAAATATATTCGATGTGTACTATTCTGCAAATGAATTAACAATATTATACTCAACAATATATTTATAATTTGTTGATTTGACAGATAAATTATACACATTACAATTTTACCGCATATGACTTTCATCAAAGCCCCAACAAACGAAAGAGAGGAGGGATTATGAAGAGGACGAAGCGACTGATTATGGTGCTCGCATTGCTGTCACTGCCGGTGATTATTTCGGCCTGCGCCACAATCCTGCCCGATGACCGGATACGGGCCGTGGTTCGGGATGGACGCTTCGCCAAGCCGGGCGACACCGTCCACCTCTTCTACGGCATGAGCAGGCAGGCCAAGGAGGAATTCTGCCTCGACGCGGTGGTGCCGGTCTATCGGATGGGCAAAGGGTATTACATCATCAAGAGTGAGGTGGGAAAGATCAAGGTTACCAAGGAGCTGGGAGATCATTACATTGAAGCGGTTGTAACCGAAGGGGAGACCCGACCCGGCGACATCGCCATGCAGGCCAACAGCGAATGCCTGATTACCATGCCGGAACCGGAAATTAAATGAAAAAAAGAAATCCGATTACAGTTCAAGACCCGTAACTGTTCGAGGTCGCCATGAACTTTGAACGAAAGCTGATCCCCTTACTTTATGTTAAACAGCACTCCCCCGGGGGGCAGCAGGGGCGCCGGCACGGTGGCGGGGGTGTTGAAGAGTGCCGGTATTGCGATGACGATCTTTGCCGGCATCACATCTAACCCTAAAATTTTCTCGACTGAACAAATTTGGAGGTTAGTACAATGAAAAGGCGCGACTTTCTCAAATTGACCGGAATGGGTGTACTTTCCCTGGCGACACCAAAAACCATTCTCGCAATGGGGGACACGATGGGAGGGAGCCTCGACCCCCGCGAACCGGGAGGGTTTGTGAACGCCTTGAAGCGGCCGGGGCACCATGGGGGCCTGCTCGGCTACCTGGACCCTCACGGCCCGTTCACCATCAGGGCGATCCAGGCGAAAGCCCCCGTGCTCCCCGGCAAGAATTCCAACCTCCTCGTTTATGGCGTAAACGACGGCTGCAAAAGCTACGTGAACCCGATCCTCACCGTCAGAAAAGGAGAACGGCTCACCCCGACCCTGAAGAATGACCTGGGAGAAGACACCATCATCCACTGGCACGGACTCATCGTCGACTCGAAGAACGACGGCATCCCCACTGATGCCATCAAGACAGGTGAGAGCTACCAGTACGACTTCACCGTCGCCAACCGTGGCGGCACCTACTGGTACCACCCCCATCCCTTTGAACTGACCTCAGCCCAAGCGTACCTGGGGATGGCGAGTTTCTTCATCGTAGAGGACGAGGATGAACTGCGTCTGCGCCATGCCCTCGATCTGGAACCGGGCCATACCGACATTCCCCTCGTGCTTCAGGACAAGCGGTTCGACGCCATGGGGAACTTGGTCTACGATCCAAGCGATAACGAGTGGTTCATGGGGTTTCTCGGCGACACCATTCTCGCCAACCTGACCGTGAAGCCGTATCTGGACGTGGCCACGCGAATCTACCGCTTCCGCCTCCTGAACGGCTCCAACTCGCGGGCCTACCGGCTCGCCTTCGTCTCACCGGAGGGGACGGTTCCCTTCTCCCTCATCGGGACCGACGGCGGCCTTCTCGATCGGCCTTGGACGGTGAAAGAGCTCTTCCTCTCCCCGGGCGAACGGGCGGACATCCTTCTCGACTTCTCCGATTTCCGGGTCGGCGATTCTCTTTACCTCAAGAGCCTACCATTCGATCCGATGGATAACGAGCAGATGGCAGGTGGGATGACGGCCGAGCCGGCAATGGGCCTTGCCAACGGCGAGGAGTTCTACATCATGAAGCTGAACGTGAAGCGGCGGGCCTGGAGCTACGCCCGGATTCCCCGCACCCTCTCGGTCGTGGAGCCGGTAAACGTCTCCGGGGCCATGATGCGGCAGCTGACCTTGGCCCAGGCGGGACCTGGAGTCATGAAGTGGGCCATCAACGGCGAGACCTTCGATCCGAGCAAGATCTCGTTCGAGGTGGAGCGCGGCAGTGTCGAGGTGTGGGAGATCATGAACGAGATGATGGGGATGCCGCACCCGATGCACATCCATGGCTTCCAGTTCCAGGTCCTTGATCGGCAGGGAAGTCCGCCGCAGTTTGCGAACCTGGCGGTGGACGGCGGACGGTTACCGTCGGACCTGGGGGTGAAGGACACCATCCTCACTTGGCCCGGCGAGACGGTCCGCATCGCCATCGACTTCTCGATCCCCTACCCCGGGCCGCAGCAGTACGTCTTCCACTGCCACAACCTGGAGCACGAGGATATGGGGATGATGGTGAATTACAAGGTCAGATGAGGAGCACTCCCTTGTCCTTACTGCAACGAAAAGCCCGTGTAATGCGGGCTTTTCGTTGCACGGGTGAAAAGCTCCGGAACCGCCCAATGATAAACTTCCACAGCAAGGGAGGGGTTGTCTGTGAAAACGAAATTCACCCACATTGCCAGACGTCGATTTTTACAGGGAGCAACGGCCCTGGCGCTACTGTCGGGATTGAAAAGCCTTGTTCCAACTGCTGCGCTTTAGCTGACGGCGATGAGATAGAGAAACTGTTGATCGTGGCCGGTGTTCGTCTGTGGTTCTGATCGACTCGGAGAGAATATTCTGTTTTTCTGGAATTCTCATGAAGGATATTCCCCATAACCCAGCCTGCCACACATCCATACAATGTCAAAATTAGTTCGTAATATCGATGCGTTGCCAATTTGTGCCGGTTTGGCACTAAAGTTGATAAAGCAATCATGTCGGCGGCGCTCATTCCCACTGATTAACGAAAGGAGTAATCCAATGAATGTGAACAAACTCAATTTTCTCGGACCGATGCTTTTTGTGAAATTCACCATCCTCGCTGTAATGATCTTCTCGCTCACATTGGCCAAACCGGTGGCAGGCGCAGCACATTTGGGCGCACAGAAAATCTGTTCGTTCGTTATGAGCACAGATGAGTGTGCTAAACACTGTTGACACTGTACCGCCAAGGTTAGGACTCCGAGACTGCATTCACGAAACTTGGTCTATTAGGAGCAGCGATGGACATATCACGCCGTAATTTTCTT
The DNA here is from genome assembly GCA_964432205.1 of uncultured Geobacter sp. Classification (GTDB taxonomy): domain Bacteria; phylum Desulfobacterota; class Desulfuromonadia; order Geobacterales; family DSM-12255; genus Geomobilibacter. The sequence continues at coordinate 2,750 of CAYSMK010000016.1, read as the reverse complement.
AAGCTGGCAACGACCGCTGCTGCTTCTCTTGGCCTTACAGGGGTCGATCTCTTCAAGCTACGCGAGGTTTTAGCGAGCAGCACAGCACCTCCCGTGATCTGGCTGCAGGGTGCTGTCTGCACCGGGTGCAGTATCTCATTGCTGAATACGGCAACGCCGACGATTGACGATATTCTCTTCAACACCATTGCGCTCAAGTACCACCCGAACCTGATGACACTGGCCGGCGAGCCTGCCATCGCTTCGGTTACCGCCGCTGCCGAGAGCAGTGCGGGTGAGTTCATCCTCTGTGTTGAGGGGGGCATCTCCACCAGTATCAACGGGAGGTATTCGATAATCGGGGAAAGGGCCGGCGAGCCGTGGACAATGCTTGACGCGGTCACGGAACTGGGGCGCAAGGCGAAGTATGTGATCGCCGTCGGGACCTGCGCATCCTTTGGGGGTGTCGTCAAACCGTCCGAATACACCGGCGTGCGGAGACTTGCCGAAGTCCTCCAAGGGGGCACGATAAACCCCGTCATCAACCTGCCTGCCTGCCCGGTCAATCCTATCGTCCTGGTCGGAACACTCGTCCAACTGCTCACCAGAGGGATGCCGGTCCAGGACTCCTGGGGTCGGCCCGCCGAATACTATGGCAGCACAGTGCATCATCTGTGTCCTCGGCTTCCGACCCCGATGGTCAGCCAGATCGGCGTATTCGGCTGCTATGAGCATGTCGGCTGCAAGGGACCGCACACCAGCTTCACCTGCCCGAACCTCAAATGGAACAACGGGGTGAACTGGTGCATCGACAAAACGAACAGCGTCTGCATCGGCTGCTCGTCGCCGAATTTTCCGAGCACCCCCTTTTACACAAAGCCTGATGAAGCAATGCCGTGCTGTGTCACCTGCGCCGACTGCAGCACCTGCGTTGACTGCTCCAACTGCGCCAATCTCGGAAGCTGTGCTGACTGCGTCGACTGTTCGAACTGCTCCGTGTGTGCCCAGTGCGACAACACGGGAAAGTGTCCTGATTGCATCAATGCCGCGGTATGTGCGGAATGTCCGGCCAGCGAACAGTGTGCCTGCTACGCACTCAGCCCCGCCTGAACCATGCGTAGATAGAAATACGTAACAAGGAGGAGCCAGGATGGGCCGGATTATTACCATAGATCCCGTAACAAGATTAGAGGGACATCTCAAGATAAAGGTGAATCTCGATGACGACAGGAAAGTCACAAGGTCGTACATGACGGGAAACCTGTTCAGGGATTTCGAGAACATCCTCAAGGGTAGAAAGCCGTGGGACGCCGTACATATCACCCAGAGAATCTGCGGTGTCTGTCCCATCTCCCATGCCATAACCTCGACAAAGGCGGCGGAGCAGATGGCCGGCTTTGTCCCCGACCAACAGGCGCTCCTGATACGGGCGATCATTCAGGCGGCCTACTTCGTCTCGGACCACATACTGCACTTCTATCAGCTGAATCTGCCCGACTATGTTTACCCGCCGGATGTGGCCCCCCTGCGGCCGGGTTACGACCGTGACATGCGGTTCAGCAGCAGTCAGACGGAGCGGCTCGTGGCTAATTACGTTGAAGCGCTGAAGATCCGGCGGCAGGCGCAGGAAATGGTGGCGGTTCTTGCCGGGCGCATGCCGCATGTCATGAGCATCGTGCCCGGCGGCGTGACGCAGGCACCCTCACAGGAGCAGATCGACCAGCTCAAGGGGTATCTGCCCGCCATAACAAGCTTCGTCCAGACGCGGTATCTCCCCGATGCGCACCTCCTTGCCCAGGTTTACGCCGATTATTTCAAGAAGGGAAAGGGCATGGGGAACCTTCTCTCCTTTTCCGCCTTTGATCTTCCCGGTGGGAAATCGGTATTCCGTCAGGGACTTATGACGGATATGGAGAGGGAATCATTGAGCCTCCGGGAAATAAAGGAATTCGTGCGGTATGCATACTATTCGAGCCCGAGCGGACTTCACCCCGGCCACGGTGAAACAACACCATCCTATGGGAAGCCCTCTGCCTACACATGGCTGAAGGCGCCGCGGCACAAGGGGAAAGCCTATGAAACAGGCCCCCTGGCCAGAATGACCGTCAATGGCTACTACAAAGGCGGTTGCTCGGCCATGGACCGCATTCTTGCCAGGGCGGAAGAAACGAAGCTCCTCGTGGAGTATTTACCGCTCTGGATCAATGAACTGGTCCCCGATTTGAGTTCCTATACGGATCTGCAACTACCCCCATCCGGTAGCGGAGTCGGATTGACCGAAGCGCCCCGCGGCGCCTTGGGGCACTGGATGGAATGCTCATCCGGAGCCATTGCCCGTTACCAGATCATTACCCCCACCTGCTGGAACGCTTCTCCCCGAGATGACAGCGGCATGCCGGGGCCGATCGAACATGCATTGGTCGGAACTTTTGTCGAGGAAATGAGCCAACCGGTTGAACTTCTCCGGATCATTCACTCCTTCGACCCGTGTACAAGTTGTTCTGTTCATTGACGACGCTCAATCGTCATCAAGGTGAAGGTGTAGTAGTGGGCCAGCGAAAATGATTCTTTCTGTAGAATATTCTTAAGCCGCAATGAATATTCTCCATACATTTGATTCAGCCAGAGTAGCCCAAGAAGTATTTAACTTAAATTGTCCCACAATATCAGTGTGTTATCCGCTGGGGCGAACTTGGCACAATACTTGATAAGACCCTGTAGGCGAAAGGAGTTGGCCCATGTCCTTGATCAACAACAGCATTGCCATAAGC
>CAYSMK010000015.1:42466-123719 GCA_964432205.1 uncultured Geobacter sp. | reverse complement strand
GTTTGATATTCTTGACTATTTGGCGAGACTGAGGGGCTTATCCTTAAACTCCTGTTTGACGGCATTTTCCGAAGTTCCGTAGAACGTCTTGATCCTCAGGTTCTGCTTGATCCATTTGAAGAACAGTTCCACCTGCCATCGGCAGCGGTACAGGTCGGCGATAGTCAAAGCCGGAAGTGCGAAATTGTTCGTCAGAAACACCAGCGTCTTCTCTGTTGTAGTATCGTAGTACTTCACTCGGCGCAACTTCTCCGGGTAATGCTTTGCCTGATAGTATCCGGTTAGCAGTACCGACTGGTCGCAGAGCACCCCAGTTGCTCGGTCCACAGGGTGTGAGTATATCCGGCGACACTTCAGATTCGACTTGGCCCGGATCACGAAAAAGGCACCACCATGCGTGAAAGGGTAAAGACGTTGAAAGTCCAGATATCCCCGATCCATGATGTAAAAGGCACCCGGTTCGATGGGAACGAGGTCGAGAGTGTTGACCTCGTGCAGTTTGCCGTCGGAAATGTAGATAAAGGTCGGAATATTCCCGCGCAAATCCAGCAGAGTGTGGAGCTTTACCGCTCCCTTGGTCTTTCTGAAATTGGCCCAGGGGAACACGGAGAGGCACAGATCGATAGTCGTGGCATCCAATGCGTAGACGGTACCGTCCAGTTCCAGTCCGAAACTGTCGTTCAGATAAAGTTTGCGAGCAGTGTGGATCAGCGACTGCGCAAGGTCGGCGTAAATTCGCCAGTCGCGGACCTTGTTCGCGTTGGCCAGCGTATTGCGGCATACAGCACTGCGAATCCCCATGTGATACAGCTTGCTCTTCTGGGCACGCAGGCAGGCTTCGATATCCCTCAAACTTTCGCGGTACGTCAGCTGAGCAAAGGCCATGCATAGGTACTGGTCGAGGCACGTGAACTCTTTGACTTTGAAGTCGCCGTTGTAGCGATCTACGCATTGGTGGAAGACATGGAGCGGAAGATGCCCCATCACCTGAGAGAAAACCAGTTTTCCGGCTTACATAGTTGCACCCCCCATGCATGACTGCACGAGGATTGCTGAGGTTCTGAATAATTTTCAAGTCGTTAAATGGCATTAGTCCGATTTCTCTTAGGCAATACAAGAGGTTACGCCTCGCATCGGCATCAACGTTGGGACACTAGTGAAGCGAGATGATAACTCTACAAAGAACCAGATAAAAGCAAATTGCTGAACCAGTCAGCTTACTGTGCCGTTATCATCAGACGATAAGTCAAAGGTGGGCGATTTGACAGCTAAAAACATTGTTGGCCTGAGATGTTTGCTGGCGCTTGACGGCGAAATATGGAAGGCCTCCTGACATGAGCAGCAATCACGATGGGTAATTGGGGACACTCCCCGTATTGACGCGATGAGTCTAAAGTGATCTAGCGAAATACGGGAAGTGTCATTCTTGATGTGACTGCAGGTCAAGGCGTTTCCGGTGACGTTGTCTCCCACGCTTGACAGGGACAGAAGGTACTCCCAGTTTCCGTTCCTGGCGAGGAGAAAGATAGGGTGGCGCCCCTCTTCGTTATCTGGTGTCCGAAATCCTGGTTTCGGAAATTGGCCTTGTGTCAGGGGCCAGCAGGTGCCTGTTCCTGATCTCGACCAGATAGGACCGTTCTTCCCAGTTGCGCGGATCAGCAGGATCCGTATTGAAGTAGGCGTCATTCCTCAGAATGCCCTTTATCCTCTTGCTCATTCCCTCCCCCTCATTCCAATTCCATCACCAGCCGCACCGCCCGGCTCACCTGCCGGAGTTGTTCCGGCTGGATGGCCCCGAGCCTCCGCACCAGCCGCTCTTTGGCCACGGTCAGCACCTGCTCGCACTTGACAAAGGAGGGCTCGCTGAGGCCGTTTCCCCGGCCGGGCTTTAGGGCCACATGGAACGGGACCGGTTTTCCCTTGGTACTGATGGCCAGGACGATGGTGTTGGGATAGGCGGGGTTTGCGTTCGCGGCATCGGTCTGGATCACCAGGGCCGGCCGGAATCCCGCCTGCTCGGAGCCGCGGGCGGGCGACCAGTCGAGAAGCCAGATTTCCCCCCGTTTCGGCTGTCTACTCATGACGCTCCACCACTTCCCGCTGGGCGGACGCGGCGAACTCCACATCGGCCTCCTCCCGGACCTCTCCGGCCAGGGTGAAGGCATCGTACAGCGCCTTCTGCTCCTCCCTCTTCAGTGCGTCAGCCAGGACGCCCTGGACGAAGGCGGTAAAAGACGTGTGGTGCGCCCTTGCGACCTCCTTAACCCGGGTGTAGAGCTCCTCTTCGAGGCGAAGGGTGCAGGCAACGTTGCTCTTCATGATTGTTACCTCACTATCAATGTCATGATGTCAGAATTGTACATCATAAATTGCTTTCAGACCAGGGAATCGTCCAAGGCGCAGCAGCGGGAATGATGGGCGCCGCACAGGCGGCTTCGGGGTCCGAGAAGGTCGAGAAACTGTCGAAGCTGGTGAGGTGATAAAGCGCTCGGGGCTGAGAAAAAAGGCCTGTCCGAACCCCGAGCCCTGAGCCCCGAGCGCTTTTTACTTCAATGCTTGCAGCCGCTCCTTGGCCTTGGCGGCCAGCGGGCTGTCCGGGTGCTTCCGGACGATTTCCTCGTAGAGCTTCGTGGCGTGCTCACGGTTGTTCTGCTTCTCCTCGAACTGGGCAGTCTCGAAGAGTTCCTTTCCCTTGTCGCCGCTGCAACCGGCGGCAGCAAGGCAGAGTGCGAACAGTAGTGCAGCTGTCAGGCGATGCGTCATTTTTTCTCCTTTACAAAAAAAGCCCCGGAGCGGTTCTCCGGGGCTTTTCGATTCAGCGGCTGTCCGTCACCGCTTGGTGACGTTGGCAGCCTGCAGCCCCTTGTTCCCCTTGACGACCTCGAAACTCACCGGCTGGCCTTCAGCCAGAGATTTGAACCCATCCCCCTGGATAGAGGAGAAATGGACAAAGATATCGTCGCCCCCCTCCTGCTCGATGAAGCCAAACCCCTTCCGATCGTTGAACCATTTCACCACGCCGTTAGCCATTACTGCACCCTCCTGTTGCCGTTAGCCTGCTGTGAGCCGTGGGCCGTCCCCGGAGCCCGAATGATAAGCAAAATTTAACCATCACGATTTAACGTGTCAAGTCGATTTTTTCCCGGTTTGCAGGACGGGCACAGTGGAGCAATAGCATAGGTCAGGTCTATCTGATGGTCATTCCCAGGATCTTCCGGTTCGTGTTGTCGATCACCCAGAGGAGGCTCCCGTCCCAGTCACCTGCTCCCGTCTGGGGAAGGGTCTGTTTCGCAGCAACGATCGCCTGTGGGGGGGAAAAGAAAAGGAGCTGGTTTTTCGTGACAAGGACCTGTTTCGTGCCGGCATCGAAGGCGACATCCGTCACCCCGGACGTATCCCAGAGGTTGTTGTAGTTTTGTGAAATGGGAGGAGCGGTCCCGACTATCTGGAACTTGGTGAGGGTGGCGTTGTCGGAGCCGGCGGTCCAGAAGGTGGCACCATCCCAGGCCAGCCCCTGGCAGAAGCCGGTGGTGGTGGCGGGACATTCAAAGGTGGCGATGATCCGGGCCGTTCCGTCCAGTTCGTAGATGAAGTTCTTGGGGGCCGCGCCGAAGCTGGTGGCCCAGAACCGCTGACCGTCGAAGGCGAGCGAGCTGCTCTGATTGAGGAATACCGGCCAGCTGTTTGCGGGGAGCGTGTTTACGACTTGGCCGGTGGAGGTACTGACCTGGACCAGTGCCGTTGCCGCTGACGTGCTGTTGGGGCTCACGAGGAGCCAGAGGGTCGCGCCGGTTCTGTCCGAGGCGACGTCGATGACCCAACTGATCCCGGCCGGAAAGGGGATGGTCTTCTTGACGGTGCCGGCCGGTGTCGGCGGCGTGGGGGGGATCGGCTGGTTTTCCGGCAGCCACTGGAAGTCGCTACCGCAGCCGGCGAGAAGGAAAAGGGTCAGTATCAACGTGATGATGTTTTTCATACGATCACATCTTACATCATTCGGGGAGTGCTGGCTACATGGGAGGGTTGGAAAGAACCTGATGACGAAAGCGGGGGAGTGGTGTGGCACCACTCCCCCGGCATGGTCAGTTCTTGGCCAGCACCGCATGGGCTGCGGCCAGCCGGGCGATGGGCACCCGGAAGGGTGAGCAGGAGACATAGTCGAGACCGACATTGTGGCAGAAGATCACCGACGCCGGATCACCGCCGTGCTCGCCGCAGATGCCGAGTTTGATGTTCTGGCGGGTGTTCCTGCCCAGTTCGCAGGCCATCTTCACCAGCTTGCCGACGCCGTTCTGGTCCAGCGTGACGAACGGATCTTCCGGCAGCAGGTTGTTCTCCACGTAGAAGGGGAGGAACTTGCCGGCATCGTCGCGGGAGAGGCCGAAGGTGGTCTGGGTCAGGTCGTTGGTGCCGAAGGAGAAGAACTCGGCCTCGGTGGCGATCTCGTCGGCGGTGAGGGCAGCCCGCGGCAGTTCGATCATGGTGCCTATCAGGTATTCGATCTTGACGCCATAGCGGGCAATGACCTCGTCACAGACTGCAACGGCATTGGCCCTGAGCACCTTCAGCTCGCTGACCGTGGCAATGAGCGGGATCATGATCTCCGGCACGATGGTGAACCCTTCGTTCTTGACCAGTTCGCAGGCCGCCTCCATGATGGCCTGGACCTGCATGTCGTAGATCTCCGGGTAGGTAAGGCCCAAGCGGCACCCCCGGTGGCCGAGCATCGGGTTGAACTCGTGCAGGAACTCCACCTTGTGCTTCAGCTGCTGGGCAGAAACCCCCATGGTGCGGGAGAGCGCGTCGATGTCCTTGTCCTCCTGGGGGAGGAACTCGTGCAGCGGCGGATCGAGGAGGCGGATGGTGACCGGCAGCCCCTTCATCTCCCGGAAGATGCCGATGAAGTCGCCCTTCTGCATCGGGAGGATCTTGGCCAGCGCCTTTTTCCTGCCCTCCAGTTCCTCGGCCAGGATCATCTCCCGGACTGCGGCGATCCGGTCGGCTTCGAAGAACATATGCTCGGTCCGGCAGAGGCCGATCCCTTCTGCCCCGAATTCACGCGCCACCCGGGAATCGTTCGGGGTATCGGCGTTGGTCCGGACCTTCAGCTTCCGGTGCTGGTCGACCCAGCCCATCAGGATGCCGAAGTCGCCGGTCAACTGCGGCGGCACGGTCGGCACCTGGCCCAGCATCACTTCGCCGGTGGAGCCGTCCAGGGTGATGATGTCCCCCTTCTTCACCAGCACACCACCCTTGGCGGTGAACGTCTCTTTGGCGTAGTCGACCTTGATGTCGCTGCAGCCGGCCACGCAGCACTTGCCCATGCCGCGGGCCACGACCGCCGCGTGGGAGGTCATCCCGCCGCGGGCTGTGAGTATCCCCTGGGCGGCGTGCATGCCGTGAATGTCCTCCGGGCTGGTCTCCACCCGGACCAGGATCACCTTCCTGCCGATCTTGGCCGCTGCCTCTGCTTCGTCGGCGGTGAAGATGGCGGCCCCGCTGGCTGCGCCCGGCGAAGCGGGCAGCCCCTTGGCGATGATCGTTTTGTCCGCCTTCGGATCGAGGGAAGGGTGGAGGAGCTGGTCGAGCTGGGACGGCTGGACGCGGAGCACGGCGGTCTTCTCATCGATCAGCCCTTCACGCACCATATCCACGGCGATCTTGATGGCCGCATTGGCGGTCCGCTTGCCGTTCCTCGTCTGGAGCATGAAGAGTTTCCCCTTCTCGATGGTGAACTCGATGTCCTGCATGTCCTTGTAATGCTTTTCCAGGAGCTGCCGGATGTTTGCCAACTGGGCGTAGCATTCCGGGAGCACCTCCTCCATGGAAGGGAGGTCGCCCGGCTTTTTCTGGTGGATGTTGATCGGCTGCGGGGTACGGATGCCGGCCACTACGTCCTCGCCCTGGGCGTTCACCAGGTATTCGCCGTAGAAGTAATTGTCGCCGGTGGACGGGTCGCGGGTGAAGGCTACGCCGGTGGCACAGTCGTCCCCCATGTTGCCGAACACCATGGACTGGACGTTGACTGCGGTCCCCCAGTCGGCCGGGATGTTGTTCAACCGCCGGTAGGTGATGGCCCGCTGGTTCATCCAGGAGCCGAACACAGCGCCGATCGCACCCCAGAGTTGCTCCTGCGGGTCGTCCGGGAACGGCTTGCCCAGGGTCTCCTTGATCTTTACCTTGAACTTGGTAACCAGGTCCCGCCAGTCGGCGGCGGTCAGGTCGGTGTCGAGATGGACCTGTTTCTCGTCCTTTTTCTGCTCCAGCAGGTGCTCCAGGATATCCTTTTCCATACCCATGACCACGTCGGAGTACATCTGCACGAAGCGACGGTAGGCATCGTAGGCGAAGCGCTCGTCGCCGCTCTGGGCGATGATTCCCTGGACCGTGGTATCGTTCAGCCCCAGGTTAAGGATCGTGTCCATCATGCCGGGCATGGATGCCCGGGCGCCGGAGCGGACCGAGACCAGGAGCGGGTTCTTCGCGTCGCCGAATCTGCGCCCCATCAACTCCTCGACCTTCCGCAGGTGCGTTTCCACTTCGGCCATGAGCCCGGCCGGATACTGGCTGTCGTTCCTGTAGAACTCGGTACAGACTTCGGTGGAGATGGTGAAGCCGGGTGGTACCGTCAGACCGATGCTGGTCATTTCCGCCAGGTTGGCTCCCTTGCCGCCGAGGAGATTCTTCATCTCCGCGTTTCCTTCGGCTTTACCGTTGCCGAAGAAGTAGACGTACTTCGCTGCCATGATGTGCCTCCTTCATATTTACTGCTGCTGAACTCCGTTTAGAAATATTAAAACTTGTTTAATGAGGCTCAAGCCGGTTTACTGTCGGTAAAACCGGCAAATAAAAAAGCCGCCCGGTGGGCGGCTTTCGTGTCAGGTGGTGATGCGGGAGAAGTCTGCTATCCCGCCGAACAGTCTGGCTATGCTGGTCAGCAGTGCCAGGCGGTTAGTGCGCACCTGTTCGTCTTCGGCCATGACCATGACCTTGTCGAAGAACTGGTCAACCGGGCCGCGCAGGGTGGCGATTTCGGCCAGGGCGACCACGTAGTCGCGGCTGCTGACGGCAGCGGCAACCCGGTCCTGCACCTCCAGGAAGGCGGCATGCAGTTCCCCTTCAACGACGTCCTGGAAGAGGTCTGCCTGCACCGCTGCGTCGGTCCCGTCCTTGACGATGTTGCCAACCCGTTTGAAGGCCACGGCCAACGGCTCGAAATCGTCGCGCCCCTTGAAGGCGGCCAGGGCGCCGGTCCGGGCCGTCGTGTCCACCAGGTCGTCGCAACCGGCGGCAACAGCCGCATCTACGGCGTCGGTCGGGTAACGGTCGGCCAGGAGATTGACGAAGCGTCCTTTGAAGAATTCCAGCACGTCGGACTTCACCTCGGCTGCCGGGCGGGTAAGCTTGGCGGCCAGAAGGCCGAGGGCGCTATCCACCAGCGTTTCCAGGGAGAGCCGGTACTCCCGGTCGAGGATGATGTTGATGACCCCCAGGGCCGAGCGCCGCAGGGCGTAGGGATCGGCTGAACCGGTGGGGATCAGGCCGACGCCGAAGCAGCCGCAGATGGTGTCCAGTTTGTCGGCGATGGAGACGAAGGCGCCGATGTCGGACGCCGGGAGGTCGCCGCCGGCCTGGGTGGGGAGATAATGCTCGGCAATGGCAATGGCCACTTCCGCGTCCTCTCCCTCCAGCAGGGCGTATTCCCTGCCCATGATCCCCTGGACCTCGGGGAACTCCCCCACCATGCCGCTTACCAGGTCGGCCTTGCAGAGGAAGGCGGCGCGGGCGGTCTTGGCCTTCACCGCCGGGTTCAGCCGGTCGGCCAGCGCCTCGGCCAGCGCCCGGAAACGCTCCATCTTCTCGAAGGAAGTGCCGAGCTTCTGCTGGTAGACCACCGATTTGAGGGACTCCACGCGGGTTTCCAGCCGGACCTTCCGGTCCTCGTCAAAGAAGAAGCGGGCATCGGAGAGCCGCGCCCTGAGCACCCGCTCGTTCCCCTTCACCACCACGGTCGGGTCCTCGGTCAGGGTGTTGTTGATGGTGATGAAGCCGGGGAGCAGCCGCCCATTGTCGTCGACGATGGAGAAGTAGCGCTGGTGGCTCCGCATGGAGGTAATCAGCACCTCCTTCGGCACCTTGAGGAAGTCGGCCGGGAAGGTGCCGTGCACCACGCTCGGGTACTCGACCAGGAAGGTGACCTCGTCCAGCAGCCCCTCGTCCGGGAGGAGATGGCCACCGGCGGCCTTGGCCACCCGATGAATCTCCCGGCGGATGGTCTCCTTGCGGAGCGAAGGATCGACGATCACGAAGTGGCGTTCGCACTCTTCAACGTAGTGGGCGAAGTCGCGGACCGGAAACTGCTGGTTGGCCATGAACCGGTGGCCGCGGGAGATGTCGCCGCTGGCGATCGGGCCGAACGCGAACGGCACCACGACCTTGTCGAACAGCGCCACGATCCAGTGGATCGGCCGGGCGAACCGGACGTCGAAGTCCCCCCAGCGCATGGACTTCTTGAACGGGATGTTGGCGATGAGGCGCGGCAGGACCTCGGCAAGGAGATCGGGCGTCGGCCGGCCGGTCTCTCTCTTGACGGCGGCCACATACTCGCCCTTGTCGGTGGCAATCAGCTGCAGCGAGGCCACGTCGACCCCCTGGCCCCGGGCAAACCCTTCGGCAGCCTTGGTCGGCTTGCCGTCCGGGCCGAAGGCGATGTTTTTCGCCGGCCCCATGGCGGTGATCTCCGCATCGGGCTGGACCGCCGGGATATCCTTGACCGAGAGGGCCAGGCGACGCGGGGTGGCCAGGGTCCTGATCTCGCCGTAGCCGAGCCTGGCGTTATCCAGCTCCTTCTTGATGAGCGCTTCCATGTCGGCCATCGCCTTGGGAAGAAAGCCGGCCGGAATCTCTTCGGTGCCGATTTCGAGGAACAGTTCTTTCGTGTTCATCAGGCGGCACCTCCTTTCAGGAGCGGAAAGCCCAGGCGTTCACGCATCCGCAGGTACCCCTCGGCGCAGATGCGGGCCACGTTCCGGACCCGGCCGATGTAGGAGGCCCGTTCGGTGACCGAGATGGCCCCCCGGGCGTCCAGCAGGTTGAAGGTGTGGGAGCACTTCATGACATAGTCGTAGGCCGGCAGGACCAGTTCCTTTTCAGCCAGCCGGATGCACTCCTTCTCGTATTTGCCGAACAGGTCGAGAAGCAGCGCCACGTCGGCTTCCTCGAAGTTGAAGCGGGAGAACTCCACCTCGCTCTCGTGGTGGATGTCGCCGTACTTCACCCCCTTGACCCACTCCAGATCGTAGACGTTGTCCACCCCCTGCAGGTACATGGCGATCCGCTCGCAACCGTAGGTGATCTCGCCGGAGACCGGCTTCAGGTCGATGCCGCCGGCCTGCTGGAAGTAGGTGAACTGGGTGATCTCCATCCCGTCCAGCCAGACCTCCCAACCGAGCCCCCAGGCCCCCAGGGTCGGCGATTCCCAGTCGTCCTCCACGAAGCGGATGTCGTGCTTGTTCGGGTCGATGCCGAAGGCTCGCAGGCTGTCCAGGTAGAGGTCGAGGATGTTGGCGGGGGAGGGCTTCATGATGACCTGGAACTGGTAGTAGTGCTGAAGCCGGTTGGGGTTTTCGCCGTAACGGCCGTCGGTCGGCCGGCGGGACGGCTCCACATAGGCCACTTTCCACGGCTCCGGACCGAGAACGCGCAGGAAGGTGGCGGGGTTGAAGGTCCCTGCCCCCTTTTCGGTATCGTAGGGTTGTTGAATGACACACCCCTGCTTGGCCCAGTAGCCCTGCAGGGAGAGGATCAGATCCTGAAAGGTCACGAGTTGCCCTCCTCGGGAAAGCTAGAATTAATTACAGGTAAAATGGATTTGGTGGGGCTGAAAACCCTGCGCAATCTCAATGGGTTAGGCGCGACAGGTTAGCCGGAAAAACCTTGAGTGTCAAGGACTATCTAACGCCGTCGCCTCGTGAAGTCTTGATTCTGCCGTATGGGGCGGATACATGGTCAGGCGATCTGATCCTGCTGGAGAAGCCGTGCCGAATGGACGACGGTGACAACCAGTACCGCTTCGGCAGCCGCTTCGTAACGGTAGATGATGCGATAGGAACCGGCAATCAGTTCACGATGGGGAAGGTGGGGGAACTCCGGCAGGGAACGGCCGGATTCTGGGAACTGTGCCAGCCGTCCGGCGGCTGTAATCAACCGCTCGACCTGGACACGGGCATAGAACGGAGAGTCGGCGGCAATGAAATCGTGGATCTGCTCCAGATCTGCGGCAGATTTTTCCGACCAGTTCAGGCGGACCATTTGCGGATCAGCCGTTCGGCCAGTTCTTCGTGCGAAAGGGTTCTGCCCGCCCTGATGTCGGCCTCCCCGGCTTCGATCTTCTCCAGCAGATACAAGCGGTACATGACCTCTTCGACGTCCACTGGGTCAGGCAAGTCGGCTATGCATGACTCAAGAGCGGTTTTGTTGATGTTCATGACGGTACCTCACTGCCGGAACTATACTGCATTTTGCGGTGGTCGGCAAGGTGGAGCGGGTAGATCACCACCCCTCCCGTTCATGCACCTTGCCCAGGTAGTAATCATACGTCCCCTCATAGACCCGCATCTCCGCGTGGTCGATCTCGAACACCCGGTCCACCAGGAGGCGCAGGAAGTGGCGGTCGTGACTGACCAGCACCACCGTGCCGGTGAAGTTCCGGAGGGCGTCGAGCAGGATTTCCCGCGACCGGATGTCCAGGTGGTTGGTCGGCTCGTCCAGCACCAGGAAGTTAACCGGCCGAGCCAGGAGGGTGGCGAGCACGACGCGGCTCTTTTCGCCGCCCGAGAGGTTGCCGACCCGCTTGTCCACCGCATCCCCGGAAAAGAGGAAGGCGCCGAGCAGGTTGCGGATGACGCCGATGTTTGCCAGGGGCATGGCGTCCTGCACGGTCTCGAAGACCGTTTTCCCCGGATCGAGGATCTCCATGGCATGCTGGCTGAAATAGCCGAGCTCCACGTTGGCCCCGAGGGTGACGCTCCCGGCAGTGGGCTCGGTCTGTCCGGCCAGGATCTTGAGGAAGGTCGATTTCCCCGCACCGTTCGCCCCGACCACGGCGATCTTGCTCTGGCGGCGGATGATGCCGGACACGCCGGAAAAGACCCGCTTCTCCAGGCCGTCCGGGGTGAGCCAGCACTTGCCCAGACCCTCCATCGCCACCACGTCTTCGCCGCTGCGGGGCGGTTCGTTGAACTCGAAACGGATGGCCCGCTCTTCGGCCGGGATCTCGATCCGGTCGATCTTGTCCAGCTTCTTCACCCGCGACTGCACCTGGGCGGCATGGGACGCGCGGGCGGCGAAGCGGGCGATAAACTCCTCTTCCTTGGCCAGCATCTCCTGCTGCCGCTTGTGGCTGGCCAGGAGTTGGTCGCGACGGATATCCCGCTCCCGCTCGTAGAAGTCGTAGTTGCCGCCATAGGTGGTGACCGTCCTGTTGGCCACCTCGACGATACGGGTGACGACCCGGTTCATGAAGTCGCGGTCGTGGCTCGTCATCAGGAGGGCGCCGTCGAACTCGTCGGCCAGCCATTCCTCCAGCCAGATGATCGACTCCACGTCCAGGTGGTTGGTCGGTTCGTCCAAGAGGATCACGTCCGGCTTCAGGGTCAGGATCTTGGCCAGGGCAATCCGCATCTTCCAGCCGCCGCTGAACGATTCCACCGGGTGGTGAAACCGGTCCGGGCCGATACCGAGGCCGGTCAGCACGGTCTGGGCGCGGACATCCAGGTCGTACCCCCCCTTGTGCTCGAACTCCTCCATGGCGGTCCCGTACCGCTCCAGCAGGGCAGCCATCTCGTCGTCCGGCATCGGCTGGCACATGGCCTCTTCCATCACCTTGAGCTCGGCACCGAGCCTGACCGTATCGCCGGCGCCGGCCATGACCTCTTCCAGTACCGAACAGCCCGCCATCTCTCCCACGTCCTGGGAAAAGTAGCCGATGGTGGTCCTTTTGGCACAGGTGATCTCACCGCCATCCACCTCTTCCTCGCCGGTGATGATCCGGAAGATCGTGGTCTTGCCGGCCCCGTTGGGACCGACCAGGCCGGTCCGCGTGCCGGGCAGGATCTGGAAGCTGGCGTCGCGGAAGAGGAGCTGCGAGCCATGTTGCTTGACGATATTGGAGAGGTGGATCATCGATTTTGTCCCGTTCTTGATGTCATAGTAAACTCTGCCTGATAGCACGACGGTCGAAGGGTGACAACTTAATTTATCCTGAACAATTGTATTTAACCGCAGACGGACGCAGAACAGCGTCAATGCGAAGTCGTGTGACTTAAGTATTGGTTGGATCTGCGTGCATCAGCGGTTTGAATTGCTGTAAGCGGTGTTGACGGTGCCGGCGAAAATGAGGTAGATCTGCAGGCACTGAAGAGAACAGACATCACCAAGGAGTGTTCATGCCCGAACTGCCAGAAGTGGAAACCACCCGGCGCGGCCTTGCACCGCATATCGAGGGGCGGACCATACTCGCTTTCACGGCCAGGGTGCCGAAGCTGCGGCTCCCGCTGGCAGGGGACCTGGCCGTGCAGCTTGCAGGGCGGCGGATCGCCGAGGTCGCACGACGCGGCAAGTACCTGCTGGTACGGTGCGATGCCGGCACCCTTGTCATCCACCTGGGAATGACCGGCCATCTACGGCTGGTGCCGGCCGGGACCCCGGCCGGCCGCCATGACCACGTGGAACTGCTGCTGGACAACCGCCAGCTTCTGCGGCTCACCGATCCGCGCAAGTTCGGGACGCTGCTCTGGACCGCCACTGACCCGCTGAGGCATCCGCTTCTGGCATCACTGGGGCCGGAGCCGCTTGAGCCAGGTTTTGACGGCGTGTATCTCTACTCGAAAAGCCGCGGGCGAAGGGTGGCGGTCAAGCCATTCCTCATGGACAGCAGGGTGGTGGTCGGGGTGGGGAACATCTATGCCAGCGAGGCGCTCTTTCGTGCCGGTGTCGACCCCGCAACGCCGGCAGGCGTCCTGTCCGAGGCTGCGTGCGCGGAGCTGGCAGAGGCGGTCCGGTCGGTACTGGAAGAGGCGATTGCGCAGGGAGGCACCACTCTGGAGGCGTTTCTCGTCGGTGAGGAGCGGCCGGGATACTTCCGGCTCAAACTGGCGGTCTATGGCCGTGCCGGTGAACGCTGTATTCGCTGCGGCTCGGCCATTCTCTCAAGCCGCCTCGGTGGACGGTCCACCTGCTGGTGTCCTGTCTGTCAGGGATGAAGTTTTCAGTCCTTCTCGAAGGAGTCGTACTTCTGCAGCGGGCTGCCGGCGATGAGGCGGGGGCGGCCGGTGTTGTCGTCCCAGAGAGTGAGGTATCCCTTCCATCCCTTGCTGGTGAGGAGTTCCCTGATATGTTCGATGACCGCTCTGTCAGGGATTGAATGGAAGGCGTTGTAGCCGGAGTAACCTCCCGGCGGCACCAGCCGGTAGGCACCGAAACCGTGGCTTTCGTTTCGCTTCACCAGCACGGGCGCGCCGTTACTCCAATGGTATTCCTCGTATCTGGTCCAGCCGCAGACCGGGCACATGGCGCGCCGGGAGCCGTTGTCGTGCCACTGCTCGGTATCGATCCGTGCATAATCGAAACCGCACTGGCGACAGTTTTCGGCCATTTCCTCCAGTTCAGGCATCATACCTCCGCTCCTCAATCCGTTGCCGGTGAGTACAGTCATAGATACAGAGCTTGTCATGGTGGTACATGATTCCGCGATTTGCTGTGTGGTTGATCGTGGGGCAGCCGTGTCGGCCTTCACACTTCGCACAGCCGCAGGACTTCCTTGGAGATCCGGTCCAGCGGTACGACGACACCAACAACGCCATGGGCGATTGCTTCCTTGGGCATGCCAAAGACGGCACAGCTCTTTTCATCCTGAGCTATGGTGGCGGCGCCGGCATCCTTCATCTCGCGCATGCCGGCCGCCCCATCGTCTCCCATGCCGGTCATGATCACCCCCACGGCATTGCTTCCGGCGTAGCGGGCGGCAGAACGGAACAGTACGTCGACCGATGGTCGGTGCCGTGAGACCAGTGGCCCGTCCTTTACCTCAACGTGGTAGGTGCCGCTGGCCTCTTTGAGCAGTGTGTGCCGGTTGCCCGGGGCGATGAGGGCGCGGCCCCGGATTACCTGGTCGTTGTTTTCAGCTTCCTTGACCTTTATTTTACAGAGGGAGTCGAGCCGGGCGGCGAAGTCGTGGGTGAAGTACTCCGGCAGATGCTGAACGATTACGACCCCCGGCGCATCGGTGGGCAATTCCTGGAGAACAGCCCGCAGTGCCTCGATGCCGCCCGTTGACGCACCGACCACCACCACTTTCTCGGTGGTGCTGATCGAGGGGACAATGTGCGCGGCAGGTCTGTCGAGCATGACATCTGCGGTCAGCTTGGGTTCCGCTTCCATGCGGGGAAAGCGGGGAAGTGCGGCGCTTGGCCTTGCCTGGGCTGCTGCCTTCACGATGTCGCAGATCCTGATCTTCGCTTCTTCGATAAACTGCCTGACACCGAGGCGCGGTTTATGGATGAGTTCCACTGCACCGTACTCGATGGCCCTGAACGCGGTTTTCGAGCCGTGCTCCACGTGACTTGAACACATCACCACCGGGATCGGTTTGAGGGCCATGACCATCTGGAGAAAGGTCAGGCCATCCATTCGTGGCATTTCGATGTCAAGGATCATGACATCCGGCACTTCGTCGCGGATCTTGTTGGCGGCGGTGATAGGGTCGCCGGCGGTTGCCATGATCTCGATCTGGGGGTCGGAGGTGAGGATCTCGCTGAGAGTTTTGCATACGAGGTACGAATCATCGACAATGAGCACCCTGATCTTTTTCAAAAGGACCTGCCCTCCTCATCTGGTCGCTACAGAGTTCTTCTTATCGGCATATTCCTTAGCTAGTTGTAATGTATTTTGCAGTGAGAGTCAAAAACGTGAGAACTGGGAGGGGCAATAACCGGAGAATGTTGATTGACTGAAAAAACTGATCAGCACCCCGCCGGTTGGGATGGTACGGGGTGCTGATCTGCAGGAGGTTCTTCGTTCCTTACTTCTTCTTTTGCTGCACCTGCTTCTCCGACTGAAGTCCTGCCGGATGGTCCGTCAGCTTCTGCTTCTCCGCCTCCTTGACGTACCACTCCAACGGTCGTTCGGTTTGATCCTTGAACGTATTCAGCGATTCGTCACGAAGCTTGGCCGCTTCCTTGTCAGCCTGCGCCACCAGGATTTCGTCCACCACCTGCGGGCAGGAGGCAACCGATCCCGGGCGTGCCTCGATCTCTTCCCTGATCGCCGGCTCCACCTTCTGATCCTTGGCGAAGCGCATCTTCAGGTCAATGGAGAAGTTGGTGTATGCCTCCAGCATACGGAAGATTCCCGAGTCTCCCATCGGCCCCATGGTGCGTTCCTCATCAGGGAGGGGAGAGACCTTGCCGTTCTCGATCTTGGCCCGGCCGACCATTTCACAGCCGGTCCCGTTGTCGGTCGTGTACCCCAGATTGTCCGTGATGACCGCCAGGACCGTCGGCACGTTGGCCAGATCCCAGTGGGCGAGCAGGCCGACTTCGCCATCCGGCAGGGGGCTCAGGTCATCGATGTTCATGGCCAGTACGCGGGACCAGGGAGGGACCGGCCGGGTGCGCTGGCGTGGGGGGAGCCCCTTGACGTGGCGGCGCAGGGCATCGTCAAACAGGTTAGTGGCGGTTTCCGCCTCTCCCAGCACGTTGACGCAGTGGGTCTCCGGTATGTCGAGAATCTCCTTTACCATGGCATAGTAGTCGTCGCGGGTGACGACGCCGAAACGGCCCCGGTAGCCACCTCCATCGCAGATGCGGCTGCCGGGAGGCAGTTTGAATTTCATCTTCTTGCGGCGGCAGGACTGGAAGAAATACACATAGGCTGCTGTGGCGCCGATCAGTGCCACCGGCACGCCGGATGCCTCCGACTCGCGCAACGCCTTGAGCAAGTTTTTGACATCGATGCCGGTCTTGCCCAGGAGAAACATGCTGTCAGGCGTACCGAAAGCCTGCCTCGTCTGGTCCATGCCGATGGCCATCCCCATGGAGGGGGCCAGCTCGGGGCTGGGGGCGAGGATCAGGATGCGGCACCGCTTCCCCTGCTCGAAATCGGGAAACAGATACGACTCGGTCATCATCCTGTTGGCACTGAAGACCAGGCGCTTGCCGTCCTCGTCACGGAAGATGCGTCCCCGCTGGGTGAGGCTGGTGGTGCCGCCGGTCAGGCAGGCCATGACCGACTGCTCCAGGGGGAACGAGGCGACCAGGTGGGTCTTGAAGACGTCGTTGTAGACCATGGGGACATCCTGCCAGCGGCTGATGTCGCCCGGGCGCACTTTCTTGATGTCGCAGAATTCCTGGAAAATTTTATTGGTTTCATAGTGCAGGGTGAACAACTGCATGCAGTAATCGTTGAATACTGCATCGGAAAGCTCGGCATCGACCCCGGCTTCGATGATGCGAAGGATCTCCTCGGTCAGACGATGACTTGTGCTGTTACTCGTGGACATAAATGCATCTCCTGTTCAAACAGCTCGTTGATGTGGCTGGATTGATGGGTTGTGTTGGTAACGCAAAAAATGTGCCGTTATGCGTTGTGATGCATGGCGACCCTGTTGAGCCGGCACGGTCAGTTCCTGGTCGGTGCCTGGGGTGACGGATTGCCAATTAATTGGGCAATGGGGTGCATATATATCGTGCATTGGAGATGGCTCGGAAAAGTACGCGAAAATAACCTGACGGGTTTCTGGGAGATACCGCCATTTCTATCCGTCGTGACGATTGTGGTCTTGGCAAGAAGCGGGTCGAAAAAAGGAATCGGTCTGGATGGTACCTGTTGAGGCTATTGCGCATCACTGAAATAACCTAGTCATGTCCGGGCGGTTTGTAAAGAGCAATCTGTTGTTGACAGCTCGTGTAGTGCCGGTCGTACCTTTACCTGCGTTGACAATGTCTTTGTTGCGTAGACCGAAGCAACCGGAGAATAATGCTGATCATGCATATCATTCGGTCAGCCGTCTTCGGAATCGGGGGTTGGTGTGTCTGGTGGGTCTTCGGGCTGCGTTTCGCTAGCCGATAGAGGCTGTATCCATAGGCGTGCGCGAAAAAACGGTTAGCTTGTCCTCATGATCGGTCAATTGGCACATCCGGCCGTCAACGCGGTGAACGCACATGGAGATAAAATGCTGGTGAAAAAATGGAAGACAAAACACACGAAGTTAACTATTATTACCTAATTGTCTTCTTTGATTCGGCGCAAAAATTGCTATCACGACGGAACATCACCAGACTTTAGAAGGAACCACGTCAAATGACGATCAAACGCATTGCCCTGATAACCCCCCCCTACCATTCGGGAGTTGTTGAGTCCGCCGGTACCTGGCTGAACGTTGGCTTTGTCTATGTAGCCGGTGCCCTGCGCGCTGCCGGTTTTGAGGTCGATTACTACGACGCCATGTCGCTCTGGCACAAATGGCCGGAGATCCAGAAGCGGATCGAGGCGTTCCGGCCCGACGTGGTTGCCACCACGGCCTTCACCGCCTCTATCGTGGACGCCATCCGTCTTTGCGGTTTTGCCAAGGAGATAAATCCCCGCATCGTGACGGTGCTGGGAAACGTCCATGCCACCTTCTGTTATGACGAGCTGCTGAAAGCCGATCACGACAAGGTTGATTTCGTCGTCCGCGGGGAAGGGGAACTCACCCTCCCCGAGCTCCTGACCTGCCTCAATGCCGGTGATGATCCGGCCAAGGTCCAGGGTCTGGCGTTTTGGCGGGACGGCGGGGTGGTCGTAACACCGCGGCGACCGTACGTTCACGATCTCGATATCCTTCCCACGGCCTGGGATCTGGTCGAGTGGCCGATCTACACCTATCGGGCCAAGAACAACGCCCGTCTGGCCATCGTCTCCTCGTCCCGCGGCTGCCAGCAGAAGTGTTCCTTCTGTTCCCAGCAGCTCTTCTGGTCCCAGTCGTGGCGGGCCAGGAGTGCCGAGAATTTCGTGTCCGAGCTGGAAATGCTGAGCCAAACGTACGGCGTCGAAGTGGCCATGCTCTCCGACGAGATCCCTACCTTTGACCGGGAGCGCTGGGTGAAGATCCTCGATCTTATGATCGAACGCGACGTCGGCGTCAAACTCCTGATGGAGACCCGGGTGGACGACATCCTGCGTGACGCGGATATCATGGACAAGTACCGGCGGGCGGGCGTCGAGCATATCTATGTCGGCGTTGAGGCCGGCTCGCAGGCGACCCTGGACCTTTTCAAGAAAGATACCCAGGTTGAGCAGTCCAAACAGGCCCTTGACCTGATCAACGGCGCCGACATCGTTTCCGAGACCTCTTTTGTTCTGGGGATGCCGGAAGATACGCCCGAGTCGATTGCCGAGACCGTGGAACTGGCCAAGCATTACAACCCGGACATGGCGTTCTTTCTGGCCATTGCTCCCTGGCCCTATGCCGAACTCTACGGCGAGCTCGAGCCGTACGTTGGCACCAAGGATTACCGTAAGTACAACCTGGTGGAGCCGGTCCTCAAGCCGAAGAACATGACCATGGCCGAGCTGGAGCGGGAACTCGGCAGGGCGTCCCAGAAATTCTACATGCACAAATTTCAGCATCTGCATGAACTCTCGCCCTGGAAGCAGGAGTTCATGCTGTCGGTGCTGGATCTTCTCATTCACCACTCCTATCTGGCGGGGCAGATGAAGGCCGCCATGAAGGAGGGGGGAGCGCAGATGCCGGAAGAGGTGAAGAACCTGCTGCGTACCGTAACGTCCCACAAATCGGCAGTACCGTTGACAATACCTCCGCTTCCCTGACCAATGGATATCTTTATTTGTATCGTCAAAAGGCCGTGCAAGGCGCACGGTCTTTTTTTTGCTTTTTGCCGGAGCAGAAAACGCCATTTTATTTATTGGCACTGAATGTGCTCTGTCATATGCATGCAAATGCCTTTCATTAAGGAATGAGTAGTGATTTGAATGAGTTGCTTTAATGTTAACCGTATATCATTAAATTGACTGGGTTTTTTTACTGTATTGCGCCGTCAAATGACGGAGGGGTGGCGGGTAATGTTCAAGAGGATGTTTAGGTCAACCAGTTTACGCCTGATCGTACTGCTCGTTTTTTTCGGGGTGTGCACTGGCTTGACTTGGTCCGACACTACCCATAGTGATCGTTACTCTCATGTTGAGAAGGTTGACGCCACCCATTTCGACGCCGAAGGGCGGGCGGTGAAGGATCTCTGCCCGACCACTACGGTGGCGTCGGTTATTTTCCGATATTCCCCCTTGGCTGCCCCCCTGTCCGTTGACGAAATTGATTTCCAGCAATCACCATTTCCGTTCATACCCACCGTAGGTCGCGCCCCACCAGTCTAGCCTTACCGTAACCCATTAATTGATGATGCTCGGTTTCAGTTTGTACCGAAAAAATCATCACTCTCGCAAGAGAGATGCGTATAGATTAAAACATTTATAAATTTGAATATTTGGATTAAGTTTAAATAATTATGGAGGCCTAATATGTCCAGCAGGGCGCGTGCTCCGTTCTTCATAACCGGCAGTGATACTTCGATCATAGAGGATACGTATCTCCTCGCCGCGTTACTGACCTTTGATCCGACCATATCCTATCAGCCGCTAAAGGATCGGTCGGGATACATCGCTTTTGAGGTCAAAGGAAGGATTGCCGACGCCATGGGACGTTTTTATGCCAACGAAAGCACCCCGCTTGGCCAATACATCACAAACCTCAAGAAACTGAGGGCCACGATCTTTGCGCTGAAGGGTGGTCCGCCTGCCGGGGAGTTCCTGCGCACGGGGAGTGAAGGGTAAGCGCCGTCGTATTTTATTTTATATAGCTATCGGAACAAGGCTTGAGTAAAGGGAGAATCGGTATGGGCCATTCAGTGGGAGGGAAGTGCAGACGGAATAGGGGGATAGGGCGCATGCGGCACTATCTGGTTATCCCGTGTCTCGTTGTATCGGGGCTCCTGACGGTATTCACTGTTTCTGCGCTGGGATTGCAAGATCCCAAGATGCACAACAGTGAAAACGTGGGGACCAAGTACGGGACCTGGGGGACCGGTTGGGACTGCTACACCTGCCACGTCACCAGGACCACCCCCACCGAAAACGCCAAGCTCGTCAGGGAGATCGTAGTTACCCCCACGGGCCTGCGGCCGGTCGTCTTCCGGCAGATGACGGCACTTCTGGACAGCACCAACGGCGTCTTCGGCAACGACGAGCGGACCTACAACGTCAACAACTCCACCAATATCTGCGAGGTCTGCCACCACCAGACCATCTACCACCAGTACAGCGCCAGCAAGCTCTCCAGCCTGACCCATCCCGAGCACAAGAGCCGCAACCGGGAGTGCACCAAGTGTCACGCCCATAGCAAGGGGTTCCTGCCGCCTCCTCCGGGTGACTGTTCCACCTGCCACGGCAACCCGCCGACCAGTCCGTCGCAACTGATCACCAACGCCCTCGGCCCGAACCCTCCCGCTGATGCCGGCGCCCACCAGAAGCACCGTACTGACGAGGGGATGGGGTGCGCTACCTGTCACAACGGCTATGGACACGGCCTCCTGGGGAACGACGTCATTGAGGTGGGCTTCAGGATCGACCGGTCCAACTGGCCCAATTTTACCGGCACGGTGACGAACGGCACCATCACCGGCACCAATAATGGCGCCTTTGCCAATAACTTCGCCGTGGCTGCGGGGAACCCGGACACGACCCTCCTCCGTTCGTCGGAGTGGGGGGCGAGCTGCAGCATTTACTGCCATGGTGACAACTGGAACATTCCGTCAGGGTATAATCGCTCCGGCCCGGTCTCCTGGACCAACGGACCGCTGGGTGACTGCAGCAACGCGACCTGCCACGGGACGACTCCCCAGTATCCGCCGACCCCGTCGATTGCATCAGGTGCCCACAGCCGCCACGTCGGGACCAACCAGTTGGCCTGCTCCACCTGTCACGACAACTACGTCTCCCCCCACATGGTGAACGGCAAGGTAAAGTGGAACCTCACAAGCCAGGGGGGCGGCGCCACCTACAAGGGATTTAACGCCTACTCCACCGACTATCTGGCAACGACCGGTACCTACGGCACCTGCTCCACCATCTACTGCCACAGTAATGTCCAGAACTCCGCCGGCACCGGCCAGGCCACCACCTACCAGGACGTCACCTGGGGCGGAGCGGTCCTCACCTGCGGTGGCTGCCACGCCAGCCCCATGACCAGCGGCACCCACACCAGGCACACAACCGGCTACAGCGACCGCTTTGCCTGCAGCGACTGCCACAGCAACGCCGGCAGGGATAACGAGGTCAAGCACGCCGACCGGAACATCGACGTCGCCTTCAGCGCCACCTACGGCGGGAGCTATTCACAGGTCGTAAACCAGCCTGGTGACGGCTACGGCACCTGCTCCACGACCTACTGCCACAGTGACGGCAAAGGCGCCTTTCAGACCCCGGCCTGGGGAGGGGCGGCCCTTTCGTGTACCGGGTGTCACAACGCCGACCTGACGAGCGGCAGCCCGATGTCCAGTGGCAAGCACACGGCCCACGTGAACAATACAGGGTCGCTCGGCTCGGACTACGGCTGCATCGAGTGCCACGCCAACACGGTGAGCAGCAACTCGGCCATTGGCAACAGTGCCAACCACGTGAACAAGCTGGCTAACTACTCGGGCGCCAGGGCCGGCAGCGGAAGCAGCTACGTTTCTGCCACCGGCGTCTGCTCGGCGGCCTACTGCCACAGCGACGGTAAGGGTAGCCAGAAGGAGATGACGGCCACGAACTGGGGCTCAGCGGCCACCCTGGACTGCCTGGGCTGTCACGGCACCGACAGCGCGCCGGCCTTTACCTCGGTTGCGGGCGAGCCGAACTACGCCAACGCCGGAATCGGAAACTTGCGGGCCAACAGCCACCAGCGGCACATGGGTGGGGTCGGCGCCTCCACCTGCGTCTACTGCCACAACCAGACCATGACGTCCGGTGGCTCCCTAGTCGCCGGGAGCACGACCCACACCAACAGGAGCCGGGACGTGCAGGCCGGGGGTGGGAGGAGCTTCACCTATGACCAGGGCACCCGGACCTGCTCGAACATCAGCTGCCACGGCGGGCCGTCGCCGGTCCAGTGGGGGCAGTCCATGCCGGCCGACTGTACCGGCTGTCACGGCAACAACGCCAACAGCGCCATCCCCCAGACTTCGGGCAAGCATAAAGCCCACATGAACAACTACACCACCCTTGGCAGCAACTATCGTTGTGTCACCTGTCATGCTCTGACGATAAATTCCGATGACCGGACCATCGCCGACCCTGCCTTCCACGGCAACGGCTTCAAGAACTTCACCGGCCTCAATGCCGGCGGCAGAAGCAGCTATACTACGGCCACCGGTGTCTGCTCGGCAACCTACTGTCACAGCGACGGCAAGGGCCAGCAGAACGTGCCCTTCACCGTTGACAATGGCTGGAAATCCACCGCAACCCTGGACTGCAGAGGTTGCCATGGCAACGATACCGCGCCGGCCTTCTCCTCCTCTGCCGGCGAACCGAACTATGCAAGTAGCGGGGCTGGCCTGCTTCGGGCCAACAACCACCAGAACCATGCCGATACCGGCGTAGCGAGCTGCGTCTCCTGCCATGCCGACACCATCGGGGCTACGGGAGCCATTCTCGCCAACGTGTCCACCCACACCAACCATCGCATCGA
Source organism: uncultured Geobacter sp. (assembly GCA_964432205.1). GTDB lineage: Bacteria > Desulfobacterota > Desulfuromonadia > Geobacterales > DSM-12255 > Geomobilibacter. The sequence continues at coordinate 100,942 of CAYSMK010000015.1, read as the reverse complement.
TGTGAAGGAAGGCAACGGCAAGAGCTTCGTCTGGTCTGCTGCCGGCAAGACCTGCAGTGACATCAGCTGCCACGGCGGCAAGGGCTCGTTCACCCAGACCTGGGGCAACGGGCTTACCGCCAACTGTCTGGGATGTCATGGCAACAACACGGCCAGCGGCACACCGATCGCACTTGGCAGCCATGCGGCCCATATCAACAACGCTGGCGTGATCGGCACGAACTACAACTGTACCGAGTGCCACGCCAAGACCATCAATCCTGATGAGCGTTCCTTTGCCAATTCTGCCAATCACGGCAACGGCTTCAAGGATTACTCGGGAGCAAGGGGCGGCGGTCCGGCCAGTTACTCGTCGATAACCGGGGTCTGTTCGGCGTCCTACTGCCACACAGACGGCAAGGGTAGCCAGAAGGATATGACGGCTGCGATCTGGACGTCAACGGCCACCCTCGACTGTACGGGGTGCCATGGCTCCGACAGCGCGCCGGCCTTCACCTCGGCAGCAGGCGAGCCGAACTACGCCAACACCGGCGGGGGAACCCCCGGGGCCAACAACCACCAGCGTCACATGGGTGGCTACGGAAACACGGCCTGCGTCTACTGCCACAACCAGACCATGACCTCGGGCGGTACCATCATCGCCGCCAGTACGAGCCACACCAACAGGACTATCGATGTGGCCGCCGGCGGTGGGCGAAGCTTCACCTACGATCAGGGGACCAAGACCTGCTCCACCATCAGCTGCCACGGTGCCGGCGCGGCACCGGCCCAGTGGGGCTCCTCGATGCCCACCGACTGTACCGGCTGCCATGGCGGCAACGCCACCAGCGCCAATCCCCAGACAACGGGCAAGCATGCGGCCCACATGAACAACCCGGCAGTGCTCGGGACCGACTACGCCTGCGTAAACTGCCACGCCCTGACGGTCAGCAGCGACCGGACCATCGCCGACCCTGCCTTCCACGGCAACGGCTTCAAGAACTTCACCGGCCTCAATGCCGGCGGCAGAAGCAGCTATACTACGGCCACCGGTGTCTGCTCCGCCACCTACTGTCACACCGACGGCAAGGGAACCCAGAAGGATATGACGGCAGCAAACTGGAAGTCTGCTGCCACCCTGGACTGCAAGGGGTGCCACGGTTCGGACGCCGCTCCCGACTTTGCCAGTGCCGCCGGCGAGCCTAACTACGCCAGCACCGGCTCCGGGACGGCCCGTGCCAACAGCCACAGGAACCACGTGGATACGGGGGCGGCCAGTTGCGTCAACTGCCACGGCGGCACCACGACGACCGGAACCAGCATCACCGGCAACCACACCAACCGGGTCATCGATCTCATCCCGGGGAACGGCAAGAGCTTCGGCTACGAAGCCGGGACCAAGACCTGTTCCACCATCAGCTGCCACGGCTCCGGCTCCGTGCCGCGGACCTGGGGTGCTTCGCTCACGGCCGACTGTACCGGGTGCCACGGCAACAACACCGCGAGCGCCATGGTGCTCACAACGGGCAAGCACACGGCCCACGTGAACAACACCTCGGTAATCGGCAGCAACTACGGCTGCGCCGACTGCCACGCCATGACCGTCGCGGCGGACCGGACCTTTGCCAACGCGGCCCTCCACGGCAACTCCTTCGTTGATTACTCCGGCTCCCGTGCCGGGCGGAGCTCGACCTATACCGCAGCCACCGGCGTCTGTTCCGCCACCTACTGCCACTCGGACGGCAAGGGGAGCCAGAAGGCTATGACGGCTGCCAATTGGAACGGGGCCGCACTCCTTGACTGCGCCGGGTGCCACGGTTCCGACGCGGCACCAGCCTTCACCTCGGCAGCCGGCGAACCTAACTACGCCAGTACCGGCGCCAACCAGGCTCGTTCCAACAGCCACCAGAAGCATGTGGGCAGCGCTGGCGCCGCAACCTGCGTCAGTTGCCACAGCGCCACGGTGACGGCATCGGGCACCGCCATCATCAATGGCGCAACCACCCACACCGACCGGTCCATCGACGTGGCCCAAGGGGACGGCAAGAGCTTTACCTGGACGGCCGGGGCAAAGAACTGCTCCAACATCAGCTGCCACGGTGCCGGCTCGCCGGCGGCGGTCTGGGGCGCCACCATGCCGGCAGACTGTACCGGCTGCCATGGCGGCAACGGCGCCAGCGCCTCTCCGCTCGCCACGGGCAAGCACGCGGCCCATGTGAGCAACGCAGCAGTCCTCGGAGACAACCTCGGCTGTGTAGAGTGCCATGCCAGAACGGTCAGCGCTGACCGGACCGTCAGCAGCTCTACCAACCATGCCAACACCTTCGCCGACTACTCCGGCACAAAGGCGGGCGGAAGTTCCACCTACGCCACCGGGGTCTGCTCCGCCACCTACTGCCACTCCGACGGCAAGGGTGTACAGAAGAGCATGGCCGCCGCCGGCTGGGGAAGCGCGGCAACGATGGGGTGCACCGGCTGCCACGGCTCCGATGCCACCCCGGTCTTTGCCAGCCAGGCAGGGGAACCCAACTACGCCAATGCCGGCGCCGGCCTCCTGCGCGCCAACAGCCACCAGAGCCACGCCTCGACCGGTGCCGCCAGTTGCGACACCTGCCATACCGCCACGGTCACGGCCGACGGGACAGCCGTCAGGGCCGGCTCCCTCCACCTGAACAGGGGGGTCGACGTCAACTTCAACGTCGCCAAGGCAACCGCCGTCTGGAACGGCCTCAACCGGACCTGTTCCAACATCTCCTGCCACAACGGTGGCAACGCCACCTGGGGCGATCCGACGTCGGCCGGCTGTGCCGTCTGCCACCCCAACCTTTCCGGTGCCCACACTGCACATGTGAGCGATCTCCTGGGAAGCGGGCTGGTGACCTTCTACAACTACACCGCCAACCGATCGGCCGGAACGGTCTACCGCTACGGCTGTGCCAACTGCCACCCCACCGATATGACCAGGCACCGCAACGGCCAGATCGATGTCTCCATCCGCCACAACAAGACGGGCGGCACTACCCTGGCCAGTCTCAACGCCCTTGCCACGGCCGACGGCCTCAATGCCGCCGACAGTGGAATCACCGGTACGAGCGGTTCCAGCGTCTTCTGCTCGGCCGCCTACTGCCACTCCAGCGGCAAGAGCACGAGCCAGGCCGCCGGCGACTACCGCCAGTCCCCGAACTGGTACGGCGGACCGTATAGCGGCAACAAGTGCGGCATGTGCCACGACAACCCGCCCCAGTACGCCGGCCAGTCGCACTACGTGGCAGCCTCAAGCCTCGGCAACAACGGCACGCCTCCATACAGGGACAGCGGCCACATGATCGGCATCCACTTCAAGAACACCTCCAAGGGAAACAACCAGACCGGTTTCCTCGGCTATTCGTCGGCCGGTGACAAGGCCCACGGCAACCCCGCCCTGGCAACCACCATCGGCTGCTATATCTGTCACAGCGGCGTGGTCAGCTCGACAAAGATCGATACCTACGCCATGAACGGCACCGCGAGCAAGTTCCGGTGCGCCAACTGCCATGATGCCGGCTCGCCGACCCCGCTCCAGGTCGGAGAGATCGTCAACACGGCGCAGCACATCAACGGCAGCAAGAACGTGGCGTTCGCCCCGGTCAGCTTCAAGACCAAGGCGCAACTCTCCAACGTGGCGAACGCCCTCGGCTGGACCCGTACCGGATCCTATAAGACGGCGGGCTCACACGACAGCTTCGACATGAGCGTCTCCACCTGGAACCCAGCCACCAAGACATGTCTGACCGCCTGCCACGTCAACCAGCCCGGCATCGTCTGGGGTGCGTCGCTGCAGTGCGTCAGCTGCCATGCGAACCAGTAGGGGGGCTGACATGATCATGAGATTCCTGCATAAGGGTGAAACAATGATGACCAAGCGGCAGATGACTGGAAACAATGGGACATGGATACGAGCTACTCTGCTCGCAGCATGTGCGGTGCTGATCGGTGCTTCGGTTCAGGCCGCCGATCTGCTCCACAACAGCCAGGATACGGGATCCACCAAATGGCAGTCCCAAGGTGGATGGGGTGTTGCCGGCGGCAGGTACGGCCAGTTTACCTGTGCCACCTGCCACGAGCCGGATGCGGATAACCTGAAAAACATCCGCCGGGTCATCAATACCATGGACGGCTCGAACTGGCCCAACGGTACGCCTGCCAATACGGTCTACTTCCTGAACCAGACCAGCATGGGGGACGATTCGGCGCCTCGCACCTCATCCAACCGGATCTGCGAGGTCTGCCACAGCCAGAACCGTTTCCACAACTACAGCACGACGAGTAACCTGACCCATGGCGGCACTCTCAATCACCCGACACCCAAACAGAACTGCACCAGCTGCCATACCCACAACACCGGCTTCAAGGCCGCTTGCGGCGGTTGCCACGGCAACCCGCCGACCACGGCGAGCATCGGCGGCGACTACGGCCTGGTCGGCACCCCCCGCCCCTCCAATGCCCTGCAGCCCGGGCAGGCGGGTGCCCACGCCACCCATACCACGACCCGCAGCATGGTCTGCGATACCTGCCACTATATCAGCAACGGCACCATCAAGATGCCTAACCAGAGCGGCACCATCCAGATCGGCTTCTTCGGTTTCGGCGGCAAGGTGACCAGCGGTACGTACCTCCCCTACACCTCGGCCACCAGGGGATACCGGTTTGCCTCCGGTACCCCGAACACCACCATTGCCGCGGCAGCAACCACCTATGCCGCTGCCAACAAATGCCAGAACGTCTACTGTCATGGCGGCGGCTCGGCGGCCAACGGCAAGGCCCCGCTCACCGGCGGCACCAACCAGAGCCCGCGCTGGGACGCCTCCGGCCAGAACAGCTGCGGCAGCTGCCACGGGACGACCAACGCTACGCCACCCACCATGGGGAGCCACGTAAAGCATGCCTCGTCGGCCAGCGGCTACAACTACTACTGTGACATGTGCCACCCTGTCTCGGGTGACAACTCCCACGTCCAGGGTAACGTCCGCTGGCAGTTCAGCGCCACCGACCCAAGGGTAACCGGCGCCAGGTACCAGGCCAACGGTTCCGGTGTCGCCCTGAACGTCGGCTCGACCGGCGACCTGGCGCCAAGCGCAAGTTACGGCCAGTGCAGCAACATCTACTGCCACACCGACGGCAAGGGAGGCCCAGCGGCAATCGCCACGCCGACCTGGGGCCAGTCTTTCCCGGCCGACTGCTCCGGCTGCCACGGCGGTCCGGCCGGCAGCGCTGTCCCCATCGCCACCGGCAAGCACACGGCACACATCAACAATGCGTCGGTCCTGGGCGCCAACTTCACCTGCGGCGATTGCCACGGGAAGAGCGCAACCGGCAATGTCGTCTCCAGCATCACCGCCCACGTCAACACCTTCGTGGACTACTCAGGCGCCAAAGCAGGAAACAGCTCTGCCTACGCAGCCGGCGTCTGCTCCGCCACCTATTGCCACACCGATGGCAAGGGAACGGCAAAGAACATGACCACCGCGGGCTGGAACAGCGCCGCAAGCCTCGACTGTACCGGCTGCCACGGCTCCGACAGTGCGCCGGCCTTCACCTCTACAGCCGGTGAGCCAAACTACGCCAATGCCGGCTCGGCCGCGGCCCGGGCCAACAGCCACGAGAAGCACGTTGCGACCGGCGGAGTCAGTACCTGCGAAAGCTGCCACGGGTCCACCATGACCGGATCCGCACTCAATAACAGCGGCAAGCACCTCGACCGGAGCATCGATGTGGTCCAGGGCGGCACAAAGAGCTTCACCTGGGCGGCCGGTGCCAAGAGCTGCTCCAATATCAACTGCCACGGCACCGGCTCGCCGCTGGCGGTCTGGGGTGCGAGCATGCCGGCCGACTGTACCGGCTGCCATGGTGGCAACAGTGCCAGCGCTGCACCCCTCGCCACCGGCAAGCACACGGTCCATACCAACAACCCCGCGGTTATCGGCACCAATTACGGTTGCGCCGATTGCCATGCCAAGACCGTCACGGCAGACCGGACCATCGGCAGCGTTACCCTTCACGGCAACGGGTTCAGGGATTACTCCGGCACGAAAGCCGGTGGGAGCGCGACCTACGCTTCCGGTGTCTGTTCTGCCACCTACTGCCACTCGGACGGCAAGGGGACGGTAAAGGATATGGCAACCGCCGGCTGGGGCAGCGCCGCCACCCTCGACTGCAAGGGGTGCCATGGCTCCGATGCTGCGCCGGCCTTTGCCAGCCAGGGGGGCGAACCTAACTACGCCAGCGCCGGCGCCGGCCTGCCCAGGGCCAACAGCCACGAAAAGCATGTCGGCTTGAGTGGCGCAGCCACCTGCGTGAACTGTCACAGTGCCACCGTCACGGTTTCCGGCACGGCGATTGCCTCTGGGAGCCTCCTCCATACCGACCGGAGCATCGACGTGGCCCAGGGAGGGAGCAAGACCTTCGACTGGACGGCGGCGACCAAGAACTGCTCCAACATCAGCTGTCACGGCACCGGTTCGCCGGCCGCCGTCTGGGGAGCCACCATGCCGGCCGACTGTACCGGCTGCCACGGCGGCAACGGCCCAAGCGCCTCCCCGCTCGCCACCGGCAAGCACACGGCCCACGTGAGCAACGCAGCGGTCCTTGGCGACAACCTCGGCTGTACCGAATGCCATGCCAAGACGGTGTCGGCAGACCGGAGCATCAGCAATACCAACAACCATGGCAACACCTTTGTCGACTACTCCGGGACAAAGGCCGGCAACGGCGGCAGCTACGCCTCCGGCGTCTGCTCGGCGACCTACTGCCACTCGGACGGCAAGGGGACCCAGAAGGACATGGCAGCTGCCGGCTGGGGATCTGCCACCACCGTAGACTGCACCGGGTGCCACGGCTCCGATGCCGCCCCGGCCTTTGCCAGCCAGGCCGGCGAACCTAACTACGCCAACGCCGGTGGCGGCCAGCCGCGCGCCAACAGCCACCAGACCCACGCATCGGCTGGCGCCTCCAGCTGCGACACCTGCCACACCGGCACCGTCATCGAAGCGGGGACTGCCGTCAAGGCGGGATCGCTCCACCTGAACCGGGCGGTCGACGTCACCTTCAACAGCGCCAAGGCCAACGCCACCTGGAACGGCCTGGCCAGGACCTGCAGCAACATCACCTGTCACGGCGGCGGCAACGCCACCTGGGGCGACGCCGGGAGCGCCGGCTGCATGGTTTGTCACAACAGCCTCTCTGCCGGCCATGCCAAGCACATCGGCGATCTCATCTCGACGAACCAGGTCAGCTTCTACAACTTCACGGCCAACCGCTCGATCGGGACCATTTACCGTTTCGGCTGCGCCAACTGCCACCCGACAGACCTTGCCAAGCACAGGAACGGGCAGGTGGACCTCACCCTCAGCAGGAACAAGGTGGGTGGGAGCTATCTCGTCGGTCTCAACAGCCTGAACGCCACCGATTCGGCAGGCTACACCAGGGTTTCCGGCAGCGAGCTGACCTGCGAGACCGTCTACTGCCATTCCAACGGCAGGACCACCAGCCTGGTGCTCGCTGACTACCGGGCGACCCCCAACTGGTTCGGTGGAACCTTCGGTCCGAACCTCTGCGGCTCGTGCCACGACAACCCGCCCCAGTATGCCGGGCAGTCCCACTACAACCCGGCAAGCTCCATCGGCGATAACGGCAAGACCCCTGCCAGGGAGACCGGCCACATGGTGGGCATCCACTTCATGAACACCTATGTCGGCAACAAGCAGAACGGTTTCCTCGGCTTCTCCTCCAGCGGGAACAAGGCCCACGGCAACCCCGCCTTTGCCACCACCATCGGCTGCAACGTCTGCCACAGCGGTATCGTGGACAGCACCAGGGTTGACACCTACGCCATGAACGGTACGGGCAGCGACTTCCGCTGTGCCAACTGTCATACCGCCGGGAGTCCGACCCCGCTTCAGACAGGTGCCATTGCCAACGCAGCCCTGCATGTTAACGGGACCAAGAACGTGGCGTTTGCACCGGTCACCTTCAAGACCAAGGCCCAGCTCGCCAACAACGCCAATGCCCTCGGCTGGACCCGCAATGGAAGCTATAAGGCGGCCGACTCCTACGACAGCTTCGACCTCAGCGTGGCCACCTGGGATTCCCAGACCAAGACCTGTCTTACGGCCTGCCACGTGAACCAGCCCAACATCACCTGGGGCGCACAGCTCAAATGCGTGAGCTGCCACGCGAACCAGTAGGGATGGGGGAGGATGGAATGATCATGACACGCTTGAACAAGGGTGATGACTGTATGACGACACGGATTAGTGCCACTCTGGCGAAAAAGAAGCTGCAGTTCCTTTGGACGGCATCAGCCGTCATGCTGGGAGCCCTGCTCCTGCTGGCTACGGCCAGCGGGGTGCAGGCGGCAGATCTCCTGCACAACAGCACCGATACCGGCTCGGGAACGAGCAAATGGCCGAACGGCTGGGGGGTTGCCGGGGGGAAGTACGGCCAGTTCACCTGCGAGACCTGCCACGAGCCGAACAACAAGGCGAACATCAAGAACATCCGCACCGTCATTTCGACGCCGAGCGGAGAGAACTGGCCGTCCGGCTCCCCACAGGTACAGGTGGTCCTGAAGAACGTCACCAGCATGGGTGACGATTCGGCGGCCCGCACAAGTTCCAACCGGATCTGCGAGGTCTGTCACAGCCAAAACCGATTCCACAACTACAGCACGACCAGCAACCTCTCCCATGGTGGTGGTTTCGGTCACCCGAATCCCAAGGCGGTCTGCACCAGCTGCCACTCCCATAACACAGGCTTCAAGGCTGCCTGCGGCGGTTGCCACGGCAATCCGCCCACTACTGCTGTCCTGGGGGGGGATACCGGCCTGATCGGTACTCCGCGGGCCTCCAACGCCCTCCAGCCCTCACAGGCCGGCGCCCACGCCACCCACGTGCAGACCCGCAGCATGGTCTGCGACACCTGTCACTACATCAGCAATGGCGGTATCCCGATGCCGAACCAGAGCGGTACGATCCAGATCGGCTTCTTCGGCTTCGGCGGCAAGGTGACCAGCGGCACCTACGTGCCGTACACCTCGGCCAGCCGCGGCTACCCATTCTCCTCGGGGACCCCCAACACCACCATCGCGGCGGCCGCAACAGCCTATGCCGATGCGAACAAGTGCCTCAACGTCTACTGCCATGGCGGCGGCTCGGCGGCCAACGGCAAGGCGCCGTTGACCGGCGGCCTCAACACGACCCCGAACTGGGACGGCGTGAACCAGAACGCCTGCGGCAACTGCCACGGCACCACGGCTGCCAACCCGCCGACCATGGGGAGCCACGTCATGCATGCCGGTTCCGCCACCGGCTACAGCTACGTCTGCGACACCTGCCATCCGGCCATCGACGTCTCCCACGTCCAGGGGAGCGTCCGTTGGCAGTTCAGCGCCACGGACCAGCGGGTGGCCGGCGCCAAGTACCAGGCCAGCGGCTCACCCACGGCGGAGAACATCGGCGCCACCGGCGACCTGGCCCCGAGCAGTACGTACGGTACCTGCAGCACTGTTTACTGCCACTTCGACAGGACCCCGCAGTGGGGAGGCTCGCTGGCCGGGGACTGTACCGGCTGCCACGGCAATGACGAGTTTTCTGCCGATCCGATGGTCAAGAACGCCCACAAGGCCCATGTCTATAACCGCAGCGCCAAGTTCGATCATTTCGACTTCAAGTGCAACGAGTGCCACAACAGTACGGTAGACGCAACCAACCGCTCGATCATCAACAAGGGGCTGCATGCAAACAGCACCAAGGACATAGTCTGGGGTCCGCTGGCAAAGATAAACGGTGGCGGGGCTCAGTCCTATGCCACGAACGGCTGTTCGACGATTTACTGCCACTCGGACGGCAACGGCAATTACAAACCGCCGGTACAGACCTGGAATCAGGTAGCGGACGGCAGTGAAGGGACGGTTTCCTGCGATTACTGCCATGGCGGTCTGGCGACCGACGCCACGGTGATGACCGATGAGCGGCATAACAACCACGTCAAGCAGAGCCCTGCCGGCGGCATCCTGCACACGGCGATCGCCTGCGACAAGTGCCACGATGCCACGGTCGGTCCGGATGGGGCCTCCATCGACGCCAGTGCCGGCACCCACCTGAACGGGGTCAGGAACATCAACTTCGCCAAGTTTGCCAACCGTTCCGGTTCCTGGGTCGGCGGCGCCACACGGCGCTGCGACAATACCTACTGTCACGGACGCAACAACCCCACCTGGGGGACAACGTCCATCAACCAGTGCGGCTCGTGCCACCGGGCGAACAATACGACTTCAAGCGGTCTCTCGACTGCGCACATCAAGCATTACAACTCGTCAACAACACCGCTCTGGAACACGAACGAGGGATGGACCAACGTCAACAAGTCGGTGACCAACAACGTCTTCATGTGCGGGACCTGCCACAGCGTAGATCCGAACACTCAGCACGTGAACGGTCCGCCCCTGCCGAACGGCGCCGCTGCCGAGGTGGTGATCAACCTGCCGTTCGCTGTCCCGCCGGGAGCCGAGCGGTCCAACACGGTCACCCGCGGCACCACGGTTGTCGCCGATGGTTCCAACTACTTCTACTCGCGGGAGACCTCCTGCGACACCTACTGCCACTCCAACGGCCGTGGCGGCCCGCCGGTCAACACCATGACCTGGGACACCTCCACCACGAGCTGCGGCAACTGCCACAACAAGGCCGGGGACGCCAACCCCACCTGGTCCGGCGCCCATACCAAGCACCTGACCTCGCCGGTTTCGACGGCCGCAACCTGCAACGCGTGCCATGCCGCAACCGCTTCGGGGAACAACGCCCTGATCAGCGGCCGGCGCGACCGGCATCCGAACGGCTTCCGCAACGTCACCAGCGGCGGTCTGGCCGGCGGCATGCGCTGGAACGGGACCAACTGTACCAACGCCTACTGCCACTTCAACTCACCAACACCCGACTGGACCGGCAAGCTGGCGACCCGCTGCTCCAGTTGCCACGGCAGCACCGCGGCCTCGGGCATCCCGATGACCAGGAACGCCCACAAGGCCCACGTGGCCAACACCAGCCAGAAGTTCAACAACTTCAACTTCGGCTGCCGTGAGTGCCATAACACCGTGGTCTACGACAACAACACCTCCATCCTCAGCACCACCCTCCACGTGAACGGTACCCAGAACGTGGCCTGGGGGCCACTGTCGACCGGCGGCGGTGCCTACAACGCCGGGGCCTGCTCCACCATCTACTGCCACTCCAACGGCGCCGGCACCTACAAGCCCCCGACAAATTGGCGCACCGTTGCCGACGGCACCGAGGGTACGGCCAGCTGCGATTACTGCCACAAGGGGGTTGCCGGCGACTTCAAGATCATGAGCTCGGCCAGGCATTACAACCACGTGGTCCAGAGCCCGGCCGTCGGGGTCCGTCACGTGGCCATCGGCTGCGACAAGTGCCACGACCTCACCGTCGGGCCGGACGGCAAATCGATCGACTCCACGTCCAGCAAACATTTGAGCAGGACGGTCGACATCTCCTTCTACAAGTTCTCCAACCGCTCCGGGGCATGGCAGAGCTCCAACAAGCAGTGTAACGTCACTTACTGTCACGGCGGCGCCAACCCGCGCTGGACCACGACGACGATAAACAACTGCGGCAGCTGCCATGCGGCCAGCGCCTCGACCACCCGAGCGCTTTCCACGACGCACGGCAAGCACTACAACAGCACCACCAACATCAGCAAGACGGTCGGCTGGGACAACAGCAACGTATCGACTGCCACCAACCATATATTCCGCTGCGGTGTCTGCCACAACGTCTACCCCGAGACCGATCACCTGAACGGTCCGGTCACCCAGAACGGCGCCGCAGCCCAGATCGTCTTCAACCTGCCGGCCGTGCCTGCCGGGGCAAGCCGGCCCAATACCTATGCCTATGGCACCGGTCAGAACACCGACGGCGGCGGCTATATCTACTCAAGCGGCACCACCTGCGACGTCTACTGCCATTCCGACGGTAACGGCGGTCCGTCCAAGCAGGTCTTCAGCTGGACCGCCACCACCTTCAGCTGCGGCTACTGCCACAACAACCAGGGTGACAGCGATCCGGCGCCAACCTGGTCAACGCCGCATACCAAGCATATCCGCGGCTATGCCGAAGGGGGCAACCCGAACTTCGGCTGTCAGGACTGCCACCAGCAGACCACCACTACCGGCACGACCATTGCCAGCAGGATCTACCACATCAACGGCGCCCGCAACGTCGCCTTCGATACCTGGGCCGGCGGCAGCTGGAGCGGCACGGCCTGTACGAATGTCTACTGCCACTCGGACGGCAAAGCGACCCCGACCTATGCCCTGAATCAGACCTGGACAACGATTGCCCCGAACTGCCTCGGCTGCCACGGCAACGGCATCAGCACCGGCGGTAACAATTCCCAGCTGTCCGGCAAGCATGCCAAGCATCTGAGCACTGCCAACCTGAAGTGCGCAAGCTGCCACTACAAGACGGTCAGCAAGAATGACAACATAACGCTCAAACAGTACTCCGGTGTTCGTTATCACATCACCAAGACCCGTGATGTGACACTTGACCCGGCGTTCGGGGGGACCTGGAACGGCACTTCCTGCTCGTCGGTCTACTGTCACAGTAGCGGTGCGTACCCGACCCCGACGTATGCCAACCCGAACTGGGCCACCACTACGACGACCTGTACCAGCTGCCACGGCGGTGATGCCTCGCAGGGGACGAAGATGGCGACCAATCGCCATGGCACGCACATGGACAACCTTGCCAGTCTGGGCGTCAATTTTGCCTGCAACACCTGTCATGCGGCTACGGTCAGCGACAACACGACAATCAGCAACTATGCAAATCACGTGAACACGCAGCGTGATGTCTCGTTCGTAGGCATCTACGGCGGTTCGATCAGCGGGACCTCTCCTGCTGTCACCTGCAGCAATACCTCCTGTCACGCAGCCCGCAATCCGGTCTGGAACGGAGCGGTTTCCTCCGGGCATACCTGTACCAAGTGTCACGGTGCCGCAGGCGTGAGCAGCCCGACCGAGGCCCAGATGGCACCAGGCAATGGCCGCGATCTTGGTGGCCCCGACATGACCAGTCCCACCAGTGATATCCAGGTGGGTGCACACCAGCAGCACTTGGGCGGACTCGGCAGCACCAGCATAGCAAAGGTGCGCTGCAGTGAATGCCACACCGTACCGGGAACTATTACCGCCAATAATCACCTTACACGTTCGTCTGCGGAAGTGACCTTCGCCAACTCCTCGGCAGCCCGGAAGAACGGGGCTACACCGTCCTTTACCGCCTCAGCCGGTTCGGTCGCCGGTCAGTGTTCCAACGTTTACTGTCACGGCGCTGCCATGCCCAAGGGGGATACCTCCGGTACCAACCGGATTGTCGGGGCCAGCAGCATATTCTGGAACCAGACTTCGTACCGCAGCCGCACTGCAACACCGACCAACGCCGACTGCTCAACCTGTCACGGAAACCCGCCGACGGCCGGTCTGGCTGCCGGGGCACATGCCGACTATGTCGGTCAGCCAACAACTTCATGCACCGGCTGTCACACACACTTCAATGGAAACGGGACATTGAGCGATCCGTCCCTTCATATCGATGGAAAGGTCGATGCCAGCGGGAGCAACTGCGACAGCTGTCACGACTATGATGTCGTGGGTGCTGCCTATGCAGGCGGGGTCTGGAGCGGCGGTACCTGGGGTAAGAATTCCAAGGATGGTTTGACGCCGAATCAAGGTTGGGGTGCCCACGCCAAACACATCAACTATATCAAGACGCGTATCGGCATCAGCACTCCCCTCAGCTCTACCGGCCAGGCATTCGGGTCGGGTGAACCGGCCAATGTCTGCGGCAGCTGCCACACCAACAACGCTGCTAATCACACGATCGTCGGCAGCACGGTGCGGAGCATCAATTTCGGCGACAGCACCTTCATGATCGGCGGTCCTACTGGAACAAGCATGCTGTTCGGATCGACCAATCCGGCATACAACGGTGTTTCAGGAACACCGTCAGCAAACACTCCCAAAACCTGTTCGAATATCAGCTGCCATTACTTCACGACGTCGATTTGGTAGAAGTTCTATTCGCGGTAGCTGGCAGCTGTGCCGTCTGATCACAAGCCCCGCCCGTAATGGCGGGGCTCCAGGCTAACAACAAACCCCGCCTTTGAGGCGGGGTTTTCTTTTTGAGCGTCCTGATTCCTGCCATCTTCTCCTTGTGTCACCTACCCCCGGTTTCCCTCGATCGCAACTTCTCCGTAATGTCACACTAGATGAATCCGTGTCTTTAATTAAAAAACAAATGAATGTTTCATGAATTGATTCCGCATAACGGTATTGCCGTCATTTAACGGAATACTCATGGTGTGGCAAGTCGCCGTACAGAAAATAGTTTGCCATGTTTATCGACTGCAACTATCCAATATCACACGTATAGCTTTGGAGTGAATTTTGGTGTCAATAAATTCCGCTAGGTAATCAAGCCGCATCTGGCGCTAATTCATGAGAAATATGTGTATTTGTTAATTAAAGAAAAACTGCTGACTGGCATCGAACATGCTTAATAATGGATGCCAATAAAGTGGTTTTAATAATGAAAGCCCAATGTTTTTTGAGGGTTATTGTCGATCGAGGAAGGTCTGCAGGCGGGTTTAAGGACAACGGGTTCCGGAAAATGCCGGAATGTCCTGTGGTTTCACCGGATAGCATAAAACGGGCTCCGCCCGTTGGCCATTAGACGGCAAGGGAGACATAGTGTATGGGCACAAGAACCTCTGCATGGTTACTGGGAATAGGCGGTAAGGCCTGGAAGCTTATCTCCCTCCGAGCCCCGGCCATCCTGCTGATAGCAGCCTGCGGCGCTGCCCTTCTGTCGGTCCATGTTCCCGCTCGGGCAGAAGTCGATAAGCTCGTTCACAACAGCAATACCGTCGGGACCAAGTACGGTACCTGGGGAGCTGAGTACACCTGCGCTACCTGCCACAACAGGCTCGCCGTCAACAACGCCAAGTACGTCAACGATACCATTAACACCCCAATCGGGCCGCGGCCGGTCATCTTCGATCGCTATACGGCAAGTTCGAACGATATCACCGGCGTATTCGGCAACGACGAACGGACAACGTTCGTCAACGCATCCCGGAACGTCTGCGAAGTCTGCCACCACCAGACCATCTATCACAACTACAGCGCCACAAAGATTGCCGGACTGAGCCTTGACCACCCGGAGCACCGGAGCAACAAAAAAGACTGCAACGCGTGCCACAAGCACAAGTATGGCTACCGGCCGCCGCAGCAGGGGGCGTGTGTCGACTGTCACGGCACTCCGCCGGTACAGCCGAGTGACCTGGCGAGCAACGCGCTTGGCGCGAATCCCCCTGCCGATGCCGGCGCCCATAACCGTCACCGGAACATCGAAGGGATGGAGTGCCACACCTGTCACAACAACTTCGGTCACGGTCTGCTGGGCAACTCGATGATCGAAATCGGCTTCCGGATCGACAAGCGGACCTGGTCAGGATTCTCCGGGATCTCGACGGTGATGTCGGGCACCTTCACCGGGACGATCGGTGACGGCTTCAACAACAACTACGCCGTCGCCCCGAAAAACCCGGGTACGCAGCTGTTGCGCGTTGCCGGGGTCACCAGCTGCAGTATCTACTGCCACGGCGACAACTGGGCAGTGCCGTCGGGCCGGGTCGGCAGCGGCGTATCCTGGGTACAGGGGCCGCTCGGCGACTGCAGCAACGCCGCCTGCCACGGTACGACGCCGGCGAATCCGCCAAACCCGGGTGTCCCCGGTGCGCACCAGACCCATGTCGGCACGCTGCAGCAGGCATGCACCAAGTGTCACGACAACTATTCCAGCCCGCACATGATCAACGGCCGGGTCGCGTGGAACCTGGCCGGCCAGGGGGCAACCGCAACCTACAAAGGGTTCCAGGTCCATTCCACCGCGGCCCTGCCCGGCGTTACGCCGTACGGCAGCTGCGACGGCATCTACTGCCACAGCAACATCCAGGGGGCCGCCGGGACCGGGGGGCCGACACAGTATCAGCCGGTTCCCTGGGGGAGTACGACCATCCTGGCCTGCGACGGTTGTCACGGTGGCAAGAAGAGCGATGCCGCACCGATCGCGACCGGAGCCCATACGAAGCATATCGGCAGCTACAGCTGTGGCGAATGCCACTTCGGCGCCGGTGCGGACGGTTCGATCATGAATCACCTGAACAGCAACATCGAGGTCGCCCTTGGCAGTTCCGGCGGCGGCTACGATCAGATGCCGGTGAACACCCCGGGCAACGGCTACGGCAATTGTTCGGCCAACTACTGCCACTCAGACGGCCGCGGGGCGACCGTCAGCGTCAGCTGGAGCGCCGGGCCGCTCTCCTGCACCGCCTGCCACAAGGGGGACCAGCCGGGCAACGCCATTGCCAGCGGCAAGCATACCGCCCATGTCGATAATGCCGGCTTCCTCGGCAGTAACTTTGTCTGCATCGACTGCCATGCCAGTACGGTCAGCAGCAACACCGCCATCAGCAACCCGGACCGGCATGCCAACCGGATGGCCGACTACTCGGGGGCCCGGGCCGGCAGTTACGCGCCCGCTACCGGTCTCTGCTCTGCGAGCTACTGCCACAGCGACGGCAAGGGAGGGGCACCGGCAGTCACGGTCGCCTGGAATGACGGGTCGGTCATCAACGACTGCAAGGGGTGTCATGGCAACGCGCCGGGCGGCACCTTCACCTCGGTGGCCGGTGAGCCCAACTACCCGAACGAAGGGGTCGACCTGCTGCGGGCCAACAGCCACGAGCGGCACATGGGCGGGGTCGGCGGCACCACCTGCGTCTACTGTCACAACAACACCATGGAAGCAACCGGCATGCTGAAAGCCGGCACCCTGCATCTGAACAGTTCCCGCGACGTGGCTCCCGGTGGCGGTAAGGGGTTCGCTTACGATCCCGGTACCAGGAGCTGCGCCAACGTCACCTGCCATGGCGGTCCTTCCGCGGTGCGGTGGGGTTCCACCTTCGCGGTGGATTGCACCGGCTGCCATGGCAACAACGCCCTTAGTTTTGCGCCGATCAGTTCCGGCAAGCACAAGGCCCACATCAACAACAAGGCGGTGCTGGGCAGGAACTTCTCCTGCGCCACCTGCCACGCCCTGACCGCCAGGCCCGACGACCGGGGCATTGCCGACACCTCGGTGCACGGCAATGGGTTCAAGAACTACACCGGCCAGATGGCCGGCGGCCGGAGCAGTTACTCCTCCGCCAGCGGCATCTGCTCGGCCAGCTACTGCCACAGCGACGGCAAAGGGGAGCAGAAGGATCTCACCCTGAGCGGGTGGAAGTCGGCGGCAACCATCGGCTGCACCGGCTGCCACGGCAGCAGCGCCACCCCCGACTTCGCCAGCACGGCCGGCGAGCCGAACTACGCCAGCAGTGGCCCCGGCAGTCTGCGGGCCAACGACCACAAGAACCATGTGGATTTCGGCGTCCTGACCTGCACCAACTGCCATGCCGAGACGGTGGACGCGGCCGGCGCCATCCTGCAGAACGTAAGCTCCCACGTGAACAGACGAATCGACGTGATGCCGGGCGGGGGCAAGAGCTTCACCTTTGCTGCGGCCGACAAGAGCTGCAGCGACATCAGCTGCCACGGCGGCAAGGGCTCCTTCACCCAGATCTGGGGGACACCGGTCAAGGCCGACTGTACCGGCTGCCACGGCAACAACTCGGCCAGCTCCGCACCGATCGTCTCAGGGAGGCACACGGCCCACGTCAACAACCCCGACCTCGGCGGCAACTTCAACTGTGCCGAGTGCCATGCGGGGACGATCAACCCGGATGAGCGGAGCTTCGCCAACCGGACCCTGCACGGCAACGGCTTCCTCGACTACTCCGGGGTCCGGGCCGGTGGGAGTACGACCTACGACCCGGCAACCGGCGCCTGCTCCGCCACCTACTGCCACACCGACGGCAAGGGGCGGCAGAACGTGCCGTTCGACCTGGCTAACGGCTGGAAATCGTCGGTCACCTACGGCAACTGCAAGGGGTGCCACGGCAACGACTCGGCCGGCACCTTCACTGCGGTGGCCGGCGAGCCGAACTACCCTAACGAGGGGATCGACCTGCCGCGGGCCAACAGCCACGAGCGTCACATGGGCGGGACCGGCGGCACAACCTGCATCTACTGCCACAACGACACCATGGACGCCACCGGCGCGCTGAAGGCAGGCACACTGCACCTGAACAAGTTCCGCGACGTTGCCGGCGGCGGCGGCAAGACCTTTACCTATGATTCCGCCACCAAAAGCTGCTCCAACATTACCTGCCACGGCGGTCCGGCAGCGGTAAAGTGGGGCGCCTCCTTCCCGGTGGACTGCACCGGCTGCCACGGCAACAACGCGTTCAGCTTCGCGCCGATCAGCTCGGGCAAGCACAAGGCCCATATGAACAACAAGGCGGTGCTGGGCAGGAACTTCTCCTGCGCCACCTGCCACGCCCTGACCGCCAGGCCCGACGACCGGGGCATTGCCGACACCTCGGTGCACGGCAATGGGTTCAAGAACTACACCGGCCAGATGGCCGGCGGCCGGAGCAGTTACTCCTCCGCCAGCGGCATCTGCTCGGCCAGCTACTGCCACAGCGACGGCAAAGGGGAGCAGAAGGATCTCACCCTGAGCGGGTGGAAGTCAACGGCGACCCTTGAATGCACCGGCTGCCACGGCAGCAGCGCCACCCCCGACTTCGCCAGCAGCGCCGGCGAGCCGAACTATGCCAGCACCGGTCCCGGCACCCTGCGCGCCAACGACCACAAGAACCACGTTGACTTCGGTGCCCTTACCTGCACCAACTGCCATGGCGACACGGTTGACGCGGCCGGCGCGCTCAAGCAGGACATCAACAGCCACCTGAATCGGAACATCGACGTGATTCCGGGCGGCGGCAAGAGCTTCAGCTTCAATCCTGCAGATAAGAGCTGCAGCGACATCAGCTGCCACGGCGGCAAGGGTTCCTTCACCCAGGTCTGGGGGACGCCGGTCAAGGCCGACTGTACCGGCTGTCACGGCAACAACGCGGCCAGCTCGGCACCGATCTCCTCAGGGAGGCACACTGCCCACGTGAACAACCCCGACCTCGGCGGCAACTTCAACTGTACAGAATGCCACGCAGGAACGATCAACAGCGATGAGCGGAGCTTCGCCAACCGGACCCTGCACGGCAACGGCTTCCTCGACTACTCCGGGGTCCGGGCCGGTGGGAGTACGACCTATGACGCGGCGACCGGCGCCTGTTCCGCCACCTACTGCCACACCGACGGCAAGGGGACACAGAACGTGCCGTTCAACCTGGCTAACGGCTGGAAGTCGTCAACGACCTACGCCAACTGCATCGGCTGCCACGGTAACGCTGGTGCCGCCGATTTCGTCAGCATCGCCGGCGAGCCGAACTATGCCTCCACCGGCGCGAACCAACTCCGTTCCAACAGCCACAAACTGCACGTCGGCACGGCCGGAGCCGCCACCTGCACCTACTGCCACAGCTCCACGGTCAATGTGGATGGAACCGCCATCACGGGCAATCACACGAACCGGGCAATCTCCTATGAGTCGTCCGCCATAGCCGGCAAGACCTTCACCCCCGGCAGTGGCAAGAGCTGCTCCAACATCGCCTGCCACGGCAGCGGCTCGCCGGCTGCCACCTGGGGGGACAACCTCGGCTGCACCGGCTGCCACGGCGGCAACGCCGGCAACAGTCCGATCATCACCGGCACGCATGCCGCCCATATCAACAATGCCGCACAGATCGGCATCAACCTAGGCTGCGCCGAGTGCCACGCGCCGGTCGTCAGCGGCGACACCAGCTTCAGCAACCGGAACAAGCATGCCGATGGTTTTGTCAACTTCTCCGGCGCCAGGACGGGGAGAAACGCGGCTGTCTGTAACGCCGCCTACTGCCACAGCGACGGCAAGGGAGGTCCGGGTGCGGCAGTGGTGTGGGGGAGTACGCCTCCCTTCACCAACTGCGTCGGCTGCCATGGCGTGGCCGTTAGCCCGGCGTTCGCCAGCCAGGCGGGCGAACCGAACTACGCCAGTCAGGCCGGCCTGTTGGCCAACAGCCACCTGGCCCACACCACGAAGCTGGCCGACAAGGGTGCCGCTTCCTGCACGATCTGCCATGTCAGCACGGTCACGCCGGCCGGTACGGCGGTCAGCGCCAGCGGCCTCCACCTGAACGGGCAGATCGAGGTCTCCTTCAATACGGCCAAAGCCGGCGCCTCGGCATTCTACAACCCGGACAAGACCTGCAGCGGCACCAGCTGCCACGGCAGCGGCAACCCAAAATGGGGCGACGCCGCCAGCGCCGGCTGCCTGACCTGCCATTCCACGCTGCCCGGTTCCCATGCCGCCCATCTCGGCACGCTCTGGTCATCAGGTGGCGTAACATTCTACAACTTCACCGCCAACCGCTCAGCCGGCAGCTCGTACCGTTACGGCTGTGCCAACTGCCACCCGACCGACGAGCTCAGGCATCGAAACGGTCAGGTGGATATCGACCTCTCCTGGAACAAATCGGGCAACGGCAGTCTTAACAAGCTGAACAAGCTGGTCACGACTGCCGGTACCGGCTACACCAAGAACGGCACCACCAGCTTCACCTGCGACACGGTCTACTGTCACAGCGACGGCCGGGACAAGGACAACCCGACCTACAAATCGTCACCCAACTGGTACGTCGCTTTCAGCGGCAACCGCTGTGGCATGTGCCACGACAACCCGCCCCGATACGCCGGCCAGTCCCACTACGTGGACCAGTCCAGCATGGGGAACAACGGCAAGCCCCCCTATATGGAGAACGGCCACATGGTCGGCATTCACTTCAAGATCATCTCCAAAGGGGGAACGCAGAACGGTTTCCTCGGCTTCTCCTCCAGCGGCAGCGCGGCCCATGGCAATGCGGGCCTGGCAACCACCGTCAGTTGCGTCACCTGCCACAGCGGCATCGTGGGCGCGACCAGGATCGATACCTACGCCATGGACGGGACATCGAGTCTCTTCCGCTGCGGTTCCTGCCATACGGCCACGAGCAGGACACCGTTGCAGTCGGGTGAGATCGCCAATACGGCGCTGCATATCAACGGTACCAAGGATGTGCTCTTCGCACCGGTCACGTTCAAGACCAAGGCCCAGCTCGCCAACGTGGCCAACGCCCTCGGCTGGACCCGCAACGGCAGCTACAAGGCCGACGATTCGTACGACAGTTTCAACCTGGGGGTCTCCACCTGGGACGCCCAGACCAGGACATGTCTCACGGCGTGCCACGTGAACCAGCCCAACATCACCTGGGGTGCGCAGCTGCAGTGCTTCAGCTGCCACGCGAACCAGTGAGGGGGGGCGACATGACGACGATCAAACCGACCAAAGGTGACACGAGCATGAAGACGATGCGTCAGAACCCCATGAACAAGCTCCTGCGAGTATGGCGCAGCGCGGCAGTGACGGCCGTCCTGGCCATCCTGTTCGGTACCGTACCGATCGCTCATGCCGTCGATCTGATGCACAACAGTGCCGATACCGCCTCCACCAAGTGGCAAGCTCAGGGTGGCTGGGGGGTCAGCGGCGGCAAGTACGGCCAGTTCACCTGCTCCACCTGCCACGAGCCGTATTCCGGAAGCCTTAAGAGCGTCCGGCGGGTCATCTCCACCATGAACGGCGAAAACTGGCCGAACGGCTCGCCCGACGTGGCGGTCTCCTTCGCCAACCTGACCGGCATGGGGGCGGACAAGGGGGGGCATGCCACCTCAAACCGGATCTGCGAGGTCTGCCACAGCCAGAACCAGTTCCACAACTTTAATACTGCCAACAATACCGGCGGCCTGAACCATCCGACGCCGAACGCGGTCTGCACGTCGTGCCACAAGCACAACACCGGCTTCAAGGCTGCCTGCGGCGGCTGCCACGGCAACCCTCCCACGGCGGCGGTCCTCGGCGGTGACTACGGTCTGATCGGCACCCCCCGGGCATCAAATGCCATGGAGGCTGGCCTGGTCGGTGCCCACGCTACCCACACCCAGGCAAGGGCCATGGTCTGCGATACCTGCCACTATATCAGCAATGGCACCATCAAGATGCCGAACCTCTCCAACACCATCGATATCGGGTTCTACGGTTTCGGCGGCAAGGTGACCAGCGGCGCGTATGTTCCCTACTCATCCCGGACGCCGCATGCCAACTACAAGTTCAACTCCGGGACCCCCAACACCACGATCGCATCCGTGGTCACCACCTACCCGGAGGCCAACAAGTGCGCCGGGGTCTACTGCCATGGTGGCGGGGTCAAGGTGGGGGGAACCCAGACGAAGGCACCGCTCACCGGCGGCAGCAACACGACCCCCCGCTGGGACGGCACCAACCAGAGCGTCTGCGGCAGCTGCCACGGCACCACGGCCGACGCCCCCCCCACCATGGGGAGCCACGTGATACATGCCGCGGCAACCGGCGGAAACGGCTATTCCTGCGACCTCTGCCACCCGGTCTCCGGCGACAATACCCATGTGCAGGGAAATGTCCGCTGGGCCATGAAGACCAGCGACCCGCGGGTCGGTGCCGGCGCCATTTACAACGGTGCGGCCATCGGCTCCACCGGCGACCTGGCACCGAGCGCCACCTATGGCCAGTGCAGCAACGTCGCCTGCCACGGTGACGGCAAAGGCGGGGCTCCCCGCCTGACCGCCACCTGGGGCGACAGCAGCTTCAATGCCGACTGCAGCGGCTGCCATGGGGGTAATGCCGGAAGCCTCGCCCCGATCGCCACTGACATGCACGGCCAGCACATCAACCAGGCAGCAGTGAACGGCGAACTGTTCGGCTGCGCCGAGTGCCATGCGCAAACCGTGAGCAGCGATCGGACTTTTGCCAACCGTGCCAACCACAACAATCAGTTCGTCAACTTCTCCGGTGCCAAGGCGGGCAAGGACAAGGCCGCCTGCAACGCCGCCTACTGCCACGGCGACGGCAAGGGCGGAACCGGGACGGCCGTAAGCTGGACCACCGGTCCTGCCATCAATAACTGCATCGGCTGTCACGGCGTCGCCACCCCTGCCGACTTCGCCAGCGTTGCCGGCGAGCCGAACTATGCCTCCACCGGCGCGAACCAGCCCCGCTCCAACAGCCACAAGCAGCATGTTGCCGGCGGCGCGGCCAGCTGCATCTACTGCCATGACGGCACGGTCACCCCCGCCGGCGCACTGACCGGCAGCAACCACCTGGACCGGGCGATCCAGGTGGCGGCAGGGGGGGGGATGGGCTTCTCCTATCCCGGCGGCAAGAGCTGCTCAACGATCAGCTGCCACGGCAGCGGCTCCCCTGACGCGGTCTGGGGCGCCACCATGCCGGCGGACTGCACCGGCTGCCACGACGGTAACGCCGCAGCCGCACCCAAGGATATCAAGAGCGGCAAACACACCCAGCATATCAATCAGCTGGCCATCAACGGCGAAAATTACGGCTGCATCGAGTGCCACGCCCAGACCGTCAGCGACGACCGGACCGTGGCGCATGCGGCAGGCCACGTGAACCAGTTCACCAACTACTCCGGTGCCCGCGCCGGAAAGAGTGCCATCGCCTGCAACAACGCGTACTGCCACTCCGACGGCAAGGGGGGGCAGGGGACGGCGGTCAGTTGGGCGACCGGTCCGGCGATCGTCAACTGCGCCGGCTGTCACGGCGCTACAATCCCCGCGGAGTTCACCAGTCTCTACGGCGAGCCGAACTACGCTTCGACCGGCCAGCAGACCGCCCGCGCCAACAGCCACCGGAAGCATGTGGGAACGTCGGGTGCCTCCACCTGCGTATTCTGCCATGGCGAGACCATGCTTGACGGCAGCGGGACGCTGAACACGAGCCGGAAGCATATCGACCGGACCATCCAGGTGGCCCCGGGGGGGACGAAGAGCTTCACCTATACCGGGCCGGATAAATCGTGCGCTACCATCTCGTGCCACGGGGCAGGGGCTCCCGCCGCTTTCTGGGGGTCCACCATGCCTGCCGACTGCACCGGCTGCCACGGCGGCAACGGCTCAAGCGCAAACGCCATCGTCACCGGCATGCACGGCCAGCACGTCAGCCAGGCTGGACTGAACGGCGAGAACTACGGCTGCGCCGAATGTCACGCCCAGACCGTCAACGGGGATCGGTCGGTTACCAGCCAGGCCAACCACGGCAACCAGTTCGTCAACTATTCCGGTTCCCGGGCAGGCAGGAACGCCGCCTCCTGCAATACGGCCTACTGCCATTCGGACGGCAAGGGGACTCCGGGCGCAGTCATGAGCTGGACGACCGGCCCGGCCATTGCCAACTGCATCGGCTGCCACGGCAGCGACCCGGCACCGGACTTCGCCGGCGTGGCCGGCGAGCCGAACTACGCCAATGCCGGTGCCGGTGTCCTGAGGTCCAACAGCCACAAGGGGCATACGACCAAACTTGTCCAGACCGGGGCCGCTTCCTGCGAGATCTGTCACTTCAACACCGTGACCGCTGCCGGCACGGCCATCCAGGGGACCGGGCTCCACATCGACCGTTCGGTCACTGTCAGTTTCAACACGGCCAAGGCCGGGGCAACGGCCGGTTATGACCCGGTTACCAGAACCTGCAACAACATCAGCTGCCATGGCGGGGGGAGCCCGCGGTGGGGCGATGCCGCCTCAGCGGGATGTAACGCCTGCCACCCGAACCTGGGAGGAACCCACTCCCTCCATATCGGGGACCTGTACTCGGCAGGCCAGGTATCCTTCTACAACTTCACCGCCAACCGCTCCAGCGGCACGGTCTACCGTTTCGGCTGCGCCACCTGCCACCCGACCGATACGGCAAAGCACAGAAACGGCTCGGTCGACATCACCCTGAACAAGGACAAGGCCGGCGCCGGAAGCCTGGTCAGGCTGAACAGCCTGGTGACGACCGACGACACCGGATACTCCAGGGGGGGCGCCAGCAGCTTTACTTGTCTGACGGTCTACTGCCACTCAAGCGGCAGGAGCACCACGCTTGCGGCCGGCGACTACCGGGAGACCCCCAACTGGTATGACGGGGTCTTCCCCGGCGGCAACCGCTGCGGCGGTTGTCATGACAACCCGCCACAGTATGCGGGCCAGTCCCACTACGTGGCGTCCTCCAGCATGGGTGACGATGGCGGGACCCCACCCTTCCGGGAGACCGGCCACATGATCGGCATCCATGCCCTGAGCACCTATGCGGGGAACAACCAGACCGGCTATCTCGGCTACTCCTCCAGCGGCAACAAGGCCCACGGCAACCCCGCCCTGGCGACCACCATCGCCTGTTATACCTGCCACAGCGGCATTGTCAGCAGCACGCGGGTCGATACCTACGCCATGACCGGCACGGCGAGCACCTTCCGCTGCGCCTCCTGTCACACGACTGCCAGCCGGACGCCGCTTCAGACCGGCACGATAGATAATGCCGCCCTGCACGTGAACGGCGCCAAGGATGTCGCCTTTGCACCGATCACCTTCAAGACCAAGGCCCAGCTAGCCAACGTGGCCAATGCCCTTGGCTGGTCCAGAAGCGGCAACTACAAGGCGGAAGATGCCTTTGACAGCTTCAACCTCGGCGCTTCGACCTGGGATTCCCAGACCAGGACCTGCCTGACGGCGTGCCACGTTAACCAGCCCAATATCACCTGGGGTGCGCAACTGCAGTGCTTCAGCTGCCACGCCAACCAGTGAGAGGGCGAGCCATGATCCGTACGGAACGACAGAGCATAAAGGGTGAAGATACGATGATGCGGACCTCGATGAACACGCACCTGAAGGGGATGATCAAAGTGGTGGTGGCGCTGGCCGTGGCAGGCACGCTCGGCCTCCTCTCGCCGGGGCCGGCCGGAGCCGTCGACCTCCTGCACAACAGCCGCGACACCGCGTCCCCCAAGTGGCAGGCCCAGGGGGGGTGGGGGATAGCCGGCGGCAAGTACGGCGAGTTCACCTGTTCCACCTGCCATGAGCCGAACACGAACCCCAACATCAAGAACGTTCGTCGGACCATCCGGACCAGAAGCGGGGAAAACTGGCCGGGTGGCCAGCCCACGGTCACCGTCGACTTCCGGAACGTCACCAGCATGGGGGACGACTCCGGCGGCCATGCCGGCTCCAACCGTATCTGCGAGGTCTGCCACAGCCAGAACCAGTTCCATAACTTCGATACGGCCAACAACACCGGCGGCCTCAGCCATCCGAGCCCGAAGGCGGTCTGCACCTCGTGTCACAAGCACAATACCGGTTTCAAGGCTGCCTGCGGCGGCTGTCACGGCAATCCGCCGACCGAGGCCGTTCTCGGCGGCGATACCGGTATGATCGGTACGCCGCGTCCATCCAACGCCCTTGAGCCCGGGCAGGTGGGTGCCCACGTCACCCATACCGAAACCAGGGCCATGGTCTGCGACACCTGCCACTACATCAGCAACGGCACGATCAAGATGCCGAACCTCTCCAACACCATCGATATCGGCTTCTTCGGCTTCGGCGGCAAGGTGACCAGCGGTACCTATACCCCCTATTCGTCACTGGACCGGGGGTACCGTATCGCCTCCGGCACCCCGAACAGTACCATTGCCGCGGCCGTGACCGACTACCCGAGCGCCAATCGCTGTGCCAACGTCTACTGCCATGGCGGCGGCGTCAAGGTGGGGCAGACCCAGGTGAAGGCGCCGCTTACCGGCGGCAGCAACACTGCGCCCCGCTGGGATGGGACGGGGCAGGACCAGTGCGGCTCCTGCCACGGTACCACGGCGGCAACCCCTCCGACGACCGGCGGTCACGTCAGGCATGCCGGCTCGACAGGCAACAGCTTCTCCTGCGATCTCTGCCATCCGGCCATTGACGTCACCCACGTCCAGGGGAGCGTCCGCTGGGCATTCAAGACCTCAGATGCCAGGGTCGGCGCCTCCGCAGCCTATCAGGCCGCCGTTGCGCCCACCGCGACAACGGCGGGCGCAACGGGCGACCTGGCTCCCAGCGCCTCCTTCGGCCAGTGCAGCAACCTCTACTGCCACAGCGACGGGAACGGGGGAGCGGCCTACGTCGCGACACCGACCTGGGGGGACTCACTCCCGGCTGGGTGCGTCGGCTGCCACGGCAACAACGCAGCAAGCACCAACCCCATCGCCAGCAAGGGGCACAAGGCCCACGTGAACAATACGAGCCCCCGTTTCGGCGGCTTCAATTTCCGCTGCAATGAGTGCCATAATTCGGTCGTGGACAGCAGTGACCAGGCGATCATCAATCCGTCCCTGCACGTGAACGCCGCCAGGGAGGTCTCCTGGGGACCCAAGTCGACCGGCGGCCTGGTCTATGCCACCAACGGCTGCAGCCAGATCTACTGCCATTCGAACGGCCAGGGGATCTACAAGTCGCCGCCGACAACCTGGGGGGCCATTACTGACGGCCAGCAGGGTACGATTGAGTGCGACTACTGCCACGGCGGTCTGGCGGCCAACACCACGCCGGTGTCCAGTATGCGGCACTCCAACCACATCGGCGCCGGTCCGCTCCCGCACCGTCCCATCCAGTGCAACTGGTGCCACTCCAACACGGTCGGCGCGGACGGCCAGTCGGTCTTCAACGGCACCGACGTCAAGCATATCAACCGGTCGATCGATGTAAGCTTCATCAAGATGGCCAACTTCTCCGGGAGCTACAGCACCTCCACCAGGGTCTGCGCCAATACCTACTGCCACACCAACAACGCCACCACCTCCAGCCGCGACTGGGATACGACGACCCTGAATACCTGCGGCAACTGCCACGAGGCCAACAATACCACCACGACCTCGGCCAAGCTTTCCGATGCGCACCGCAAGCACTACAACCGTTCGACCCGTCCGGCCAACACCACTGAGGAGGGGTGGACGAACGTCAACCTGTCGTCCACCAACAACGTCTTCATGTGCGGCACCTGCCACCCGGCCAACCCGACTTCCACCCACATCAACGGCCCTCCGGCCGGTGTGACCAACGGTTCGGTCGCGGAGATCGTCCTGCGGCTGCCGTTCACCCCGCCGGCCGGCGCCGGTCGGACGGAGACGGTGGCCCGGGGGAGCGGCGTGAACTATGACGGCCGCGGCTACGGCTACTCCACCGGCACCAGTTGCGACACTTACTGCCACTCCGACGGCCGTGGCGGCCCACCGAAAAACACCATGTCCTGGGCGGTTACGACGACCAGTTGCGGCAACTGTCACAACCAGTACGGTGATAACCCGGCCACGACCACCTGGTCCGGTTCCCACAACAAGCACCTGGCCGGGACGACCAGCGCTAACGCCACCTGCAACGCCTGCCATGCGGCGACGGCGGCCACCAACACCACCCTGATCGCTTCCCGTCGGGACCGGCACCCCAACGGCTTCCGCAATGTGACCGGCAACAGTTTCGCTGGCGCGTTCACCTGGAACGGCACCACCCAGCAGTGTACCAATGTCTAT
The DNA here is from genome assembly GCA_964432205.1 of uncultured Geobacter sp. Lineage (GTDB taxonomy): Bacteria > Desulfobacterota > Desulfuromonadia > Geobacterales > DSM-12255 > Geomobilibacter. Next base: position 72,409 of record CAYSMK010000015.1, on the reverse strand, counting down.
TGCCACTTCAGCAAGCCGGTGACCTGGGGGGGGACCCTTCCCACGGGGTGTGTCGGCTGCCACGGCAACAATGCGGCCAGCAGTGATGCGATTGTCAGCAGGGGGCACAAGGCCCACGTGAACAACACGAGTGGCAGGTTCGGCGGCTTCAACTTCCGTTGCAACGAGTGCCATAACACGACGGTGGACGGTACCGATCGGACACTCATCTCCACCACCCTTCATGCCAACCGGACCGCCGACGTCTCCTGGGGTCCGAAGTCGACCGGCGGACTGGCCTATGCCACCAACGGCTGCACCCAGATCTACTGTCATTCGAACGGCCAGGGAACCTACAAGTCTCCGCCGACCACCTGGAACGCCATTGCTGACGGTCAGCAGGGGACGATCCAGTGCGATTACTGCCATGGCGGTCTGGCGACCAATACCACGCCGGTCTCCAGCATGCGGCACACCAACCATATCAATGCCGGCCCGCTCCCCCACAAGCCTATCGGCTGCAACTGGTGCCACTCCAACACGGTCGGCGCGGACGGCCAGTCGGTCTTCAACGGCACCGACGTCAAGCATATCAACCGGTCGATCGATGTAAGCTTCATCAAGATGGCCAACTTCTCCGGGAGCTACAGCACCTCCACCAGGGTCTGCGCCAATACCTACTGCCACACCAACAACGCCACCACCTCCAGCCGCGACTGGGATACGACGACCCTGAATACCTGCGGCAACTGCCACGAGGCCAACAATACCACCACGACCTCGGCCAAGCTTTCCGATGCGCACCGCAAGCACTACAACCGTTCGACCCGTCCGGCCAACACCACTGAGGAGGGGTGGACGAACGTCAACCTGTCGTCCACCAACAACGTCTTCATGTGCGGCACCTGCCACCCGGCCAACCCGACCACGACCCACCTGAACGGACCGCCGGAGGGTGTGTCCAATGGTTCGGTCGCAGAAATCGTCCTGCGCCTGCCATTCACCCCGCCGTCCGGCGCCGGCCGTCCCGAGACGGTGACCCGCGGTACCGGCGTGAACTACGACGGCCGGGGGTATGGCTATTCCACCGGCACCAGTTGCGACACCTACTGCCACTCCGACGGCCGCGGCGGTCCGCCGAAGAACGTCATGCAGTGGGCGGTCAGTACCACCAGCTGCGGCAACTGCCACGATCAGGCCAGCAACAACCCGGCGACCACGACCTGGTCCGCGCCGCACAACAAACATGCCAACACCTATGGCAACGGCGGGGTGATCGGCTCGAACAACACGACGACCAACAACACCTTTGTCACCTGTGCCGGTTGCCACGCCTCGACCGCCTCCAGCAACACGGCGCTGGCGACCAGCCAGCGGGCCAAGCACCCGAACGGCTTCCGCAACATCTCCGCCAGCAGCACTGTCGGTTCGGCCGCGTTTCGCTGGGATGCCGGCAACAACCAGTGCAAGAACGGCTACTGCCACAGCCGGGCCTACTCTTTCACCGATTACTCCACCCCCTGGATCAAGTGGGACCTAACCCAGGCGGTTACCTGCGGCAGCTGTCACAAGAGTTACCCGACCGGTCCCGATTACGCCAACGGCTACAAGGGGAAGGCCAACAGCCATCCCAAGCATGCGGTCTTCTGGGGCTTCACCTGCGACTGGTGCCATAACAATACCGCGGTCTACCGGAACAACAGTACGGTCATCTCAAACTACCGCAACCATGTGAACAAGAACTACAACGTGGTGGCCAACGGCACCAAGACCTTCATCGGCAAGGCCAACACCTTCACCGCCACGGCAACCACCAACCCGCCAACCGTGAAGACCACCTGTTCGAGCGTCAATTGTCACGGTGGCAATACCAGCAAGGTCTTTGTCTGGGGCGGCACCAACAAGTGCGGCGACTGTCACTTCGCCACCAGCGATACCGTCAACTACGGATTCAAGAACGGCACCATGGCCGTCATCGCCCGCACCGAATGGCGGTATTCGGGCCATGGCAAGGTGTCGGGCAGCTATGACGTGACCGGTGCCGCTTTTGCCGGCTTCTCGGCGGCCGCGGCAAATGGCACGTCAAACCCCGGTGGTGACCCCTGCCTCTACTGCCACGAGTACGACAGCGTGCTGCACGGCACCACTGATAACCCGCTGCGGCTGCGCAACTTCAATACCGGCGTCCAGGCCTGGGGCAAGAACAGCGTCTGCCTGGTCTGTCACGCCACCTCGGGTGCTACCGGGGTCCAGCCTGCCGCCGGCTACATCCTGAAGACCGCCACCCGCAAGGTGGACAAGTACCACTACGGCAGCAAGCACTCCACATCACTGACCGGCGGCCAGTTCTGCTGGGACTGCCACGATGCCCATGGTGACCGGGCCAGCAGCACGGACGGCCGCCCGATTGCCATGGTCCACAAAAAGCCTGCCAAGGGCTCCGATACCGTGACCGGTATGCCGACCTTCCTGACAACGACGACCGTGGGCAACTTCGTGGCCAAGAGCAGTGCCGCCAACTTCAGCAAGACCACGGCGCCGTACAATGCACTGTGCAACGTCTGTCACGACTACAAGGCGTCAGACCCGAACAAGATGGTCCACTACACTGCCACCTCCTCGGACAGCCACAACTCGACCCAGCTCTGTACGAACTGCCACAAGCACAGTGGCAACACCACATACGATGCCAAGGCATATGACAGCCCTACAGACTGCAATGCCTGCCATGACTACGACACGAGGAACGGTGGCGCGACCTGGGGGGCGAACCCGATTTCGCCGGTCAATGAGGGATTTGGTGCCCATGCCAAGCATATACAGTACATAAAGGCCCGCTGGGGGATCACGCTCAACCCGGCTGCGGATACCTACGGCAATGGCTCTGCCGCGGCGGTTTGCGGCGTCTGTCACTCCAATGTCCTGGCAGAGCATACCCCGGGTGCCTCGGGGAACCCGCGAAGCATAAACTTCGGGGGAAGTGCGGCACGTCAGTTCGGGGCAGCGGCACTGCTGTACAACGGCAACAGTGCAACGTCATCATCGGTCAATCCGAAATCGTGTTCCAATGTGGACTGCCACTACAGGACGTCGCCGATTTGGCAATAGGAGAAAAAGACTGTTCCGGCAGATGTGAGATCGAATAGAGCGCTTCGGCATAGGAACAGAGGGAACAACAGAATTTACGACGGGTGTGACCTCACCCTCACCTTTGGGCAGCTTCGGCTGCCCACTTTTTTGTCTACAGGGGAAAGATGAGGGGGGATGGGGGAGGAACGTGTGTCAGCGGAAGATCAGTGCTAATCAGGAATGCTTTTTTCAGGTTCGTCGGTCTACTCTTCGTTGGTCAGCACGAAATTCAGGTCGTCCCAGTCTATGTTGATCTCAGGTTTGACCGGAATGTCCGATTTCGGGTCGTGTCCGGCCATGCCGATGGCCATGATCAGCAGATCCGACTGGCCGGGAGCCAACAGCCGCGGGCCCCACTGGAGAAACAGCACCCGGTTGTCCCTGCTGTCCAGGGGGATGGTTTGGGATTCGTCGGATATTTTCCCTTCCTTGTTCGAAACATAAACAAGTTGGGGTCTTATCATGCCGATCCACTCGATGAAGTTGGCCATGCGCGAGAAGTGTTCCTTCTTTTCGTTGATGGCCCGGTTGCCGTAGTCATACATGCCGACAAAGGAGTTGTTCAGCGGATCGATCGTGGATTCGTGGAACAGAAGGCGATCCTTGGTCCACCCGATGTTGCCGATGGACGTCCCGTAATCACCTACCCAGGGTTCATCGCCGTAGACATAGAAATACCCTGCTGGTTGTTGTCCCGCGTTGGTGATCCTGATGGCCAGCACCAGGTAGGGCTCCCCGGCCCGGTAGATGGCGTAACGGTCTATCCTGAACGGTACCCCGTCCAGAACCGCCCGGTGCCGGCTCTGGATGATCATTTCATGGTTGGTGACGAATGGGACACGGCTCCCGAGAAACTCCCAGTCAGAGGGATAGACCAGTTTGTCCGGAGTGCCGGCGCCGGCAATCCCTTCATTGGCGTTGCACCAGAGATGGAACCATTCCCGGCTGTCGAAGTAGGCCATGCCGGTTTCGTTCATCTGGACGGTATCGTGCGCATAGCGGGAGTAGGGAAGCCCGCCACCCAGAAAGAGTCCCTGGGGTGACTTGCCCTGTGAATCGACGAAACGGCCGAAACAGATGATGAACTGGCTGCCGTCGGGTCTGTAGCTCTGGATAAAGCCACGCCCCTGCCGTTCGCTCCAGCGGTATTTCAGAAGGGCTTCGTTGTATGCTTCCGTGGATTCCGGACGGAGCATGTTCAGGAAAGGCTCGTACTCGATCTTGGCAATCAGCCGTTCGTATTCGCCGAGGAATATTTCATCCTTCACTTCCAGCACTGCGCGGCCGGTTCCCTTGAGCAGGTAGATGCCGTCGAAGACCCCCTCGACGGAAAACCTGACCAGGGCGGCAACGAGTATCCCGGGGACAAGGACGAAGGCGATAAAGAGCCGCAGCCAGTAGCGGCGGAAGAACTGCCAGATATGGTACAGCGGTTTCCAGATGATTTTTTGTAGGTCCATGAAGGTCGTGTCCGTGTGGTGTAGTACATTCTATCGGAATGTGCGCAGCGCCCTTGAACCGTAAATGGCGCATTCCGATAACGCAAGGCCGCCAGGGCGTCAGGCGCACAGAACATACGTCGGTTGTGCTGTCGTAACATTTGCCGATGGGGATGCTGGTCGGACTTCCGATGGGTTGATTTCCCGGAGGCTGTCCCGGCTGTTCTTAGGCCTTCCTGAGTGTGAAGAAGAATGTCGTTCCTTTGCCGGGCACGCTCTCGACACGGACTGAGCCGCCATGGAGCTGCACGATATGCTTGACAATGGCGAGGCCGAGTCCGGTTCCCCCTTCCTGGCGGCTACGGGCGGCGTCTACTCGATAGAACCGTTCGAAAATGCGGGGAAGATCCTGCGGAGGTATCCCCTGGCCACTATCCCGCACGGCAACCTCGACTTCATCGCCAGCCTCCCTGGCAAAGAGGTCGATCGTTCCGCCAGGCGGGGTATATTTCACCGCATTATCCAGGAGATTGACCAGGACCTGCTCCAGGCGACCGGTATCGGCCAGTATCCGCAGCCCCGACAGGCTACCCGGATTGATCGTGATCTCCTTCTCCGCTGCCTTCTGCTCCAGCAACATGCTGGCAGTTGCAGCCACCTCCTGCAGTGCCACAGGGTGGAGTGCCAGGGTGTAGCCGGCCGATTCCAGCTCCGAGAGGGTGAGGAGGTCGCCGATCAGGTTTGCCAGCCGGTCGGCATGGGTATGGATGACCGTCAGAAAGCGTTCCATGGTTTCCGGGGCAGTCCCGATCCCGCTCTTCTGGAGGGTTTCGGTATACCCCTTTATGACGGTGACCGGTGTCCGGAGCTCGTGGGAGACGTTGGCCACGAAGTCCTTACGGATCCGCTCCAGCCTTTTCAGGGCACTGATGTCGTGGAAGACCGCCACGACGCCGTTTAAGTCGCCCTGCCCCAGTAGCGGTACCCAGTGCGTCAGAATGGTTTTCTCCCCTTCGCCGGCGAGGGTGATCTCCCGCCACTGTTCCGCACGATCGGTCACCACGGTCCGAAATGTTTCGTGCAGGGCCGGATGGCGGGTGATCTGCATGAGCGGCGCTCCCGCAACGTCGGCCGGCAGGGAGAAAAGGGTGCGAAAGGCCGGATTGACCAGCGTGACCGTTCCTTCGGCGTCGATGACCAGAAGCCCTTCCCCCATGCCGCGCAGAATGGCGTCCAGTTGGTCCTTTTCGGCCGAGAGCCGCTGCATCTGGGCTTCCAGGCGTCCTGCCATCTCGTTCATTACCCGCGCCAGTTCCCCCAGTTCGTCGTTGCTGTTCACCGGCAGGGGACGCCGGAAATCGCCGGTCCCGAAGCGGACGGCGCTGGCCGCCATGGCCCGAAGGGTCCGGGAGGTGACGTTGGAGAGGAGATAGCTGAGAAGCAGGGAGAGGAGCGTTGCCATGAGCAGGGCGATCCCCAGGCTGGCATGCAGGCTGGAGGTGGTCTTTGCCACGGCGGAAAGCGGCAGGGCCAGCCGGATGATCCCTTTGTCGCCGGAGTTGCTGGTGAAGGGGAGCGCCACATAGAGCATGTCGGTACGCAGGGTGGCCGAGTAGCGGATGGTGTCACCCGAGCCGCTTTGCAGCGCTGCCTGCACCTCGGGACGGGTGCGGTGGTTTTCCAGGCCGGCCAGGTCCTCCCGCTTCAGTTCGGAATCGCCGACAACCTCGCCGTCACCGGTCATGATGGTGGCCCGGGCCCGGATGGTGCGGCCGAGATCACCGGCGACCCGCGGGGCATCCTCCCTGAGGGCGTGGATCTCCCGGGAGGCCATGAGGGCCGCCAGGCGTGCCTCTCCCTGGAGATTTTCCCGGATGCTGCCGACCATATACCGTTCAAGGGTCTGGTTCAGGTAGGCGAAGAGGGTTGCTCCCATCACCAGGATGATGACCAGGTACGACCCCATCAGCTTGCCGCGCATGGTGAATCTCATGATTGCCGGTACTCCGCAGCGGGACCGTTCATGTCTCCTCCATCTTGTAGCCGAATCCCCTGACGGTCTTGATCATGTCGCCCACCGGTCCCAGCTTGGTGCGGAGCCTGGTGACATGGGTATCGACGGTGCGGGTGTCCCCCACGTAGGCGTATCCCCAGACGTCCTTCAACAGCGTATCCCTGCTCTGCAAACGGCCGCGCCGTTCGGCCAGAATATGCAGGAGTTTGAATTCCGTGGTGGTCAGAACGACCGGCTCGTCTGCCACGGTTACCTGGTGCCGGTCGATGTCGATGGCCAGGTCGCCGATCCTGACCAGTGTTTCCCCTGCTGCAGGTCCACCGCTCCGGCGCAGGAGCGCCCGGACGCGCAGGAGCAGTTCCCGCACCGAAAACGGCTTCACCACATAGTCATCGGCCCCGACCTCGAAACCGACCACCCGGTCGATCTCTTCCCCTTTGGCGGTGAGCATGATGACCGGCACACCTGCCGTCCCTGCCGTGCTCTTGAGCCGCTTGCAGACCTCGGTCCCCAGGAGGGTGGGGAGCATCAGGTCGAGGATGATCAGGTCCGGCGGAGCAGCAAGGGCGCTTTCCAGCCCCTCCCTGCCGTCGTGGCAGACCGTGACGGCATATCCCTCCCCCTGGAGATTGAAGGCAACCAGTGAGGCCAGGTCCTGTTCGTCCTCGATTATCAGTATTCTCTGCATGGGGATATCCTTCACTTCCGCGGCCAGAACCGCCGCTCCATTTCATTAAGCAGCGGTCCCAGGCTCTCCCGGTCGTTGGCGGCCACCAGGATGGCCCCGGTCTGGCGGGCCACCTGCCGGACCTTCACGACAGCCAGGGGGAACTGCTTCTTCAGTTCCGGGAGCAGATCGGCCTTGTTGAAGACCAGGAGGCGCGGTTTGTCGGCCAGCTCCAGTTCGGCGAGAATGGTCTCCACCTGCCCGATCTGTTCGGCAAAGCGCGGGTTGGCGCAGTCCACCAGGTGCAGCAGGAGGTCAGCGTCCCGCAGCTCTTCCAGGGTGGCCTTGAAGGCGCCCAGCAGAGACTTGGGGAGGGAGCGGATGAACCCGACCGTGTCGGTGATGATCACTTCCCGTTCCCTCGGAAAGCGGAGCCGACGGGTCGACGTGTCCAGGGTGGCGAAGAGAAGGTTTTCGGTGAAGACGTCGCTTGCGGTCAGGGCGTTGAGGAGCGTCGATTTGCCGGCATTGGTGTAGCCAACGATGGAGACGATGGGTATCCCGGCCCTGATCCGCCGCTGGCGGCGCTGATAGCGGCCGCGTGACAGCTCCCGCAGGTCCTTCTCCAGACGGGCGATCCGGTCGCGGATCCGTCGCCGGTCCATTTCCAGCTTGGTCTCGCCGGGGCCGCGGCCGCCGATCCCCCCCATGAGGCGGGACATCTGCACCCCGCGTCCGACAAGTCTTGGCAGCAGGTACTTGAGCTGGGCCAGCTCCACCTGGACCTTGCCGTCCTGGGTGGTGGCGCGGCGGGCGAAGATGTCCAGGATCAGCTGACTCCGGTCGATGACCTTGAGCTCGGTCATCTCCGAAATGGAGCGGACCTGGGCCGGGGAGAGCTCCTGATCGAAGATGAGCATGGTTGCCCCGAGCTGCAGTGCCCGGATCACCACGTCCCGCATCTTTCCCTCGCCCATGAGGTAGCGGGGGGAGAACTGCCGCGGGTGCTGGATGACGGTGTCCAGGACTGCCACATGGGCGGTGCGGGCCAGCTCCTTCAGTTCCTCGATGGAATCGATTGCCTCTTCGTGGGTCTGTCGGGTGACGGAGATCAGGATTCCCCGCTCCTCGCTGCCGGCGATCTCCCTGCTGGCGGAGGTCCCGGCTGCCAGCTCCTTTTCCAGCGTTTCCAGGAATTCCCTGAGGTTAAGGCTGAAGCGGGCAAGGGGGGTGATCTGTTCCACCCGGTACGGGTGCTGGCCGCTTCCGGGGACGATGAGGTGGGCTAGCTGGATCACCGGCGGGAGGTCCGGTGCCGGCGCGCTGATGGCTGCCAGCAGGTCGAAGCGAAGCAGTGCCAGGTCGGTCAGGTCGTCGTCGTTCAGCGCCTCACCCTTCAGGTGGGTATGGAGGAGGCGCAGGCCGCGCAGCAGCTTTCTGCCAAGGGGGTAATCGGCGAGTTCGGGGATGAAAATGCTGCGCTCATCACCGATGATGACATATTCCACTTCCCCCACCCGGTTCACCAGGATGCCGATCTGGCGGCCGATTTCATGGGAGATGGCCAGGAGTGCCCGCGCCAGATCCAGGGTAACGACCTCGTCCTGAGGGATACGGCGCCGGAAGAGCCGTTCGAGGGAGTTGATCTGGCTTGGTTTGAGACCGGTAAGGTTGCCGTGGAGCTGTTTAATAGCTTTTCTCCGAAAAGCGGGATCGAGGAGCGAGGATCGAGGATCGAGGACCGAGGGACGGGGAACGAGGATCGAGGCTAGTTGCCTAGCGCATTTCACCGCCTTCCTTTATCCTCGTTCCTGCAGTTATAGTCCGATTATATTATACCCACTGTCCACGAAATGCACCTCGCCGGTCACGCCGCTGGCCAGGTGGCTGCTGAGATACACGGCTGCGTTGGCGACCTCTTCCTTGGTGATGTTGCGGCGGAGCGGGGCCTTTCCCTCGACGATGCTGGCGATCTGGTTGAACCCGCCAACGCCGGCGGCGGCAAGGGTTTTCAGCGGCCCGGCGGAGATTGCGTTGGCCCTGATGCCGCTGGGGCCGACCGCTTCGGCCATGTAGCGGACGCTCATTTCCAGGGCAGCCTTGGCTACCCCCATTATGTTGTAATTGGGGAAAACTCGCTGGCCACCGTAGTAGGTGAGGGTCAGGATGCTCGCCTCACGCCCCTCCATGAGCGGGGCAGCTGCCTTGGCCAGGGCGATGAGCGAAAAGACGCTTACCTCCATGGCGGTCGCAAACCCTTCGCGGGTTACGTTAAGGAAGGAGCCTTTCAACTCATCCTTGTTGGCAAAGGCCACCGAGTGGACGAGGATGTCCAGGCCGCCCCATTTTTCCTTTACCATCTCCATGGCCTTGGCGATCTCTTCGTCGTTCCGTACGTCGCAGGGGACGATGAGCTCGGCACCGATACTTTCACCCAGCGGGATGACCCGTTTCGCCAGGGTCTCTCCGGCATAGAAAAGGGCTATGGACGCTCCTTCCCGTTTGAATGCCTCGGCAATTCCCCAGGCAATGCTCTTTTCGTTGGCCACGCCGACGATCAAGGCCTTTTTTCCTGCAAGCAACGACATGTACTTCCCTCCTTGAACTGGTGACGGACTCTTACGCGGCAGCATTCAGCGCCAACGGTGTTGGCCCGTAATCGACGAATGAGAAAAAATTCAAAATTATGCTACGATGAATGCAGCATACTAACGAAAATTCCGACGCTTGGCAACAGGCTTTGCCACGCGGTAGACAGGGGTTAGCCACTACCATGAACGGCTTTGGCAAGGTGATTGAGGATAGCCGGCGTCTGTCAACCCTGCGGGACGTGGATGAGGTGCTCCAGGGTCTTTCCCGTCTTCTGAAGAAGACGGTCAGGAGCGGTTGGGCGGTCGTCTATCTGCTGGATCGGGAGCGGCGCGACTTTGCCCCGGCCCGGAGCTGCGGCATGCCTCCCCGGTATCTGCCACTGTTCAGGGATATGCCGCTGGTGCCGGAAAAGATCCCCCTGCTGCGGACGATTCTCCAAAAGAAACACCATCTCCAGATCCCCAACCCCGAGAGCTCCCGCCTGCTCAACCCGATATTCCGGCGACTCCTCAAGAGTCTCGCCCTCCTGGCAGTGCCGATGGTGGTGCACAACCAGGTGACCGGCGCGGTCTTCGTGGCCCGGCGGCGTTCGGTTGCCTTGACCTTTACCCCGGGCGAGATCGCCGTCATCAAGGACATGGTCTCACATGCGGCGCTGGTGGTGAGCCACATCGAGCTGTTCGACCAGTCCCTGGAAATGGCGCTGGATATGGCCAAGCGGATCGACGTCATCCTGACCCTGGACGAGATCAACAAGGCCATCTCCTCATCCCTGAGCCAGGAGCGGATCATCGATACCGCCATGGAGCAGATCGAGCGGATCATGCAGTGTGAACTGGTGTCGGTCCTGGAGGGGGACGGCGGGCAACTGGTGGTCCTGGCCACCAGGAGTGACGTCACTCCTGAAGAGTTGCCAGCCCTCAAGCGGGGAGCGGTGATTGGCAAGGGGAATGTTGCCGGACAGGCGTTTACCCATGGTGAGAGCCGTTACATCCCCCACCTGGGGGTACTGAAACGTCTGTCCGCCCTGGAAAAAGCCTTGCGGGACGTTGGCATCGAGTCTCTCATGGCCATTCCGCTCATCAGCAAGGAGCAACCGAAGGGGGTGCTTCTCCTGGGGGACACGGCACGCGGCCAGTTTGTCCGGGAGGATGCCTTCACCATCGAGAAGATCGCGGCCCAGATGGCGGTTGCCCTGGAGAACGCCCGGCTCTACGAGGAGATGCGGAGCCTGTTCATCAATACGGTGGCCTCGCTGGCAAATGCCATCGATGCCAAATCACCCTGGACCAAGGGGCACTCCGAGCGGGTGATGAACGTGGCGACCGCCATTGCCAGGGAGATGGGGCTGCCGGGGACGGAGGTGGAACGGATCCGGCTGGCCGGACTGCTGCACGATATCGGCAAGATCGGCATTATCGAGGCGCTTCTGGAGAAACCCGAGGAGTTGTCGGAGGATGAATTTCCCCCCTTGAGGCTCCATCCGGAAAAGGGGGTGGCGATCCTGGCGCCGATCCGGCAGTTGCAGGACGTCCTGCCCGGGGTGCTCCATCACCACGAGCGGTTTGACGGAAGCGGTTATCCCCATGGCCTGAAGGGTGAGTCGATTCCTTTGGCGGCGCGGGTCGTGGCGGTTGCCGACTCGTTCGATGCCATGGTGTCCGATCGTCCCTACAAGAAGGGGCTGTCGGTCCGGGAAGCGATCAAGGAGTTGCAACGCTGCGTAGGCAGCCAGTTCGACCGGGCAGTGGTGGAGGCCTTCACCGCCTATCTCCAGCGGGCCATGCACGGCAGGATGTAGGGGCGCCCCTTGCGGGTGCCCGAAACAAGGATACCCGCAAGGGATATCCCTACATCATCGGGAAATTGATGCAGGATCAGGGAGCCGTTCGATCCGGCGCCGATTCATCGGTCGGCCCGCCCTGTTCGACCGGGGGGATGTCGGGCGTGGTGTCGGTCCTGCCGGCCGGTTGCGAGCCCAGTCTGGCCAGGTGCGCCTCCAGAGAGGCCAACCGTTGCTCGATCTCCTCCAACTGCTCGACCGACCGGTCGACCTTGCCTTTGATGGCGAAGATGATGAACGGCAGGATGAACCAGATTATGGCCAGGAAAAAGAAGAGAATCGACACCAGCATCATGAACCCGCCAAACATCTCCATGGTAATCACCTCACCGGTCCAACATTGATCCACCGTAGGGGTGCGGTCACCGCACCCGGGGCGGGTTTAAGTGACTTGCCCCCGAGCCCCGAGCCCCAAGCCTGCACGTCCCGAGCTTAATCCCCGGGCCCAGTCCTGTCAATCCCCCTGTGGATACGGCGATCTGGCGGAAAATTTCCTTTTGCCGGCCGGCAAATGCAGGTATAGTAAACCGGTTTGCCGACCGGCATGCTATCTGCTAGGGGACAGGGCTGATGACTGGACGTGACATGGAGATACCCGGATTGACGGGGCGATGCCTGGGGTTCATTGCCGGAACATCCCGCAGGGACGGCTGGTTCCGGCTTGTCCTGGTCGTGATCGCCGGGCTGCTGGCCTATGCCAACAGCATGACGTTTCCGTTTACCTTCGACGACATGGTCAATATCCTGGGGAACCCGCAGATCAAGGACCTGGGCTCCCTGATGACGCCATCGTTGCTGAAGTCCAGCCGGGCGCTGGGAATCCTGAGCTTTGCCCTGAACTACCGGCTGCACGGCGACTGGGTGGTCGGGTACCATCTGGTCAATCTCTTCGTCCACCTGGCGGCCGCACTGACCCTGTACGGCCTGATCACTCTGCTCTGGCGCAGTCCGCTTGTCTCGCAGGGGATTGCTCCGCCCTTTGCAGATCACGGCCGGGCAATCGCCTTGTTTGCCGCCCTGCTGTTCGTGAGCCATCCGATCCAGACCCAGGCGGTCACCTACATCGTCCAGCGGTTTTCTTCCCTGGCCACCCTGTTTTATCTGCTCTCCGCGGCCTGCTATGTCAGGGCGAGGCTGGCCCAGGTCGAAGCCGATTCCGGCCGCCGCAGCAGTTCGGCAGTATATTTTGCGCTCGCTTTCCTGGCCGCGCTCCTGGCCATGCGGACCAAGGAGATCTCCTTTACCCTGCCGCTGATGCTGATAGTTCTGGAACTGCTCTGTTTCCGGGGAACGCTTCGGGCGCGCCTGTTGCCTATCTCCCTGTTCCTGATGACCATGGCGATCATCCCCCTGAGCCTGGTGGGGATTAAGGGAGGAATGGCAGGGCTGCTGGCGGCTGCGGATCAGGCGACGCGGGTCCAGACCATCGTTTCCCGGACCGACTACCTGCTGACCCAGTTCCGGGTGGTGGCCACCTACCTGCGCCTGCTGATCTTCCCCGTGAACCAGAACCTGGATCACGCAGTTGCCTTTTCCCACTCGCTTGCCGAACCGGCTGTCCTGGGTGGGCTGGCACTGCATCTCATGCTGGCCGGATTGGCAGTCTGGTGCGTGGCCCGCTCCCGGTCTACAGCGTCACCGGCATTCCTGCCCGCGCCGCATCTCCGGCTGGTGGCCATCGGCATCGGCTGGTTCTATATTGCGCTCTTGGTGGAATCGAGCGTTATCCCCATTATCGATCCGATCTTCGAGCACCGGGTCTACCTGCCGTCGGCCGGAGCCTTTCTTGCCGTGAGTTCGGCGGTGATCGGCCTTGCCGGGCGCCGGGAGCGCTCCTCCCGGGTTTTCCCCTCGGTCTGCCTGGCACTGACCCTGCTCTGTCTGGTCTTTGTGGTGGCTACGGTCAAGCGGAACCTGGTCTGGAGCGACGAGGTCTCGCTCTGGGAGGATGTTACCCGCAAGTCGCCCACACTGTCCCGACCGTGGAACAATCTGGGATATGCCTACCTGAAGCGGAAAGAGCCGGCCAGGGCGATTCCCCCCCTGGTCAGGTCCATCTCTCTCGACCCGGGGCACCCCGATGCCTGGAACAATGTGGGGCTGGCCCTTACCCAGCTGGGGTCGTACCTCGGCCGGTTCGACAGGACCGTGGAGCTGTTCAGGGACCTGTCGACAGCCAATGCGGAGGCCCAGACCCTCTGGTTTGCCAAGGCCCACAACAACCTCGGACTCGCCTACGACTACCTTGGCCAGCCGAAGAATGCCATCGCCAGTTTCCGCAAGTCCCTGGACATGGACTCGAATTATGCGCCGGCCCACTACAATCTGGGGCTGGCCTGCCTGGCCACCGGCGATCAGGCCTGCGTCATCGAACAGTATCTGTCCCTGGTGCAGCTCCGTTCCGGGTTTGTCCCGATGCTGGAAGCCAGGATGAGGCGGTAAACCGTTCGGGGCTCGGGGTTCGGGAACTGCGAGTGAGGAGTGAGGAGTGCATAGTGACGAGTGAGGAGCAGGACCTGGCAACGGTTCTGGTGATCATTCCGGCCTTCAATGAGGCCGGCAATATCGGTCGGGTGATCGCTGCCATCCGCAATGTGGTGCCGGAGTGCGACATCCTGGTGGTGAACGACGGCTCCCGTGACGAAACGGCTGCCGCCGCGAGCCATGCCGGAGCGATCGTGCTTTCCCACGCCTTCAATATGGGGTACGGAGTGACCATCCAGACCGGGTACAAATTCGCCCATTGCCATGGCTATCCGTACGTGGTCCAGATCGATGCCGACGGCCAGCACGATCCGGCCTTCATCCCCCGCCTGCTGGCGCCGGTGATTGCTGGGGACACCGACTTTGCGCTGGGCTCCCGCTTCCTTGAGGAGGAGAGCTATCGTCCCTCCTTTTCCCGCCGCCTGGGGATCCTCTTTTTCCGGAAACTGGTGACCCACCTGATCGGCCGGAGCGTCACCGACCCCACATCCGGTTATCAGGCGTTCAACCGGGACGTGCTCCGGTTCTTCACCACCGACGTCTTTCCCTGCGACTATCCGGACGCCGACATGCTGATCACCCTCAACCTGGCCGGATTCCGCATCCGCGAGGTGCCGGTCCGGATGTATGCCAACCCGACCGGCAAGACCATGCACAGTGGCACCAAGCCGCTCTATTACATGTTCAAGATGTGCCTGTCCATTTTCGTTACCCTGCTCCGCAACCGTAAGTTCTTCAGGAGGACGTGATGCCGTTCAAGCAACAGGTCTTTGCCCTGCTGGTGAGTCTCTTGGTCTTTATCTTTACCATCGAAATGGTGCGCCAGAAGAGGCTCCGTGAGGAGTACTCGGTCCTCTGGCTCTTCACCAGCTGCGTCATGTTTGTCCTGGTGATCAAGTACGACTGGCTGGTCGTCATCACCAATCTCATCGGTGCCGCTCTTCCCACGTCAACCCTTTTTACCGGCTCCATCGTGTTCCTGGTCCTCCTGGGGGTGCAGTTTTCCATCAAGATTTCCCGTCTCTCCGACCAGGTAAAGGACCTGGTGCAGGAGAACGCGATCCTGCGGCATCAGTTTGAAAACATTCTGAAGGCTCGGGGCTCAGGGCTCGGGGCTCAGGGCACGAAGCCTGATTCCGGTCCCCGAGCCCCGAGCCCCGAGCCCTGAGCTAGATTTCCCAAGGAGTTTCATGTGGACCTGAGTATAGTTGTCCCGATCTACAACGAAGAAGAGAATATTCCGCTTCTGCATGAGCGGGTAACGGCCGCCCTGGCGGAGAGTGGTCTGACGTACGAGCTGATCCTGGTGGACGACGGTTCGGTCGATCGTTCCTTTCTTCTCCTTCAGGAGATTGCCCGGGAAGACCGGCGGGTGAAGGTAATCCGCTTCCGCCGCAACTTCGGCCAGACCGCGGCCATGGCCGCCGGCTTCACCGCCGCGGGCGGGCGGGTCATCGTGCCGATGGACGGCGACCTGCAGAACGATCCGGCCGACATTCCCCGATTGCTGGCGAAGATCGACGAGGGGTATGACGTGGTCTCGGGGTGGCGCAAGGACCGTAAGGACACCTTCGTCAACCGGAAGCTCCCCTCCATGATCGCCAATGCCATCATCTCCCGCCAGACCGGGGTCCATCTCCACGACTACGGCTGCACCCTCAAGGCCTACCGACGCGAGGTGCTCGACGGGATCAATCTCTACGGCGAGATGCACCGCTTCGTGCCGGCCCTTGCCTCCCAGGTGGGGGCCAAGGTGACGGAACTGCCGGTCCGGCACCATCCCCGTCTCTACGGTACCAGCAAGTACGGCATCTCCCGCACCGTCCGGGTGGTCCTCGACCTGATGACCGTCAAGTTCCTGCTCCTGTATTCCACCAAGCCGATCCAGCTCTTCGGCAAATGGGGGATCTACACCCTCGTGGCCGGCTTTCTCTCCGGCGGCGCGACCATCTACATGAAGCTCTTCGAGCATATGAGCATGAACCGGAACCCGCTCCTGATCCTGACCGCCTTTCTCCTCTTCATGGGGGTGCAGTTCATCGTCCTGGGACTGTTGGGTGAGCTGAACGCCCGGACCTACTATGAGGCGCAGGGGAAGCCTATCTATGTGGTGCGGGAGCGGTTGAACTTCGAGTAGCCGTTTTCTACGGATTGTCCTGGCTTCATCCCGTAGGGATAGAATGCCTGTAGCCGGGGAATTTATTCCCCGGCCATCTTGGCAAAATGCCATGCGTCACGTACGTGACAAGAGAAATATATCCGCCACTCATCCGGGGGATGAATCCCCCGGCTACAGGCGGGCGCCCCTAATGGGGCTTCAAAAACAGAGAGCAATTTCCCAGCCGGGCAACGCTGGTATGGATGACGCGAAGTATATGAAATTTGAATCCTCCTCCATGACCGACCGTAAAGCAGTTCCGAGTCCCGAGCCCCGAGCCCCGAGCCCTCTGCGCGTCCTCATGCTGGCACCCACCCCCTACTTCGCCGACCGCGGCTGCCACGTCCGGATCTTCGAGGAGGCGCGGGCGGTGGTGGAGCAGGGGCACCAAGTCCGGATCGTCACCTACCACCTGGGGCGGGACATGGGGGAGATCCCCACCGACCGGATCGTCTCCATCCCCTGGTACCGGAAGCTGGCTGCCGGCCCTTCCTGGCACAAGCCGTACCTCGATATCCTCCTCTTCCTGAAGGCGTTGGCCGTGGCCCGCCGTTTCAGGCCGGACCTGATCCATGCCCACCTCCACGAAGGGGCGTTTCTCGGCATTTTTCTGAAACGGCTCCTCGGCGTGCCGCTCCTCTTCGACTGTCAGGGGAGCCTTACCGGCGAGATCATCGATCACGGCTTTGTCGGGAAGGGGTCGCTGCTTGCACGGCTGTTCGGCGCCCTGGAGCGGTTCATCAACGACCGCGCCGACGTCATCCTGACCAGCTCCGGCCCCGGTGCCGGGGAACTGGTGGAGAACTGGGGTGTAGCGGCCGGAAAGGTGCTCCCCCTCACCGACGGGGTGAACACCGACGAGTTCCGTCCTCTGGACCGGTCCGAGGCCCGTCGCAGGCTGCAACTTCCCCATGATCGGCCGGTGGTGGCTTTTCTGGGGGTGATGAACCGCTACCAGGGGGTGGATCTGCTCCTGGAGGTGGTGAAGCGCCTTAAGGAAAGGGGCGTGCCGGTCCATTTCCTGCTCATGGGGTTTCCCGACGAGCGGTACCGGCAGCTGGCCCGGGAGATCGGGGTGGCCGACCTGATCACCTTCACCGGCCGGATCGATTACCGGGAGGCGCCCTTCTTCCTCTCGGCCGCCGATGTGGCGGTGTCGCCGAAGATCTCCCTCACCGAGGCCAACGGCAAGCTCTTCAACTATCTGGCCTGCGGTCTGCCCACCCTGGTGTTCGACACCCCCGTCAACCGGGAGATCCTGGGGGATGCGGCCAGTTACGCCCGCTACCCGGAGCCGGTGGACTTTGCGGACAAGCTGGAAGCGCTCCTGGCCGACCCGGTCCTGCGCGAAGACCTCGCCATCCGGGGGCGGGAGCGGGCAGTTACCGAGCACTCCTGGCAGTCGCGGGGGGCGCGGCTGATCGCGGTGTATCGGCGCCTGCTGGAGCGGTGAAACATGACCGTTCATTTTGTGAACATTTTTCTTGCCTCTTTTTTGTATCTCTATTAATGTTCACGTCATGAACGACAACGCTGAAAAGTCCCTCGAATCCTACCGTTCCTTCCAACTGCTCTCGGAGATCGCCGGTGAGGAGCCCCTCTCCCAGCGGGAGCTCTCCCGCCGCCTCGGCATCGCCGTCGGTCTGGTGAACTCATACCTGAAGAACCTGGTGGCCAAGGGGTATGTGCGGGTGAAGAACTTTCCCAGCAACCGCTACGCCTATCTGCTGACTCCGCAGGGGCTCGCGGAGAAGAGCCGGCTTGCCTACCAGCACCTGACCTACTTCACCAACCTGTATACCGTGGCACGCCAGGACTACCTGGCGCTTTTCCGGCGTCTGGAGGCTGCCGGCGTGCGGGAGGTGGCCTTCTGCGGGGTGGACGAGGTGGCGGAGATCGCCTATCTGTCGCTCAGGGAGACCGGCATCGGGCTGGTGGCGGCGCTGGATGACGACCGGCAGGGGAGCGATTTTTTCGGTTTGAAGGTACTGCCTGTGGCTGAAGGAATGGTGGTGGATGATCTCCCGGTGGTTATCACCTCGCTCAAACGGCGGGCCCTGCTCGTAGGGTCGCTCCTTGCCTTGGGAGTTACTGGCGAGAGGATCAAGACCACCGGCAGTGCTGCCGGCGATGGGTCGGTTCCGAAGGAAACCGAATGAAACGACTGTCCTGCCCTGCTGCGACGGCCCAATCACCAAGCGCAGTTTTTCCCCCGTTCGGGGCGTTTCCAGGGGAGGTGTAGCAGTGGTTGCGGCGTGGGCTCCGGCGCGCCGGTTGCTGGCATTCATTTGTTCCCGCCTGGAAGGACGTGACGGCCTCAAGAGGGTCGTGGGCAATTCCGGTTGGATGCTCTTTGACAAGATTTTCAGGCTTGGCGGCGCGTTTCTGGTAAATGTGTTGGTTACCCGCTATCTTGGTCCGGAACGCTTCGGCCTTCTCAGCTATGCGTCGGCCTTTGTCTCGCTGTTCCTTGCCATTGCAAATCTGGGACTTTTTTCGATCGTTATCCGCGATGTGGTCCGACACCCCACGGAACGGCACGAGATTCTCGGGACAGCACTTTTCTTAAAGCTGTGCGGTGGGGTTGGCTGTCTTGGTTTTTCATTGGCTGCCATACTCGTAACCGGTCCGACAAATGCCCAGATCGTTCCCCTGGTTGCCATTGTTGCTACTGGCATGATCTTTCAAGCATTCGAGGTCTTCGATTTCTGGTTCCTGTCGCAACTTCAGTCGAAGAACACCTTAAAGGCGAACCTGCCAACGTTCATTGTCTGTGCAGCCGTAAAGGTAGGGTTGATTTATGCCGGGGCTCCCCTGATTGCGTTTGCCTGGGTTGCGCTGGCTGAAATAGTGCTGGCAGGAATCGGGTTCATGGTTGTGTATCAGGCAACAACCAGAGAGCTCTTGCAGCTGCGGTTTAATCAATATTGGGCGAAAAGACTCCTCAGGGACAGTGCGCCGCTGATCTTTGCCGGGCTCATGGTAATGCTCTACAACAGGATAGACCAGATCATGCTGGGGAACATGCTGGGGGAAAAGGCGGTAGGTCTCTACTCGTCAGCGGTGCGACTCGCAGAATTCTGGTACGTCTTTCCCGGACTTGTTCTCCAGTCGCTCTACCCCGGCATTATTGCTGCCAAGGAACAGGCGGCTGACGCTTACGAAGGCAAGATGCAGAGGGTGTTCGATGTAATGGCGCTACTCTCTGCCCTGTTTGTCGTGCCCCTTTTTTTGAGTTCCCGGTGGCTGGTGGTGTTTCTGTATGGCTCAGCCTACGGAGAAGCCGGACCTCTGTTGGAAGTCTACGTCTTGTCGGGCTTTTTCGTGATGCTGGGGCACGCGCGTGAATACTGGATTACGGTGGAGAATGTGACCAGGTTTTCGCTGTACTCCACCATAGTAGGCGCGGCAATAAACATCCTGCTTAACCTGATTCTCATTCCGCGCTTCGGACCGATTGGTGCGGCGTATGCTACACTTATTGCCATGTTTGCCTGCAGTTACCTTGTAAACCTGGTCAGCAGCAGAACAAGGCGGGTATTTCATATGCAGACCAAGGCCCTTCTCCTGTTTCCGGCTGTTGTTCGTCTGATGCGGGGAAGTGGGGCCATGGGGAAGTGATCGTATGTCGCTATTAAAGAAGATTAAACGGGTTGCCGGGTTGCCGGATATCTCCCAGAGGAAGATCCGCGAGTTTCTGGTCAGTACGGCGTCTGCCGAGACAGTAGTTGCTCCTGCGGGCAAGGAGCCAACCCTGGCTTTGGTGGTGCCATGCTATGGCCATGCCCGTTTTCTTGAAACCATGCTGAAGAGCATTACGAACCAGACCCGCGTGCCAGACGAGGTGATCATTGTGGATGATTGTTCCCCTGATGGCAGTGGTGACGTGCTTGAACGGTTGATCGGGACTCTGGAAGAAAATGACCGTCAGCGGTATCGCTTGCTCCGAAATGACCGCAACCTGGGTCAGGCGGCCAGCCTGAACCGGGCAATCGGAGACGCCCGGAGTGACCTGATAATGATCCTCAATGACGACGACTACCTCATGCATGACGCTGCGGAGGTCTCGTTAACGCTCTTTGGACGTTATCCTGAGGTCGTGCTGATAGGTGGCACCAGTATTCACTTTACGGGCGATGATGAGTTGGCTCGTGCCGACAAAAACATTTCCTCCCATGTAGACATTGCCGCATTGACCCTTGACGTACGGTGCTCTCAGGATGTCCTGACGTACCGGAGCTACAATGATCTGAATATGACCCATTCGGGGTGTTGCTTTCTGAAATCCGCCTGGGAGAGAGCCGGAGGGTATTATCCTGACAAGCGCAAACGGCTGGTGCCATTTTCCGATCGGGACTTCCAACTGCGGGTCAATGCCCTTTTTCCGGTGGCCGTGAGTCATGATGTCCCCTTTTCTTTCTGGCGGAGCGACAGTAGTGTCGATAATGGTCTTGATTCGTAGCACCTTCCGGTCTGAGGGGAGATAGCGCAGTATGTCGATATTTGACGGCCTCGACGTCTATGAAAATGTGAACCCTAAAATCGTCGAACTCTACGCCCGGGAAAGGGTTGTTCTGGATATAGGTTGTGGTGCAGGTGCGCTTGGCGCCTGCCTGAAGCGTATCAATCCCCTGGCGGTGGTACACGGACTTGATATCTCTGCCGAGGCCGGTGTTGCGGCTGCCGGCCGACTGGACCGGTTTGCCTGTGTCGACTTGGACTGTTCTCCTCTGCCTGATTTTGCCACGAAATACGATCTGATCATCGTCGGGGATGTTCTCGAACATCTCAAGCGGCCCGACACCCTGCTGAAAAGCCTACACACGGTTCTCAAGGAGGGGGGGAACTTGATAGTCTCGGTGCCGAACATCGCCAATTACAGCATCAGGCTCCGGCTGCTGTTCGGCCGGTTTGCCTACACGGAAACCGGAATTCTTGATAGAAGCCACCTCCGTTTTTTCACCCATGCCTCCATCTGTTCACTTGTAACGGAGTGCGGGTATGACGTGATTGCCGAACGCTACATTTCACGTTTTGGCAGACTTTGCGGTGCCTGGACCTGCAGCTTGCTGGCGGTTCAGTTCATCCTGAAGTTGCGGAAAGTTTGCTGATTGTTTGCCGGGAACCGTCGTGACATGATGAAAATCGTGCAAAAAATCATCGCAAAAATCTTTAAAAACCGCATAGCAGTGAACGTCAATGGTGCATTCTACCCTAGAAACTGTCTCATTCTGTATGTAGTTGCACCATTTTTGACGCAACGGGTGAATTACGGCCATCAGAATCAGTGGCAAGTGCGTGAATTGGCCAGGATTATCGGAGGATTCGGCTACAATGTCGATGTGATTAATTTTGATAACCGTAACGCAAGGCTGAAGAAGAATTATGATCTGGTAGTAGACCTCCACCCGGGCTTAAATGACGTGTATAAGGCACACATGGCTCCTGGTTGCGTCAGAATAGCCTATATCACTGGTTCGAACCCGGAATTTTCCAACCGAGCGGAAGCACAGCGATTGGCCGATCTGGCGGTACGCCGGGGGGCATTGCTTGAGCAGCGACGTTACGCCAAGCCGTTTGTCAGGGATGACCTCGGCGCGTTCGATGCCATGTTCTTTATCGGCAATGCTTACAATTATCGGACCTATCAGGGGTTCAACATCAAGCGGCTCTACTACATCAGAAACAACGGCATCCCTCTGACGTCAATGCCGGCAAGGGGAGAGAGGTCTCCTACCAGTTTTCTGTTTCTGGCCAGTGGTGGCCAGGTGCATAAGGGGCTCGATTTGCTTCTGGAGGTCTTTAGCCGGAACAAGAACCTGATCCTCTATGTCTGCAGCAGTTTCAAGGCGGAAAAGGATTTCTGCCATCTATACGACAGCGAACTTTTCCACACGGACAATATCAAGCCCATTGGTTTTGTCGACGTGGCAGGAGCTTATTTCCAAAAGATAGCGACAGTATGCAGTTATGTTGTCCTTCCGTCATGTTCCGAGGCCAACGCCAGCAGCGTTCTGACCGGCATGTCGGCAGGCCTGATCCCGATAGTCAGTCGGGAGTGCGGTTTTGGGGAGGACGAGGTCTACTATTTTCCGGACTGTTCCGTCGAGTCGATCGAGGTGACCCTCAACGATTTTGCGGGGAGGGCTCCCGAATGGATAAAGGACGAGGCGGATAGGGTGAGGAGCATTGTCATGACGCGGTACAGCGGAGAAGCTTTTACCGCATCAGTACAGGCAGCGCTGAAGGGGGTCCTGAATGGAGTGTAGCCTCTGTGCCTCTTCGACCGAATTTTTTGCTTCGGCAACAATATTAGAGAAGTATAAGGTTGGCTACTGCAGATGTACCAGTTGAGGTTTCATCTGCACAGAAGAACCCTACTGGCTTGAGGAGGCCTATTCTGCTGCCATCACCGGCAGCGATGTCGGGCTGGTGCAGAGAAACATCCAGTTAACCAAGGTCAGCAATGTGCTAATCTCCGCATTTTTCGACCGGGCCGGTCGTTTTGTCGACTATGCCGGCGGTTATGGTCTGTTTGTCAGGCTCATGCGGGATAATGGCTTTGACTTCAGGTGGTACGACAAATACTGTGAAAACCTCTTTGCCCGTGACTTTGTCGCTCCCCGGGCGGGAAGCGAACCGGTGGAGCTCTTGACCGCCTTCGAGGTCTTCGAGCACCTGGCCGACCCCTGGAGCGAGCTGGAGCGGATGCTGGCTTTTTCCAGGAATATCCTCTTTACCACCCAGCTCCTGCCGGAGCCGGTACCCCGTCCCGGTGAATGGTGGTACTACGGTCTGGAACACGGTCAGCATATAGCTTTCTACACCAGGCGTGCGCTGGCTTCGCTGGCGAAACGGGCTGGCCTTAACTTCTATACCAATGGCGCCTCCATGCACCTCTTTACGGAAAAACGGCTCCTGCAACCACTCTTTTTCGGCCTTGCCCGTTACAAGGCCGCTCGTTTCCTGGCACCGTTTGCCGGGCGGGAATCACTCATTCCTGCGGACTATGCTACTGCCGCAGGATCTGTTCTCGACAGGGGGAAATGATTCATGAAAAAAGCACTCATCACCGGCATAGCTGGACAGGACGGGTCGTACCTGGCAGAACTGCTGCTGGAGAAGGGGTACGAGGTGCACGGCATCGTGCGCCGGGTCGCCATCGAGGATACCGAACACAAGTTGAAAAATGTTGCCCACCTGCTCGACCGGATTCATCTTCATGTCGCCTCGCTCGACAACGTCCTTTCCATGATAAAGATCGTCAAGGACCTCGTGCCGGACGAATGCTACCATCTGGCAGCCTCCAGTTTCGTCAGTTACTCCTTCGAGGACGAGATTTCCATCCTCAATAACAATGTCAACAGCACCCATTATCTCCTTGCCTCCATGCGGGAGTTTGCACCGTCCTGTCGCGTCTATTTCGCCGGCACGAGCGAGATGTTCGGCAACGTCTCCTCCTCTCCCCAGGATGAAACAACCCCCTTCAACCCGCGTTCGATCTACGGCATTTCCAAGGTGGCGAGCCACCATCTGGTGAAAAATTACCGACAACAGTACGGGCTCTTTGCCTGTACGGGCATACTCTACAACCACGAGTCGCCACGCAGGGGGTACGAATTCGTGACCCGGAAGATCGTCTCGTCGGCGGTAAAGATCAAGCTCGGTCGGCAGGAGTCACTCACCCTGGGAAACCTGGATGCCTGCCGTGACTGGGGATTTGCCCCCGACTACGTGAACGCCATGTGGCTGATGCTGCAAAATGACGTGCCGGACGACTACGTGGTGGCAACCGGCGAGACCCATAGCGTGCGGGAGTTCGTCGAACGGGTCTTTTCTTCTCTGGAACTCGACTATAAGGACCATGTCCGTGTTGATCCCCAGCTGTTTCGCCCAACGGAAAAGGTGCAGCTCTGCGGGAATCCCTCGAAGATAATAGAGCGGCTCGGTTGGCGGAGGACGCTGACCTTTGCGGAGATCATCACCTCCATGGTGGCCAGTGAGCTGGCGCTTCACCAGGATAAACAGGGATGCGGGGCGGCATGAATATCGGGCTCAATGCCATCAGCTTCGTGCCGGGGAAGATCGGCGGCATGGAGACCTATTTCCGGAACCTCCTCCGGTATCTCCAGCACCTCGATACCGAGAACCGGTACACCCTCTTCTGCGACAGGCGCTACGCCGGCGAGTTTTCCTTTGAGAGTGCACGGTTCCGGATTCGGCATGTGAATTACGCGCGACCCTCCTACAAGTGGTTTGTTCGCGGGCTGTTACGTAATACCATCAACGTGGACATTCTCGGCCGGGAGATGCGGGGCCTCGGGGTTGATTTCATCCATCATCCTTTCACCGTCCTGACCCCGCTCGGAACGGGAATCCCGTCGCTCCTGACCTTTTGGGACATGCAGCATGAATTTTTTCCCGAGTTTTTCGACCGCTTGGAGATCCAGAGACGGCGCCGCAGTTACCAGGCCTCGGCCAAAGAGGCGAAGCGGATCATCGTCAGTGCAGGGTTTACCCGTGACTGTCTTGTTGAGCGTTACGGTGTGTCTGCAGAGAAGATAGAGGTCATCCATACCGGCTACGGCCCCCAATACCGGCCGCTGGATGATCAGGCCGAGTTGGATTGTTTTAAGAAAAGATATGGATTGAGCCGGCCGTTTCTCTACTATCCGGCAGCCACCTGGCCGCACAAGAATCACAGAACCCTCCTGGCGGCCATGAAAATTCTGGTGGAACGGCATCATTTCGACGGCGAACTCCTCCTGACCGGCATTGCCATGCAGTCCCACGGTGAGATTCTTGCGGAGATCGATCGTCTCGGGATGACGGACCGGGTGAGACTGCTCGGCTATCTGTCTGCTGAAGAGCTCCCCTTTCTCTATAATCTTGCCCGGTTGCTGGTCTTCCCGTCGCTGTTCGAGGGGTTCGGCATTCCATTGGTGGAGGCGATGGCCTGCGGCTGCCCGGTGGTCTGCGCCGATGCCACGTCGCTGCCGGAGGTGGCAGGTGATGCCGCGGTTCTGTTCGATCCCCGCTCTGTCGAGGATATGGCCGGGAAGATTTGGGCGATCTGGAACGACGATGTCCGCCTCCGGGAGATGCGGGCCAGGGGGCTTGAGCGGGTCAAGCTTTTTACCTGGGATGAAACGGCGCGGCGGACGCTTCAGGCGTACAAACGGATGGGTGATAGCCGGTGACCTTCTCCATCATAACCATCACCTTCAACAGCCGGGAATACCTGGTCGAAGCCATTGACAGCGTTCTCTCCCAGGAATTCGACGACTTTGAGTACGTCATTGTGGACGGCGGCTCCACGGACGGCACTCTGGATATAATCAGGGAGTATGCTGCAACGGACCCCCGCATCCGTTGGATCTCCGAACCGGACAACGGCATATCGGACGCCTTCAACAAGGGGATACTGATGGCCCAAGGGGAGGTCGTCGGCATCCTCAACTCCGACGACACCTATGCCGCCGGGGCGCTCGGTGCAGTGGCTTCCGCCTTTGCCGCGAATCCCGCCTGCGATGTGGTACATGGCGACATGCTCCGTTTCCAGGGGACGACCCCGCTGTTCCTGCTGCGGCCGGCGCCGGTTGACGACCGTATCTGGCACGACATGCCGGTGAATCATCCCGCCACCTTTGTCCGCCGCACCGTCTATGAGCGGGTTGGCCTGTTCGATACGCGGCTCAAGGTGGCCATGGATTACGAGCTTGTCCTGCGCCTGTACCGGGCCGGCTGCCGCTTCTGCTACCTGGATCGGGTGCTGGCGAACATGCGCTATGGCGGGGCCAGCGACGAGCGGTTTCTGGCGGCGCGGCAAGAGGTCTTTGCCGTCACCGTTGCCGCCGGCTATCCCTGCTGGCGGGCTGCCGGCTGGTTTATGGTCAAGGCGGGGATGAACATCACCAAGAACCTGCTGCGCAAGCTGGGACTGCACGGAGTAATGACGATTCATCCGAAATTCAAAAAACACCAGGGAGAGAGCTGACCCGTGCGGATTGCCATTGATGCCTCCACCATCTCCACCCAGGGTGGCCCGCGCACCTATGTCCTCGGGCTGATTGACGCCCTCCTGCGGATCGACCGGGAGAACGAGTACGTGATCTTCTACAACGATTCCGCACATCTCGGGCGCTACCCGCAGGCCAGGGAGATCGTGCTGCCGGGGAAAAATCCGCTGGCTCGGCTCCGGCGGGAGCATGTGCTGCTGCCGAGCGCCTGCCGGCGGGAGCGGATCGACCTGCTGCACTGCCCCAAGAGCGCCATCCCTTTTTGCTCTCCCTGTCCGGTAGTAGTGACCCTGCACGACCTGATCCCGGTCAAGCATCCGGAGTTGGAAAAGCGGGCGGCCCATCTCTACTGGCGGCTCCACATCCCTTGGGCCGCCCGGAAGAGCGACTTCGTCATCACCATCTCCCAGTGGGCCAAGGAAGAGATCATGGCCGCATACGGTGTGCCCGAGGAGCGGATCGGCGTCATTATGCAGAGTTTCGACCCGGCGATGCTGCTGCCACGCGACGCTGCGCAGGGCAGGGCGTTGCGGGGGAAATACGGCCTTTCCGAAGGGTACATCCTCTACGTGGGGACTATCCAGCCACGGAAGAACCTGCTTTCCCTGATCGAGGCGTACGATCTGCTCAGGCGGGAACAGCCGGAGCTGCCAAAACTGGTGATTGTCGGTCGCAAGGGATGGCTGTACGAGCGGCTCTTTGCCCGTATCTCCGAACTCGGCCTTTCTGGGGATGTCGTCTTCACCGGGTTCGTGCCGGACGAAGAGCTGCCGTTCATCTATGACGGTGCGGCGCTGTTTGCGTACGTCTCCCTGCTGGAGGGGTTCGGCCGTCCTCCCCTGGAGGCAATGGCCTGCGGGGTGCCGGTGATCACTTCCGACACGACGGCCATCCCCGAGGTGGTCGGCGAAGCGGGCATCACGGTCCCCCCGACCGATGTTGCCGCGATAGCGGCAGCTATGAAGCGGATCCTTTCCGACCCGGTCCTGGCTGCAGGGCTCCGGGAGGCGGGCAGGAAGCGGGCAGCTCTTTTCTCCTGGGAAACGGCGGCCCGTGAGACTCTGGCGGTTTATACACTCGTGCGAGGTAAGCGATGACTGATCGAAGAAAGAATCTTATTCTGCTGGGGCTCCTGCTGGGCCTGTGCATACTCTGCTACGGCAGAATACTCTTTACGGACAAGATCATCCGGGCTCCGGACATCATCAACGAGTACTACTGGGCGGTTATCCGCCTGTCTAATCAATCTCTGGCCGATATCTTCACCTTAAAGCTGAAGGCCGATTGGGACATCTACAACAACAGCGGCAACACCCTCGAAGGGGGCGGCCTCGGCAATCAGTTCCTTTTCTGGCAGGGACTGCTCTACTATCTCGTCAAGCCGCCGGCCAGCGTCGGCTGGTTCATCGTCCTGCACTTCTTCGCCGGCGGCGCAGGGGTCTTCATGCTCTGCCGCGCCATCGGGGCGAGCCTGCTGGCATCACTGCTCGGCGGACTCGTCTTCGCGCTGGCGCCGGAGATGGCCTCGCTCATCAATGCCGGCCATGTCCTCAAGATTGCCACCATCAGCGTGGCCCCTTGGGCATTCTACCTGTTCGAGCGGGGATTCCAGTCCCGACGGCCGATCTGGTTCATGGCGACCGGCCTCGTGCTGGCCCTGCAGTTTTTCTATACCCACTGGCAGATCGCCTACTACACCTGTCTCTGCATCGGCGCCTACGGCGTCTGCCGTTCCATCGGCGTACTGGTGGCGGAAAAACAAAAGGCCGGAGCGGCTCGGCTGGTCGGGCTCAACCTGATAGTTCTCGGTTTTTTCCTCTCCACCGTGGCCATTGACCTCCTCCCACTGGCCAACTGGTCGAAGGAGACCAATCGCGGGGCCATGAGCGGCGCCAACCAGGGGAAGGGGGGGCTGAACCGGGATGAGGCGATGTCGTGGTCGATGCCGCCGGAAGAGCTGGCCGGATTGGTCATCCCCGGATTCTTCGGCTTTTCGCGACAGGAGGCAGGGGAAAATCCGTCGAACATCGGCACCTACTACTGGGGAAGGATGGTCTTCACGCAGACCACCAGCTATTTCGGCCTGCTCCCCTGGCTCCTCGTGCCGCTCCCGCTGATCTTCCGTCGCGACCGCTACACCTGGCTGGCGGTCGGGGCCATTGTGGGCGGCCTGCTCTTTTCCATGGGCAAGTACACCCCGTTTTACAACTTCCTGTTCGACCACTTTCCCGGCGTCGACCGGTTCCGCGTCCCCAAGATGATGCTCTTCATCCCCCTGATCGGCGTTGCCGCTTTGGCGGCCCGTGGACTGGATCTCCTGCGTGACGATGACTGCCGAAAGAGCCCGGCATTCCGCCGGTATCTGTACGGGATATGTTCCCTGCCCGTGGTCCTGTTGGCGCTTCTGGGTGTTGAATACTTCGGGAAGGAGTTCTTCATCCGCCGGTTTGTGGAGTATCTCGCCCAGCCCACCCGCTACGAGGAGGGACCGCAGCTGATCATGCAGCGCTGGAACAACCTGATGACGGAAACCGCCATTGCGGCGGCCTTTGCCGCCGGCTACGCCGCGGTCATTGCCGCCGGTTTCGGCCGCACTGTCGTTCGACTGGCCGGTTATGCGCTCGTTGTTCTGTTCGTGCTGGATGTCGGGCGGGTCAATGCCAAGTTCATGTTCCTCGTGGATGTCCCCAAGGAAACGAAAAAGGATTTCACCACCCCGGCCATCGAATATCTCAAGCGTCAGCCAAAGGAGTATCGGGTTCTGCCGCTCGGCGGCGGTCCCGGTCCCTACTCTTCCAACAAGATACCGGTCATGTTCATTCCGATGCCGGTCCAGCAGCAGCGCTGGCAGGATTACCTGGATGCATTCAGCCTGACGTCGGCACTGCCGGACCTGATCAACATCCGTTATCTCATCTGCCCGACGGCCCAGTACGCACAGGAACGGGCACAGCTCGGCGACAAGTACGTGCCGGTCTTCCAGTCGCCGGACGGCAGCGAACTGGTGCTGGAGAACCGGGCGGTCATGCCCAAGGCGTGGCTGGTCCCTTCGGTGTTGCACGTTGCCCAACCCCGGCAGGCCCTGGGCATCATGCAGAGTCCGCAGTTCGACCCGCGGCGGTTGGCGGTGGTGGAGAGCCCGCCGCCGTTGCCGCTGGCTTCGCCGGACTCCGCACCTGCAGGAGTGGGGAATGTGCAGCTCAAACGGTACGAGGGGGAACAGATCGAGCTGTCGGCCAGCAACGCTGCCAATGCCCTGCTGGTGCTGGGGGAGAAGTACTATCGCGGGTGGAAGGCAACCGTGGACGGCAAACCGGTCGATATCCAGCGGGTGAACTATATCCTGCGGGGGGTGTATCTGCCGCCCGGCAGCCACGAGGTCCGGTTCGTCTTCGACCCCCTCCCTTTCAAGGTGGGGAAATCGCTGACCCTGGCATCGTTCGCCCTGTTTGCGGCAATGCTGGTGAGGGAAAGGCGCGGATCGAGGAAAAAGGATCGAGGATAAAGGATCGAGGATCGAGAAAAGGCTTGCACAGCCGAAGTACTTTTGTGAGTTTTTCCTCGTTCCTCGTTCCTCGTTCCTCGTTCCTCGTTCCTCGTTCCTCGTTCCTCGTTCCTC
>CAYSMK010000015.1:0-42366 GCA_964432205.1 uncultured Geobacter sp. | reverse complement strand
GTTACTTCCCCAACTCCTTTGCCCGTGCCGTGGCCGCTTCTACGGCATTCATGATCGTGGCGCGGAAGGCTCCTTGCTCCAGAGCGCGCAGACCGGCAATAGTGGTGCCGCCGGGTGATGTTACCTGGTCCCGCAGGACTGCCGGGTGCTCGCCGGTTTCCTTGAGCAGACGGGCCGTGCCGAGTACGGTCTGGATGGCCAGGGACAAGGCAACGTCGCGGGGGAGCCCGTTTTCCACCCCGGCGTCGGCAAGTGCCTCCACAAAGGTCATCACATAGGCCGGGCCGCTGCCCGAGAGTCCGGTGACGGCGTTCATCAGCTTCTCGTCGACCACACTGCAGCTGCCGGTGAGGGCAAAGATCTTTTCGACAATGTCAATATCCTCATCGGTGGCATGACTGCCGCGGCAGATGGCCGTGGCACCGGCCATGACCAGGGCCGGTGTGTTGGGCATGACGCGCACGACACGGACCGGTTTCGGGAAGGTTGCTTCGATGGCTGCGCACTGGGTGCCTGCCATGATGGAAACCAGGAGCGTTTCGTCTGAAAGCCGATCCGCCAGGTTGACCAGGACCCGTGCCGCCACCTGGGGCTTGATGGCCAGAATGACGATGGGGGTGCTGGCCGTGTCCTGGTTGTCTCCCGTCACCTGTACATGATAACGGTCAACGAGGTACTCCCGCCTCTTGAGCAACGGCTCGGTAACGAGGATGTCGCTTGGCGTTACGCCGCCGGAAAGCAGTCCCCGGATGAGCGCCTCCGCCATGTTGCCGCCGCCGATGAAGCCTATTTTTTTGCCCTTCAGCAGAGTCTCACTGTTCACTCGCATCCCCCATTCCGTTCCTTCTGGTAGTCATTTTTCGTTGGTACTCAATTTTTCGTGTAAAGTCAATTGGTTTCACTCGGTTGGTCCTTGGCTGCCATGCCGATACCTGCCGAAGGAAAATCATTGACAGCAGAAAGTGTATATACTAAACCTCAAAGGTTACATTCTGTCCATGCAAAACCAGTTCTCAGTGACTCAGCGGAGGTATTCATGAGCAAAGTTCTGATCATCGGCGCCGGCGGCGTCGGCCAGGTTGTTACCCACAAGTGTGCCCAGCGCCGGGACATCTTCAGCGAAATCACCCTGGCCTCGCGGACCAAGGCCAAGTGCGACGCCATTGCCGCCCAGCTCGATGGCAGCATCACGACTGCCCGGGTGGATGCCGACAATGTTCCCGAACTGGTGGCGCTGATCAAGCAGGTGAGGCCTAGCCTGGTGATCAACGTGGCGCTCCCCTATCAGGACCTGCATATCATGGACGCCTGCCTGGAAACCGGCGTGGACTATCTCGACACCGCCAATTACGAGCCGCTGGATACCGCCAGGTTCGAGTACTCCTGGCAGTGGGCCTACCAGGACCGCTTCAAAGAGAAAGGCATCATGGCGCTGCTCGGCTCCGGGTTCGATCCGGGCGTCACCAACGTGTACACCGCCCTGGCGGCCAAGCGGTACCTGGATGTGGTGGAGGAGATAGATATCATCGACGCCAATGCCGGCAGTCACGGCCAGCCGTTTGCCACCAACTTCAACCCGGAGATCAATATCCGGGAGGTGACCGCCACCTGCCGCCACTGGGAGAACGGGCAGTTCGTGGAGAGTGCGCCGCTGGCCACCAAGCGGGTCTTCGATTTCCCCGAGGGGATCGGCCCGATGAACATCTATCGCCTGTACCACGAGGAGATGGAGTCCATCGTCAGGCATATCCCGACCATCAAGAAGGCCCAGTTCTGGATGACCTTTTCCGACAACTACCTGAAGCACCTGGAGGTGCTGCAGAATGTCGGGATGACCCGCATCGACGAGGTGGAGTTCAACGGCCAGAAGATCGTGCCGATCCAGTTCCTCAAGGCGCTCCTCCCCGATCCGGGGAGCCTCGGGCCGCTGACCAAGGGGAAGACCTGTATCGGCGTCATCGCCCGCGGCACCAAGGACGGGAAGCGCAAACAGGTCTACATCTACAACATCTGCGACCACGAGGCCTGCTACAGGGAAGTCCGGTCCCAGGCGATCAGCTACACCACCGGCGTGCCGGCCGTGGTCGGCGCCATCATGATGCTGACCGGCAAGTGGCATAGCCCGGGGGTCTGGAACATGGAGCAGTTCGATCCGGAACTGTTCCTGGAGGTACTGGGACCGATGGGGCTGCCGGAAGTGATCGTCGAAGGCGAGTGGCCTTCGCTTTAGAAACGCCATATTTGCGCCCTTCCGCCGCCGGCTCCTCGGCAGACTCCTCGACGTAGCGCTGCTACGCCTGCGGGCCTGCCTCGTCGCCGACGCCGGAATCATCGCAAATCTGACGTTTCTTAATGACATAATTCTTCCGTGTCCTCTGCGGTGAAAAAGGTTTTGAGAATTTGACCGGTATCGACATCGACAAGATCCTGCAACTCGCCCCATCCCCTGCCTACGTGGTGGACCTGGGACGGCTGCGCCACAACCTGGCCATTCTGGACGAGGTGCAGCGGCGCTCCGGGGCGAAGATCCTCATGGCGCTGAAGGCCTTTGCCATGTGGAGCGTCTTTCCCATTATCCGGGAGACGCTGCACGGGGTCTGCGCCTCCTCTCCGTGGGAGGCCCGCCTGGGGCGTGAGGAATTCGGCCGCGAGGTGCATTCCTTTGCCGCTGCCTTCAAGGAGAGCGATGTTGTCGAGCTCCTGCAGGTATCCAACCATCTGGTGTTCAACTCCTTCAGCCAGCTGGAGCGGTTCCGGCCGTTGTGGGAAAAAGAGGCCGGCCGGGTCTCCGTGGGGTTGCGGGTGAACCCGGAGCACTCGGAGGGGCATACCGCCATCTACGACCCCTGCGCCCCCAAGTCGCGCCTCGGCATTCCGCGGCAGGAGTTCGAGGGGCGGTCGCTTGAGGGGGTCGAAGGGCTGCATTTCCATACCTTGTGCGAACAGCTGTTCCAGCCGCTGGAGCGCACGGCCAGGGCATTCGAGGAACGGTTCGGCCAGTTGCTGCCGCAGATGAAATGGCTCAACCTGGGAGGCGGTCATCACATCACCCGCGAAGGGTACGATATCGACGCCCTGGTGGAACTGGTGCGCTATTTCCGGGCAACGTACGATGTCGAGGTCTACCTGGAGCCGGGGGAGGCGATCGCCATCGGTACCGGCATCCTGGTTGGCGAGGTACTTGACGTGGTGCACAACGAGATGGATATCGCCATCCTGGACGTCTCGGCCACCTGCCACATGCCGGACATCCTGGAGATGCCCTACAGGCCAGCCATCACGGGCGGCTTCGATCCGGGTGACAAGCCGTACACCTACCGTCTGGGCGGTCCGTCCTGCCTGGCCGGCGACATCATCGGCGACTGGTCCTTTACCGGGCCGCTCAGGGCGGGCGACCGGCTGGCCTTCGAGGACATGGCCCACTACACCATGGTGAAGACCACCACCTTCAACGGCATCCAGCACCCGGCCATCTGCACCTATGAGCCGGGGAGCGGGGAACTGCGTGTGGTGCGCAGGTTCGGCTACGAGGATTTCCGGAGCCGGTTGTCATAGATGTTCCTTCCCCCTTTGACAAAGGGGGATCGAGGGGGATTTGCCGTTGGTCGCCAAAATCCCCCCTGCCCCCCTTTCTCAAAGGGGGGAAATTGTAACTGCCGAGGTAAATTATGGTATCCGAACGCTGGTCGATCAACGAGTCTGCCAAGATCTACAACCTGGATAACTGGGGTGCCGACCTCTTCTCCATCAACAAGAAGGGGAACGTCTGCGTCCACCCCTCGTCCAACTCCAAGGCTGCCATCGATCTGCGGGCGCTGGTGGATGACCTGATCAAACGCAAGATCAAGCCCCCCATCCTGCTTCGCTTCATGGATGTGCTGCAGGGGCGGATCGCCAGCATCAACCGGGTCTTCAAGAACGCCATTGCCGAGAACGAGTATCCGGCCAAGTACCAGACCTTCTACCCGATCAAGGTGAACCAGCAGCGGCAGGTGGTGGAGGCGATCGCCCACTATGGGAAACGCTACAACATCGGCCTGGAGGTCGGCTCCAAGCCGGAACTGGTGGCCGGCATCTCCATCTCCAGCGGCAACAACCTTCCCATCATCTGCAACGGCTACAAGGACAGCGAGTACATCGAAACCGTGCTCTATGCCACCAAGGTCGGCTACGACATCACCCTGGTGATCGAAAAGCTGTTCGAGCTGGAAAAGATCATCGAACTGGTGAAACGGACCGGTATCCAGCCAAAGCTGGGTATCCGGGTCAAGCTCTCCTCCAAGGGGACCGGCAAGTGGGCCACCTCCGGCGGCGAGGACGCCAAGTTCGGCCTGCGGATGTCGGAGATCATTGCCGCCATCGATCTCCTGGAAGAAAACGGCCTGATCGACCAGGTGAAACTGATCCACTTCCATATCGGCAGCCAGATTACCAAGATCGACAAGATCAAGACGGCCCTGATCGAAGGGGCGCGGGTCTATGCCGAACTGCGCAAGATGGGGGTGGGGATCGAGTACGTGGACATCGGCGGCGGTCTCGGGGTGGACTACGACGGCTCCAAATCCAGCTACTTCTCGTCCGTCAACTACTCCATCGACGAATACGCCAACGACGTCATCTACCAGATCAAGAACATCTGCGACGAGGCCGGGGTAGAGTGTCCCAACATCATCTCCGAGTCGGG
This sequence comes from uncultured Geobacter sp., assembly GCA_964432205.1. GTDB lineage: Bacteria > Desulfobacterota > Desulfuromonadia > Geobacterales > DSM-12255 > Geomobilibacter. The sequence goes on along the minus strand of CAYSMK010000015.1, from coordinate 37,682 downwards.
CCGGGCAACCGTAGCCCATTACTCGGTGCTGGTGACCAACGTGCTCAACACCAATACCCAGCGGCTCACCCCGGATTTCGAGGAAGAGTTGAACTCGGCGGAGAAGCTGGCGCCGACCGTCAAGAAGCTGGTGGATATCCACAAGAGCATCGACCGCTATTCTCTCCGGGAGGACTACCACGATACCCAGCAGCTGATCCAGGAGGCGGTGAGCCTCTTCAATCTCGGCTATCTGACCCTGCAGGAACGGGCCATGGCCGAGTGGCTGTACGGCAAGATCATCAAGAAGATCAACAGCATCGTGGAGAAGATCAAGCCGATCCCGGAGGAGCTGCAGAACTTCCAGCTGGCCCTGCGTCAGACCTACTTCGCCAACTTTTCCCTGTTCCAGTCGGTCCCGGACTCCTGGGCCATCGACCAGCTCTTCCCGATCGTGCCGCTGCAGCGGCTGAACCAGAAGCCGGATGTCATCGCCTCCATCGCCGACATCACCTGCGATTCGGACGGCGAGATCACCAGTTTCGTCGGCGAGAACGGCCGGACCAAATTCCTGCCGCTGCACAAGATGAGGAAGGACGAGGATTACTACATCGGCTTTTTCCTGATCGGCGCCTACCAGGAGATCCTGGGTGACCTGCACAACCTGTTCGGCGACACCAATGCCGTACACATCACCTTCAACAAGAAGACCGGCTACATGATCGATACGGTGATCAACGGCGATGCCTGCTGGGAGAGCCTGAAGTACGTCCAGTACAAGGGGCCGGAGATACTGAAGAGGGTCAGGGAGCACCTGGAGAAGGGGGTGGCGAAGCGTAAGGTCTCCATCGAGGAGAGCAGCCACTTCATCGAGCTCCTGGACCGGACCCTGCTGGGGTACACCTACCTGGGGGAATAGTGTAGCAAGCAATCCCCTCTTCCTCAGGGAGAAGGGATTGGCGGTAAGCGGTTATTTTATTGCTTCGCGTCCTTTGTGTCTTAGTGGTGAACTGTTTTTCGAGGATAGGCCCCTGATATTCCGACAATGGAATATCAGGGGCTTTTTGTTGCCTGTTTCCGGGAGGGGGCTACTTGGCCGGGGCTTCCGCTGGCCTCATCTGGCGGCCCTTGTTCCTGTCCTTCATCCGTTCCCGCATGGCATCATGCTTCTTCTGCTGCTCCGGGGTCAGGATAGGCCGGATCTTTTCGAAGGTGGCACCGTGCAGTTCCTGCATCCTGGTGCGCCGTTCGGGGCCGGTGAGTTTTTCGCCGTCGATCGCCTTCAGCTGGGTTGCCTCTTCTTCCAGGATCGGCTTGATCCTGTCCTGCTGCTCGGCGGTCAATCCCAGCGTGGCGGTAAGGCGTTGCAGGTGGCGGGCAGGGTCGGGCTGCCCCATTCCTGCCTGCCGGTGCATCATCTTCGGTCCCTGCGACGGTTCAACGGTCTGGGCCATTGCCTGTCCGGCCAGAAGTGACAGGCCGAGCACCCCTGCCAGCATGACGGTCAATCGTTTCGTTCTATTCATGACGCAGCTCCTTTCGTGCTTCAGATTTATGCCATGAAAAACGGACCACTTCCCGGTCGGTTGACAGGGGGGATGAAAAAACGGCCAAACCGCATCTGTCGGTGTCGCCGATCGCGGTCATCCGCTGAATCGGCTCTGCCAGAGAGGCTCCAGCGGCACCATGGTGATGCCGTGGTCCGGGTTGGCGGCGCCGTGACGCAGGATATGGAAGGCGGTTTCCGCCTGATCTCCCCTGCCGAGCGCCGTGGCGGCCTCGTCGGCGGTCAGTTGCTCGCCGGGGCGCGACCGGAGAAGGGCGAAGAGTTCCTCCTGCAGCTTCAGCACCACGCCGGCTGCCTTCTTGCCCGCCTCCACCCCGGGCTGGTGATAGGCGTTGATGCCGACCAGGCTGGCATAGAAGCCGACCGCCCGCTCGTAGAGGGCGATGAGCACCCCGATGGTCCGGGCGTCCAGTTCGTCCACGGTGATGGTGAACGATTCGCGGTCTTTTTCGGCCAGGGCCTGACGGGTCCCCTGGAGAAAACCGAAGAGGTAATCGCCGCTCGTTACCCCCGGCTCGACCGCCGGCGATGTCCCGGCCCGGTCCTTCAGCACCTGAATGAAGGTGACAAAGAAGTTGGGGACCCCTTCCCGCAACTGCTGCACATAGGCGTGCTGGTCAGTGGCACCTTTGTTGCCGTAGACCGAGATCCCCTGGTTGACCACGCGGCCGGTCAGGTCCAACTCCTTGCCGATGGACTCCATGATGAGCTGCTGGAGATAGCGGGAGAAGAGCAGGAGGCGGTCCCGGTACGGCAGGACGACCATGTCCCTGGCGCCGCGGCCGCCCGTGGCATGGTGCCACATCAGGGCCAGCAGTGCCGCCGGGTTGCGGCGGGTTTCCGAATGACGGGTAATGGTGTCGCAGGCCTGCGCACCGTCCAGGAGCCCGGCGATATCAATCCCCTGGAGGGCTGCCGGCAGGAGACCCACCGCCGACGTGACCGAGGTCCGGCCACCGACCCAGTCCCACATGGGAAAGCGGGCGAGCCATTTTTCGCAGGCAGCGGTCTGATCCAGTTCGCTCCCGGCCCCGGTCACGGCCACCGCATATCCGGGGAAGGCCAGGCCGGCCCGTTGGTAGGCTGCCCGGGCTTCAAGCATGCCGTTTCTGGTCTCCTTGGTGCCGCCGCTCTTGGAAATGACCACGGTCAGGGTGTCTGCCAGGCCGGAACCGATCTCGGCCAAGACCCGGTCCATCCCGTCGGGGTCGGTGTTGTCGAAAAAGTGGGGCTTCATCCGGTCCGCTGACGAACCGAGGGCGTCGGCGACGAACTGCGGGCCCAGGGCTGATCCGCCGATGCCGATCACCAGGAGGCGGCGAAACGGCGTACCGGCTGGCGTGGTAATGGCAGCCTGATGGATATCGGCGGCGAACTCCTGCACCGCCCGGGTGGTGAACTCGATCTCGGCGGCAATCTCCGGGGTAGGAGCCAGTTCTGGGGCGCGCAGCCAGTAATGTCCCACCATCCGGCCTTCGTCGGGGTTGGCGATGGCACCGTGCTCCAGCTCGGTCATGGCAGCATAGGCCCGCTGCATGGCCGGTTCCATGCCGGGGAAAAAGTCGGGGCCGAACTGCATGCGGCTGATGTCCAGGGTCAGACCTATCTCCCTGCAGACGCAGAGGTGTTCCTGGTAACGCTTCCAAAGCTTCTGAGCAGTCATCGTGTTCTCCTGTAAGGGCGGGCCACGCCTGCCCTGTGATTTCGAAATGTGGTGCCGGATGAGAATGTATCCCTGTCGTGCCGTTGCGGCCATAAACTAATACCACATCAGATCCCGGCCGCAACGGTGGGAACCGGTAGGGATGCCCGATTTGACAGGGTGGGAAAATTCCTCTATACTGCGCCATCCTTTTCAATGTAGCCGCCCGGGTGCCGGAATTCCGGTCCAGTGGTGCGGCGGTGGACCCCAATGCAGCAGATCCTCCCCCTTCTATTTTTCATGTTCGTGGCAGTACCCTGCTTTGCCACCCAGCGGCCGGAACTGCCGGCCAATCCTCCGGCCGACGAGGCCATTCTCACGACCCGCACCGGCACGATGGCCTCCCTGGGGCGGGAGGCCGAACTGTACCGGTCCCTGGGGCTTGCCGACAGCGAGACCTTCGCTGCCGACGAGAATCCGGCACATCTTGCCGACGAGCTCGAACTCCGATTCCCCCAGATCGAGCTTCCGGACTCCGACATCCCGCTCACCCTGAACGGCAAGGTCGAGTATTTCGTCAACTACTTCCAGACGAGGGGGCGTGCCTCTTTTGCCCGCTGGCTCTCCCGTTCCGAACGGTACATTCCGCTCATGAAGGAAGTCCTCAGGAAGGAAAAGCTTCCCGAAGACCTGGTCTATCTGGCCATGATCGAGAGCGGTTTCACTCCCCACGCCATCTCCGTGGCCAGCGCCGTTGGTCCCTGGCAGTTCATGTCCGGTACCGGCAAGCGGTATTCCCTGCGGATCGATCCGTGGATCGACGAGCGACGCGACCCGCTGAAGTCGACCATTGCCGCGGCCCTGTACCTGAAGGAGCTTTACGCCCTGTTCAACAACGACTGGTACCTGGCTGCAGCCGGCTACAATGCCGGCGAGAACAAGATTCTCCGGGCCATCGACAAGTACAACAGCCGTGATTTCTGGGAACTGACCAAGGGATCGTACCTGAAGCCGGAGACCAAGGATTACGTCCCCAAACTGCTGGCCGCGGCCATCATCGCCAAGGAACCGGCCCGGTACGGGTTCGCCGACGTGGCCTATCTGCCGCCGCTGGAACTGGACACGGTAACGGTTCCCTCACGGACCGATCTGGAACTGGTCGCGCGCATCTCCGACGTACCGTACCCGGTCCTCAAGGAGCTCAATCCGGAGCTGCGCCGCTGGTGCACTCCGCCGGATTATGCCAACTACCAGTTGAAGCTTCCGAAGGGGAAAAAGGGGCACTTTGAGGCGGAGTACGCCAAGATACCGGAGAACCAGCGCTACAGCGAGCGGATCGTCTACACCCGGTACCGGGCGAAGAAGCGGGAGACCCTGGCTAGCGTGGCCAAGCGGTTCAATACCTCGGTCGAGGCCCTGGCTGAAGCCAACCACCTGAAGAGCACGGCACGACTGCGGGGCAAGACCATTCTGATACCGGTCACCGTGGATAAAACGTCCGAAAAACCGGCAGGACAGGTGTCACCGCTTGCCGCTGCTGCTGCGAACAAGGTGGCGAAGGCCGACCAGCAGGAAACGACGCGGTTCTACACGGTGAAAAAGGGTGATACCCTGACGTCACTGGCCAGGCGGTTCAATGTCTCGGCCAAGATCCTTGCCGCCTGGAACAACATGAAGGAGCGGGTGGCCCTGCGGCCCGGGAAACGGCTCATCGTTGCCAAATACGTGGACAGGGATAGTCGCGAAGAGAAGAGTTGACCATAAGCCGAACAGAACGGACAAAACAGGCCTACAGGGATGAACGGGATACGGGACTAACCGAAAAACGACATCGGTTTTATCCTGTGAATCCCCTTCATCCCTGTTACCTACGACCTTAAAATTCTTGTCTATAGTTTCCTATCCTGTATCGAGTAAAGAAGGGGTTTAGTCTCAGTATGTACAATATCATCATCTCCGTTGCCCTTGTCGTTGTCACGTTCCTGGTCCTGAAGTTCGCCGTGGCGCTTTCCTGGTGGCTCTCCCTGATCATCGGCCTCGTTCTCGGTCTGGGAGCCTTTGCGCTCCTCAGCCGCTACATCATGAAGAAGGTCGAGGCGATCATGTCGTCGGCCATGAAGGACCTGCAAACCCAGCGGGTCACCAGCAAGGAGATGCAGCTGAAGCTGGTGGACAAGGCGATCCGGGAGATGCAGCCTGCACTGCAGTACGGCAAGTGGCAGATCTATGTGACCGGCCAGGTCAATTCGGCCATCGGCATGCTCCACTACATCAAGCGCGATTTCTCCACCGCCTTTCCGTACCTGCAGAAAGGGTTCTTCAAGAACTGGGTCACCATGGGGATGCTGGCGATAAGCTACATGAAGCGGAACAAGCGGGACAAGATGAAGGATACCTTCGAAAAGGCCGTGCTCGGCACCCCCAAGGAGTCCTTGCTCTGGGCGCTCTATGCGTGGTGTCTGGCCGACGGTGGCGACACGGACAAGGCAAAGGATGTCCTCGAACGGGGTCTGAAGAAGGTCGCCGGCGACGAGAACCTGACCCAGAACCTGGCCCTCCTGAAAGACGGGAAGCGGATGAAGATGACCGGTTACGGCGAGATGTGGTACCAGTTCCACCTGGAAAACCAGGCCACCATCCAGAAGCAGCAGATGGCTGCCATGGGCGGCGGGATGCGGCGACGGGTCATCCGCAAATGAAGAGTATTACCCTGCAGGCCCCTGCCAAGGTCAACTATCGTCTGGATGTACTCAGCCGACGTCCCGACGGCTATCATGAGCTGCGGATGATCATGCAGCGGATTGGCCTCTGCGATGAGATCACCATAACGATCAACGAGCAGCCGGGAATCGAGGTGTTCTGCGGCCGTGACGGGGTGCCCGACGGGCCGGACAACATCGCCTGGCGGGCGGCCGATGCGCTGCTCAGGCACAGTGGCCGCCGGGAAGGTCTCACCATCAGGATCGACAAGAGGATTCCGGTGGCGGCCGGTCTCGGTGGCGGCAGCAGTGATGGGGCATCGGTCCTCATGGGAGTAAATGAGCTGCTTGGTCTCGGACTCTCCGATCAGGAATTGATGGCCATCGGCGTGACCCTGGGTGCTGACGTGCCATTCTTCATCTTCCAGCGGCCTGCCCTGGCCGAAGGGATCGGCGAGCGACTCACCGCCCTGGAGCGGACTCCCGATGCCTGGATTGTCCTGGTGAACCCGAACATCCATGTTTCTACCGCATGGGTCTACCAAAATTTACAATTGACAGACAAAGGTGAACCGGCTAAATTACCGTCCTTCATTGGGGGCATTGCCGAGCTTTCCGCACTCCTGGCCAATGATCTGGAGACGGTCACCATAGGCCGGTTTCCGGTTATCGATGAAATCAAGGAACAACTCCTGGCGGCAGGGGCACAGAGTGCCATGATGTCCGGGAGTGGCCCCACGGTCTTCGGCCTGTTCGAGGACGAACGGGCTGCACGGCGCGCGGCCGAGGAGCTGGCCCGTCGTGCGGGGTGGTTCACGGCGGCGGTTCCCACGCTCAACTAGGTCTGTACCATCAAATGTATTGGGGTGTCGCCAAGCGGTAAGGCACCGGATTTTGATTCCGGCATTCCCAGGTTCGAATCCTGGCACCCCAGCCAATAATTTCATAGGGTTAGCTCATAAGAGCTAGCCCTATTTTTTTGCCTTGACGCAGATATGTAGACAGTAATGCGGTTGCCTTATCAGTTACCATGCTCGTAGTCTGAGACGTGTTTGATTTCATCAAGCTGTGAACCGGCGTCGAATTTGACCCGTAATCGGCGCCCAGGGCTGCTCCACTCAAAGGTATTGTTGTCAAAAAATCAAGCTGTTACGGTGCAAGTGGGTCACGGTTCGGCGCCGGTGGATAGCCAAGGTTGGAAGCCGATCGACACCTCATCTGTCGGGATTGACAAATAAATAATACCTGTAAAAATAAACCAAACGTTCGGTTTTTTGGGGAGGGGTAACATGAAAACCAAAGGTGAGCTGACTCGAGAAAAAATCATGCAAGCAGCCAGAGAACTTTTCAATACCAAAGGATTCAACGCAACAACGATAAGTGACCTGGTTGAAGCAACGGGAATGCAGAAGGGAAGCCTTTATTTCCATTTTTCCGGGAAGGAAGCAATCGCACGAGAGGTTCTGGCTGAGGCGACAGACGAGTTCATGAAATTTCTGGATAAGGCGCTTGGTGGTGATAATCCTGGGGCGAGTATCGACAATTTTTTTCGCTGCGCGTTGGATAAACATCTTGCTGCTGGTTTTGTCGGCGGCTGTATCTTCGGCAATACCGCTCTTGAAATGAGTGATGCTGATCCGGAGTTTGCCGGAGCTATTGACAGGGTATTTGACAAATGGATCGACAAGGTCGCCGGAGCCGTCGCCAATGCACAACAAAGGGGGCAAATAAGAACTGACATTGGTAGTCGTGCTTTGGCCAAGCAGATCATAGCTACCGTCGAGGGGGGGATTATGATGTCTCGTCTCAAAAAGGATGAACGTCCCATGCGAGAGTGTCTCGATACGCTGCGTATCACTCTTGATTTGCGCGTTTAGGTGGAGGGTGTTGCACCCACCAATCACACAAGGAGGGCAGAACGATGGCAAGAATATCAACGTATGAAACGAGTACTTGCGGAGCTGATGTAAAAGAGATATTTGCCGAGATAGAAGGCGCTTTCGGGAAAGTTCCCAACCTGTTTCTTGCCTATGCCAACCACCTTCCACTGCTCAAGGCCAACTGGAACAAGGTCAAAGCTGTCATGGGAGAGGGCAGCCTCAGCCAGAAGACCAAGCAGGCCATTGCTGTCCTGGTTTCCAAGGATAATGGCTGTGCTTACTGTGTAGCTGCCCACACCGGTGCTTTGCGGGCCATTGGTGTAACCGATGATGAAATAAGTACAATCGAAGAAGATCTGAGCCTGGCGGATTTCACCGTAAAGGAGCAGGCACTGATCGCTTTTGCCCGAAAGGCCAATACGGACCCTTTGCGGATATCGGATGAAGAGTTTGCAGCAGTGGTGCAAGCAGGCGCAACAAACGCAGAGATCATCGAGGCCCTGGGCGTTATGGAGTTATTTACGGCATTCAACAAATTCCTTGATGCTCTTCAGGTGGAAGTGGACTTCTAGCATAGCGACGTCTGTGGGGACAGCGGAAAAGAGGAGAATGTGAACTTCTTGGATGTTGAAGGAGATTTTATCCGGTCGAAAGTGCTACCCGACTTTTCCTGGACGGGCTTTGCCGAACCGACCGAACAGAGCCATTGCCGTCCGGGTCGATTGTCGATCTGCCATACCGGTGGAAGGATGACCTGCGTGAGCGGAAGCTGCTAAAGGAAGCCCATTAGAAGAGGTGAGCAGTATGGCATCCTTAAAGACGATAGGCAGATATAACGAATCTTGAGCCAGGTCATGAACGAAATGCGGACCGAAATAACGCTTGAAGCGCCTGTTGACCGGATTTGGGAGTTGTTGGCAGATTTCGCACTGTACCCACACTGGAACCCCTTATTTCAGCAAGCGACAGGACGTTGGAGTGTCGGTGAAAAGCTGGAGTTGGTTGTTAATCTGCCTGGCATCGACCCATTCAATGTCAAACCGAAAGTCCTGATAGTAGAGCCGGGAAAAAGGTTCAGCTGGCAACACACTTTACTGTTCGCCGGGTTATTGAGCTGGAGTTATTGCAACGAACTGGAAATCCTCACTCCGGAACGGCTTAAATTCATTCAGAGGACAGAGTTTCGTGGAATTCTTGGACCACTCTTCAACCTGGGGCTGAGAGGATCGGTTGCCGGCGGTTTGGCAAAAATGAACGAGGCGATTCGGCGCTGGGGTGAAACGGGGAATATTCAGTGTCTAAGGTGTTGATACGGATCTGCTTGGTGTTTCCTGGCATGACAGGAGCGGAGAGTGCTCATGGATAAGAAATACTGGTATATCAAGCGATCCGACATATTTTCTTCCATGTCCCATGAGGAGATGGAGCGGCTCGCCCAACTCAGCACCATGTGTGAATTCAGCAAGGGCTCGACCGTGTATCTGCCGGACGAGCCGAGTGAGCATGCGTACCTGCTGAAAGAGGGGGCCAAGGTGGTTGACGGCAGGCTGGCGGTCGTCGTCGGAACAGTAATGGTGCTGCTTTTTTTCCTCATGCCTGTCTTGGTTGAACGGTATGCACCGGACGCGTTACGCGGGCTGTTCCGGCATCCACAAAACGGGAAAGGGACGCAGAAGCGCGTGTCGTGACGTGTGGGAATTTCTCGCCGCCCATGGGACAGCGGCAAAGATCGAATCGAAGTATTACGACTGGCGCCGAGCTATACAGAAGCTTAGGAGGTGCAGAATGCCTTACAGTGAGCTGATCGAACAGAGAATAGACGCACTGGTCCGGGAGTGGGAAAACGTCGAGAAGAAGAGGATGTTCGGCGGGATCTGTTACCTGCTCAACGGCAATATGTGCTTCGGGATCTACAGGGACTACCTCATCGTAAGGTGCGGCCCCGATGCGGCCGGGGAAAAGCTGCAGGAGAAGCACGTCAGGCCCATGGATATCACCGGGAAGCCGATGAAGGGATGGCTGATGGTGGAGGAGGGTGGCTGGGAAAGGGAGGAAGATATGAGCTGCTGGCTCCTCCTCGGCAGGAAGTTCGCGCTCACCCTCCCATCGAAGTGATCGATGAACAGCGCTACTCTGCACAGTGCATAGTTTTAGAGAGGCGAGGTCATGAAAAGACTTCTTTACCTTTTCTTCTGTCTGCTCCTCCTGGTGCCGGCAACAGCGATAGGTGGCGATTTCAGTTACACCCGGTACGAGTCGCTCCTGAAGAGGCACATTAGAACCGGGGTGAAGATCGACGGCATCACGGTCAATGCCATTGATTATGCCGCGCTTGTCCGTGAGTCGAAAAATGCTGATTCCGACTACAGCCTCCTTCTCAGGGATCTTGCATCCTTCGACCCCGCCTTCCTGAAGGGCAGAGAGGAGAAGATCGCCTTCTGGGTGAACGTGTACAACATCGGCGCCTTGAAGACCATCATCGACCACTACCCTGTGGAGAGCATCAGGAGCAAGAAAATCAACTGGCTGGGGCTTCCCTGGAGTCGCAAGGTGATTACCGTAGGAGGCAGGGAATATTCACTGTCGGAGATCGAAAACGACATTCTCCTCGATGGTTTCAAGGATCTGCGTATCCATTTCGGCATCAACTGCGCCTCGGTCAGTTGTGCCGATCTGCTTCGGGTCCCGTACCGGGCTGCCACGCTCCATTCCCAGTTGGAGGAGCAGGGGCGACGGCTCTTGGCGGATCGTAAGAAGGGGCTGTTGATTGATCGTGAGAAAAAGACGGTCCATCTCTCCCAGATTTTCAAGTTCGACAAGAAGCACTTCGATGCCCTGGGCGGCGGGGCACTGGCCTTCATTAGACCCTATGTCGGGGCAGCCGACCGGGCCGCGATTGAGGCCGGCGGCATGAAGCTCGACTACCTGGATTATGACTGGAACGTGAACGACGCAAAGAATGTACGTTGAAATATTTAACAGGAGGATAGTCAGGTGACGCAAAAAGTTATTACGGATCAGGTCAAGGAATACTACGGCAGGATTCTGGCCACCAGGAACGATCTCAAGACCAGCGCCTGCTGCAGCATCGAAGCGCTGCCGACTCATCATCGCCAAGCGCTGTCCAACATCGACGATGAGATCCTGGACAGGTTCTACGGCTGTGGCTCGCCGATCCCTCCTGCCCTGGCGGGGTGTACGGTGCTGGATCTCGGCTGCGGCACCGGCCGCGACGTCTATCTGGCGGCGCAACTGGTTGGCCCGGACGGTTTCGTCATCGGCGTCGACATGACCGACGGGCAGCTTGAGGTGGCCCGGCGGCATGTGGACCCCCAGACGAAAAGGTTCGGGTTCGCCCGACCCAACGTCGATTTCCGGCAGGGGTATATCGAGGACCTGGCATCTATCGGTATCGCGGACAACTCGGTGGATGTGGTGATCTCCAACTGCGTCATCAACCTTTCGCCCGACAAGGAACGGGTATTTGCGGAGATCTTCCGGGTGCTGAAGCCCGGGGGCGAGCTCTATTTCGCCGATGTCTTTGCCGGACGGCGGATTCCCATGGATCTGCGCAACGATCCCGTTCTCTACGGAGAGTGCCTGAGCGGAGCGCTGTACATCGAGGACTTCCGGCGCATGCTGCTGCGGCTCGGCTGCCGGGACTACCGCGTTGTTACCAAACGGCAGATCTCCCTCGACAACCCGGCGGTGGAGGCCAAGGCGGGGATGATCGATTTCTACTCCATGACGGTACGTGCCTTCAAACTGGCGTGCCAGGAGGACATCTGCGAGGACTTCGGCCAGAGCGCGACCTATCTCGGGACGATTCCGGAGCATCCGCACCGCTTCCCCCTGGACGATCACCACACCTTCATCACCGGCAAGCCGATGCTGGTCTGCGGCAACAGCGCCGCCATGGTCCAGGAAACCCGCTTCGGCAGGCACTTCCGGGTACACGGGGACCGCTCGGTCCACTTCGGCCCGTTCGCCTGTGCCCCGGCGGTGACAAAGGAAGCCGGCGGCGCCCCCTGCAGTGGCGGTGCGTGCTGTTGAATCATCTGTCATGCCTGAGAGGAGATGACCAATGACCCTCGTTGCCGGTGGCGGCGCTCCTTGGTGCCATCATCTTTCTGCTGCTGAACCGCATGTCCGGTTGAGGGTGACAGCGATTGACGACAATTCCCGGAAAAGGAGTGGCAACCATGTCGACAATTCCCGAACTGCTTCCGCATGATGCCTATAACGAAACCCTGGTCGCCAACGTCCACCCCCCGGACTGGGTCAATCCGGAGCCGGCTGGACGCTACAACCTGGTGGTGATCGGCGCCGGCACGGCCGGCCTGGTAACCGCGGCCGGGGCCGCCGGACTGGGGGCGAGGGTGGCCCTCATCGAGCGCCACCTCATGGGGGGGGACTGCCTGAACGTGGGGTGTGTCCCTTCGAAGGGGGTGATCCGTGCCTCCAGGGCAATTTTCGATGCCCGGGCCGGAGGTGAGTTCGGTGTGCGACATGGTGACGGGATCGGTTTCGATTTCGGAGCAGCCATGGAGCGGATGCGCCGGTTGCGCGCCGAGATCAGCCACCACGACTCGGCCCGCCGCTTCCGCGACGAACTGGGGATTGACGTTTTTATCGGCCAGGGCAGCTTTTCCGGACCGGATTGTGTCGAGGTGGAGGGCAAGAGGCTCTTCTTCCAGCGCTGTGCCGTCTGCACCGGGGCGCGGGCCAATGCCCCCCCCATCCCGGGGATTGCAGAGGCCGGGTATCTGACCAACGAGACGGTATTTTCCCTGACCGAGCTGCCAACCCGTCTTGCCGTTATCGGTGGGGGGCCGATTGGCTGTGAACTGGCACAGGCCTTCGCCCGTTTCGGCAGCAGGGTCACCGTCATCGAATACGTAGGGCACCTCCTCTCGCGGGAAGACGCCGATGCTGCCGAAATCGTCCAGCAGGCCATGGTGAGGGACGGGGTCGAACTCTGCCTGCAGGCGAAGATCCTTCAGGTGGCTCGGAAGGGGAACGAAAAGTTGATCCGTGTGGAGCAGGATGGAAACACACTGGAACTTGTCGTCGACGAAATGCTGGTCGGCATCGGCCGGGCACCGAACGTTGAGGGACTGAACCTCGAAGCGGCGGGGATCGCTTACGATCCGAAACAGGGGGTCACGGTAAACGAACTGCTCAACACCACGAATCCGCGCGTCTATGCCGCCGGCGACATCTGCTCCCCTTACAAGTTCACCCACACCGCCGATGCCCTGGCCCGCATCCTGATCGCCAATGCCCTGTTCATGGGGCGGCAGAAAACATCGGCCCTGACCATTCCCTGGTGCACCTATACCGACCCGGAGATCGCCCATGTGGGGATGTACGAACGGGATGCCGTCGAGAAGGGGATCGAGGTGCACACGCTGACCGTACCGCTTTCCGATATCGATCGGGCCGTGCTCGACGGCGAGGCGGAGGGTTTCACTCGTGTTCACCTGCGTAAGGGTACGGACAAGATTCTCGGGGCCACCATCGTCGCCCGTCACGCCGGAGAGATGATCAACGAGTTCTCACTGGCCATCACCAACGGACTGGGAATCTCGGCCATAGGCAGGACGATCCACCCCTATCCGACCCAGGCCGAGGTCATCAAGCGGGTGGCCGACGCCTATAACCGGACGCGGCTGACACCGTTTGTGAAGAAGGTGCTGGGCGGCTGGCTGAAATGGCAGCGAAGATAGCGCAGTCACAGGAGCTACAACATGGACGTCTTATCTGAATCCACCATCATGCTCGAAATGCGGCTCACGGGATACTGTTACCATGCCGACGGATGCACGCCAGTATTTCTATGAATGTCGTTCTTGCTCTGGGATTTTGAGTCCCAAGCAGGGAGACTGTTGTGTCTTTTGTTCCTACGGCAAGTTCTACCAATAGTGGCCTTGTTTGTAAGGGTACCTGTTCCGGGTCAAGTAAGAACACGACTCGTATCCGGTCTGGGCAATTATGGTGCATGTGATGTGAAGCGGCGTCGAATTTTGACCCCTAATCGGCGCCCAAGGCTGCTCCACTAAAGGTGTTGTCATCAATGAATCAAGCTGTTACGGTGCCAGTGGGTCACGGTTCAGCGCCGGTAGAGGGTCAAGGTTGGAAACCGATCAACAATATCAAACCTCGCTACACAGAAATGGGTGACTTTTCCTTTATCTAGGCGTATCTTATTCCCCGCCACAAAGGACGGTATGGGTAGGGTGGGTATGCTCGTCGGTCGGTTTTTTCACCTACTAACGGTTCGAATCCTGTCACCCCAGCCACACTCACACCAGGCACTGGGCCTAAACGGCTTCAGTGCCTTTTTGTTGTCATCTTCGGCAAGGAGATTTGCGGATGAAATCGTTGAAACTGGTATTGGCGGTTGCCCTGGTTATCCCGCTGGTCATGGTCGGCTGTGCGAAGAAGGAAGACAAGACCGAACCGGCCAAGCCGTCGGAGGGCACGGTAGTCAAAAAGGAGACCGTGGTCAAGGTCCCGGAGAAGATAAAGGGGAAGTGGAAGGGGGTCACGCTTGCCCTTAAGGAGAAACAGGGCGACAAGGTGCAGACGTATTCCGTTGATATCGGCTCAACCCTGAGCGTTCCGGGTTCCGACCTCTCCATCAAGGTGCTCAACTTTTTTCCCCACTTCGTCATGGAGGGGATCAATCTCACCTCCAAGTCGAACGAAACCAAAAATCCCGCTGTAGAAATCAGGATCTATCAGGGTGATAAAGAGCTGTACCATGGCTGGGTGTTTGCAAATTATCCCACCTCGAATCTGCCCAAAGAGCTCAAGTTCGACCTGGGGCTGATAGGGGCAGCGCCGGCGGACAACGGCTGAACTCCCCCCGATTACGGCGTCGTGGAGACATAGTGGAGGCATAGTGGAGGCATAGTGGGAGCGCCTGTCTCGCCAGGACGATCAGGAGCCTTGCCCGCTCAAACGGTCTGTTTTTCTTGTTGACTTTAGGTTGCCTGTAAGGTAAAAAACTGATTTCCCAGAGGGAGTCCGTTGATTCTCCTCAACCACTCCGCAGCACATTCCGGCCCGGCAGCGGGCCTTTCTCTTGGCGGTTGCGATGCACGACAGGATAAAAATTTTTTCCGGTAATTCCAATCCTGGCCTGGCAGAAAAAATCTGCACCAGTCTGGGGCTTGCCCTCGGCACGGCAAAGGTGCGGACCTTTTCCGACGGCGAGATCATGGTTGAGATTGGCGAGAATGTGCGGGGGCGGGATGTCTACATCATCCAGTCCACCTGCAATCCGACCAACAACAACCTGATGGAACTACTGATCATGATGGACGCCCTGAAGCGGGCATCCGCCGATACCATAACCGCCGTGATCCCGTACTACGGGTATGCCCGACAGGACCGCAAGGCAGCCCCCCGCACGCCGATCACCTCCAAGCTGGTGGCCGACCTGGTAACCACCTCCGGTGCCGACCGGGTGGTCACCGTTGATCTGCATGCCGGCCAGATCCAGGGGTTCTTCAATATTCCGGTGGACAACCTCTACGCCGCGCCGGTCATCCTGGAACATCTACGCAAGCGGTTCACCGACGGCGATGGGATCGTGATGGTTTCTCCCGATGCCGGCGGCACCGAGCGGGCACGGGCCTTTGCCAAGCGTCTGAACTGCACCCTGGCGGTGATTGACAAGCGGCGTACTGCGCCGAACGTGGCCGAGGTGATGCATCTGATCGGCGACGTGCGTGGCAAGGTGGCCGTCATCCTGGACGACATGATCGATACGGCCGGAACCCTTACCCATGCAGCCACAGCCCTGAAGGAGCATGGCGCCACCGCCATTTTTGCCTGTGCCACCCACGGGGTTCTTTCCGGTCCGGCCATCGAGCGGATTAACGGTTCGGCCATTCAGGAAGTGATCATCACCGACACGGTCCCGTTGGGCGATAAAGCTGCCGCTACCCAGAAGATCACGGTGCTGAGCGTTGCCGATCTCCTTGCCGAAGCCATCCGGCGCATACACGAAGACGAATCGGTCAGTTCCCTCTTTGTTTAGGGCCCGGGCCTTAGCCGTACCAATACGCAGCAAATTTCCACCGAGTGGGGGCACATAATAATGGAACAGAAACAACTGAATATCGAACTGCGCGACAAGACCGGTAAGGGGATTTCCCGTCAGCTCAGGATACAGGGGCTTGCCCCGGCCGTGGTGTACGGCAAGGGTATCGAGCCTGTTGCCGTTAGTGTCAACGCCAAGGAGTTCTTCGCGGCCGTTGCCGGCGAAGGCGGGCAGAACACCCTGATCACCCTGCAGGGTGGCGGTGCCCTGAACGGGACGGTAGTGATCGTTGCCGACATCAACCGCGAAGCGATCAAGGGCTCTCTCCGTCATGTGGACTTTCACAAGATCGCTCTTGACGAGAAGGTCAAGGTTGAGGTTTCCATCCGGGTCGTCGGCAGTGCCAAGGGGGTCAAGGACGGCGGTCTGCTGGACCAGGCCCTCCACAAGCTGCAGATCGAGTGTCTGCCCACTGCCATACCGGAGCATATCGATGTGGACGTAACCGAACTCACCCTCGGCCATTCCATCCATGTGGGCGAGCTGCAGCTCCCTGCCGGCGTAAAGGCCCTCGATGATGTCAGGGCTTCGGTTGTCGCCATCCTCGGCCGCGCCAAGGAAGAGGCCGCAGCGGAGGCCTAGTCTTTCGCAGGACCGATACGTCATGGCAACAAAACTGATCGTGGGGCTGGGGAATCCCGGCCCCAAATATTTATGGACCCGCCACAACGCGGGTTTCATAGTTTTGGACCGCTTTTCCGGTCTGGCCGGGATCGGTGTTACGCGCAAGTCCTTTTCCGGGCTGTACGGCGAAGGGAACTACCGCGGGCACCGACTGCTGCTCCTCAAACCCCAGACCTTCATGAACCTCTCCGGGCGTGCGGTGGCCGAGGCACTCCGCTTCCACAAGCTCACTCCGGCAGACCTGATAGTCATCCATGACGACCTGGACATCCCCTTTGGCAGCCTCAAGGTGAAGGAGGGTGGTGGTCACGGCGGCCACAATGGCCTGCGGTCGCTGGCCCAGGAGCTGGGTGACAACAGCTACCTCCGGATCAGGATCGGCATCGGCCGGCCGGCCCACGGCGATGTCACCGGCTACGTGCTCCAGAACTTCACTCCCCAGGAGATGCAGGGTGTTCCGCATCTGGTGGACGGGGCCGTCGATGCGCTGGAGATGCTGCTGACTGAGGGGGTTGCCAAGACCATGAGCCTGTTCAATAACAAGGAATTTGTGTAAGGATCGGGCTTAGGGCTCGGAAGGGCTTGACTGCGATTACGAGAATTGATCACAAGCAAGTTACCGACTCCGATCAGTCTTCAGCCTATACCGGTCCCTGGTCCCCAGTCCCTAATAAAAAAGGAAACAACCATGGGTTTCAACTGCGGCATTGTCGGGCTCCCCAACGTGGGAAAGTCGACCATCTTCAACGCCCTGACAGCGGCCGGCGCCGAGTCGGCCAACTACCCCTTCTGCACCATCGATCCCAATGTGGGGATCGTTCAGGTCCCTGATCCCCGTCTTGATCAGTTGGCTGCGATCGTGAACCCGGAACGGATACTGCCGACCACCATCGAGTTCGTCGACATTGCCGGCCTGGTGAAGGGGGCGAGCCAGGGGGAAGGGCTGGGGAACAAGTTCCTCGGCCATATCCGGGCCGTGGATGCCATTGTGCACGTGGTCCGCTGTTTCGACGACGAGAACGTGGTGCATGTGAACGGCAGTGTTGCCCCCCGCCGGGACATTGAGGTGATCCAGCTTGAGCTGGCCCTGGCCGACCTGGACACGGTGGAAAAGCGCCTCCAGCGGGCAGAAAAGCTCGGGCGCAGTGGCGACAAGAAGGCCAAGGATGAGGTGGAGTTCTGCCTGCGGCTCAAGGGGCTGCTGGAAAAGGGGCTGCCGGCCCGCGGCGTGGCCGAGAACGACGAGGAGAGTCTGGTCCTGCGCGACATGCACCTCTTGACCGACAAGCCGGTACTGTACGTGGCCAACGTGGCCGAGGACGATCTGGACGGCAAGCATCCGTTCGTGGCCGAGGTCGGGGAACTTGCCGCTGCCGAAGGTGCCCGGATGGTCACGATCTGCGGCCGGATCGAGGCGGAGATCTCCGAACTGGACGGGGATGAGAAGCATGAGTTCCTGGCCGGCATGGGGCTGGAGGAGTCGGGGCTCGACCGCCTTATCAGGAGCGGTTACGAACTCCTGGGGCTCATCACCTACTTCACGGCCGGCAAGAAAGAGGTGCGGGCCTGGACCATCCCGGTCGGCACCAAGGCCCCCCAGGCGGCCGGCGTCATCCACAGCGACTTCGAGAAGGGGTTCATCCGGGCCGAGGTGATTGCCTTTGCCGACTTCATCGCTGCCGGCGGCGAAGCCGGAGCCAAGGAAAAGGGGCTGATGCGGCTGGAAGGCAAAGAGTATGTGGTGAACGACGGGGACGTGATGCACTTCCGGTTCAACGTCTGATTTCGTTTCAGATACAGAAGGCAAAGGGGCAGGTCTGCGCGAGCAGCCTGCCCCTTTTTTGTCCACTCCTGTTTCCCCTCCTTGCCGAACAACATCATCACCACAGATGCGCCACCGGCGAGGCGGCGCGGTCTTCCAGCCTGATGGCGTTTGTCCCGCAGGTCGAGCGGCAGATGCCGCAGCCATAGCAGTGCATCTGATCCACCACTGTCTTCCGGGTGGAGGCGCTGTAACTCAGTGCCCCGAACTGGCAGAGGTGCATGCACTGCCGGCAGCCGCTGCATGCCTCGGCGTCCACCTCCGCCACGTACTCGGCCCGGAACATGACCGGCACCGCATGGGTGACCGTGGATTGCATGGCCAGGCAGTCGGCCCGGTCGCAGTTGCAGATGCCGCCGATGAACGGGGTCCGGAAGGTCCAGACCGTGTGGCAGAGCCCTTCCCGTTCATGGCTGCGGAAGGCGGCGATTGCCTCCTCCCGGGTGAGCATCTCGAACCGGTTGTCGTCGACCCCGCCGGTGAACTTCTCCTCCAAAGCCTGGAAGATCTCCAGCAGCTTCCCGCCGTTGGGGCCAAGGCTGATGCCGTAGCAGTAGCGCTTTTCCTCCCCCAGGCTCGATTCCCGGCAGACGCAGGCCACCCGGACGATGGAGTTGGTGAAGGAGAAGATCTGTTCGATATCCTCGATCGGGACCACCTGGCCGAAGTGCACCTTCTTCATCTTGCTGCTGATCATCCGGCTGAAGAGGGTCCTGATGAACCAGGGGAGCCTCCGGAGTCGGCCGAACCCGGTTCCCATCTTCTCGAATTCCCGCTCCCGCCACGCCGGGTCGGCGAACTGCTCCAGGAATTTCAGCCGCCTAAGGTCGCTCAGCAGGTCCTCGGAATAGTTCTTCGCCTGCAGGTACCACTTTTCCCCTTCGCCGTGTTTCAGACAGAATTCGCACATGGGTATCTCCTCGGACGCGTCTGGCGATGCACGGGTCGCGGATCAGGCGCCACTCCTCGTCGGTCATGGCGCGGATGTGACCTTGATATTGTGAACGCGCTCACAATACTTGGTTTCGATCGGATGGGCAATCAAAAAGTGAGCGTGATCATAAAGAAGGTGAACGTACTTTGTGAGACACGGAGGCCCGGTGGCGCGGAGACGGACGCGATTCCCACTGTCCCGGGCCGCAAGACGCATCGGCTGCGTGAGGTCGGCCACCGGCTTCCATGCCGGGAAAAAGCCAAATCGTGGCAGTTGGAGCGGACGCGGCCTCCCGGTCTGACGGATGCGGAAAAAACCTTGTTTTTCCGTATCGGTTGTGCTAAAAATCTCGTTTCCACGAAGCCGCAATAGTGCGGCATCTCCTTGCTCCGGGCCGGACCCGGGGCTACAAATCCGCGAGGAGGATGTTTATGAGCAGGATGTACGAGACGATTTACATCGTCAAGCCGGACCTGGTCGATGAGGAAAGCAAGGCCCTCAGCACCAAGGTTCAGGAGATTATCACCAACCTGAAGGGCGACATCAAGCGCCTTGAGGACTGGGGTGTGCGCAAGCTGGCCTACCCGATCCAGAAGCTTGCCCGCGGTCGCTACATGTATCTCCGCTTTGACGGCGAAGCCACCATGGTTGCCGAACTGGAGCGGCGTCTGAGGATCGACGACCGGGTCATCCGCTACCAGACCGTCAAGCTGGAGAAGGATGTGACCCCGGCTGCTCCGGCTGTTCAGGCCGCTGCGCCTGCCGAGCCGGCTGCAGAAGCCGTAGCTGCCCCGGCAGAGAACGAATAAGGGAGGTGACCAGTCATGAGTGAAGAGAGAACCGAAAGACCCGAAAGACCGGAAAGACCGGCTGGCCAGCGCCCGTCAGGCCCCCGGAAGAAGAGACCGTTCCAGCGGCGGAAAGTATGCCGTTTCTGCGCCGATAAGCAGGCGACCATCGATTACAAGGATCCCCGGACCCTCCGCTATTTTATCACCGAGCGGGGCAAGATCGTGCCGCGCCGTATCTCCGGCAACTGCTCCGCCCACCAGCGGGAGATCACCGAGGCGATCAAGCGGGCTCGCAATATCGCGTTGCTGCCGATTGCCAGCGCCCACGTCATGCCCTAACCGGTGGGTCTGATGAAGCATCCCGGCGCTGGGATATGGCTTGATCTGGGCAAGGGGAGCTGCGGCACCCTTGCCCTGTTTCTCGTCTATCTCTCGGTGCCGGTGGCCGGCTTGCTGCCCGGAATATTCGTTCCGTTACCGGCGATATTCTATGCGGTCAAGCACGGCTCGAAGCTCGGGGCAGGCATCGTCCTGCTCAGCGCGGCCACCCTGGCCGTCGTTGTTGACCCTGGCTCCAGTCTCATCTATCTTTTTCAGGATGGCCTGCTTTCCCTGCTCCTGCCACCTCTGCTCGGGTCGGGAAAAGGGGTGGGGCGGGCACTGACGCTGGCGGTGAGTGCCACCTTTGTTGCCATGCTGCTGGCGGCCATCGTCTACGGCGTGACAACCGGCATCGATCTCCAGACCCAACTGGTGAAGGGGATCGAAAAGAGCGTCAGCCAGACCATAGCTCTCTACCAGCAGAGCGGGGTCACGGGAGATGATCTGGCAACGCTGCGTCAGGCGATGCAGCAGGGGGGGGCGATGGTGGCCCGGATCTTTCCGGCCATGGCCCTGGTGAGTCTGGCCGGCATTGCCGGACTCAACGTGCTTGCCGTGAACCGGCTCCGGCCGCGTCTGCCGAACCTGCCGGAATTCGGCGACTTCCGTCAGTTCAGGAATCCGGACCTGCTGGTCTGGATTCTGATTGCGGCCGGCTTTGCCCTCCTGGTACCGGCTGATGCGGTCAACCGGGTGGCACTCAATATCCTGGTCGTCACCCTGTTCGCCTATCTCCTCCAGGGGATGGCGATCGTGCAGTACCTGCTGGGGCGTTTCACCGTCCCGGCTGCCATGCGGTTTCTACTCTATTTCTTCCTGGCACTGCAACCCTACCTGCTGATCGGTGTTGCCGTGCTGGGAGTATTCGACCTGTGGGGAAATTTCCGTACCCCACGGCGGCCAGAAAACCTGTAAACAGGCTAGGAGGAATGACATGAAGGTAATTCTCAAGGAAAATCTGGAAAATCTCGGTCACATTGGCGAAGTCGTCAAGGTGGCCCCCGGCTACGCCCGCAACTACCTGATCCCCAAGGGGCTGGCCATCGAGGCGAACGAGCGGAATACCAAGGCCATGGAACATGCCCGCCGCCACCTGGAGTACAAGCGGAGCAAGACCCTGGAGCAGGCCAAGCAGCTGGCAGCCAAAATCGAGGCCCTTGCCCTCAGCGTCGCCCACCAGGCCGGCGAGGAAGGGAAGCTGTTCGGTGCCGTTACCAACATGGAGCTGGCCGATCTGCTCAAGGCCAAGGGGTTCGAGATCGACCGGAAAAAGATCGTGCTGGCCGAACCGATCAAGCACGTGGGCGATTTTACCGCCACCGTGAAGATCCAGCCCGACGTGAGCGCCACCCTGAAGGTGACGGTCACCGCCGCCTAAACGGCACGGCACGAAGGAAAAGCCGGCGTGGAGAGTATCCGCGCCGGCTTTTTTGTAGGCACCCACCCATGGCAGCCGCTTGAACGCAACGGTTCCGCCTAAAGAGGACGCACTCATGATCAAGATAGATTTCAGCAAGATGAACGGCCTGATCCCTGCCGTGATCCAGGATCACGCGACCGGCGACGTGCTGATGGTCGCCTTCATGGACGAGAAGACCCTCAACCTGACCCTGGAGAGCGGCAAGACCTGGTTCTTCAGCCGGACCCGGAACAAGTACTGGATGAAGGGTGAGGAGTCGGGAAACACCCAGGAGGTTATCGAGGTTCTTACCGACTGCGACGCCGACTCGGTAGTCATCAAGGTTAAGCAGAACGGCCCGGCCGCCTGCCACACCGGCAACCGGAGCTGCTTCTACGTCAAGTGGGAGAACGGTCAGTGGGTCGAGCACTCAAACCCCCTCTTCGACCCGGACAAGGTCTACAAGAAGTCATAGAGTCAGGAGCAAACGCAAAGGCGCAAAAGTCGCCAGGACGCGGAGAACTTCTCGCTGCAAAAGGTTTTCTGTGCGTCCCGGGACCTTGATGCGGGTGCATTTCGGGTTTCGTCGGGTCGGGAACAAATAACTCATAAGAGGTCAGTATGGATAATCTACTCAAGTTCGGTATCCCCAAGGGGAGCCTGGAAGAGGCCACGGTCGATCTGTTCAAGCAGGCCGGCTGGCAGGTGGGGATTTCGTCCCGCAGTTACTTTCCCACCGTGGACGATGACGAGATGAACTGCAAGCTGATCCGTCCCCAGGAGATGGGCAAGTACGTTGAGCGGGGCACCATTGACGTGGGGATCGCCGGTCGGGACTGGATACGTGAGAACGATTCGGATGTGGTCGAGGTCTGCGAGATGGTCTACTCCAAGGTCTCGCGGCGTCCGGTTCGCTGGGTGCTGGTCGTTGCCCAGGATTCCAAGGTGCAGAAGCCCGAGGACCTGCACGGCGCCACCATCTCCACCGAACTGGTCGGCTTCACCAAGCGCTATTTTGCCGAGCGGAACATCCCGGTGACCGTGGAGTTTTCCTGGGGGGCAACCGAGGCCAAGGTGGTCGACGGCCTGTGCGACGCCATCGTCGAGGTGACCGAGACCGGCTCCACGATCCGGGCCAACAACCTGCGGATCGTCTGCGACCTGATGACCTCGGTACCGGTGATGGTGGCCAACAAGGCATCCTGGGAAGACCCCTGGAAGCGGGCCAAGATCCAGCAGATCGCCACCCTGCTTCAATCGGCGCTGGCGGCCGAGGGGATGGTCGGTCTCAAGATGAACGCGCCCGGCGACAAGGCGGAGGCGATCACCAGGGTGCTGCCGAGCCAGAAGGCGCCGACGGTTGCCCACCTGTACAACTCCGACTGGGTCTCCATCGAGAGTATCCTGCCGGAGAAGGAAGTCCGCCGCATCGTGCCGGAACTGCTCAAGCTCGGCGCCGAGGGGATTGTGGAGTACCCGCTGAGCAAGATCATCTGAGCTGAAGGGCATGCCCGCCCCGATAACCGGACGATGCACAAGCCGCCAGGACCAGCAGCACGCTGACCTGGCGGTTTTTTCGTTCATGGCATTTCCGGTGTACGGCGGTAGAATAAACCAGGGAGGTGAGGACGATGTCATTCCTGCTGAGAATTGTTACCCTGGTCATGCTGGCCGCACTGACGGCGGTCCCGACAGTTCATGCCGCCGATGGGAGTCCGGTGGCCGGCATGCCGTACCGGTATGACAATTTCGATTTCAAGTATGCCTGGCGGACAGTGCAGGTTGATCGCGGGCTGGCAATTGACGGGCTCTTGAAGAATGTCCGGTATGCCAGCGTGGATGACGTGGTGCTGACCGTTTCGTTGCTGAACAGGGAGGGGAAGCTGCTGGCCGATGCGACCACCTTCCCCATTCCGCAGCAGATCAGGATGGATTACGACAGCCCGTTTGACTTGGTGCTGAAAGACGTTGTCCCGTCACAGGGGGACCTGCTCAGGTTTCTGATCCGGTATCGCGTTGATGACGGGGACTCCAACAGCTTCAACTGGCTGGGCAGCTTCACGGTCGATGCGGCCACGGGGAAGGTGCTGCCCGAGAAGGAGAAGCCGGCCGACGGCTGGTGACCGGCTTTTGCCGGATTATTGCGGTGTTGAACCCGCCGCTGCCATGTGCTACTGTCGCTGCGCGGCACCAGTCATTTTCAAGACCGGGAGGTATTCGTGGCATTCAGCATGTCGAAGGTGTTGGGAGGCGTTGTCGGCATCGTCCTGGTGGCGGTCGTTCTCTTTGCCGGCTATACCTGGGGTGTCCTGACCTGGAGCTATTCTGCCGGCGAGCGGGCCGGCTACGTCCAGAAGTTCTCCAAGAAGGGGTGGTTGTGCAAGACCTGGGAAGGGGAGTTGCAAATGATACCGGTTCCGGGATCAACACCGGAAAAGTTCCTGTTCAGCGTCCGGGACGAGGCCATCGCCCAGAAGCTGAACGCCGCGGTTGGCAGAAAGGTCACCCTGCATTACGAGCAGCACAAGGGGGTGCCGACCAACTGCTTTGGCGAGACGGAGTATTTCGTCACCGACATCAGGGGCGTTGAGTAGCCTTTGACCAGGCGCCAGTTGCCTTTATTAAACAGCAAAACCCGCTTCATGCGGGTTTTGCTGTTTAAGGGTCTGTGTAGCGTGATGATAACCGGAGGGTCAAGACCGATTGCTTGATGTGGCCGTGGCAGGCACCGGCTTGCGCGCCCCGAACAGCGATTCCCTGGTCCTGACGAAGAGTTCCTTCAGCAGTTCCCTGGCTAGCGCTTCAAGGTAGCACCCGACGATGACGCCGCCGACCGAAACGGTCAGGAAGACGAGCAGACCGGCCAGGTACTGGGAGCGGGTGAAGAATAATGCGCCCAGGCAGAATGCGTATATCATTGCAGCTATCGGTAACATGACGGCCCCCGGGGAGCGTTTACTGGATCGGGCTCTTTGCTTTATAACCAGCATACGGCGTGCCAAAGTCGTAACATGTTGATTCGGATGGGCATAGTGTTGTGCGGGGGTGTCGACGTAAGCGATTCTGTAAAGAAACCTGACAAACCCAGTCCTGTTTATGCGTGCCGAGAGGCCAGCCCTGTTAAAATTTCCGACAGCCATGGCGGTATGTCACCCACGGGCGTAAAATCTGTGCCGACAGGGTGACGTTCAGCACCGATCGGCTATACTTGTGGCGCTGTGACTATGTCTCAGTTATTGCCAGCTCACCGGGGGACGATAGTATGATCAGATTGCTTCTCACCTGCCTGCTTACCGTGATTCTCGTTGGTTGTGGCGGATCATCGCCTGCTCCCGTCACCCTGGTCTCCATAACGCTCTCTCCGGCCGGCACGAGCGTTGTTCCCGGTACCACCGTGCAGTTCCGGGCCACGGGGAAATATTCGGACAACACCTTTCAAGACCTGACTACTTCTGTTGCCTGGAGCTCAACTGACGTCGGGATTGCCACCGTCAGCGCACAGGGGCTGGCCACGGCCGTTGCCGCCGGTTCGACGACCATCACCGCCACGTCGGGGACCATAACCGGTTCCACCACCCTGACCCCGGCAGCACTGGTTGCCATTGCGGTAACTCCGGCCAATCCAACCAGCATCGTTGGCACCAGCCAGCAGTTTCGGGCTACGGGGGTGCTCTCCAATAGCGCCACCCAGGATCTGACGGCCCTGGCGACCTGGAGTTCCTCGAACGGTGCGGCAGCCACAATCAGTAGCAATGGGAGTGCGACGGCCGTTGCCGCCGGTTCGACGACCATTGGTGCCACCTTTGCCGGTGTTTCCGGTTCGACGACACTGGCCACGGCCACGGTGACAGCCCTGGCAGTAATTCCAGCACTGCCGACGGTCGCCGTCGGTGCGACCCAGCAATTCACGGCTACCGCTTCGTTGTCGACCGGAACTACCCTGGATGTCACTGCGCTCGTTGCCTGGAGTTCGGCCAGCACCACGGTCGCCACGATCAGCGCCAGCGGCCTCGCTTCGGCCATCGCCGTCGGTTCCACCACCATTACCGCCACCTATGCCGGTGTTTCCGGCTCGACCAGCCTGTCGGCACAGGGACCGGCATCCATTGCCGTGACGCCCGCCAATGCCAGTGCCGTGGTCGGCTCTACCCAACAGTTCACGGCGACCGGGACGTTTGCCGACGGCTCGGTGCGTGACCTGACTGCCCTGGTTGACTGGAGTTCATCGGTGGCCAGTGTTGCCACCATCAGCAATGCCTCGGCCACAAGGGGGCTGGCCACGGCCGTTGCCACCGGCTCTGCCACCATCACCGCGACCCTGGGTGTTTCCGGCAGCACCACCCTGTCGGTGAAGGCGCTGACCTCCATAGCCGTTACCCCCGCAAACCCGACCGTGGGGCTTGGTTCCACGCTGCAGTTTGTCGCCACCGGAGGTTTTTCTGACGGCACCAGCCAGGATATCACGGCGTCGGCCGCCTGGAGCTCGGCCGATACGGGCATCGCTTCCGTCGGAAACAATGCCGGGTCAAAGGGGCTGGTCACGGCAAACGCCTTCGGCTCGACCACGATCACGGCCACCTCTGCCGGTGTCTCCGGTTCGACGCCGCTGACCGTCACCCAGACCAATCGGGCCTATGTGGCCAACGGCAACAGTGGAACCGTCTCGGTCATCGACACCGCGAACAACACGGTCGTCGCCACCGTAGCGGTCGGGGCCGTACCCGCAGGGGTAGCGGTGAACCAGGCCGCCGGCAGGGTCTATGTGGCCAACAGTGGCAGCAACACCCTCTCGGTCATTGACACCACCAATAACACGGTCGTTGCCACCATAGCGGTTGGGGCCGTGCCGCAGGGGGTGGCGGTGAACCCGGCTGCCAACCGGGTCTACGTGGCTAACAGCGGCAACGGGACCGTTTCCGTTGTCGATACCGTTACCACTGCGGTTGTCGCAACCGTGGCCGTGGGGAGCGGGCCCCAAGGGGTAGCGGTGCAACCGACCGCCAATCGGGCCTATGTGACGAACAGAAACAGCAATACCGTGTCGGTGCTGGATACCACCGGTAACACGGTAGTCGCCACCGTGGCGGTGGGGGCGGGACCGGACGGCGTTACGGTGAATGCCGCGGCCAGCCGGGTTTATGTGGCCAACAGCTTTGGCAGCAGTGTCACGGTCATCGGAACCGTCGGCAATAACGTGATCGGCAGCGTGGTTGTCGGCAGCCAGCCACAGCTGATGGCGTTGAGTTCCGCCGCCGGCCGTCTCTATGTGACCAACGCCAACAGCGGCACGGTTTCCGTCATCAACACCGCTACCGATGCGGTCGTTGCCACCATCGCGGTGGGGGCCAGTCCGAGGGGGGTGGCACTGCATCCGGCAACCGGTCGGGTCTATGTGGCCAATCGCTTCAGCAATACCGTGTCGGTCATCGATGATGTCAGCAACACGGTGCTTGCCACAATAGGCGTAGGCAGTGGTCCGCAAGAGGTGACGGTCATGCCGTGACGGTTGTGCAGGTAAACGAGGTTACGGGTCACGTGCCCATGGAACATGATGGTTGGGGGGAAGAAACGGTAGGTAATGATCACTTCAGGCAGCAAGGGCGGCCTTGTTCATTTCCCCGCCCGGACAATCATAGCGTGAAGAAAAAAGTAGCCCCCTTGCCGACCTCTGCTTCGGCCCAGATTTTACCGCCATGGCGCTGGACGATATTCTGGGCGATTGCCAAGCCGACGCCGTTACCTTCGAACTCTTTCTGGCTGTGCAACCGCTGGAAGACTCCGAACAGTTTATCGGCATACTGCATGTCGAAACCGATGCCGTTATCCCGCACAAAGTAGACCGTCGTGCCGTCCCGGAGGTACGAGCCCACCTCGATCCTGGGCGCCTCCTGCGTTCTGCTGTATTTGACCGCGTTGCCGATGAGGTTTGCCAGGGTCTGGCGAAGGAGCATCGGGTCGGCTAGGCAGGGCGGCATGGGTGCTGTGACAAAGTCGATCCGTTGTTGCTCCTCGGGGGTCACCAGCTCGCCATAGGCCTCCCGGGCAAGCCCTTCCAGATCGACGGTTATCTTGTTGAGCGGTTGCCGGGCCGTTCGAGACAGGGACAGGATCGAATCGATCAACTGCTCCATGTGTCCGCACCCGGCAACAATCCGCTGCAACACCTCCTGCGCCTCTTCGTCGAGCCGGTCCGCATAGTCGCTCATGAGGATCTGGCTGAATGCGTCGATATGTCGCAGCGGTGCCCGCAGGTCGTGGGAGACGGAGTAGGCAAAGCTCTCCAGTTGCCGGTTCACCTGTTGCAGTTCAACGGTCCGCTCGATGACCCTCTGTTCCAGTTCCCGCGCCGCTCGCACCAGTTGGGACGTTCTTTGATCCACAAGTGTCTGCAGGTGCTGGCGATGAGCCTCCAGCTCCCTGCGCTGCAGGTAGAGATCCCGGAACACCGTTACCTTGCTCCTGAGGATGACCGGTTCGATCGGCTTGGTCATATAATCGACCGCGCCGGCGTCATACCCCTTGAACTGGTACTGGAGCTCCTTCATCCCCGCGGTTACGAAGATTATCGGGAGATGTCTGGTCTTCGGGTTGGAGCGCATCAGCTCGGCGGTCTCGAAGCCGTCCATGCCGGGCATCTGGACATCCAGCAGGACGAGTGCGAAATCGTGCTTCAGCGAAAGACGGAGAGCCTCGTTCCCGGAGAGCGCCCGGACCATCTCCAGATCGAGCTCCTCAAGTATCCCTTCCAAAGACGCCAGGTTTTCGGGCCGGTCATCGACCAGAAGGATCAACGGTCTTTCGGTTGAGAGCAGTTCGTCCATCTTGTCTCCTTATTCCACGTTGCAATCAACATCACACCAACGTAGGGCAGACCCACGTGCCTGCCCAAAAACAGGGCGCACACGCGGGTGCGCCCCTGCACTGCAAATATCTTGAAATTACAGTGACTTTGCCAGCCTGGCCAGGAGCGGTGCGATGTCGGCGAGCGGCACGACGTAGTCCGGGGGGACTGTTTCTATGGCGCTCCTCGGCATCGAGTCGACCTCGGCTGTTGCCGGGTCCTGCACCACCGTGACCCCTCCGGCCTCCTTTATTCGTTTCAGGCCGTTGCTCCCGTCCGAGCCGGCCCCTGTCATCACGACGCCAATCAGGGCCGGGCCGAAGGCGTCGGCAGCGGACTCGAACAACACGTCCACCGACGGTCGGGCGAACCGTACCTGGGGGTCCACCGATAGTGACAGGGTTGCATCCCTCTCCACCAGGAGATGATAGTTGGGTGGGGCCAGGTAGACGGTCCCGGCTGCAGCCTCCTCCAGTTCATTCGCTTCCTTGACCCTGATCCCGCACAGATCGTCCAGAAGCAGCGCAAGCCCATTATCAGCCTCCGGAGAGATATGCGCAACAACCATGACCGGCAGCGGGAAATCCTTGGGGAGGCTGCCCAGCATCAGCTTCAGCGCCTCGACCCCGCCGCTCGACACGCCGGCCACGACCGCCCTGAATCTTCCCGGTCTATTCCTGTCCATAGCTTTTCCGGTAAATTCTCACCCGTTGCGCAACTTCCCCGTAGGCGGGGGCAATCCTCCGCCCGGCCAGGGTCTCCTTCAGCCCGAGACAGAGAAAGCCGCCGGGAAGGAGGCAGGTGTCGAAGAGCCGAAGCACGCGCTCCTTCAGGGTCGGCTTGAAGTAGATGAGCACATTCCGGCACAGGATCAGGTGCATTTCGCCGAAATCCGCATCCGTTGCCAGATTGTGCGAGGCAAACACGATCTGCTCCCGGAGCGATTGCATCATCATGGCGTGGTCGTAGCGCGCCGAGTAGTAATCGGCAAACGACCCCCTGCCGCCGGCGGACTGGTAGTTTCTGGTGTACTGCTGCATCTCCTTCAGCGGATAGATCCCCTCCCTTGCCTTTTGCAGCACCTCGTTGTTGATGTCCGTGGCGTACATCCTGAACCGCCCCTTCAACCCCTCCTCCTCAAGGAGAATGGCCAGGGAATATGCCTCCTCCCCGGAGGCACAGCCGGCATGCCAGATCTTGACGAACGGGTAGGTCTTCAGGTGCGGGACCACCTGCTCACGCAAGGCCCGGAAGAATGTCGGGTCCCTGAACATCTCCGAGACATTGACCGTTACCCCCCTGAGCAGGGAATCAAATGCCGCCTGGTCGCGCAGGACCACGGCCTGGGCATGGGACAGGTTCGCGTACCCCGATGTGGCGAGCCACTGGGTGATCCTGCGCCTGATCGACGCCTCGGAGTAGTCGGTGAAGTCGTAGCCGTAGACCTGGCGTACTCCGTGCAGCAGCAGGCGCATTTCGATATCGAACAGCTCATCGTGCGGCATGGTCGCGCTATCCATTGTTGTAGAGCCATACCCTCAGCAGGGAGAACAGTTTTTCCACATCCACCGGTTTTGGGATGTAGTCGCTGGCGCCGGCCTTCAGGCACTCATCCCGGTCCCCCTTCATTGCCTTGGCTGTAAGGGCTATGATCGGCAGCCTGGCGAATCTCGGGTCCTTCCTGATGGCGCGGGTAGCGGCAAAGCCGTCCATCTCCGGCATCATCACATCCATCAGCACCACGTCGATATCCGGGTCCTGATTGAGTCGTTCCAGTGCCTCCTTGCCGTTTTCCGCCTCGATGACGGCCATGTTCTTTTCCATCAGCACGCTGGAGAGGGAGAAGATGTTGCGCATGTCGTCATCCACGATCAGCACCTTCTTCCCTTCGAGCATCGCCTCGTTGTCCAGGGCGGCGCGGATCATCCGCTTCTTTTCCGGGTCTATTCCGCTTTCCACCAGGTGCAGGAAGAGCGTAACCTCGTTCAGCAGCCGTTCGGGGCTCTTGGTCCCCTTGATGATGATGCTCTCGGCGTAGTGCCGAAGCCGTATTTCGTCATCATGGGAAAGATCCTTGCCGGAATGTATGATGACCGGAACCCGCCGGCTTTCATCGAGGGACTGGATCTTCTCCAGTACCTCGAAGCCGGACATGTCCGACAGCCCCAGATCCAGGACGATGCAGTCGAACGGTTCGCCGGTTAAGAGCCGCATTGCCTCGCTGCCGGTCGCGGCGACCGTTATGGCGACATCCCGTTCGCTCAGCAGGGTCTCCATGCTCCTGGCCTCGTCCCTGTTTTCCTCGACGATCAGGAGCTTTTTGACCCTCTTGGCGATGGCGTTTTCGATATTGCCGAAGACTTCGTCAAGCTGCTCGCTGTTCACCGGCTTGGTGACAAAACCTATGGCCCCCATGTTCATCGCCTTCTGGCGGTCCTCCAGGCAGGTGAGGAAATGTACCGGTATATGCCTGGTCCTGAGGCTGTCCTTGAGGCTCCTCATGACCCCCCACCCGTCGATGTGCGGCAACATCACATCCAGGATGATGGCGCTGGGCAGGTAGTGATCGGCAAGCTGTATGCCGCTCTCTCCGTCCCCGGCCACGATTGCCGAGAACCCGCGACTGCGTACCATGTCCATCAGGATAGCGGCAAAGGAAAGGTCGTCCTCTATGATCAGGATGCAGCCGTCATCTGGCTGAAGCCGTTCGCGGTCGTCCGGCAGAACTGCCGGCGGGAGCGACGCATCCGGTTCGCTCTGCAGCGGCTCTTTCCTTGCCGGTGATGCGGGGGGAACAACCGGCGCGGCCGGCGGGTGCTCCGCTTTGTGGATTGATGCATCAAGCGGGAGGTACAGGGTAAAGGAGCTCCCTTTGCCCTCGCTGCTTGCCAGGCGGATATCGCCATGAAGTCCGCGGGCCAGCTGCCGCGATATGGAAAGGCCCAGTCCGGTCCCGCCGAACTTGCGGCTGGTGGTGCCGTCAGCCTGCTGGAATGCCTGGAAGACGAGCTCATGCTTGTTCGCCGGGATGCCGATTCCGGTGTCGGCGACTTCAAGGGCAATGGCCGGCGTTGAGAGAGGGTTTGCTGCTCTGCCGGGGAGATATCCCCTGACCGTCACGCTCCCCTGCTGTGTGAACTTGCAGGCGTTGGAGACGAGGTTCTTGAGTATCTGCAGCGCCCGCTGGCCGTCCGTGGTTATCTCTTCCGGCACTCCGTCCTCGATGGTTACGGCAAACGTCAGCCCCCGCTGCTCGGCCATCGGTTCGAACACCGTCCGTAATTGGTCGGAAAGCCCTCGAAGCGAAAACGGTTCGTAATTGAACTCCAGCCGTCCCGACTCGATCTTCGAGAGATCGAGGATGTCATTGATCAGGTTGAGCAGATCGTTACCCGAGCTGTGTATCGTCGTTGCGTACTCCACCTGCTTGTCGGTAAGATTTTCGTCCCGGTTCTCTTTGAGGAGAGACGACAGGATCATCAGGCTGTTGAGCGGGGTCCTGAGTTCATGGGACATGTTGGCGAGGAATTCGGACTTGTAGGTGCTGATTCGCTCCAGTTCCTCCGCCTTCAGCTTCAGCGCCCGGCTCGTCTCTTCCACCTCCCTGTTCTTGGTGCGGATCTGCTCCCGCTGCTGCTCCAGCATCTGCGCCCGTTCCTCGAGTTCTTCATTGGTCTGCTGCAGCTGCTCCTGCTGAACCCTAAGCTCCTCGGTCTGGGACTGGGTCTGTTCGAGAAGGTCGTCCACCAGTTTCCGGGACAGGTTGACGCTGATGCCGACGGCAAGTCCTTCCCGTGCCTGCTGCAGAAATTCAAGTTCCCTGTCCGTGAATGCCCTGAAAGAGCCTATTTCCAGTACCCCGACGAGACGATGGTCGTGCAGCAGGGGGACGGCTGCGATGTTGAGCGGTTTTGCCTCCCCTATGGCGGAACTGATCGGCAGATAGTCGGGCGGGACATTGGTCAGGCAGATGACCTTTTGTTCCTTGGCGGCCTCGCCTGCCAGCCCTTCGCCCATGGCAAACCGCTCGTTCAGGTTCTTGCGCCGCGTCATTGCGTAGGAGGCGCTGAGAGAAAGCTCATGTGACCTGTCGTTGTAGGAATAGAAGGCTCCGACACCGGCACCGAGATATTCGCAGAGAAAGGCGAGGCCCTTTTCGATCATCTCGTCGACCTTGCGGTCGCCCCGCAGGATGGCGTTGAGATCATTGGTACCGCTCTTCAGCCAGTCCCGTGCTTTCTCCTCCTCCCGGTTGCGTCGCAGCGACTCGGTCATCCCGGCAAATGCCCTGTCCACAGCTGCCTGGACTTCGCTCATGCCAACCGCCGCCTTGAGCAGCATCCCTGCCTCGTCCCGGGCAACGGCGTCAACATCCACCGCCAGCCGCTCCGCTATGATCACTTCCTGGCTCAGGTCGCCCGCGGCGATCGCCTCTGCCAGGCGTGCCTTGTTCTCACCCCCTTCTGCCAGGGAACGGACGGCGTTGAGGACCTGGCCAAGCGGCGATGTCACGCTTCTGGTGATGAAAAAGGCCATTGTCGTCCCGACGCCGATCGACATCAGGATCAGCGCAATAAGCCAGTTCCGGAGGTCGTGAAAGAGATCGGCCGCCTCATCGTTGTGCTGTTTACCCGCAACCACGTTGTAACGGATAAGTTCGGTGAGGGTGTCGTTCAGCTTGTAAAAGGCGGGGCGTGCCTCCCTCTCCGCAAGTGCGAACGCCTCCTTTGCCTTACCCGTTTCCGACAGCTTGAATATTCTGTCCGTTGCAGCAGTGTATTCCGGCCATAACTTGTCGAACCTGTCGAGCAGTTCCAGTTCCGTAGCGGTAGGTTTCGAGTTCCGGTATTTTCCCAGGGCATCGGTAATCGTTTTTTCGTTGTTGTGGACCTGTCCGGAGATCTCCTCCTTCAACGCCTTGTCCTCGGCAAGGATATGACGATAGAACCTCCTGTTGTGGAGAATCAGATCGCTGTAAGCCTCATTGGCATAGACGGTGTCGACGAGGGTGGTACTGTAGAGATGTTCGATTAATTCGTCGATCTCGCCCATCCCCTTGATGCCGGCAAGTCCGACCAGAAAGGAAATGAAGATGACCGAAGCAAAGCCGAGTATCAGTTTGTTGCCGATCTTGAGGTTTGCATACCAGCCCATGGTCTCTCCGCCCTGAATCCGTCTGATGTGACTGTGTGGTGAAGTCATTATTATTAAATCGGTATAATGCCTGCGACGGGGAATGTCAACCGTCAGGATGACCTGTTCAGGGGAAAAGGGTCCCAACTGTCCGGTTGCGTGATCTGACAGGTAAATTCCGGGTGGATACAACAATTATTAAAGCTGTGCTTTAAGATGACGATAGATTAGGAGAAATGCATCACTGAGGCGGGGTCTGGTCCGATGAAAGAACTCGGGAACGTCTTCAAAACCGGCACAAATCTTTCGGTTTCCGTCAACACCCCCTGCGGCTATACGCTGATCGAAGGCGCCGTTGCCGCCAGGTCTGAGCGGGGAGAACTGCGCCTCGTCTTTCCGACGACCATCAGCCCGAAGATGGACCACATTCCGGTCGGGACGCAGATTTTCCTGACAACGGAGATCGACGGCGAGATCTACGCCTACAATGGCATGATTTCAAGCCACAGGGAGCGGCCGTTTGTGACGGTCAAGGTGTTCGAGCGGATGCCCGCTCTTGAGAAGCGCCAGCACCGCCGCGTTTCGATCAACCTGCCGATGTACTGCTCGGTTGTGGACGATACCGGCGACTTCAGGGTCATCCACGACGGCAGAAAGGTTAACGGCAGGCATGTCCATACGGATCTGAGCCTGAGTGCCGGCGGGTTCAAGGTGAAAACACCCTTCCGGGTCGAGACGGACACCATGGCGATTGCCGTGTTCTTCTACCCGGACGAGTCCGAACAGGTGGTGCCGGTACTTTCGCAGTCGGTCTACTCGCATCCGGCTCCGGCGGGTGGCAACTACATCACCGGGTTCAAATTCTCACTGATCAACGAGCGGGATCGAAAGAACATCGACCGCCTCGTGACCGACATGATCCGCGAGAACAACCCTGCGCACCGGGCACGAAAGCTCCCCGCCTGTCTGTCCCGCATGCAGAATAACTGACCTCCTCCCGTGCACGGGTGGTTCCCGGACTGCCCCTGCACCATCAGGCAGCAACTCCCCCAACTCCTCTCAATGGTTGCCCGCAGTTTTTGTTTCCATCTCGCCCTATCTGTGGTAATCGGTGACCTGTACGACAGCCGTCAGGCTGTCACCGTAACTGCCAGGTGACGGATTGCCATGCCCGAATTTGCCGTGAGTGACGAGAAGAACCGCTGGCTGGCCGCCCGGATGGCCGAACTCGGGGTCCGGGAAGAGGATTTTGAGGAGCAGTTCGTCCGTTCCTCCGGCAAGGGGGGGCAGCACGTGAACAAGAGCTCCACCTGCGTGGTGCTGCGGCATCGGCCGACCGGCCTGGAAGTGAAGTGCATGCGGGAGCGGAGCCAGTCGGTGAACCGGTTTCTGGCCAGGCGGGAGCTCCTGGAAAAGATCGCCGCCCGGGCCGGTCTGTCGACGACGGCATCGGCCGAACGGGAGCGGATCAGGCGGCAGAAGGCGCGCAAGAAGCGACGGACCGCCGTCAAGCAGGGGGGCAGTCCGGGGGAGAACGAGGCATCATGAGCATTGAGACATTGAGGATACTGGAGTTCGACCGTATTCTGGCCTGGCTCGCCACCTTTGCCCACTGTCCGGCAACGGTGGCGGCAATCGAGGAGATCAGGCCGTTTGCCGGGCGTGGGGAGATAGAAGAGCGCCTGGGGCTGGTGGAGGAGGTCCGGACCCTTGCCCGTTTCGGCACGGGGCTGCCGCTGACCGGCTTCGAGGACGTGGAGCCGGTGCTGGAACTGGCCAGGCCGGTCGGGGCGGTGTTGAACCCGGTGGACCTGGCCGTACTGCTGCCGCTCCTGCGGGTCGGCGCGGCCGTGGCGCGGCAGCTGACCGGCCGGAGCGACCTGCCGCTCCTTACTGCGCTGGCCGGCCAGCTTACCGGCTGTCCTGACATCCTGGAGGCGTTGGAAAACTCCCTGGACTCGGAGGGGGGGCTGCTGGACAGTGCTTCCCGGGCACTGTTCGAGCTGCGGACCCGTAAGCGGCAGCTTACCGCCCGAATCCGCAAGCGGCTGGAGGAGATCGTCCGGGAGCGGCAGACCGCCATCTTCCTGCAGGACGACTTCATCACCCAGCGGAACGGTCGCTGGGTGATTCCGGTCCGGATGGATTCCAAAGGGATGGTGCCGGGGGTGGTGCACGACGTCTCCAATACCGGCGAAACCGCCTTCATGGAACCGCTGGAGATCATCGGGCTGGCCAACGAACTGGAGAACCTGGTCGCCGAGGAAAAGGGGGAGATGATCCGCATCCTGCGCCAGCTTACCGGCTGGGTCAGGGAGGAGTCTGAGCGGATCAGCGAGGAGTTCCGGATCGTGGTCGCCCTGGACCTGCTGGCCAGTCTGGCCCACGGGGCCGACCTGCTGGGGGCCGAGGCGCCGGAGATCACCGACGAGCCGAGGCTGATGGTGAGGGAAGGGCGCCATCCGCTCCTCGTGCTGCTTCAGCGGGAGAGGGGCGGGCGGGAGGTGGTTCCTCTCGATCTGACACTCGGTGGCCGCAGCGGTGACCATGGCGCACCGGACCGGGTGATGTTGATCACCGGTCCCAATACCGGCGGCAAGACCATCGCCATCAAGACCGTCGGGCTCCTGCTCCTGATGGCCCAGGCCGGCATGCCGGTGCCGGCGGCCGCCACCTCGGTCTTTCCGGTGACCAGCGATCTCCTTGCCGATATCGGCGACGAGCAGTCCATCCAGGAGAGCCTTTCCACCTTTTCTGCCCACATCCGGACCATCAGCCGGATCCTGGAGCGGGCCGACAACCGTACCGTGGTCCTCCTGGACGAACTGGGTACCGGCACCGATCCGAACCAGGGGGCGGCCATCGCCTGCGCGGTGCTGGAAGAGCTGCAGCGGCGGGGGAGCATGGTCCTGGCCACGACCCACCTGATCGACATCGTGGCCCATGTCCAGCGGGTGCCCGGGATGGTCAACGCCGCCATGGAGTTCGATGCCCGCACCTTCACCCCCCTCTACCGCCTGAAGAGCGGCGAACCGGGCCAGTCCCACGCCCTGGCCACGGCCCGGCGCTACGGCCTCCCCGAATCGGTCATCGAGCGGGCCGCAGGGATGGTGGGGCGGCTGGAGACAGAGTTCCACGACCTGCTGGCCGACCTGAAGGGGCAGCGCCAGCGTCACGAGGCGCTCCTGGCGGATCTGGAGCGTCGCGAGCGGGAGCTGGTGCAACAGGAGACGCTCCTTGCCGAGCGGAGGACCGAGGCGGAACGCAGGCTCCGGGAGAGCAGGGAAAAGGGGCTGCACGAGGCCCGGGAGCTGGTTTCGGCGGCGCGGCGGGAGATCAACGCCATTCTGGAGGAGGCACGGCGGGAGCGGAGCCGGATATCCAAGGACCGGCTGACTGCCGTGGAAGGGCAGCTTGACGAGCAGTTGCAGGAGCTCCATCCGGAGGAGACCCTTTCCCTTGACCGGGTCCGGGAGGGTGATACGGTCTTTGTCCGGCCGCTTGGTTACGACGTAACGGTACTGACCGTGGACCGCAAGCAGCAACGGCTGCGGGTCAGGGCGGGCCAGTTGGAACTGGCCGTGGCAGCGAGCGATGTCGCCCCTTCCCGGCGACGCGAAGCCCCGGCGCGGGAGCGGCGGCGGACGGCAGCGGAGGCCCCGGCCGAAATCCCCTCGGAGCTGAATGTCATTGGCCAGCGGGTGGATGCGGCGCTGGCCCACGTGGAAAAGTTTCTCGACCAGGCGGCGCTGCAGGGGCGGGCGGAGCTGCGAATCATTCACGGCAAGGGGACCGGTGCCCTGATGCGGGCCGTCCGGGAGCTGTTGGAGCGCCATCCGTTGGTGGAGGGGTCGCGGCCGGGGGAAGCGTTCGAGGG
>CAYSMK010000014.1:0-126544 GCA_964432205.1 uncultured Geobacter sp. | reverse complement strand
GGCCGGGGTCGTATCGCTGAAGTTGACCAGGATGACCGGCAGGTACCCCGTCTCCCGCAACTGCGGCCCCGCCCGCCGAAGCGCCGCCGGCGCAGGAGACGGGGTACCTGCCGGTCATCCTGGTCAACTTCAGCGATACGACCCCGGCCTACACTGCCCAGAATTTCAGCGATCTCCTCTTCGGAACCGGCACCTGGTCCATGAAGGATTACTACGAAGAGGTCTCTTCCGGCAGGTTCACCGTCTCGCCGGGGCCGGCAGGGGTGGTCGGCTGGGTGAACGCAAGCAACAGCCACGATTACTATGGCCGGCAGATAGGCGGCAACACCGACACCTGGCCCGGGGACCTGGTCTACGAGGCGGTCCAGCAGGCCGACGCCACCATCGACTACTCCGCCTACGACCTCAATGGCGACTGTTACAGCGACACGGTCGCCATCGTTCACCAGGGGACCGGCCAGGAGGCCAGCGGCAACGCAACGGACATCTGGTCCCACAGCTGGTCCCTGGCCGGCGCCCAGTACTGGGGAAACAGCCACTACGGCCCCTACACCACCAACGACAATTGCACGACCAACCCCGGCAGAAAGGTAATCGTCAACAACTACATCATCCAGCCGGAAAAATTCGGCAGCGGCATCACCACGATGGGTGTTTTTGCCCACGAATACGGCCATGCCCTGGGGCTGCCGGACCTGTACGACACGGATGGGAGTTCCGAGGGAGTCGGCAACTGGAGCCTGATGGCATCGGGCTCCTGGACCGGGGTGAGCAGGGGCGGCGACCGGCCTTCCCACCTGGACCCGTGGAGCAAGTACGCCCTGGGATGGATCACTCCGGTAAAACTCGCTGCGCCGGCTTCGGCACGCGCCATCGCTGCCGTGGAGACCGGCGGCGAGGTGCTGCAGTTCCTCGACGGCAGTCCGACAATCGGCGTTGGCGAGTATTTCCTGCTGGAGAACCGGCACCGGACCGGATTCGATTACGCCCTGCCCGGTTTCGGCCTGGTGCTCTGGCATATCGACGAGAACAGGGCCAGCAACGATTCGGAGTGGTATCCCGGCTGTACCGGCTGCACCAGCCACTACCAGGTGGCACTGGTGCCGGCGGACAACCTGTATCACCTGGAAAAGAACTCGAATCGCGGCGACGCCGGCGACCCGTTTCCGGGAAGCGCCAACCGCCAGGCAATCAGCAGTAGCAGCTCCCCGAACAACAATCTCTACAGCGGCGCCACAAGCGGGTTCATCATAAGCAGCATCAGCCCGGCCGGGGCGGTCATGACCGCCGACATCGCCCCACCGGACACGACCCCGCCGGTCACCACCATCATTGCCACACCACCGCTGCTGACCAGTTCAGGTACCGGGAGTTTCGGCTTCAGCGCCAACGAAAGCGCCACCTTCGCCTGCCGCATGGATGGCAGCGCCTGGAGCGCCTGCAGTTCTCCCTACCCGTTCGCCGGTCTGGCCGACGGCAGTCACGCCTTTTCGGTCCGGGCCACCGACCTGAACGCCAACCTGGAAACCGCCCCGCCTGCATACGGCTGGACCATCGACACCAGCCCGCCGGACACGACCATTACCGCCACACCGGCCAACCCGGCCGTAACCGGTTCCGGAAGTTTCTCGTTCTCGGCCAACGAAACCGGTGCGACCTTCGCCTGTGCCCTGGACAGCGGCAGCTGGACGCTCTGCACACCCCCTTACGGCTTCAGCGGCCTGGCCGACGGTACCCACACCTTCTCGGTCCGGGCTATCGATCCGGCCGCCAATGTCGACCCGACACCGGCACCCTACACCTGGGTCATCTCCACGGCAGTGCCGCCCAATGTCCGACTGTCCGCCACAGGCCTGTCGGACAGCTATTTCGGCACCATCGGCGCATCCCTGGCAGCCGTACCCGCTGGCGTTGTCTCCTCGCTCAGGACCCAGCCGCTTACCTTTAGCGAGTCTTTCGACCTGAACCGGTGCGAAGAGCTGGTGATATCGGGCAGCTACGACCCCGGCTTCACCAGCAAGACCGGACCGACCATCGTGCAGGGAACCGTCACCATCACCTGCGGCACGCTGGTTGTCGAAAGCCTGGCAATCATGTAGCACCCCTTGCGCAGCAGATGAAAACGAAAAGAGGCTGCACCGCCAATGGTGCAGCCTCTTTTCGTTTTTTCCTGCGACTTGATTAGTTTCCATCCGGAAACTCCGGATGAGAAACTATTGGATTCCGGATCGGAAAGGAGGAATTTTTCGTCCTGGCAAGGAAATCAAGGGATTGCGCGGAGGCGTACTACTGTACGCCGCACAAGCTATCCCGCGGATTGACACCGCCATGGCGGAAAAGAACCCTTTCCGGACGGAAACCGATTAGAGGATCGTCTGCGAGATCAGGTATGCCGTCACGGTAGAGGTACCGACCCCGATCAGTCCGGGGATCATGAAGCTGTGGTTGAGGAGATACTTGCCGATGCGGGTGGTGCCGGTGCGGTCGAAGTTGATGGCGGCAAGATCACTGGGGTAGAAGGCAAAGAAGAAGTAGGCGTAGCTGGCCGGCACGAGCCCCAGGAGCAACGGCACCGGCAGCCCCAGGGCCAGGCCGAGCGGCAGGGTGATGGCCAGGGTGGCGGCCTGGCTCTTCACAAAGGCCGAGATGCAGAAGGTAGCTATGGCAAAGGTCCAGGGGGCGATCTTTACCATGATGCCGATGTTGTCCACCAGGAACTTCTTGTTGGCGCTGATAAAGGTATCGCTCATCCAGGCAATGCCGAAGATGGAGACCACGGCGATCATCCCGGCGATGAAGACGCTGGAGTGGGCGATATCCTTGGCCTTGACGTCGGCGGCGAACATGATGAAGGCGCCGTAGGCAAGCATGACGAACTGGACGACCGTGGTCATGGGAACCGGTTTATTGCCCGCGGCGAGCGGCAGGAGAGCCGGGAATACGGCAAAGAGGATGATGGTGGCCACGCCGGCGAAGAAAAGCACCACGGACAACTTGGCGGTGGTAGTGATATTCTTGTCGAGGGTTGTGACGTCG
Organism: uncultured Geobacter sp.; assembly: GCA_964432205.1. Lineage (GTDB taxonomy): Bacteria > Desulfobacterota > Desulfuromonadia > Geobacterales > DSM-12255 > Geomobilibacter. Next base: position 123,508 of record CAYSMK010000014.1, on the reverse strand, counting down.
GTGTTGAGCGCGTTGCGGAACTCGGGATCATCGAGTCGTGCCTGGAATTCGGGGTCCTTGTCCAGATCCTTGCCGCGGTTGAAACTCCACGCCGAGGCAGCTACGACACCGACAATCCCTGCCGGCAGGGTTACGGAGATGATGTCGATGAGTGTGACGGGATTACCGGCCTTGGCGGCAAAACCGAGGAAGAACGTGACTGCGGCTGCCACCGGGCTGGCCGTGATCCCCATCTGGGAGGCGACGCTGGCAATCGCCATGGGGCGTTCCGGGCGGGTACCGGTCTTGATGGCAACATCGGCGATGACCGGTAGGAGTGCGTACACCGCGTGGCCGGTACCTACGCAGACCGTCAGAAAAAACGTGCTGAGTGGAGCGAGGATGGTGACGTACCGGGGATGGGCGCGCAGCATCTTTTCCGTCAGCTGCACCAGGTAGTCGAGGCCGCCGGCGACCTGCAGGGTGGCCGCAGCGGTAACCACCGCCAGGATGATGAGCATGACGCCGACCGGCGGCTCTGCAGGAGAGCTGCGAAAGACGAGCGTCAGGAGCGCGACCCCCAGGCCGCCGATCAGGCCGAGGGCCACCCCGCCCCTGCGGATGCCGATCAGTACGGCACCGAGGACGAGAACGAATTGGATCCAGAACATTGCCATGGGACACCTCCATCTGGTGTGAGAGTAGTTGAGCCTTGCGGCTCGTAACCGTCTACACCTGCTTTAGCATGGGGAGTGCCAACAGGCCCACAGTACATATCCACCTTGAATTACTAAGTTTTTACCCAGTCAACAGCATATAAAACAAGAAAACTCCCATAACCGCAGGTTATGGGAGCCTGGAACGAACGAGAAAATCACCAATGATTTCAGAAAAATACAGAATAGATGAAGGAACGTTATAGGTATAACCTCAGGTTATGGCCCGAATTCCCCTCACTCCTTCAGCATCTTCAGCCGCTTGGAGAGGGCCGGCTGGGAGATCCCCAAGAGCCTGGCGGCAAGGGTCTGGTTGTTGCCCGCCCGGTTCAGCGCCTCCATGACCAGAAAACCGGCTGCTTCGCTGAAGGTGGGAAGCTCCGGAAAGCCGGCAAAGGGGTTCCTGTGGTGAGAACCGGTTGCCGCAGGTCCGGCTGCGGGGTGGGCAGATCCGACCGCTCTTACGAACGTATCCATGGCGAGCATCCGGTCCCGATGGACGCTGACGGCATCGTACGCCATGGCCCTCAGTTCGCGCACATTGCCCGGAAAGCTGTAGGTGGCAAGGAACTGGGCCAGCTCCCGCGGGGGAGTCGGCTTCTTCCTGTCCAGGGCCTGGGCTGCTTCACCAAGGAAATGGTCGAGCAGGAGCGGAATGTCGCCGGTCCGCTCCCTCAGCGCCGGGATCTGAACCTGATGGGTGCGCAGCCGGTAGAAAAGATCGCGGCGGAAAATTCCCGACACCTCTTTGGCCGCCAGGTCCTGGTGGGTGGCCACGATGATCCTCGCCTTGACCCTCTTTGGCTGATCGCTTCCCAGCGGAAAGAATTCACCCTCCTGCAGCAGCCGCAGCAGCTTCACCTGGGAAGCGATGCTAAGATCGCCGATCTCGTCTAGGAACAGGGACCCGTCGGCCGCCTCCTCCACCATGCCGCGCCGGATGGAGTCCGCGCCGGTATAGGCCCCCCGCAGATGGCCGAACAGGGTGTCGGCAAAGACCGTGTCATCAAGGCCCGCCACATTCACCGTCACCAGCTTTCCCCGGCAGCCGCTCAGGTTGTGGGCGGCCCTGGCGATCAGCTCCTTGCCGACACCGCTCTCCCCGGTGATCAAAAGCGGCTGGGGGCTCCTGGCCACTGCCTCGATATAGGAGAAGACGGCCAGCATCCCCCGGTCACCGGTAACGATGGCGGAAAACGCCTCCGGGTGCCGCAACTCGCCTGAGACGAGCCGGGTCGACACCTCCCGATACTCTCGCTGCATCTCCAGCATCCGCACGGCCCGCAGCACCCCGCCGACGATCCGGTCCTCTTCGTCGGTCTTGATGAAATAATCGAAGGCGCCGAGCTTCATGCAGCGAACCGCCGTCTCCAGCTGGTTGAGACCGCTGACCACGATGGTGGTGATCTCCGGGTACCGCTCGCCGATCTGTTGCAGCAGCTCCTCACCGGACAGAAACGGCATGGTGAGGTCGAGCAGAACGAGACCGATCCCTCCCCGGTCGAGCAGGTCCATGACCTGGCGGCTGTCCTGGCAGGTGACGATATTGTTCAGGCCGGCACAGCTCTTCAGGGAGAGCGACAGGGATTTCAACCAGGCCGGCTCGTCATCCACCAGCAGCATGCCGAATTCGGGATAGAGTTGCGGGGTCATGTCTGATCTCCTTTTGCCACCTGCAGGGTCAGGGTAACCGTGGTACCGGTACCGGGAATGGAGTCGAAGGCGAGCTGGCCGCCATGCTCCTTGACGATGCCGGCCGACACCGACAGGCCGAGGCCGGTACCGCCGCTGTCCCGCTTGGTGGTGAAGAAGGGATCGGTCAGCCGGGAAAGATGCTCTGCGGCGATGCCTATACCTTCATCACGCACCACCAGGATGACGTTGTCGGTAGTGCGGTTGTAGCGGGTGGAGACGGCAATGCCGTGCTCCATGTCGGGCAGGGCCTGGCAGGCATTGAGCACCAGGTTCACCACCACCTGCTCGATCCGTTGGGCGTTTCCCGACACCGGCGGCATGACGTCGGCAAGATCGACCCGGCAGCGGTTCGTGGCCCGGCGAATCGTCGGTTCGACAAGACGCAGCGCCGTCCGCACCACCGCGTTCAGGTCCACTGGCGCCTTGTCGCCGGCATCGTCGCGGCGGGCAAAGTCTTTGAGATCGTTGACGATCCGTTTGATCCGCTGCGCTCCTTCCTGCATCTCGTCAAGGATGCGCGGGATCTCCTCGCGCATTTCGCTGTAGGGGACGCCACCAAGCGGAAAGTCCCCCTCGTCCCGATAGCGCTCGTCAAGAAAGGCAGCAGAGTCACGGTGGGCACGTTTCAGGATCGGCAGGTCGAGCAGGATCAGGCCGGTCGGGTTGTTGATCTCGTGGGCCACGCCCGAAACCAGCACCCCCAGTGCCGCCATCTTGTCAGCCTGTACCAGCTGCTGCTGGTTAAGGCGCAGCTCCTCTTCGGCATGCCTGCGCTCGGCGATCTCCCTGGTCAGATCGGCAGTGCGCAGTGCCACCTGCCGGTGCAGGGTCCGTGACCAGATGGCGAAGCCCCCCAGCAAGAGGACCAGTGGCACCACCACCACTGCACCGTACCTGGCGATCGTCAGCCAGTCGACGCGCTGCGGCTCCAGCACCCCCAGCCATTTCTCAAAGATCGCCTTGTGCTGGCCGGTCTGCTTGAGGATGGCCAGACCTTCGTTGAAGCGGGAGAGCAGGGCACCGTTCCCCTTGGCCACGGCATAGCAGTAACGGTAGGTCGCCACGTTGCGGACCACCGGCACCAGGTTGGTCAGCTTCAGTTCGCGGATGAGATAGGTCCCCGGCACAATGGCGACAAGGGCATACTCGTACTTACCCGCGGCCACCAGGCGCAGAGCCTCCGCCGGGGTGTCGGTCAGCACCAGATTCCCCTTGAACCCGGTCTGCACCAGGTAGTCGTGCATGATGCCGCCCCGGTGCATGGTCACCCCCTTGCCGGAAAGGTCGTCCAGGGAGTTGACCATGGGGGAGTCCTTTCGGGCGAATATGGCGTGATTGACCAGGGTATGGGGGGTGGAGAAATCGACCTCCCGCTCCCGCTGCGGCGACCAGGACATCCCCTGCAGCAGGTCCACGGTACCGTCCTGGAGGGCGGTACGCATCTCGGCCCAGCTGCCGAGCCTAAACTGAACCTTCAGCCCCATGACGTTGGCAATGGCCCGGGTGAGTTCGACGTTGTATCCGGACGGTTGGCCGTTCTGATCGATGTATTCATAGGGGGGGTAGTCGCGGTCCCCGCCGACGATGATCGTCTGCTGCCGGGTCGACGGTCCCTTGTCGGCAGACTGTGCGCTACCGGCCCACGGTGCAATGACCAGCAGGGCAACCGCGGTGAGACTGATCATGATATGTCGCAGGCAAGGCGCTGTCGTGCATGGCGAAAAGGATGGTTTCATGAACAAAGAGATCTCCCTGCAACGTCTCTGGCAATCCGCTACAAGGATAAACCACTTTCTGCCCCCTCGCCAGCTGACCGGATACATTTGATCCGGATAACCTCATGTTGATTTCAGGGATCCATACTGATTGCCGAATATTCGGCAATCAGGTACACTCGCCTCACTACAAACGTCGCAACAACGATCCCCGGAAAGACAGATGCAGACGACCCTTACCGCATACAACGCCCTGCTGAAAGAGGTGGATCGCTGGTTCGCCGGCTGCCTGGAGCGCCACCCCGGTGAAATCTCCTGCGCCAGCGGCTGCTGCGACTGCTGCTGCAGCCTGTTCGACATCACCCTGCTGGACGCCTGGCACCTGAAGAACGGCTTCGACCGGCTCCCGGAACAGCTTCGCCGCCCGGCACTCGCCAGGGCAGAGGCGAGACTGGCCGGACTCCATCAGGTCTGGCCCGATCTGGCAGCGCCCTATATCCTCAATCTGCGGCCGGAAGAGGAGTGGAGCGCTCTCATGTCCGACGAGGACGAGACCCCCTGCCCGCTCCTGTCCGACAACGGCACCTGCCTCGTCTACGACCACCGCCCCATGACCTGCCGCCTCCACGGCCTGCCGCTGATCGACGTCTCCGGCGAGATCATGCACGACGAGTGGTGCACCATGAATTTTACCGGCTGTGGCGACCCGCTGGCACTGACCGGCCTGGCCGGCGAATTCGACCGGCTCTTCCGGGAGGAGGTGCGTCTCGGTCGACAGTTTACCGGCCAACTGCTGGGCGACGTGGTCCATGAACTGGACACCTTCATTCCGACAGCCCTGTTGGTAGATTTCACTCGGTTTGACTGGAATGGATGGTGGCAAAGGCACCGCAACCGGATCATGCAATTGCAGCAGCCCTGAAAGGGGCTCTCAGGTACGCTTGAACATCTTCTCTATTTCGGCAAGGGTCATGGTCGCGATGACCGGACGGCCGTGGGGACAGCGGGTGGCAAAGTCGATGGCGTCCATCTGCCGGAAGAGCTCCCGGATCTCCGTCACCGAAAGGCTTTGCCGGCCGCGCACCACGCTGTGACAGGCGATGGTGGCGAGCAGTCCCTCGACCAGGTCGCCCATGGAGCGGCTGCGGCCAATCCCCTGCAACTCCTCCAACATATCGAGCACTGTCCGGTCGGCGGGGAGTTGGGCGATCAGGCGCGGCACCGCCTTGAGCAGCCAGGTATTGCCGCCGAAATGGTCCAGCTCGAAGCCGAGACGGAGGAACTCCTCAGAGTGCTCCCGGGCGGTCGCACTCTGGGCAGGAGAAAGCTCCAGGGTCTCGGGAAACAGCAGTCCCTGCCGTTCGATCCCACCCGACGCATATTCGGCGCGCAGCCGCTCGAATGCGACCCGCTCATGGGCCGCATGCTGGTCGATCATGACCAGATCATCACCTTCCTGGCAGACGAGATAGGCGGCATTGAACTGGCCGATGACGGTCAGGGAGGAAAAGTAGCCCGCTTCCGGGCACAGCTCGCTGGCCGGCTGCCCCGGCAGCGCCGCATCGGCCACGGCAACTTCGGTCTGTTGAGCGGAGAGCGGCCGTTGTTCGACAGCTGCAGGCGCCTGCAGCCGGGATACCGGTGCCATGGTGCCGCCAGTGGGCTGCCCTCCCGACCACCCTCGTGAAAAAGATTCCTGGCGATGGGGTGTCTGCGCATAGCTCTGCAGGGCATCCCGTACCCTGGCCACCATCTCCTGGCCGGCAGAGGCCGGTGCGCTGGCGCGGGAATCCCGCCTCCCCTCCTCAAGCCAGGGAGCGGAGCGAATGGCCGCCTCGATGCCACCCTGGATGATGTCGTGCACCCGCCCCTGCTCCCGGAACCGGACTTCATGCTTGGTGGGATGGACATTGACGTCCACATCCCCGGGCGACAGCTCGATAAACAGGACAACGACCGGGTAGCGGCCCCGCTCCAGGACCTGACGGTACCCCTGGAGGATGGCGTGCTGCACCACCCGGTCCCGTACGAACCGGCCGTTGATGTAGGTGTACAGGGCGCCGGCCGACGAGCGGCTGCTGGCAGGACCACCCACCAGCCCATGCACCGAAACCGGTTCGTCGCAATAATCGAATGGGTAGAGATCACCGGCCAGCCGTTTGCCCAAGAGCTCCGCCGCCCGGCTCTGCAGGGTGCCGGGAAGGGCACGGAATACCACTTTTCCGTCGTTCAGATAGGTAAACCGGACGTCGGACCTGGAGAGGGCCAGTCTGGTAAGAAGCTCACCCACGTGACCGGACTCGGTCTCCGGACTTTTCATGAACTTGAGACGGGCCGGGGTATTGAAAAAGAGGTTGCGCACCGCAATGACGGTCCCCTCGGCCATGCCGAACTCCTTCACCTCCCTGATCCGCCCCCCCTCGGCGTAAATCTCCGTTCCTGCCACGCTCCCCCGCTCCCGGCTCTGGATGGTAAAGCGCGAAACCGAGGCGATGGAGGGAAGCGCCTCCCCCCTGAACCCCAGCGTACCCAGATTGAACAGGTCACTGTCGCTGGCTATCTTGCTCGTGGCATGGCGTTCCAGAGCCAGAAGCGCGTCATCCCGGGACATCCCCGAGCCGTTGTCCGTCACCCTGATCAGCCGCTTGCCGCCCCCCTCGATCTCGGCAACGATATCCGTACACCCTGCGTCCAGGGCGTTTTCCACCAGTTCCTTGACAACCGACGCCGGCCGCTCCACCACCTCGCCGGCAGCGATCTTGTTCGTTATTGACTCGGGCAGTATCCTGATACGGGCGGCCACGCTAACTCCTTGCTGATGAGGGTCTGAAAGAGGCATAAAAAAAGCCGGAACCACTGGTTCCGGCTTATCATGAGGCTGCAAACGTTGCAAGAATTTCTTGTTGGACTGTCGAAGAGGTTTGTTAAGCGTAGGTAGAAAAGCCGCTCTCTTCGGTTTGCTGCGGTGGTGCTACATTCTCCGAGTTCTTGGCCAGCATGGTGGCAACCTGGTTCTGCGCATCGGCACTCTGCTTGAGTGCCACCACACCAAGCTGGGAGTTGCTCATCTGGTCGCGCAGATAGAGGGCCTGGTTTGCTACTGAATTGATTTCCATGGCATTGGACCTCCCATTTGCAGCCTACAGGAATCATATCGAGCCCGGCAAGAACAATCTTTAGAAATAAATCCCGGAACTGAACAGCGGCCGCATAATTAGCCACCAACGCCTAATTATTCAGCAGCACAAACAGAACAACCTCCCCACCCCGACAATACACACCATATATTCAGCATGTTACAATTTGGCAAAGTCATTGCTTATCCATCACAGATTTTCCAACGATGGAAAAGACGCTACCAATGGAGGTAAGCAATGGACATGTCAATGATGACAACGCTGCGCGCCAGCACGGATGTACTTTTTCTCATGCTCGGCGCCGTCATGGTCTTTGCAATGCATGCCGGATTCGCCTTTCTGGAGGTGGGGACGGTACGAAAAAAGAACCAGGTCAACGCCTTCGTAAAAATCCTCACCGATTGGGCGGTTTCCACCGTTGTGTATTTTCTGGCCGGCTTTCCCCTCGCCTACGGCATATCCTTTCTCAAACCCGCGGACCAGTTGATGGCAAGCAGCCAGGGATACGATCTGGTGCACTACTTCTTCCTGCTCTGCTTTGCCGCCTGCATACCGGCCATCATTTCCGGCGGGATCGCCGAACGGGCGAAATTCTGGCCACAGGTTTTGGCCGGCGCCATCTTTGCCGGCGTGACCTATCCGCTCTTCGAATCATTTGTCTGGGGCAAGAACTCCTCCATCCTGCAGGACCTGTGCAAACGGATCGGTGGTGCGGAATTCCATGACTATGCGGGATCGGTCGTCGTGCACTCCCTCGGTGGCTGGCTGGCATTGCCGGCAGTCATGATCCTGGGGCCGCGCATGGGCCGCTACCTGCGGGGGAAATCACACCCGATCCCGGTCAGCAATATTCCCTTTCTGGCCCTTGGTTCCTGGGTGCTGGCAATCGGCTGGTTCGGGTTTAACGTCATGAGCGCCGGCCACCTTGACAAGATATCCGGCCTGGTTGCCGTCAACTCGCTTCTGGCAATGGTTGGCGGAATACTGGTCGCGGTTCTGGTCAGCAAGTGCGATCCGGGTTTTGCCCACAACGGTGCCCTTGCCGGGCTGATCGCCGTCTGCGCCGGAAGCGATGTGATGCATCCGATCGGTGCGTTCCTCACCGGAGGAATCGCCTCTCTCATCTTCGTGTACGGGTTTCAGTGGGAACAGGAAAAACTCAAGATCGACGATGTCCTCGGCGTCTGGCCGCTCCATGGGGTTATCGGCTCGTGGGGTGGAATCGCCGCCGGCTTCTTCGGCCTCAAGGAGTTGGGAGGGATGGGCGGGATTTCTCTCCTGTCACAGTGCATCGGGACAGGTGCCGCCATTCTGTTCGCCCTCGCGAATGCCTTCCTGGTCTACGGCATTCTGGCAAAAACCATGGGCATCCGTCTCAGCGACGAAGAGGAGTTTGCCGGCGCCGACCTGAGCATCCACTCCATTGGCGCCTATCCTGAAGAGCACGTGCGCTAGTCGAATCGGCAATCATCTGAAACGAAAAAAGCCCGCGAATCGCGGGCTTTTTTCGTTTACTCGTCCTGGCAGATGACTATCCGCTCAGGCCATTCTGAATGAACGAAAGCATCTTCTGGGCAACGTCCTTGCTGTTCACCTGATATTTCCCCGACTCGACCTGCGCCTTCACCGCCTCAACCCGATCGGCTCGGAAACTTGCTTCCTGCTCCTTCCCCTGGGACACGGCCTGACTGATTTGCTCAGCAGTCTTGGAAATATCGAGTCGGTCTTTCTCAACCTGCGCCTTGGCGCTGCTCGCTGCTTTCTTATCATCCGGTTCAACCTGCGGTGGCTGTTCGACCCGCTCGGTTCGGGGTGCCTGCAGTCCGGTCTGCGGTAAATTTCCATCAATTTTCATAACGATCCGCCTCCCTTCTCGCCATATGCTGCTATAATTTTTCGGCCCAACACCCCAAAACTTTAGCCAACTATACACATAAAAATATTATATATATTTAATCAAATTCGTAATTACTTGTCCTGTTTGACCAGTATGAGCACCTCTTCCAGTCGGGACGTGTTCACGAACGGACGGAGCTCAATGGTCTGAAAGATACCATATTCTCCTTTACGCACCATCGTCACTTCGCCCACGGGAAGCCCTTTGGGAAAGATCTGACCGACACCGGACGTGACAATCACGTCACCGACCTTGATATCATCGTCCCGCATGGCAAATTCCATTGAACAACGACCATCCCCTTTTCCCTTTACCACGCCGCGCCCCCTTGAGCGCTGCGCAATACCGGCTATCGAACTGGCATGGTCCGTGACCAGCAATACCCTGGAACTGCCTGCCGCCACCTTTATGAGCTGACCGACGACACCATTGGCGGCAATCACCGGCATTCCCTCCTGAAGACCATCCACGCTGCCGCGATCTATCAGAATGGTTCTGAACCAGGGGGAGCTGTCCTCCCCGATGACATGCGCTGCCAGGATGGCATTGGGCTGCCCGGTTTTCAGATTCAGAAGCTTCTGCAGCCGGTCGTTTGCCAGCACTGCCTCCTGGTCCTGAATGAGCCTGGTGTTGAGCTTCTTGATGGTCTCCCTGAGCTGCAGATTTTCCTGACGAACCCCCACCAGATCGATGTAATCGTTCCAGATATCCATAATGCCACGGTTTACATGGTCGACGACACCGATAACAGGCGCAGTGATGGTAAGAACCGCACGCTCGAACGGATTTGCCCGTTCCTTGTTTTTCAGGTTCAGGGAGTAGAAGACCAGGGCGGCCAGAAGAATGAAGCCGATTAAGCCAACAATACGATATTTTTTTAGCTGTTCCCACATGGCAATACCTGGACTAAAAACAGATATGGGGGCCTTCCCGCCCCCATGCAGCTGCATCTTGCCCCAGGTCCCGATAGAACCCGGGGGGAAAACAATCGATCAGTCGAGAATAAACGTTGAGTCCGCCTCTTCCTCGTGCCTGATCTCGTCAACCGGACTGCGCTTCCCCTCACCCGCGTACAGTCGATTGGGGGCGTTGAACACGAGACCATTCTCCATCCCTATGTTGCGGTAGGCGTGGACCACTCCCGGAGGGACAATGACCAGCAGAGGGCTGTCAACACCGGCATAGAGCTGCTGCTTCACGCCACAGGTCGGCGAATCCTCCCGGGTATCCCAGAGATACACCTTGAAATTGGATGGTCCCATGAAGCAGAAATAATCGGTCTGGTCTACATGTTCATGGGGCCCGCGGGCAACACCGGGCTGGGTCATGGAAAAGTACGCCATGACCGGCATCTGCTCCGGAGCGGTTTCGTCCCCACGGAACAGTTCGGCGAGCCACCCTCGCTCATCCAGATACTTGATCAAAGGGCGGATCACCACGTCGTGAATCTTCCCTTTTTGAAATGTCGCTATCGCGCCCTTCATTGGTTCTCCTCCAAACCGCAGAGATCGGCCTCATGGTAAATACGCTGCAGGTACTCCCGATACCCCGATTTCGGGGTATCGTCGATGATCGCCGCCATCTGCTGGCAGGTGATGTACCCCTTCCGGAGGGCAATCTCCTCAAGACAGGCAATCTTCAACCCTTGCCTGGCCTCCAGTGTGCCGATGAAATGACTCGCCTCCAAAAGACTCTGGTGGGTTCCGGTATCGAGCCAGGCTATTCCCCTGCCGAGCCTTTCCACCTGCAGCTTTCCGCGGCGCAGATACTCGAGGTTCACGTCGGTGATCTCCAGTTCGCCACGGGCCGAAGGCTTCATATCTTTGGCAAGCTGCACCACCGAGCTGTCATAGAGATACAGGCCGGGGACCGCATAGTTGGTCCTGGGTTTTGCCGGCTTTTCCTCGATGCCGATCGCCTTTCCCTGGCTGTCGAACTCCACCACGCCGTACCGCTCGGGATCGTTCACGTAGTAGCCGAAGATGAGGGCACCATCCGTGAAGTCGGCGGCAAGCTGGTCGAGTCCCATCTTGCCATAGAAGATGTTGTCGCCAAGGATCAGGCAGACCGGGTCGCCGTTTATGAACTCCTCGCCGACGATGAAGGCCTGGGCGATCCCCTTCGGCTCGGGCTGGACCTTGTAGCAGAGCGTGATCCCCCAGCGGGAACCGTCCCCCAGAAGGGCCTGGAAACGCGGGGTGTCGTGGGGTGTGGAGATGATCAGTATCTCGTTGATCCCCGCCGTCATCAGGGTGGCGAGGGGGTAATAGATCATCGGCTTGTCGTATACCGGCTGCAGCTGCTTGCTGGCCACCAGGGTCAGGGGGTACAGCCTGCTTCCCGCTCCGCCGGCCAGGATGATCCCCTTGCGAATAGTCATGACAGACTCCGTCTCCAAAATTTCAAACTATGCGGTTCGCCGTACGATTTTTAACATACCCGCCAGACCAGGTCAAACGTAAATCCGGTTGTCACTCGGCCGGAACTATCATCCGGACAGCCTCGGGAAGATCGGCGCAGACCGGCACTCCGGGCGGCACCTTCAGCGCTTCGACAGCGCCGTAACCGGTCCGGACCAGAACCGGCCGACATCCCGCCGCCAGGGCCGCCTCCACGTCGGCAAGCTTGTCTCCCACCAGAAAGGAGGCGCCAAGATCGACATGCCACTCCCGGGCTGCCGTCAGCAGCATGCCGGGTAAAGGCTTGCGGCAGTCGCACTCCCTGCGATAGTCGCCGACCCCATACTCCGGATGATGGGGGCAGAAATAGTAGGCGTCAACGGCGGCCCCCAACCGTGCCAGTTCGTTGTCCATGTGGGCGTGGAGGCGGTCCAGGGCGGCCTCGTCGTAATAGCCACGGCCGATCCCCGACTGGTTGGTGACCACGATGACGAGAAAACCGGCTCTGTGCAGGTCCCGGATCGCCTCGGGAACCCCGGGGATGAAGGCGAACTCTTCCACCCGGTGCAGATACTCGCGCTCCTCGTTGATGGTGCCATCCCGATCGAGGAAAACCGCCCGGTGCAGATCCTCACTCCTCACTCCTCACTCCTCACTCCTCACCGGGGAAAAGTCGCTTCTCCACCAGGTCACAGATGATATGGATGATGGTGAGATGCCCTTCCTGGATACGGGGGGTGTCAACGCTCGGCACTATCAACGCCAGATCGGCCTGCCCTTTTATGGTACCGCCATCCCTTCCCAAGAGGGCGATCGTCCGGCACCCCAGTTCCCTGGCCTTCTCCAAGGCAGCAAAGACGTTGGGTGAGTTGCCGCTGGTGGATATCCCGACAACCAGATCGCCGGCCTGGGCCAGCCCCTCCACCTGGCGGGCGAATATCCGGTCAAAACCGTAGTCATTCCCCAGTGCAGTCAGAATGGAGGTATCGGTGGTAAGCGCAATGGCGGGGAGCGCCCGCCGCTCAAGCTTGAAGCGGCCGATGATTTCCGCGGCAAAGTGCTGGGCGTCGGCCGCCGAACCGCCGTTCCCCATGATCAGCAGCTTTTTCCCCTCGGTCAGGCCCGCAACCAGCATATCGACGGCTTCAGCCATCCGGCCGCTGAGTGTCCGCTCCATCTCCGCAATGACCTGACAGTGTTGCTGCAACTGGACCTGGATTTCTTCGTTCACACGCTGCTCTCCTTTTCCCGCAGTTAACCGGCCATCACCCCTGCGCAGCGGTGATACCGGCAAAACGTATTGCCTGGTTCTCCCGGATACCGCTGGCAAACACCGCAAAGTCCAGGCCGCGATCCAGCCCCGGAACGGTTGCGCCATCCGGGTTCGTGACGAATTCGACGGAAGGAAGACGCGCAGCCAGATCGTTCGCACTGCGCCGGGCAGCCCGCTCGGTAAACAGGGCAGGCAGGCGAACTACCCGCAACCGGTCATGGCGGGTAGTCCAACCGGCGTCCCGCAACCCTTTGAACACGCGGGAGTGGGCCAGGATGGTGCAGCCGTGCCCCTGCCGGGTCGCCTGCAAGGCCAGTTCGGCCACGGCGAAAACCGTCTCGGGCAGGGTATCGGCCGGAAGGTAGAGGCAATACTGCCGCTCAAGCCCCCACCGTTCCTCGTAGCGCACCTTTCCATCACCCTGGCGCATCTGACGCGCTGCCGGTGAACCGTAGAGCCTGACCTGGAGGAGATCCACGACCACCCGAGGGGCAACGCCGGTGCGAAACCCAGCCTGCCAGGCCCGCCTGGAGTAGTCCCGCAGGCACCACTCCTCATCCCACAGATCTTCGTCGAAGCCGCCGATTCGATCATACAGCGCCCCCTTCACCAGCATGGCGCTGAACGAGCCATGATCGCGCTCGGCAAAACCGTCTCCGGCTGCAACTTTTTCATCTGCCTGCAGAAGGTTTCCCGGCACCACCATGCCGACATCTTTCGCTGAAGCGGCGGCCAGCAGCCCATCCATCCAGCCCGGCCGCACCCTGGTCGTACAGTGGAGCAGAACCCGCAGCGACGCATCGGACCTGGCCAAGCCGGCATTGACCGCCCGCACATGCCCCAGATTCCGCTCGAATGAGATGAAGAGCGCGCGGTCATCCAGGTGCTCGGCAACGGCCTCCACCAACTGCTCGGTTTCCCGTTCGCACCCGTTGTTCAGGAAGATGAAACGGGCAGCGGGCGTGTTCTCAACGAGGCTCGCCAGCGCGCTTCCCACCGAAGCAGGCTCCCCCCAGATCGGGATGATCAGGTCAACGGTTACGGTGGTGATATCTGCACCGCTATGGGCACTGTCTGTATAGGTCTTCTGCATGGCCATTTGGAAAAAAAAGGGCCAAAGGTGTCCCTTCAGCCCGTTCGTTCAGATCGCTATTCCCGTCTCACGACGAAACCGCAACGCTCCGCAGGAGGTTCAACTCGTCCAGCGCCTTGCCGGAGCCGAGGACAACGCAGGACAGGGGGTCTTCTGAAATGAAGACCGGCAGTCCGGTCTCCTCCCGGATCAGCAGATCCAGATTGCGCAGGAGCGCGCCGCCGCCTGCCAGGAAGATGCCCTTGTCGACGATGTCCGCCGCCAGTTCCGGCGGGGTGCGCTCCAGGCAGACCCTGACCGCATCGACAATGGCGTTCACCGGTTCGGTGAGGGCCTCCCGAATTTCCTCCGAATTGATTTCCTGGGTCTTGGGTATCCCCGAGACCAGGTCGCGCCCCTTTACCTCCATGGTGCGCACCTCTCCGCCGGAATAGGCTTCGCCGATCTCGATCTTGATCGTTTCGGCCTTCTGGTCGCCAATGAGCAGATTGTACTTCCGCTTGATGTACTGGACGATCGCCTCATCCATCTTGTCTCCGCCGACCCGTACCGACCTGGTGTAGACGATGCCGGCAAGGGAGATGACCGCCACCTCGGTGGTGCCGCCACCGATGTCGACAATCATGTTCCCCGATGCCTCGGTAATGGGGAGGCCGGCGCCGATGGCCGCGGCCATTGGTTCTTCGATCAGGTAAACCTCACGGGCGCCGGCGGATTCGGCCGACTCCTTGACCGCCCGCTTCTCCACCTGGGTGATGCCGGAGGGAACACAGATGACGATCCGGGGACGAACCAGGGTCTTGCGGTTGTGGACCTTGTGAATGAAATGCCGGAGCATCTCCTCCGTGATGTCGAAGTCGGCAATGACCCCGTCCTTCATCGGACGGATGGCGGTGATGTTGCCAGGGGTGCGACCCAGCATCTTCTTGGCCTCCATCCCGACCGCCAGGGCTCTCTGCTGGCCATTGCTGGTTGTCTGGACCGCCACGACGGACGGTTCCCGGATGACGATCCCCTTTCCCTTCAGATAGACGAGGGTATTGGCCGTCCCAAGGTCGATGGCCAGGTCATTGGAGAACATCCCGAACAGGTAGTCAAATATTTTCAGCATGAACGCCTCTTTTGCTTAACAGTCATTAAGTCCGTAAAAAGAAGAATTTATAACAAAATCAACTGACTGATGCAAGCCTTAAAGCCCTTTGTCGGCCATTTTACGGCAGATAAGGCAGGAAGTGAGAACTGGGGCCGATCCGCAGCCATCTCGAGGCCTTGCGACCGGACATTCTTATGGTACTGTTAACTCATATCCCAGCAGGAGAACGGTTTCCATGGACCAGCGACTCCTCAGTTCGCTCCTCAGGCCCGAAGCCTACCCCGAACCGACCGAGTCGGTGTCGCTGCAGCAGACCCATGTCTCCTGGCTCCTCTTTACCGACCGATTTGTCTATAAGATCAAGAAACCGGTCGACTTCGGCTTCCTCAACTTTACCACCATGGACCGTCGCCGGTTTTACTGTCACGAAGAGGTGCGCCTCAACAGCCGCCTCTCTCCGGACCTGTACGACGGTGTCATTGAAATCAGGGAGACCCCTGATGGAGCGATCTTCGACGGAACCGGACGGGTCATCGATTACGCGGTGAAGATGCAACGGCTGCCGGCCGAGCGGATGCTCGACCGCCTGGTGGAGACGGAAGGGATACGTTCCGACCGTATCCGCGAACTTGGCAGGATCATTGCCAGGTTCCACCTGGGTGCGGCCAGGGGAAGCGAAATCAGTCGCTATGGCGAGCTCGGCGCCATCCGCAGGAACTGGACCGAAAGCATGGAACAGGTGGCGCCATTCGTGCCCGACTGCATTGCCGACCAGCACCTGACCGCTATCCGCGCCTGGGCGGAACGGTTCATGACCGAACAGGAGCCGCTGTTCGCCAAGCGGCGGGCAGAAGGCTTCATTCGCGACTGCGACGGCGATCTTCACCTGGGAAACATCTGCCTCACGGACCGGTTCCAGATCTTCGACTGCATCGAATTCAACGAGCGCTTCCGCTATATCGATACCGCGGCGGACCTGGCCTTTCTCCTCATGGATCTCGACTTCCACGGCCGTAGCGACTTAGGTTCGCTGCTGCTGGAGACCTATATGGCCGAAACCGGTGACCGGGAGATTGCGCTGCTGCTGGATTTCTACCGTGTCTACCGTGCCTTTGTCCGGGGAAAGGTGACGGCGTTCCGGCTGAATGACCCGGCCACACCGCAGGAAGAGCGGAGCCGGGTTCAGGAACTGGCAACAGCCTATTTCCGGCTGGCCAGGGGCTACCTCCTGCGTCCAAAGCTCCCCACCACCCTCTTCATCACCTGTGGCCTCATGGGGAGCGGCAAGAGCAGCATCGCCCGCCTTCTGGCCAGGGAACTGGGTCTGGCCTGGCTCCGCTCGGACCGGACAAGAAAGGAACTGGCGGGCGTCCCCGTAACACCCGGCACCACGGCGGAGTTCGATGCAGGACTCTACACCGCGGAGATGACCGAAGCCACGTACGGAGAGCTTGTCCGGCTGGCCGAAGAACAGCTGAGAGCCGGGCGTAGTGTCGTGGTGGACGCCACATTTTGCAGGTTGAAAGATCGCGACAGCTTC
Source organism: uncultured Geobacter sp. (assembly GCA_964432205.1). Classification (GTDB taxonomy): domain Bacteria; phylum Desulfobacterota; class Desulfuromonadia; order Geobacterales; family DSM-12255; genus Geomobilibacter. The sequence goes on along the minus strand of CAYSMK010000014.1, from coordinate 106,971 downwards.
CGTCGACTGGGCGCCAGAACCGGCACCCGCTGCATCACCATTGCCGTTGAATGCCCTCGCGAACTGCTCGCAACAAGGCTGCAGAGCCGCTTCGAGGCGCGACGGGACATTTCCGATGGCAGGCCCGACCTGCTCGAGGAGCAGGCGGCGATATTCGAGCCACCGAGCCGGGATGAAGGGGACCTGATCCGCTTGCACGCCGACGCCACCCCCTTTGCCCTGGCCGAACAGGTACTGCAGGAGCTGAAACTGTCATGACACCGGTCAAGCGCTGGAAACGACGGATGTTCAAACACCTCCGCCTCATGGAGTCCTGGGTTATCTTCTTTCTCCTTGGTCTCATCATGATGAACTACCCGTTCCTCCACATATTCAACAAAAATGTGGAGGTGTTAGGCTTCCCGCTGCTGTTTCTCTACCTGATGGGAGGGTGGGCAGTCTCCATCTGCGTCATCTACCTCTTCACCAAGGCCATGGGGGATAACAACCACAAGGAGGAACGCCATTGAGCGTTGGCCTGGAAACGGTCGTTGGAGTTTCCCTCCTCTATGTGATCCTGCTCTTCCTGGTCGCCTATTACGCCCACGTAAAGGGAGAACAGGGCGAAAGCATTGTCTCCAACCCCTACATCTACTCACTGTCGATAGCCGTCTACTGCACCTCATGGACCTTTTACGGCAGCGTGGGCAAGGCTGCCACCACCGGTCTTGATTTCATCCTCATCTACCTGGGCCCATCCCTTACCGCCTTTTCCTGGTGGCTAATCCTGCGGAAGATCATCCGGATCAGCAAGGAAAACAACATCACGTCCATCGCCGACTTCCTCAGTTCCCGCTATGGCAAATCCCAGTGGCTGGGGGCACTGATCACGGTCATTGCCATTCTGGGTATCATCCCCTATGTGGCCTTGCAGCTGAAAGCGGTCTCCACCACCTTCCAGATCATCTGTGGCAACCAGCAGCTCAGCTTGCCCGAGAACATCTTCGGCCCCGACACCGCCCTCCATTCCGGCTTCATTGTCGCCCTCGTTCTCAGCGCCTTTGGCGTCATCTTCGGGGCACGCAGCCTGATATCTTCGGAGCGACACGAAGGCTTGGTCGCGGCCATCGCCCTCGAATCGATCGTCAAGTTGGTGGCGTTTCTGATCGTGGGAATTTTTGTCACCTTTTTTCTGTTCGATGGTTTCACCGACATATTTTCCCGACTGAAGCTGCAGCAGACCGTGTACGACCATCTGACCACCCTGGGCGGAGACGATGAATCCGATTACGCCAGCTGGTTTACCATGCTTTTTCTTTCCATGAGCGGCATCGTGCTGCTCCCCCGCCAGTTTCACATCATGGTGATCGAAAATTCGGCGGAAGAGCATATAAAGGAGGCGATGTGGCGGTTTCCGGCCTATCTCTTTGCCATCAACCTCTTTGTCATCCCGATCGCCTTTGGTGGCATCCTGTTCACCGGCAGCACCAAGGGAGCCGACTATTTCGTCCTGTCACTCCCGCTCCTGAGCGGCCACTCGTGGATCGCTCTGCTCGCCTTCCTGGGCGGGTTCTCCGCCGCAGCCGGCATGATCATGACCGAATCGGTGGCGGTCTCCACCATGTTCCTGAACCACCTGGTCATGCCGATCGTGGTCAAACTGACTCCGCGATCCTGGTTTCCGCTGCTCCTCATCAACCTCAAACGGTTCGGCATCTTCCTCGTCGTCTTCCTCGGATATTCCTACAACCTGATGCTGGGAGACACCTACACCCTGGTGAACATGGGGCTGATCTCCTTTGCTGCGGCTGCCCAGTTCGTTCCGGCCATGCTGGGTGGACTGTACTGGCGCCGCGGGAACAAGGCGGGAGCCATCAGCGGCATCCTCTGCGGATTCCTGGTCTGGTTCTACTCGCTGCTGCTCCCTTCGTTCATCATTTCCGGCTGGTGGAAAACGGACATTCTGGAGAAGGGGCCTTTCGGCGTGACCGTGCTGAGGCCAACCGAACTGTTCGGCCTCTCGGGCTTGGATATCTGGACCCATTCCCTCTTCTGGAGCATGTTTTTCAATGCCGGCTGCTACCTCTTCTTTTCGATCGCCCTGAGACAGGGTGACAAGGAAAGGGACCAGGTACGAAAATTCGTGGACGTGTTCCGGCCAAAGGGGGAGGAACCCCGGTGGGAAACGAAACGCCTGTCGAAACCGGTAACCATCATGCAGTTCGTCAACCTGCTGGCCAAGTTCACGGGTGAATCACAGGCATATGCGTCGATCGGCGAATACCTGGGTAACCGTGAGATCGACGAGAAAGGCGGCGTTTCGGAGTTCGAACTCCCCAACCTCAAACGGTTCGTTGAAAAAACCCTGGCCGGCTCGGTCGGTGCGGCCGCCGCCGGTGCCATCGTTGAAAGCTACCTGTCGGACGTGGGCTCGAAGATGGAGCCGTTCTACGACATCTTCAGCTCGGTACGAACCTCTCTGGAGGAGAGCAGCGAGGCGCTCTACGTCCGGCTCAAGGCATCCGAGATCATGAACCGGTCCCTTGACCTTCGGTTCATCATGGAAGACCTGCTGGAGCTGCTGATCAAGGAGTTCAAGTTCGATCTGGCAGTAATCAGGACCGTGGACAGCACCGGGGCACTGAGAGTGCAAAGCTTCAAAGGGATCGAGGTTGATGCAATCGTTGGCAATGCCCTTGTCCCGGAGGTCGACTCCTATATCGGCGAGGCATTTCTCACCAACAAGGCCCAATTCGTCAACGACGCAAGAAACATCACCAAAACCCGTACCCAGGCGATCCTGGCGCAACAGAACTTCAGCTCGTTCGCCCATATCCCCATTGCCAGGGAGGGGGAGCCGGCCACCGGCATCCTGTCGGTCTTCTCGATCAACATCGTCGGCCTCTTTACCGAACAATTCCTCAAGCTGCTCGCCAGCCTGGCCGGCCAACTGGCCCAGGCGGTCAAAATCGTCGAAGAACGGGAAGCACGGGAGCAGGAGCGGAAAGAAAAGGAAAAGGCCCTTCTGGAAACGGCCCGGGTCACCAGGGACATGGAACTGGCCAAGCAGATCCAGCACTCGCTCCTCCCCGACACCCCACCCTCCATTCCGGGGATAGAGCTTGCCAGCCGCTGCATTCCGGCTACCCACATCGGTGGTGATTATTACGACTACTTCCCGCGAAGCCCTGAGATCATCGACTTCGTGATTGCCGACGTTTCCGGACACAGTGTCGGTGCAGCCCTGATCATGGTGGAAACCAGGTCGGTCCTCAGGGCGCAGGTCATGACCACCTCCAGCACCGGCAACATCATCAAACAGCTGAACGCACTGCTCTACGAAGACCTTTCCAGGGCCGAACTCTTCATCAGCATGTTTTACGCCAAATATGACGCCCGCGACAGGACCCTCAGCTATTCAAGCGCCGGCCACAATCAGCCGCTGCTGTACCGGCACCGTGCAAGGAGCTGCGAAGAGCTCGACGCCGAGGGGATGATCCTGGGGGTCAAGCCGGATGTGGAGTTCGAGGAAAAACAGCTCGCAATGGCTCCGGGAGACGTCCTGCTGCTGTACACCGACGGAATAACCGAGGCGGAAAACGAAGCCGGGGAGATGTTCGGCACAGAGCGGTTGATGGCTGCCCTGAAACGGGAAGCAGATGGGGACGTGGCGGCCATCGTGGAGGGGATCTACCGGGAAGTGAAGTCCTTTACCCGCATCGAAATTCAGACCGACGACATATCGGTAGTCGTTCTGAAAGTGCTGTTGTAACAAAAGAACGCGTCAGGGTGTCGCGAAGACGCCAATGATGTGCAATAATGATTATAGAATTGAAATCGACGGCCACACGAGGAGGATTGTCATGAATCTGAAATCCGAGATACGAAACAATGTTGTCATTCTGGAAGTGCAGGAGGAGCGGCTCGATGCCCACAACTCCGGAGACCTTAAAACGGCCATGCTGAAGTTCTATGAAGAGGGAAACAAGAATATCCTCATCGACCTGAAGGATGTCCGGTTCATCGACAGCTCCGGGCTCGGCGCCCTGGTATCGGGATTCAAGAATGCCATTTCTCACCAGGGAAACCTCAAGCTGGCCTCTTTGCAGCCACAGGTCAAGTCGATGTTCGAACTAACCCGTCTACACCGTGTCTTCGAGATATTTCCTTCCCTGACCGAAGCCATTGAAAGCCTCTGAGGATAAAGGCCATGGGCGACAACTCTATTGCCGTTGAAATCAAGGTGCCAAACCAGACCCGCTACCTCAGCCTGATCGGCCGCATCGGAGAAGACGTGGCTCGGGAGCTGAACCGTTATTCCGGTGACCGTGAGACGCTGGCCTATCACATCAATCTGGTCCTCACGGAAGCCATGGTGAATGCCATCAAGTATGCCGGTACCGGAGGGGAGGAGGAGATCGTCCACATCCGCATCCATATCACCGATGACGCCCTGGCCATCAAGGTATTCGACCATGGCCAGGGATTCGACATCAACAACATTCCGGATCCGGATTTTGAAACGATAGAGGATCGGGGACGGGGGATCTTCCTGATCAGGTCCCTCATGGATTCGGTCTGCTACCGTAAGGCGGCGAATGGCAACGTACTGGAGATGATCAAGAAACTGACCTGAGCGGTACGAACGAGGCTTACCGGGAGCGTTGTCCCCGATACAGTCGCCAGAGCATTATCCCCCCCACCACGAGCATCGGCAGGCTCAGCAACTGGCCCATGGTGGCCACGCTGGCAATGAACCCAATCTGCTGATCCGGCTCGCGAAAGTTTTCGACCACAAATCTGAACAGACCGTAGCCGGCGATAAAGGCCCAAAAGACGGCACCGTCGGGGTGCCTGCGACCGGAAATTACCCGCAGGATGGCAAAAAGTACAACCCCCTCCAAAATTGCCTCATAGAGCTGGGACGGATGGCGGGGAAGTGGGCCGCCGCCGGGAAAGACAACCCCCCACGGCATGTCGGTCGTTCTCCCGAACAGTTCGCCATTGATGAAGTTGCCGATCCGCCCCAGTCCCAGACCGATCGGCGCCGGCAGAAAGCCGAGATCGGCCAGTTGCCGGAAACCCAGCCCCTTCTTCCTGCCGAACAGGTACCCGGCAACAATCCCCCCGATGAGCCCGCCGTGGAACGACATCCCGCCTTCCCAGACCGCAAACAGCTTCAATGGATGGGTAAGATAGTACGAAAGGTTATAGAAGAGGATGTAGCCGAAACGGCCGCCGAGTACAATCCCCAGGGCCACGGAGAAAACCAGGTCTGCCACATCGTCCTTGGTGAGCGGCAGCTGCTTGCGGCGCGCTGCGTCACGGATCAGAAAGTACGCCGCGGCAAAGCCGAGGATATACATCAGTCCGTACCAGCGGAACTCCAGAGGGCCGAGGCGAAGGAATACCGGATCTATTGAAGGGAATGTCATCTGCTGACCTGGATAAGATTTGGGATGATAAAACGGTGTTGTCTGAAGGTTCCCTTTGCAACCGTGAACAGACAGCAACAAGACGGAGCATCCGCCACCGTTGATCGAATCAACTGGGGGAAATTAACACCCGGGAATTCCGTGGTCAAGCTGATTCCTGCCTGTTCAGGAAACGTCGCCGGCAAAGGTTTCCCCGTCAGCACTCCGGTCGGCTGCCGGCAAGGTAACCGTCACCACGGCCCCCGCCCCGTCGGGCGAGGCAATGGCAATGGATCCGCCCTGTGCACTCATGAAGCATCTGGCCACGGTCAATCCGAGCCCCGGATGGCGTACCGAATCCTTCGTGGAAAAAAACGGATCAAACGCCCTCTTCAGAACATCCTCGCCGATCCCGGCACCGGTATTGGCCACCTGGCAGCAGATCAGCTCCGCATCGCGACGGGTACGGATGCAGATCTCTCCAATCTCGCCAACGGCATCGGCCGCATTCTGGAGAAGGTTCACAACGACCACGTTTATCAGGCCGAGGTTAACCATCGCCGGCAGGGGCTCTCCAGCCAGCTCGGTACGTAAGGCAACCGTTAACGGAAGAACCGACCTGAACTGATTAAGTGCGCCACTGACGATCTGGTTCAGGTCTTCCAGTCGGACCTGGCTGTTGGCCAGCCCCTGTTCGAGCCGGGCAAAACACTGCACGATATGGGCGATACGGCCACACCCCTCCTGGATTTCGTTGAGCATCGGGTCGATCTCGTCGCGGAGACGTCTGACCCTGCGGAGGTCCGGCACAAACGGCACAGTGTCGGCCGCGACGCTCTCGGGGTGACCGGCAGCACCCTCGGTGGACAGACAGGCATCGACACACGCACAGAGGTACGCGGCATAGCGGCGCAACGTGGCAACATTGCTCTGCATGAATCCGAGCGGGTTGTTGATTTCGTGGGCAAAACCGGCTGCCAGCAGGGCTATGGCCTGCATCTTCTGTTCTTCGACCAGCCGGGACTGGGCCATCTGCAGCCTGGCCAACGTCTCAGTCTCCAGTTGGTGTGCGCGCTGCAACGCCCTCTTCATGGCCACGGAACGGCCGGCAGCAGCGACGCGGGCCAGAAGCTCCTCTTCCCGGAACGGCTTGGTGATGTAGTCGTCCGCCCCCTTGTTCAAAGCGGCGGCAATCCTCTCCACCCCCGATTGCGTGGTGAACATGATGACGGCAAAGAGTCGCGGCTCCATTGACAGCCGCTCCAGCACCTGTAATCCATCCAGCACGGGCATCTCTATATCGAGGAGAACGATATCCACGTTACAGCTTCTGACCAGTTCGAGCCCTTCATCGCCGTTCGCCGCCATCAGGACCGTATAGCCCGAAGACGACAACAGATCGCTCACCAGACTCCTGATCGACCTGCTGTCATCGACTATCAATACCGTCGATGGCGACGTCACCGCTTCCGGGGTATCCATGGCTGCTCCCGCTTCTGCTGTCGACCGTTATGGCAGTTCCCGCGTACACTCACTGATGATCCGTTCGATCTCCTCGTCGCTTACCTCCGGCAGCAGCACCGCCCCCAGGTCATCCTTTTGCACCCGGGTGATTCCCGGATAACGCTGTTCAAGTCCCCGCAGCTCGCTGGCCTGACTTTTCACGGTTGCCAGCAGGCGGCGCCGCTCCGCCTCCAGGTCAAACTTCTCGATTGCGGAACGCAGTGCCAGGATCAGCTCGTGGTCGTTCCAGGGCTTGGTGAAGAAACGGTAGATCTCTCCGCTGTTGACCGCCTTCATGGTCGACTCGACACTGGCATGACCGGTCAGCATGATCCTGACCGTATCGGGGTACTGTTCACGCACCCTGGCAAGGAACTCGGCGCCACTGATCCCCGGCATCCGCTCATCGGAAACGACCACCTTGAAACGTTGCGCTGCCATGACCCGGAGGGCCTCATCCCCGCTCATGGCAGTGGCAAGCTCGTACGGTTCTTCCATCAGCGCCCGTTTGAGGGCGGCAAGCACATTCGCCTCGTCGTCAATCAGCAATACCGAATTATTCATGACCAGACTCCCTCTCTACCGTGTGACAATCTAATGGCCGGCATGGACCGCGGGCTGATCCTTGGCATGACCGCAGAAGGGACAACTGAGCCAGTCCTCTTCCAGGTGGACCTTGCAGAACGAGCAGATGTTGCGGCGGAAGGTGCCGCAGTAGGGGCAGAAGTGGAACTTGGCATCGATGAGCCGCTGGCAATGCTCACAGTTCCGTTCGTTGCCGGTTTGCGGTCCGATAACGCGCACGATTTCCTCCAGGGTCGTCGCCCCCTGGCGCACCTTTTCCAGGCCATCCTCGATCAGGGTCCGCATGCCGTCGGCCCGAGCCATCTCCAGCAGTTCTGATTCGCGATAGGAGCTGCTGATGAACTGGCGATAGTCGTCGTTCATCAGAAAGAGCTCAAAGATACCGAGCCGTCCATAGTAACCGGTATGGTTGCATTTGTCGCACCCCTTGCCACGCAGGAGAGGTGCCTTGAAGAACCCGGCCGGCACCCGCAGCAGACCGAGCAGTTCGGCATCGGGCTCCACCGGCTCCCGGCAATGGGCGCAGACCCGCCGTACCAGGCGCTGGGCCATGATCCCCTCGAGGGCGGACGCCAGAATGTACGGCTTGATCTCCATGTCCATCAGCCTGGTGATGGAGGCGACGGAGCTGTTCGTGTGCAGCGTCGAGAGCACCATATGCCCGGTGAGCGCCGCCTTGAACGCCACATCGGCCGTATCGAAATCGCGGATCTCGCCGACCAAGATGACATCGGGGTCCTGGCGCAGGGTGGCCCGGAGGATCTGGTCAAAACCCAGGCCGATTTTCTCCCGGACCGATACCTGATTGGCCTCCTCCAGGAAATACTCCACCGGCTCCTCGATGGTTTCGAAGTTCTTGCTCTGCTCCATCATGGCGGAGAGGATGGAATAGAGCATGGTGGTCTTGCCACTCCCGGTCGGGCCGGTGCTGATGATGACCCCCTGGGGCTTGCGGGTGATGATGCCGATCTTGCGCAGATCGTCGGGCAACACCCCCAGTTCGTCCAGACTGCGGATGGATGCACTCTTGTCAAGCATTCTGAGCACGATCTTCTCGCCGTTCATGGTGGGAAGCGTAGAAACCCGCATATCCACGATGCGGGTGCCGCTCTTCACCGTGATCCGTCCGTCCTGGGGCCGGCGCCGCTCGGAGATGTCCATCTTGGCCAGGATCTTCACCCGGGAGACGACTGCCGGATGGAGATCGACCGGAACCCTGATCTTGGCATGGAGCATCCCGTCGATCCGGTAACGGACCAGGGTGTACTTGGTCTTCGGTTCGATGTGGATGTCGCTGGCACGGTAGCGGATCGCCTCGGTGATGACCGCGTTGACGATCCGGATGATCGGCGGCACCTCGGAAGAGCCGATCAGCTCCTGGATATTGACATCCTTGTCCTCGTCATCGATGACGATGTCGATCTCATCCAGCGGCTCCAGATCGGCATAGTCCTCGACCTCGGTCTCCGCCCCCGCATTCTCGCCGTAAAAGCTCTGAAGCCGGGCCAGGATCTCGCTGCTGCCCGCAAGCAGCGCCGTTACCTTGAGCCCGGTCATCGTGGCGATGTTGTCGCACTTGTAGATATCCGACGGATCGGCCATGACAACGGTAAGTGACCGGCCGTCCAGCTTCACCGGCAGGATGCGATTCTTCTCGCACAGCTCCTTGGGGAGGAATCTGACCGCAGCCGGACTCAGCTGGATCTCGCGCAGGTCGAGGTATTCGATGTTCAGGTGGCTCTGCATCGCCTTGAGGATGCGTGACTCCGAGGCCAGCCCGAGACGAACGACGGCATCGCTCAGGAATTCACCCCCGTTCAGGGAGCGCTGTACCCGGTCCAGGTCCTCCTGCTTCAGCACCCCCTCCTTCACCAGGATGCTCCCCATCATGCCGCGGTTCTCGTCGAACATACCGGCGTAGTTCTTGATCTTTTGCTGCTGCATGCGGGTCAGGTCGCGCAGCTTGCGGTTTTCATGCATCAGCACGTACTGCTGCAGGGCAAGACTTACCGTCAGCCGCAGATCTTCGTCGTTCCACGGCTTGGTGATGAACTTGTAGACCGCGCCGTCCTTTACTGCCCCCATGATGGAATTGACGTCGGCATAGCCGGTCAGCATGATCCGGATGGTCTCCGGCCACCGCTCCTTGACAACCTTGAGGAGCTCGGCACCGGTCATCCCGGGCATCCGGTGGTCGGAAACCAGCAGCTGCACCTTCTGAGCCTCCAGGAGGGCAAGTGCCTTGTCGGCCGACGAGGCCGTCAGGATCTCATAGTTCTCTTCCATGAAGATCCGCCGCATGGCCGAGAGCACTCCCTCCTCGTCGTCCACGAAGAGGAGCGTGAACGCCTGCTCTTCCTCGGAGCCGTTTTCGGGAGCATCGCCAACGATCGTTTCGCCATCGGTTCCCGGCGGGGCGGCTTTGAAGAGTTCGGAATACCTGGACATATACCTTCCTGTGGCTACGCGGGAATCGTACTGCTTGGCATTGGCAGCGTGACCGTGAAACAGGCTCCGCCGCCAGGGGCATCGGCGACCGCCACCTCTCCCTGCATTGTTTTGACGCTGTCATAGACGATTGCGAGCCCCATGCCGGTACCGGCCCCGACCTCGCGGGTCGTAAAAAACGGTTCGAAGATGCGGCTCCGCAGTTCGGGAGGGATGCCGGGACCGTTATCCGCGATGCTGACGATCAGGCGGTCAGCATGCAGTCGCGTGGCAAGGGTCAGTTTCAGCCCCTCCTGACGGACTGCCAGGGCATTTTGCACGATGTTGAGAAAGATCTGGCACAGCAGCGTTGGTCTGCAGGTGTACGGCCTGAGCAGACCGTAATCCCGGAAGATCTCGGTACCGGGAGGGATCTCGTGGGTGAGAACGCTCAGGGTGCGGTCCAGTTCCTCGTTGACATCCACATCTCCTTCGACCTCCGCATCCACATGGGAGAACCCCTTGAGGTCGGCAACGATCTTCCTCACCCGCTCCGCACCGGTCAGGCTCTCGGACAGCAGGTCGCCGATATCGGCCAGGACCATGTCCAGTTTCAGCTCTTTCCACTTGAGATCACACTGGCTGGAGACGTCGGCCGGCGGCATGCCGCTCGCGACCCGGCTACGGAAAAACTCCAGCATGGCCACGAAACGGCTGACATACTTCTGCAGCGTGGACAGGTTGCTGGTGATGAACCCGAGCGGGTTGTTGATCTCGTGGGCCACGCCGGCCGCCAGTTGACCGATGGCGGCCATATTCTCCTGCTGGAGGAGCCGGGCATGGGCCCGTTCCAGCTCGGCGGTCCGCTCCTTCACCTTCAGGTCGAGGGTTTCGGCGAGTTCCCGGTAGCGGGCCTCCGAAGCGGTCAACCGCTCGTTGGCTGCCAGCAGGTCATCATACGACTGGCTCACCACCGCCGTATGCATCTCGGTGGTGAGCATCCGCTTGAGATTGTTGGCCAGGATCGTGTTTATCGCGACCCAGAGCAGCCCGACCAGCCCGTCAAGACGCAGTTCATCACCAACCCGGCCCGAAACCGCGAGCGTCCCGACCGGTTCCCCCTCCAGGCGAAGGACACGGGTCACCGTCACGGCGGCAGTAACGGCCGGGTTACGCTCGGCCACGATCGGTTCACCGGCACTGTTCAGCAGAAGGGCCTCCGCAGCGCCGGCCCGGACCACTTCCCGGAGGAGCGGCACGACATCTCCCGCCCTCAGGATCTCCAGAAGTCCCTTTTCCTCGCCAACCGTGTACTTGACCTGTTGGGATGTCATGCCCCCACCCCTCGTATCAGCTGACCGATGAAGGCGTCCTTACCCAGCCCATGTGTTGCTGCCAGGTTAAAACGGTCGTCGATCTGCCCGTAGACCAGCTCAGCCAGCCGGGTGAGGGTCTCCGTCACCCCGGTCCCCTGGAGGGCGGAGGCCATGAAGATCGGTATCCCGGTCGGCCCCCAGGTCTTCAGGAGATCGGCCTCGGCAACGATATCGGGCAGGTCCCGCTTGTTGAACTGGATGACCAGCGGCAACCGGTCGATATCGAGCCCGACCAAGGCCAGGTTGCGTTCCAGGTTCTCGAAGCTGGCAGCGTTGTTGACCGTCTCCTTTGTCCGGGAGTCGGCCACGAACACCACCCCGTCGGCCCTCTGCAGCACCGCCTTGCGGGTGGCATCGTGCTTCACCTGGCCGGGAACGGTGTAGATCTTCACCTTGATCTTCAGCCCGCTCGGTGCGACGAGGAAAAACGGCAGCAGATCGAAAAAGATCGTCCGGTCGTCGGTCGTATCCAGCACCATCAGCTCCCCCCTTCCCTCGACGGTCAGCAGATCGTGGAGGCGCAGGAGGTTGGTGGTCTTCCCTGACATGGCAGGACCATAATAGACCAGCTTCAGAACCATCCGATTTTGTGCTTCGTCGAACTCGATCACACGACCATTCCTGTCACGTTGATGACGAACACCCCATTTTTTGGCGGATCGATCTGGTAATAGCGCCGTACCGACACGATTTTGGCCTCGTCCAGTACCGTCCCGCTGCGCATGAGCAACAGGCCGGTGCCGCTCACGACATCACGGGAGATGATGAGCCCCTCCTTGAGCTTTCCTGGCGAAAGCTCAAGTTCCATGGTGCCATGGTGGCTATCGCCTTCCGGCTTGGTGGTCTGGGCAAAATAGTGATAACGGGCAAACCGCTTGAAATGACCCATCAGCGCCGGGTCGAGCAGGAAACCGAGGTGGAGCGAGATCTTGCCGAATACGGCATCCAACGCTTCCCCCCCCCGCTGGTTGCTGAATTCGTGGTCGATATAGTCAGCAAAGGCGATGATCCGCGCCCCGATCGGTATCGCCTCACCGGCGAGACCGTCAGGGAACCCCTTACCGTCGTAACGCTCGTGGTGAAGACGTATCAGCAGGCCCGCTGCGCGCAGGTCCTCGACCACGTCTATGGCGCTCTGCCCCCGCACTGAGTGCTGCTGGTAGATGATCCGCTCGCTCTCGGACATCTCGACCAGGCTCTTTTCGAGTACCGCTTCCGGAATCCCTATCTTGCCGATGTCGTGCAGCAGCGCCGCCGCCTGGATCGTTTCGATCTCTTTCGCCGGCAGGTTGAGCTCGCGGGCAACATTGACCGACAGCTCGGCAACGCTCTTGGCATGGCTCTTCAACCGGGCGCTGCAGAGTTCCACCAGCCGGGAAAATGCCTCCAGCACCTTCCGGAAGTTCTCCCCTATCCGTTCGTTCTTCAACGAGAGATCCTCGTTCTGCTTGCGGATGGTGGCGGTCTGTTCCAGAACGCGCCCCTTCAGGTTGGTATTCCACTCCTGGAGTTCCTCGTTCTGTTTCTGGACCAGGACGCTGAGCCGCCTGTTTTCCATCATCAGCCGGTGCTGGCGAACCGCGTCCCGGATGGTCTGGAGGAGCTCCTCATCGTTCCACGGCTTGGTGATGTAACGATAGGCCCCCCCTTTGTTGATCGCCTCCATGGTGGCAGTGATGTCGGCATAACCGGTCAGGACGATGCGGAGGGCATCGGGGGCGCTCTCCCGCGACCTGCTCAGGAACTCCACGCCGCTCATTCCCGGCATCCGCTGGTCGGAGACGATCACCCCAACCCCTCCGCTCTCCTGCAGGACGGTCAATCCCTTTTCACCGGAGTTTGCGGTCAGAACCAGAAACTCCTCGTCCATAAACAGTCTGTTGAGAGAACTGAGAATGCTCTCCTCATCGTCGACAAACAGAACCTTATCCAGCTGGATATCGGTAGTTTCAGACATGACAAAACTCCTCTTTATTGCCGGCGGCTTCTCTGCCGCAGTCCCGCAGCACTATCCGCCTGAACAGGGGAACCAACTCCGGATCGAGCACAACTCCCTGCAACGATTCAAGCACAGAAAGTCCTTTGTGCAAGGAGCATCCTTTGCGGTAAGGACGGTCAGTGGTAAGGGCATCAAAGACATCGGCGACCGTTACGATGCGGGCCTCCAGTGGAATCTGAGCCCCGGCGAGCCCACAGGGATACCCGCTGCCGTCAAAGCGTTCATGATGGTACCGGATGATGTTGATCACCGTCTCCGGCAGCTGGGCCTGACGGGCAACCTCTGCGCCCCAGTCCGGATGATTGCGCACCGTTTCGAACTCCTTTTCCGTCAGCATGCCGTTGAAGTTGAGTATCCCCTCGGGCACACCTATTTTGCCGCAGTCGTGGAGCCAGCCGCCGTAACAGATCTCCCTGAGCCGGTTCGCCGGCATCCCCAGTTCCTCTGCGATCCCGATCGCGTAGGTGGCTACCCGGTCGCAGTGGCCACGGGTGTAGTGATCCTTCAGCTCGATAGTCTGGGCCAGCGACCGGAGGATCGCCTCGTCTTCCCGCTGGAGGGCGGCGAGCACCCGATAGCGCGCCAGAGATTCGCTCACGGTCTGTACCAACAGCTCGTTTTCCCACGGCTTGACCAGGAAGCGGAAGACTTCGCCGCTGTTTATCGCCCGAAGGGCAATGGAGAGGTCGGCATAACCGGTCATCAGCACCTTCACCGTTTGTGGAGACTCCACCTTGAGCCTGGCAAGCAGGTCGATCCCCGCCATCTCGGGCATCATATTGTCCGAGACGATGACCGCGATTTTGTCGGACCGGCAGATCTCGATCGCCTGCAGGGGACTTTCAGTGAACAAAAGAGTCAGCTGGCTGTCGTCGAACACCCTGCGGATGGAGTTGAGGATATTCTCCTCGTCATCGACGAATAGCAGTTTCAGTTCATCAGGATCAATCATGCAGAGCCACCGCCTTTACATTCCATGAACGTCTGTTGCCACAAAGGCCACCACCACCGCCTCCTGCCCCTCGGCCTGGACATGCACCCCTTTGAGCAACAGATTCTCGCCGTTCAGAGCTACCACAGCGGACAGGCTTTCCTGCTCGAAGAGCCGGGTGATGAAATCGGTGAACGGCTGGGGCAGGACCTCGACCATCTTCTCCCTCAGCATCATCTCGCATTCCTGGCCGATGATGCAGGCCGCAGATTCGTTGCACTGAACGACCACCCCGTCCGGAACCACACAAACGACCCCGACCGGCAACGTCTGCAGGATATTCCGGGTATGCATCAGGGCCTTGTTCTGCAGGATCAACTCCGCAGTACGATCAGCTACGATCCGTTCCAGGTTTTCGTTTATGAGACGGAGCTCTTCGTTGGACTCGGCGAGCCTCATGGCAAGTTCCTGGTTCCGCTTGTGAAGAAAGTACGTCTCCACTGCCTTGATGATGGTTATCCTTAGTTCATCGTCATTCCACGGTTTCGGGATGAACTTGTAAATCTGCCCCACGTTGATCGCCTCGACAATGGCAGCGGTGTCGGCATAGCCGGACAGCACGATGCGCACGGTATCCGGCCAGCGGTTGCAGACCTCCCGCAGGAACTCCACCCCGGTCATGCCCGGCATCCGGTAGTCGGAAATGACCACCTGGGGTTCCAGGTCAGTAGCCAGCAGCTTGAGCCCCTCATCACCCGAAGTCGCGGTGTAGATCTCGAAATCATCGTCCAGGAATATGCGTTCCAGTGCCCGCAATACGTTGGCCTCATCGTCCACACAGAGTATGCGCACCTGCTCGTCCATAGCCACCCCTCAATTGGTTACCGGTAGTCGCACGGTAAACGTCGTTCCTTCCCCCACCACGCTATCCAACAGAATTTCTCCGCCATGCTTCCTGACGATATCGTACGATATGGAGAGCCCCAGACCGGTCCCTTTGCCGACCTCCTTGGTGGTAAAAAACGGTTCGAAGATCCGGCTGCGGAGATCTTCGGGAATGCCGCTCCCCGTATCGCTGATGGCGATGAAGATATCTGTGCCTTCGATCCAGCTGCGGATGGTTATCGTCCCCTGACCTTCGATAGCGTGGCCAGCATTGACGAGAAGGTTCATGAAGACCTGGTTCAGCTGCTGTGGATAGCACCGGGTCTCGGGGAGTTCGCCGTACTCCCTCTCCACGGTTGCCTTGTACTTGAGTTCGTTCCAGACGATGTTGAGGGTACTCTCCAGGCACTCGTTGAGATTTGCATGTTTGTATTCGGATTCGTCCACCCGGGAAAAGCTCTTCAGGTTCTGGACGATCTTCCGGACCCGGTCGGTGCCGTCCAGAGATTCCTCAATCAGCTTGCGACTATCCTCGATTACATAGTCGAGCTTCAGTTTTTTCCGCTGGCCGGCAATCGCCGTCTCCACCTCCTGGGAAGCACAGGAAGAAAGCGCCCCTTCCTGAGCCTGAATGAAGTCGACCATCCGTCCGACATATTTGTCCAGGGTGCCAAGGTTGCTGTTGATGAAACCGATGGGATTGTTGATCTCATGGGCAACACCGGCAGCCAGTTGCCCGATGGACGCCATCTTCTCCCGCTGGAGCATCTGGGCCTGGGCCGCCTTCAGCTCTGAATACATCCCTTCCAGCTCCTGTTTACTGTTTTCGACCGACGTCAGGAGATACTTCATCTTCTCGTTCTTCACCAGGAGCTCGGCCCTGCTCTTCTGCAGCTCGCGCTCCTGCACCTTCCGCTCGGTGATATCTGCCTTGATGGCGATGAAGTGGGTTATCTTCCCCTCATTATTCTTGATGGCAGAGATGGAGGCCGACTCCCAGAAGAGTTCACCGTTCTTCTTCCTGTTGTGGAACTCACCACGCCAGTCCCGGCCGGCTTTGATGGTATCCCAGAGCTCCGTATAGACCTCTGCAGGAGTTTCCTCCGACTTCAGCACCCGCGGATTCTCTCCCAGGACCTCTGCCGAGCTGTAGCCGGTCACCTGGGTAAACTTGGGATTGACATAGGTAATCCTTCCCTCGGTGTCGGTGATGACAATGGAGTTGGGGCTCTGCTCCACGGCGCTGGACAGCTTGCGTACCTCCTCTTCTGCCAGCTTTAGATCGGTAATGTCTTTGAGGGTCTCGATAACCGCCACCACCGCTCCTTCACGGTTGCCGATCGGCGCCGCATCGAAAAAGAGATAGCGGTTCCGGCCATTGAGGTTGTGAAACCACCCCTCGGACTGAAATCCCCCGGTGATTCCTTCTGAAGGACGCCGGGCTTCGTAGTAATCGTCGATCTTATCCAATGCGCCGTCCAGCAGCAGATCCGACAGGGTCGGCCGCGGCAGCGGATAGAACGGTCGCCACTGGTCGGTGGTGCCGATCATCTGCTCGGCCCGGTAGCCGGTCAGCTCTTCGCACGCCCGGTTCCAAAACAGTATGCGATGATCCTGCCCCAACACAAAGATGGGGACCGTGGCATTCTTGATGATATTCTCGACAAACGACTTTTCTTCTTCAAGCTTGCGCTCCAGGACAACCCGTTCGGAAATGTCGCGGAAACTCCCACGAACTCCGGCCGGGGCTCCCTGCTCGTTCGACACCAACCGGCATGAATGGTTCATCCAGCGTATCGTGCCGTCACGGCCGACAAACCGTAGATCAATGGGTGGGTGCTCTCCCTGCCGGTTGTGATGTTTGCGGTGCCAGTCCCATACCGGCTGGTCATCGGGATGAACGATGCTGTCGATAAGGTTGGCATTCGCGTAGAATTCGGTATCGTCGTAACCGGTAAGTTCGCTGCAGTTGGGAGTGATATAGATGACCTGATTGTTGGGAGCGATCCAGACGATCAGGTCATGGGCGAATTCGACGAGCGTTCGGAACTGCTGTTCGTTCCGCTCCAACGCTACCCTTTGTTCCTCCAGATCGAAGACCATAGTGTTGAAGGCATTGGCGAGCTGGCCGATTTCATCGTCGGATTTCAACTCGATAAACCTCTCCTCATCCGGCTTGCCGGGTAGTTCGGCGATGTGTCGGGTGAAGCGGAGCAGGGGTGCGGTCATGCGCGCCATGACCAGCCAGATCACTGCCGCCAGCAGCAGATCCACCAGCACAATCGAAACGATCAGTTTCATCCGAATCTTGAAGATCGGCCCATACGCCTCGGCAAGGGGATAGTGGGCGGCAAGTATCCAATCGGTGCTCTTCAGCTGTTTGAACATGAGAAGGCCGGCTACCCCGCGAGAATTCACGGACTCCATTATCCCCTCAAAACCGGTCAGTGCCCGCTCGACTCCCATATTCGTCCCGGTCCCGATCACCTCCAGCACCCGGGAAACGTCCGGGTGCGCGACTATCACCCGCCCCTTGGTGAACAGGTAGAAATAGCCGGTCTCGCCGATCTTGACACGACTGATCTTCCCGATGAAAGAATCGGAGAAGAGCCGCAACCGTCCGGAAACAACGGCAACGACCGTCCCATCCTTCGCCTTGATCGGTGCGGTGACGGCAACTACCGGCAACAGCCCGGAGAGGGTTGTACGATAGGGCGTAGAGATGACCGGCTTACCGGTCCGGAACGGTTCGCGGACGTAGTCCCAGTCCGGACACGTATCACCAAGACGGCCGTCCCTGTGCGGACTCTCCGCCAGGAGTTTTCCGTCTCGGTCGATCACGTTGAAACCGGCATCGAAAATGGCACGGGCATTTTTCTCTTTGTCGAGGATCGCCTGGAGGCGCCGCTGCTCGTCCAAATCACGGGGATTGATGTCCGACGCCATTAAAACGACCTGTCGTTGAGCGAACGAGAGCTTCTCGTCGAGCTGCTGGCCGAGCTCGCCCACCAGCCCGGAGTACTGTTTGGCCAGTTCGGACTTGAATTCATCGATAAACCACACGTAGCCTAGTGTGGCCAACCCCGCGGATGAAGCAAAGATCAGAACAAATGCGCCAATGGTGATCTTTGTCTTGAGACTGATGGACATGACCGTCTTCCTGCAAAATGTGGGATACGGTACGTATCGGGCAACGAGGATATAAATTGAATTGATTAATTTACTTGAATCTCAGGCAGAAGGGGGATTGGCAAGTAGTCAGGTTTAGTCTTAGAGACAAGAGTCATGCAGTGAACATGGAGAAATAATTGACAAAAAAAACCGGGAGAATGGGCACCGTCAAAAGGTGTCCGTTCTCCCGATCCTCTTCACACTGAATTCGTCAGCTAAACCGTTCGCTGACAATCCATCACTGCCGCCTACCCCACCCGGCCCAGGAGCGGCACGATCAGCAGCGACACGATGTTGATGATCTTGATCATCGGGTTGACTGCCGGGCCGGCGGTGTCCTTGTACGGGTCGCCGACAGTATCGCCGGTGACGGCCGCCTTGTGGGCGTCGCCACCCTTGCCCCCGTGGTGGCCGTCCTCGATGTATTTCTTGGCATTGTCCCAGGCACCGCCGCCGGTGGTCATGGAGATGGCGACGAAGATCCCGGTGACGATGGTGCCGACGATGACCCCGCCGAGCGCCTTGGGTCCAAGGGTGAAGCCGATCAGGACCGGTGCGGCGATCGGGATGATCCCCGGGATGACCATTTCCTTCAGGGCGGTCTTGGTGACGATGTCGACGCACGCCGCGTAGTCCGGCTTGCCGGTCCCTTCCATGATCCCTTTGATCTCACGGAACTGGCGGCGCACTTCTTCGACGACCGAACCGCCGGCCTTGCCGACCGCTTCCATGCAGAGCGCCGCGAAGTAGTACGGCAGCAGGCCGCCGAGGAAGAGGCCGACGATGATGTACGGGTCGGCAAGAGAGAATTCGATGTTCTGGCCGGCCAGTTTCAGTTCGTCCACGTAGGAGGTGAAGAGGATGACGGCAGCCAGGCCGGCGGAGCCGATGGCGTACCCTTTGGTGACGGCCTTGGTGGTGTTGCCGACCGCGTCCAGGGGATCGGTGACGGCCCGGACCGAGTCGTCCAGTTCCGCCATTTCGGCGATGCCCCCGGCGTTGTCGGTGATCGGACCATAGGCGTCCATGGCAACGACGATGCCGGTGAGGCTGAGCATGGAGACGGCGGCGATGGCGATGCCGTAGACACCGGCGCATTTGTAGGCGACGATGATGCCGGCGGCGATGACGATGACCGGCAGGGCCGTGGACTTCATGGAGACGCCCAGCCCCGCGATGATGTTGGTGGCGTGGCCGGTGGTGGAGGCCTGGGCGATATGCTTGACCGGGGCGTATTCGGTGGCGGTGTAGTATTCGGTGATCCAGAAGATGGCGCCGGTGACGACGAGGCCGACCAGGGCGGAGACGAAGATGTTGTTGGCCGCCAGGCCGGTGGGGTTGCCGGCCGGGAACATCTGCACGGTGACGAAGTAGAAGGCGATGCAGGCCAGGACGGCGGAGGCGATCAGTCCTTTGTACAGGGCCGGCATGATCTTCTGGCTGGGACCCAGTTTGACGAAGAAGGTGCCGATGATGGAGGTGATGATGGAGATCCCCCCCAGGATCAGCGGGTAGCTGACCGCGCCGCTGAAGTTGTTGAACGCCATGGCGCCGAGCAGCATGGCGGCGATGAGGGTGACGGCGTAGGTCTCGAACAGGTCGGCGGCCATGCCGGCGCAGTCACCGACGTTGTCACCGACGTTGTCGGCGATGACGGCCGGGTTGCGCGGGTCGTCCTCGGGGATGCCGGCCTCGACCTTCCCCACCAGGTCGGCGCCGACGTCGGCCCCTTTGGTGAAGATGCCGCCGCCGAGACGGGCGAAGATGGAGATGAGCGAGCCGCCGAAACCAAGGCCGACCAGCTGGCTGACCACGTCCTTCACCGGGGCCCCCGGCATCAGCTTCTGCAGGATCATGTAGTAGCCGGCCACGCCCAGGAGGCCGAGCCCGACGACCAGCATGCCGGTGATGGCACCGCCCTTGAAGGCGACGTTCAGGGCCTTGTGGATGCCGGACTTGGCGGCCTCGGTGGTTCGGATGTTGGCCCGTACCGAGACGAACATGCCGATGAAGCCGGTGAGGCCGGAGAACAGGGCGCCGACGGCAAAGCCGACCGCGGTCTTGGCGCCGAGGGTGATAAAGAGCAGCACGAACATGACCACGCCGACCACGGCGATGATGGTGTACTGGCGCTTCATGTAGGCGCCTGCCCCCTCCTGGATGGCGGCGGCGATCTGCTTCATCCGCTCGTTACCCTGGGGAAGCCCGAGTATCCACCGGGTCGAGACCAGCCCGTAGGCGACCGCTGCCACGGCGCATGCCAGGGCAAAGTAGACTGCATACTGTTCCATTACCACCCTCCTGAATTCTTCAGTTATTCACAAAAAGCCGAATCCGTGAGGCGTGGGGCTCGGTATCGATCTCACGCTCACGGATTCAGGTTTCGTAGTGCGTTATCCAAGTCAGTGCCTGGCCTTAAGCCCCTCGGCCACCACCTCGGCAATGTCCTTCACCTGGGTCTGGTCGGCCTGCAGGTCCTTGAGCCCGTCGGCGAACATGGTCAGGCAGTAGGGACAGCTGACACACAGCGTGTCCGGCTTCTCCTTCAGCGCCTCTTCGATCCGGTTCAGGTTGATCCGGGTCCCCTCGTGCTCCTCCATCCACATCCGGCCACCACCGGCCCCGCAGCAGAAGGAGTTTTCCCGGCTGCGCTCCATCTCCACCGGCGCCGCGCCGGTGGCGGCAGCGATGACCTGGCGCGGGGGATCGTAGACGTCGTTGTGCCGGCCGAGGTAGCAGGAGTCGTGGATGGCGATCCGCCCGAGATCCGTCACCTGGTGGTCCAGCTTCAGCCTGCCGCTCTTGAGGAGGCTGTCGATCAGCTCACTGTGGTGGATGACCTCCAGCTCCAGCCCGTACTGCCGGTAGTCGTTCTTCAGGGTGGTGAAGCAGTGGGGACACTGGGTGATGACCTTGGTGATCCCCTTGTCTTTGAACAGCTGTACGTTCTGTTTCGCCATCCGGTCAAAGACGAATTCGTTGCCGAGCCGCCGCAAGGAGTCGCCGCAGCAGAGCTCTTCCTTGCCCAGTATCCCCCAGGAGACGCCGGCCTCGTTCAGTATGGTGGCCAGGGCCACGGTGACATGCTTCTGCCGCGAGTCGAAGGAGCCGGCGCAGCCGACGTAGAGCAGGTATTCCGTCTGATTCGCCTCGAACGGTTTGACCTCGAGGGTGGAGTACCATTTGGTCCGGTCGGTGGGGGCGATCCCCCAGGGGTTGGACCGACCTTCCATGTTCTCGAACAGGTTGAGCAGTTCTTCCGGAAAGTTGGCCTTCATCTGCACCAGGTGGCGGCGCATCTTGACAATCTTGGGCATCTGCTCGATGAAGACCGGGCAGGCGGCCATGCAGGCGCCGCAGGTGGTGCACGACCAGATGGCGTCTTCGGTGATGCTCCCCTCCCCTACGCCGGCACCGATCAACGGCTGGCCGGCCTGGAACGTTTCCCCGTCGACCCGGCCGTTCAGCAGATTGATCTTGATGTCGTGCACGACCTGCCGGGGATTGAGCGGTTTGCCGGTGGCGACCGCCGGACAGACGCTCTGGCAGCGGCCGCACTCGGTGCAGGAGAAGCCGTCGAACAGGTCTTTCCAGGCGAGTTGGTCCACACTGCCAGCGCCGAAATCGGCCCCCTTGACGAACTCCTCCCGCGGCTGGGTGTTCGGCTTCTCCAGGCTGGCGAAGAAGCAGTTGGGGATGGCGGTGAGGATGTGCATATGCTTGCTGTGGGGGAGGTAGTTCATGAACAGCAACAGGACAATGGCGTGAATCCACCAGAAGATCGAGGTCAGCGACTGCAGGTTCTCGGCTGGTACACCGGACAGTAGTTTGGCGGCCACGGAAGAGACCGGCATCCAGGCAACGGCCGTTTCTTTGCCCATGGCAATCAGGGCGCCGTGGAGGCCGAAGTAGGCGAGCATGAGGAGCGCAATGCTGCCGAGGATCAGGAACGCTTCCGGACTGCGGGGACTGGTGTAGGAGGTGGCCATGTAATCCGGGGCGAAGAACAGCCGTCTCGCTGCTGCCACCACCACGGCCGCCAGGGCCAGCAGGGAAACCGCGTCAAAGGCGAGCAGGAGGACGTGGTGCAGCGGCTCGGGCAGCACGGCGAGGCTGACACCGGGGATGAGGCCGGCGAGGAGGAATTCGCCATTGGCGATCAACAGGACGACGAAGGCCCAGAAGATGACGGCATGGTTCAGGCCGAACGGCCGGGCCATGACCCGCTTCTGGCCAAAGGCGTAGAGCAGCACGTCCAGAAGCCTGCGCCCGGGTTCCTGAAAGCGGTCTTCCGCTTTGCCGACGGTAACGAGGGAGATCCTTTTGTAGCAGCTCCAGCTGAAGAACAGCAGGGAGGCGATCAAAAGTGGTGCATAGATGGTCACATTGGGTGTCATAACTGTTGCCTCGCAATGTCCAACCCATCGGGTCAGAGAATCAAATCAATGCAATGTGTACGGTTTCCTGCGCGTTCTCTGCGGGGACCCAGCCGTTTTCCCGGTCCCCGGTCCCTGCCTTACTGCTGTTTCAGCTCCCTGATCCCCCGGGTGAGTTCGGGGACCACCTGGAACAGGTCACCGACGATGCCGTAGTGGGCCACTTCGAAGATAGGCGCTTCCTTGTCCCGGTTGATGGCGATGATCAGGTCCGAGTCCTGCATCCCCACCAGATGCTGGATGGCGCCCGAGATCCCGCAGGCGATGTAGATCTTCGGCCGCACGGTCTTGCCGGTCTGCCCGACCTGGCGGTCGTGGGGCATCCAGCCGGCGTCGACGGCACTCCGGGAGGCGCCGACCACGCCGCCCAGTTCATCGGCCAGCTCCTTCAGCAGGGCGAAGTTGTCCGGGCCCATCAGACCCCGGCCGCCGGAGATGATGAATTCCGCGCCGGCCACGTCCACGTGATCTTTCCCCTTTTTGTCGTTGATGACTTCCAGGACCTTGGTGAGGATATCCTTCTCCTCGACCGGACAGGAGACCCGGACGATCTCGCCGGTGGCCCCGCCCCGCTTCTCCGGCAGCGGCATGACGTGCGGCCGGACCGTGGCCATCTGGGGACGGAATTTGTCGCACATGATGGTGGCCATGATATTGCCGCCAAAGGCCGGCCGGGTCTGCATCAGGTTCCGCTTGTCATCGACGGCGAGACCGGTGCAGTCGGCGGTGAGGCCGGTAGCAACGACGGTGGCGACGGCGCCGGCCAGGTCGCGGCCGAGGCCGGTGGCGCCCATGAGGATGATCTCGGGCTTGCGGCTGTCGATGAGAAAGCACAGCGCCTTCAGGTAGGCCTCGGTACGGTAGTGCTTGAAGACCGGGGCATCGACCAGGATCGCCTTGTCCGCGCCGTAGGCAAAGGACTCATGGCAGAGCGGTTCGACATTTTCGCCAAGGACGATGGCGGTCAGTTCGGCACCGATGGCGTCGGCCAGCTCCCGCCCTTTGCCCAGGAGCTCCCACGAGACCCGGGCAGGCTCCCCTTCGGTCTGTTCGATAAAGACCCAGACCCCCCGGTAGGCGGCCAGTTTCGCGGCCAGGGCCGCGGCCTCGGGATCGTCGTCCTCCAGTTCGCCGCCGGCGGTTTTCAGCAGTTCGTCGAGGACCTTCTGCTCCTCCGGGGTGAAGTACAGTTCGATGGCCTGGGCCGGGCAGACCTTGACGCACTTGACGCAGCCGATGCATTTCTCGGTGTTGATGACCGGTTCGCCGGCGTCGTTCATGGCGATGATGTTGATGGGGCAGGAGCTCTCGCAGCGCGCTCCGCAGGCGATGCACTTCCCTTCCAGCAGGACCGCCTTGCCCCTTGGTTTCTTGATCGGTTTCTTTGCGTCAGTCATGGAATTAACCTCCGAGAATCTCAGGTAAAGGTATTCGTTCGCTGTGCTCACAGGTAAAGGTAAAGAAAATCCTAGTCTCGTCTTTGCCGTTCTTTACCTTTACCTCTACCTTTACCTGCCTTTCGTTCTATACCTCTACCTTTACCTGCCTTCAAACCGGCAGCAGGTCCTTACTCAGCAGTTTTTCCAGGAGCAGCTTGGAGGTCCCTTGCGGGTCGCGCAGGCCGTCGCCGACGATCTCGCCCTTTTCCCGTTGCGGCGAAAAGATCCGGCTTACCCAGGTGGGTGAGCCTTTGAGACCGATGCTGTTAACGTCCAATTGGAGGACGGAATTGTCCCAGACCTTGACCTCCAGCTCCTGGGACTCAAGCCGCAAGGGTACGGTCGGATAGCGGGGACGGTTCAGCTCACGTACCACGGTGAGCATGGCCGGCATGGGCGATTCCACGATCTCGTGCCGCCCTTCCAGCTTGCGCCGTACCCGGATCGATTTCCTGACCAGGTCCATGCTTTCCACCCGGTCCACCAGGGTCAGCTGGCTGTACCGGTTGCGCGTGGCTATGCCGGGGCCCACCTGGGCCGTGTCGCCGTCGATCGTCTGCTTGCCGCACAGGACCAGACCCACCTCTTCCGTCTCGTTCAGTTTCTTGATCGCTGCCGAGAGGACATTGCTGGTGGCCAGGGTATCGGCACCGCCAAAGGCCCGGTCCGAGAGCAGGATCGCTTCGTCCACCCCGACGGCCAGCGCCTTCCTGAGGGTGGCTTCGGCGTTCGGCGGCCCCATGGAGATGGCAGCCACCCGTACGCCGAACCGATCCTTCATCCGGAGCGCCTCTTCCAGGGCGTGGGTGTCATAGGGGTTGGCGATGAACGGGATGCCCTCCCTGACCAGGGTATTGGTCACCGGGTCGATCTGGACCTGGGTGGTATCGGGGACCTGTTTGATACAGACGACTATCAGCATACATTGCACCTCGCGTGTTCGTTTCCTGCCGCGGCCCCTTCCTCAGCCCGAAAAAAAAAGGGGCCGGTCCGTCGACCGGCCCTCACACCAGACAGAAAGGAGTTTTCACAACAGAACAATCGGTAAATCGGAAAAGAACTAGTGAAACGCCTACGATGGGTTTACTGCTCGACGGTTACACAGACTACCTAAGAGCAGGTATTGCGCCTGCCCAGTCAGGGCACCCACAAGGGGTGCCCCTACAGTCCTGCTACGACCGAGGCTTGTACACTGCCAGCAGGGCCTTGGCCATTTCCGCCGGACTGGCTGCCACACTGATCCCACACTCCTTGAGCACCGCCACCTTCTCCTCGGCCGTACCCTTGCCGCCGGAGATGATCGCGCCGGCATGACCCATCCGCTTGCCCGGAGGGGCGGTGACGCCGGCGATGTATGCTGCAACCGGCTTGGTCATGTGCTCCTTGACGAAATAGGCACCCTCTTCCTCCGAGGTACCACCGATCTCGCCGATCATGATCACCGCTTCGGTATCCGGATCTTCTTCGAACATGCGGAGGACATCGGTGTGGTTCGTGCCGTTGACCGGGTCACCACCGATGCCGACGCAGGTGGACTGCCCCAAACCCACGTTGGTCAGCTGCCAGACCGCCTCGTAGGTCAGGGTGCCGGAACGGGAGACGACACCGATCTTGCCCGGTTTGTGAATGTAGCCCGGCATGATGCCGATCTTGCACTGGCCAGGGGTGATGACACCGGGACAGTTCGGGCCAACCAGCCTGGTCCCTTTCCCCTGCATGTACTGCTTGACCTTGACCATGTCCAGGACCGGGATACCTTCGGTGATGCAGATGGCCAGTTCTATGCCGGCATCCACCGCCTCCATGATGGCATCGGCAGCGAATGGCGGCGGTACGTAGATGACGGAAGCGGTCGCCCCGGTCTTGTACACGGCATCCTTGACCGTGTCAAAGACGGGAAAACCGTCGATGGACGTGCCCCCCTTGCCGGGTGTTACCCCGCCAACCATCTGGGTGCCGTAATCACGGGCGCCATGAGCATGAAAGAGGCCGGTGGCACCGAGCCCCTGGGTAATGACCTTGGTGTTCTTATCGATAAGGATGCTCATTTTATATTCTCTCCTTTAGCAGGCGGCCACGGCCTGGACGATTTTCTGCGCTGCGTCGGCCATGCCATCGGCGGCAACAATATTAAGACCGCTCTCGGCCAAAAGCTGTTTGCCCTTGTCAACGTTGGTCCCTTCCAGCCGCACCACGAGCGGTACCTTGAGGGAGACCTGCTTGGCAGCCTCGATGACCCCGGTGGCGATGACGTCACATTTCATGATGCCGCCGAAGATGTTGACCAGGATGCCTTTGACGTTCTTATCGGAGAGAATGATCTTGAACGCCTCGGTGACGCGCTCGATGGTCGCCCCGCCCCCTACGTCCAGGAAGTTGGCGGGATTGCCGCCCGAGTGCTTGATGATGTCCATGGTGGCCATGGCCAGACCGGCACCGTTGACCAAACAGCCGATATTGCCGTCGAGCGATACGTAGGAGAGGTCATGCTGGGACGCTTCTACCTCGTTGGGGTCCTCTTCGTCATAGTCGCGCATGTCGCCGATCCGGGGATGCCGGAACACGGCGTTGTCGTCGAAACCGAATTTCGCGTCCAGGGCCAAGAGATCGCCCTCTTTGGTCACCACCAGCGGGTTGATCTCGAGGAGCGCACAGTCGCACCCGATGAACGTGTCGTAGAGCCCCTGCAGCAGACTGACCGCCTTATTGGTCAGCTTGCCGGTCAGTCCCAGGCTGAAGGCGAGGTTGCGACACTGGAACGGAGTAAGTCCCGCCAGCGGATCGATCGCTTCCTTGAAGATCTTCTCCGGGGTCGTGGCTGCCACCTCTTCGATGTCCATTCCCCCTTCGGTGGAGGCCATTACCGTTACCTTGGAGGTTCCCCGGTCGACCAGCAGGCTGACGTACAGCTCCCGGTCGATGTTGCAGCCGTTTTCCACCAGGACCCGGGTGACCACCTTACCTTCCGGTCCGGTCTGATGGGTACGCAGGGTCATGCCGAGCATGTCGCGGGCAATGTTGCGCACCTCTTCGGAGGTGCGGGCCAGCTTGACGCCCCCACCCTTGCCACGCCCACCGGCATGGATCTGTGCCTTGACTACCCACGGACCGTCGCCGATACGCTTTGCCCATTCCCTGGCACTGGCCCCGTTGTAGCAGACGTGCCCATCCGGAACCGGTACACCGAACTCCCTCAGAATCGCCTTAGCCTGATACTCGTGTATATTCACCTTGACTCCTCTCTGCCCACTTTTTCCGTCTGGGCGCCGGCTTAATGTATATATTTTGGTACCGTATTACCATTATTATTTTACAAAAACACACATTTTCCGACATACCAGCCGCGCCATGTAGCAGGATATCAGGACTGAACCGACAGCCGTTCCACAAGGATTTCGGCGATATCCCTCGGTACCAGCTGCCCTTCCAGCTCGGCACCCTTGACTCCGTCCTCGAACATGGTGAGACAGAAGGGGCAGTTGGAGACGAGCGTGCCTGAACCGGTGGCGGCGGCCATCTTGGCCCGACTCTCGCTGATCCGGCTGCCAAGCTTTTCCTCTGCCATGATACGACCACCGCCGGCGCCGCAGCAGAAGCTCTGTGCTTCGCTCCGGTCCATTTCGCGGATGGTCCCGCCGGCAGCCGCCAGCAGTGCCCTCGGTTCGCGGTACAGGTCGTTGTACCGGCCGATGTAGCAGGAGTCGTGGTAGGTGCAGTCAAAGCCGTCGGCCTTGATCTTGAGCCTGCCTTCCTGCTGCAGACGGTTGAGATAGACGGTGTAGTGCTCGACTTCGACGTCGAAGCCGAGATCTCGATAGTCCTTCGCCAGGGTATTGAAGCAGTGCGGGCAGGCGGTGACGACCTTTTTGACCCCGTACCCCTTGATGGTTTCGATGTTCTCGCCAGCCATGGACTGGTACAGGTATTCATTCCCCAGTTTGCGCATCGGTTCGCCGCAGCATTTCTCTTCCTTGCCGAGGATACCGACCTTGACGCCGGCCGCGGCGCAGAGCTGGACGAAGCTGGTGGCTACCTTGATGTTCCGCTTGTCAAAGGAGGCGTAGCAACCGACGAAGTAGAGGATATCGACGTCGGCGTTGTCGCCCATGATGCTGACCGGCAGGTCCGCAGCCCAGTCACCCCGTGCGGCGTAGGCCATCCCCAGGGGGTTGCCGTTGACCTCGGTGTTATCCATGGCAACCATGACCTCTTCGCCCGGGAATTCGCCTTCCATGAGCACCAGGTTGCGGCGCATGTCGACGATCTTGTTGACGTGCTCGATGGACGCCGGGCAGATCTCCTGACAGGCCCGGCAGGTGGTGCAGGACCAGAGGGCGTCCTTGCTGACGGTTTCGATCAGGTTGGCTTCCGGCTTGGTGCAGGCCACCTCGCCCAACTGGTTGATCACCTGCATCGGGGAGAGCGGCTTGTCGGTGTTGTGGGCCGGGCAGCGGTCCTGGCACCGCTTGCACTTGGTGCAGGCGTCGGTGTCGAAGATGTCCTTCCAGGTCAGGTCCTTGAGGTGGGCGGTGCCGAAGCTCTCCGCATCCCCCTCCATGTCAACGGTGACCAGGGCCCCCTTGGGGCCGAGGTCGGTGAAGAAGTAGTTGGCGGCGGTGGTGAAGATATGCCGGAATTTGGTGAACGGGATGGCGCAGATGAAGCCGATGACCAGGAAGAAATGTACCCACCACAACGCCTGGTGCAGGGTGCGCAGGGTCTCCTCCCCTGCTCCGGCCAGCGCCTTGGCGAACAGCAGACCAACCGGCGACCAGACCAGCAGGTCCGGCCGGCTCGGCAGTTCGGTAACCGCCATCCGGGCGCCTTCAATGACAAAGCCGGTGATGAGGATGGCGAACAGGAGCCCGTGCATGATGGTGTCGTCAAGGGTGGATTCAAGCCCGGCGGGACGCACCAGGTAGCGGCGCACCAGGAGCCCCAGCAGCATGACGATGGCGGCCAGGCCGGCCAGGTCGAGCACCACGGAGAAGTATTTGTAGAAGTCGCCGTTCAGGAAGCGGTAGCCGAACAGGAGGTCGGTGAAGTCGGCCTGGAGGGCCACAAAGCAGGTGCCGATGAACAGCACGGCGAAGCCCCAGAAGAACAGCCCGTGGGCATAGCCCGGCCCCTTGACCAGGAGCACCCGGCTCTGCAACAGGACGTTCTTCACCAGTTCGCCGATCCGCACGGCCCGCTGGTCGGTCCGGTTGAGCGGCTTCCCCTGCCGGTAGATGGTCAGCCGCTGCAGGCCGCTCTTGACCAGGAACCCCAGGGCGGCAAAAGTGAAGAGGTACATCGGCAGCAGTACCGTTGCCCCATGACCGATATTCCAATACAGTTCGCGTGTTACTTCCATGGCTTTTCTCCGCTGCGGGTCGCACCCGCGTGTGCGCCCTATTTATTGGGCAGACACATGGGTCTGCCCCTACTGCAAAGATGAATCAGTTACCGGTAAACGCCGGCTTCCTCTTGTCCAGAAACGCCCGCATCCCTTCCTTCTGGTCTGCCGAAGCGAAGAGCGCACCGAAATGAAGCGACTCATAGTTCATCCCGTCCGCTTCGCACATGTCCAGACCGCTCCTGACGGCATCCTTGGCGTGGGCAACGCCGAGCTGGCCGTTGCCGGCGATCTTCCCGGCAGTTTCCAGCGCCTTGTCCAGCAGTTCAGCCAACGGGAAAACGGCGTTGACGATTCCCCACTCCCTGGCCTCGGCGGCGTTGAGCATTTTGCCGGTAAAGATCAGTTCATTGGCACGGCTCCGGCCGATGAGCCGGCCGAGCTTCTGGGTACCGCCGAACCCGGGCAGGATGCCGAGCGTCACTTCGGGGAGACCAACCTTCGCGTTCTCCGATGCGTACGCGAAGTCGCAGGCAAGGGCCATCTCCAGCCCGCCCCCCAGGGCAAAGCCGTTGACAGCGGCAATGACCGGCTTGGACAGCTGCCCGATCAGGTTGACCAACCGCTGACCCTTGCGGGAGAACTCCTTTGCCTGCTGGACGGTCATCTCCGCCATCTCGGCGATGTCGGCGCCGGCAACAAAGGCCTTTTCGCCGCTGCCGGTAAGGACTATTGCCTTGACGTCGCCATCCTGCCCCAGCGCGGTGAAGGCAGCGAGCAGTTCGTCGAGTACCGAGCTGTTGAGGCTGTTCAGCGCCTTGGGGCGGTTGATCGTGAGCAGAGCCACGCCGTTGTTCTTTTCAATGAGCAGATTCTTCTCTTCCATATATGAAATCCTCCCGTAGGGGCGGGGTTCCCCCGCCCGGGCGCGGCGACCGCGCCCCTACAGCAATCCGAAATCAATACGTGTAGAACCCTCTACCCGTCTTCTTGCCGAGGAAACCGGCCTCCACCATCTTGACCAGCAGCGGACAGGGGCGATACTTCGTATCCTTGAACCCCTCGTACAGAACGTTCATGATCGCCAGACAGGTGTCGAGGCCGATAAAATCCGCCAGGGTGAGCGGCCCCATCGGCTGGTTGGTACCGAGCTTCATCCCCTTGTCGATGTCCTCGGCCGTGGCAATCCCTTCAAAAAGGGCGTAGGCGGCCTCGTTGATCATCGGGATCAGGATGCGGTTGACGATGAAGCCGGGGTAGTCGGCAGAGACCGCCATCTCCTTGCCGAGCTTCTCAACGAGGGCGGCAGTGGCATCGAACGTCTCATCGCTCGTGGCAAGCCCGCGGATGACCTCCACCAGTTTCATGACCGGTACCGGGTTCATGAAATGCATGCCGATGACCTTGTCCTGCCGGCCGGTTACCGCGGCGATACGGGTGATCGGGATCGACGAGGTATTGGAGGCGAGGATGGCCCCTTTCTTCACGATCCCGTCGAGCTTCCTGAAGATGTCCAGCTTCAGCGCTTCCCTTTCGGTGACCGCTTCGATGGCCATATCGCAATCGGCAAGGTCTTCCATGACCTTGGTGGTACGGATTCTCCTGACGATGGCCGGAATGACGGCGCTGTCGAGCTCGCCCTTTTTTGCCTGGCGCTCCAGGTTTTTCTCGATCCCGGCAATGGCCTTGGTCAGCTGCTCCTCGGCGATGTCGAAGAGCACAACCTCAATCTCGCGAACCGCCAGTACATGGGCAATGCCGCTTCCCATCTGCCCGGCACCGAGTACGCCTACTTTGCTGATCATAGTCACTCCCTCCTGAAAACCTGATTAATCCACCACGGAGACACTGAGGCACGGAGAAAAACGGGAGAAAATCAAAGTCGAAATCCCTTCAAGGGGTTAACCCAAATACTTTGCTTTTTTGCCGTTCGATCGTTTTTGCCTCGGGGTTACTCCGTGCCTCCGTGTCTCCGTGGTGGGTTCTAAATGTCAGACCCGTTCGAAAATCACCGCCACTGCCTCGCCGCCGCCGATACAGAGGGTGGCAAGTCCGTAGCGGGCCTGACGTTTGCACAGTTCGCGCACCAGGGTGGCGGTCAGACGGGCACCGCTCGCCCCCAGAGGGTGGCCGATGGCAACGGCCCCGCCATTGACGTTGACCTTACCGGGATCGATCCCCAGGGTCTTGATGGCGATCATGGTCACGGCGGCAAAGGCTTCGTTGATCTCGAACAGGTCGATGTCGCTGATCTTGAGACCGGCCTTGGCACACGCCTTTTCGATCGCCCCGACCGGAGCCTCGGTAAACTGATCGGGATGGAGGCTGTTGGAGGCGTAGGCAACCAGCTTCGCCTTGGGCTTCAACCCGTATTTCTGTACCGCCTCGGCGCTGGCCAACAGGGTCATTCCCGCACCGTCGTTGATGGTCGAGGCGTTGCCGGCGGTGATCGTACCGTCCTTCTTGAAGGCGCCCCGCAAGGCGGTAAGCTTGTCAAAGGAGACCTTGAGCGGTTCCTCGTCCTCGCTCACCACCACATCCCCCTGCCGCCCTTTCTTCACAACCGGGACGATCTCCTCGTTAAAGGTGCCTTCCTTGAGGGCGGCCTGGGCTTTACGATAGGAATCGATGGCAAATGCGTCCTGCTCTTCGCGGCTCAGGTTGTATTTTTCGGTGGTCGCCTCGGCGATCACCCCCATGTGCTTGCCGCTGTACGGATCCTGCAGGCCGTCGTGGACCATGAGGTCGAGCAGTTCCCCGTTCCCCATCCGGTACCCGTACCGTCCCTTGCTGAGCGCATACGGTGCCAGGGACATGTTTTCCATGCCGCCGGCAATGACCAGTTCGGCATCACCGAGACGGATCGAGCCGGCCCCGAGCATCAGGGCCTTCAGGCCGCTTCCGCAGACCTTGTTGATGGTCATGGCCGGGATGGAATCGGGCAGCTCCGCATAACGCATCGCCTGACGGGCCGGGGCCTGGCCAGCCCCGCCGCTGAGCACCTGACCGACAATCACCTCATCAATGGCGTCTGCCGGAAGGCCGGTCTTCTCCAGCAATCCCTTGATGACGGTTGCCCCCAGGCGTGGAGCTTCCACATCGGCGAGCGCGCCCCCAAAGGACCCCAGCGGTGTACGCAACGATTCGACCACAAAAACATCTTTCATATCAGCCCTCCTCGGCATAGATAACGTTCCCGGTACCGCTTCCCCATCCACACGAAACTAAACCCTCTACACCCGATGCAACATTGTTCCAGATCCTGTATACACAATCATTTAGCATTCAAGTACCACAATACCGAATTACCTGTCAAGACAAAAGAGTCTGAGCCATAACACCTTTTGAACCGTCATTGCGCCATGCGTCATCATTGCCTTGTCCTACGCCATCAAACAGGGCGTTTCCCAAAAACTGGTTGTATTTTCACCGCATATCCGGTTGTCTATCTCTTCGCCGCCCGACAGAACAGATGCATCTGGACATCGATAATTGCGTGCTGCATGAGCCGATTCGCACCCGCTGTTGGTACCGTCACCCGGCATCGCCGTCATTCACCCCTGAAGGAGGGGGTTCTCTTTTCCAGAAAGGCGTTGACCGCTTCCAGATGGTCATGCGTGTGATGCGCCATGGCCTGGAAGCAGGCACACAGATCGAGGAAATCCGGAAGTTCACTCCGCTGGGCCAGTTTCATCATCCGCTTGGTCAGCCGCAGCGTGACGGGCGGCTTGGCGGCAATCTGACCTGCCAACTCCCTGGCGCGCGGCATGAGTGCCTCCGGTTCCACCACTTCGAGAAACAGCCCGATTCTCTGTGCCTCGTCAGCCTCCAGGACCCTGCCGGTAAACGTTAACTCCGCGGCCCGCTGGTAGCCGAGCAGGCGCTGCATGAACCAGGCGCCACCGTCTCCCGGTGTGATGCCGAGATTGATGAAGGTCTCACCCACTTTGGCCCTGGTCGAGGCGATGCGGATGTCACACATGCAGGCGAGATCGAAGCCGGCCCCGATGGCCGGGCCGTTGACGGCGGCAATGACCGGAATCTCCGCGGTGTGCAGGGCCAGCGGAATCTGCTGTATCCCCCGCCGGTAATGATCCTGAATCTCGACCGACGACCCGGCGAAACTGCCGCTCTGTGCCTGCATCTCCTTGATGTTGCCACCGGCAGAAAAGGCCGCCCCGTCGCCGGTGATGATCAGCACCGAAATCGCCTGCTCGCCGTTGACCCACTGCACCGTCCGTACGATATCGTCGATGAGTGCCGTTCCGGTCAGGGCATTGCGCACATCGTTACGTCGCAAGGTGAGAACGGCTATCCGATTATCCACCTCCAGAGACGAATCCTTGAGTTCAGGTATCACCATGTCATGCTGTGCTGATCTGTCCATACAACCCCCTTGTGCAGCAATCGTTGCCAGGGATGATAGCACGCCCCCCCTGCGTGTGTCAGCAATTGACGGGGCGTCTCACGACTGCTTCAATCAGGGCGATACGGTCTTCTTCCAGGTTGAGAAACTGATTGTGCGCCATCTGGCGAAATTCCGGTCCCAGCAGCAGTTGGAGACCGAGAGACGGCGGACCATGTTTGCGCATGTTATCCTTCATGTTTCGGAACCAGGAACGGCCCGCTTCCGTCACGTCGCGCCAGATCTGGATCTCAAAGCCGATCCCGGCAAGGGTGTCCAGCAGTTGCCGTGAGGTGAGCAGAAAGCTGATCGAAGGCTCCCGTGCCCAGGGAACGGGGAAGTAGACGTCCCCCCCCGGTCCCGCCAGGACGTCGTAGATGGCGAGCCGTCCGCCGGGTTTCAGGACACGCCACATTTCGCCATACAACCTCGATTTGTCGGGGATATTCATCGCCGCATGCTGGGTCCAGACGATATCGAACGAAGCGTCGGGAAAGGGGATGTCAACGGCGTTCCCCTGTTGAAAGGAAACCTGGCTATCCAGTCCGAGGCGCCGGGTGAGACCGGCAGCGACCCGACAGTACTCGGCGCTCAGGTCGAGGCCGGTGACGCGGCAACCGAACTCCTGGGCGAGATAGCGCGAGGCACCGCCGAGGCCACTCCCCACATCCAGGACCTGCATCTGCCTGTCAAGGCCGATATCCCGGGCAAGATCGCAGGTCGCCTTGCGGCCACGCACATGAAATTCGTCGATCGCCGCCAGGTCTTCTGCCTTGAGAGCCCCGGGGTCCTTGCCGGCCGCGACCAGGGCATCGAGGATCGTGGCTTCCAGGTCCTGGTGCGCGTAATGGGCATCTACTCTATGAAACGCTGTGTCGGTTGCATGCATGGCCTTGGTACTCCCTGACCGCTCCGGGGTTGGTTCCCCTATGCGCGGCTGCAATTCTGGGCATCCACAACGGCAATGGCGGCCATGTTGACGATATCCATGACATCATCGCCCCGTTGCAGAATGTGAACCGGCTTGTTCATCCCCATCAGGATCGGGCCGATGGCCTCCGCCCCGCCCAGCTTGTGCAGCAGCTTGTAGCAGATGTTGCCCGAGGTGAGATCCGGAAAGATCAGGATATTGGCCGCCTGCTTGAGAACAGTGAACGGAAAGCTCGACTGGAGGATCTCCGTCACCACCGCGGTATCCGCCTGCATCTCCCCATCGATTGCCAGCCCGGGCTCCTTCTGCTTGACGATTTCCACCGCGCTTCGCACCCTGTCTGCCTGAGGATGGTGTACGGAGCCGAAGTTGGACATGGAAAGCATCGCAACGCTCGGTTCAATCTCCAGCATCCTCGCCTTTTCCGCAGCCAGGATCGCGGTTTCGGCGAGTTCCAGGGCATTGGGATCGGTGCGGACCGTGGTGTCTGCCAGGAAATAGATCCCTTTCTTGAAGACCATCATGTAGAGGCCGTGGACGCTGGACAGCCCCTCCTGCTTGCCGATCACCTGCAGGGCCGGCCGGATGGTCTCGGCATAGTTGGCGTCGATCCCCGCCAGCAGGGTGTCAGCATCCCCCTGACGCACCATCATGCAGCCGTAATGGGTCCGGGATTTACGGGTCATCAGCCGCCTCGACTCGGAAAGGGTGAGACCCTTGCGCTGCCTGAGCTGAAAGAGCTCAGCCGCATACGCCTCGGACTTCTCGGAGCTGGCCGGATCGATGATCGTCACCCCACCGTTCAGGTCGATGCCCAGTTCCTCCAGGGTCGAGCGGATCTTCGCCTCGTTCCCCAGCAGGATCGGCCGCGCAATCCCCTGCTCGACCAGTACCTGCGCCGCCCGCAGGATCTTCTCGTTCTCACCCTCGGGGAAGACGATGCTCTTCGGGTCGCACTTCGCCTTGTTGATGATCATCCGCAGGGTTTCTTTCGCTTTACCCTGGAGCGACTCCAGCGCCTCCACGTACTTGTCCATGTCGGCGATCGGCTGCCGCGCCACCCCTGAATCCATGGCCGCCTTGGCAATGGCCGGGGCAACCCGCAGCAGTGCCCGGGGGTCGAACGGCTTCGGAATGATGTAGTCGCGGCCAAAGGTGAATTTGACGTTCCCGTAGGCGCGACAGACCGAGTCGGGACACTCTTCGCGGGCCAGCTCTGCCAGGGCGAAGACCGCCGCTATCTTCATCTCCTCGTTGATGGTGGTGGCCCGGACATCCAGGGCGCCACGGAAGATGAACGGGAAACCGAGCACGTTGTTGACCTGATTCGGGTAATCGGAGCGGCCGGTGGCGACCAGCACGTCGCCGCGCACCTTGAGGGCCTCCTCGGGGGTGATCTCCGGGTCGGGATTCGCCATGGCGAAGATGATCGGATTGACCGCCATGGTACGGACCATCTCCGGGGTAAAGGCCCCCTTGGAGGAGAGTCCGAACATGACATCGCACCCCACTGCCGCTTCTTCCAGGGTGCGCAGCGGCGTATCCACGGCAAAGCGCTCCTTGTACTTGTTCATTCCCTCGGTACGCCCCTGATAGATGATCCCCTTGGTGTCGCACATGGTCAGGTTTTCCCGCTTGAGCCCCAGGGAGACCACCAGATTGGCGCAGGCGATGGCCGCGGCACCGGCGCCGTTGACCACCAGCCGGACCTCTTCGATCTTCTTCCCTACCAGCTCCAGGGCGTTGATGAGACCGGCTGCGGAGATGATCGCGGTACCGTGCTGATCATCGTGGAAGACCGGAATGTTCATGGTCTTCTTCAGCTCCTCTTCTATGTAGAAGCACTCCGGGGCCTTGATATCCTCCAGGTTGATGCCGCCGAAAGTCGGCTCCAGCATCTGGACGGCACGGATGATCTCGTCCGGGTCCTCGCTGTTCAGTTCGATGTCGAACACGTCGACGTCGGCGAAGCGTTTGAAGAGGACCCCCTTCCCCTCCATGACCGGCTTGCCGGCCAGGGCACCGATGTTGCCGAGACCGAGGACCGCGGTGCCGTTGGAGACAACGGCCACCAGGTTACCTTTGGCAGTATACTGATAGGCATCTTCGGGGGTCTGCTCGATAGCCAGGCAGGGCTCGGCAACTCCGGGGGAATAGGCCAGCGAAAGGTCCTGTGCGGTCTGGCAGGGTTTGGTCGCAATGACCTCTATCTTCCCCTTGCGGCCGGTTGAGTGATATTCCAGTGCGGCAGTTTTCTTGCTCATATCCATATCCCTCCGCCCTTGCGGCTACCTCTTCATATTACACTCAAGTCGGCACCCTCCCCGGCCCCTCCTGAAACGGGAGGGGCCGGGTGCGGATGTCAGTCTGAACGCACAGTTAAAGAAACAACGTGATATTCCGTAGTTTAGTCCAGGGTAAGGAGAACCTGGCCGATGTCGACGGCATTCCCCTCCTGAATGAGGATCTGACTGACAATTCCGTCCTTGTCGGCAAAGATCTCGTTCTCCATCTTCATCGCCTCGAGGATCAGCAGCAGATCACCTTCCTGAACCTTCTGGCCCTGGGTTACCTCTATCTTCCAGACATTGCCGGCAAGCGGTGCAGCAACCCCATTCTTGGGGGGAGCGGCAGCGCTGGCAACAGCCGGAGAGCCGGGGGCTGCGACGGGCGAGGCCGCGTCACTGATCAGGGTGACGAGCGGCTGGCCGATGTCGACGGCGTTACCCTCTTCAATGTG
Organism: uncultured Geobacter sp.; assembly: GCA_964432205.1. Taxonomy (GTDB): domain Bacteria; phylum Desulfobacterota; class Desulfuromonadia; order Geobacterales; family DSM-12255; genus Geomobilibacter. The sequence continues at coordinate 69,412 of CAYSMK010000014.1, read as the reverse complement.
GATAGTACCGACGATGCCGTCCCGGTCGGCAAAGATCTCGTTCTCCATCTTCATCGCCTCGAGGATCAGGAGAAGATCACCCTCCTTGACCTCCTGCCCGGGATCAACCTCGATCTTCCAGACGTTGCCGGCAAGGGGGGAGACGATGTCGGTTCCGGCAGAGGCAGCAGCGGCCGGTGCGGCGGCAGAAGCCCCGGCGGCATTGGCGGCAGCAGCGGCAGCGGCAGCGGCGGCACCGGTCGCCTTGGCGACCTGCACCACGAATGTCTGGCCACCACCGGTAACGGTGAAGACTTCTCCGCCGGCAACTGCGGGTGCAGCAGCGGCTTTGGCAGCGGGGGCGGCCTCCTCGCCGGTGGGAACCGGCTCGAACATGCTCGGGTTGTCACGATGCTCGAGGAACTTGAGCCCGACCTGCTGGAAGAGGGCGTAGGTGAGCACATCCTCTACCTCGTGGTCCCCGAACTTGAGGTTTTTCTCGGTTGCCAGGCCGCGCAGCTCGGCGGTGAGCTTGTCCATCTCGTGGTCGAGCAGGTCTGCGGGACGGCAGGTGATCGGCTCGGCCCCGGCCAGGACCTTCTTCTGCAGTTCCTTGTTCACCGGTGCAGAGGTGGCGCCGTATTCCCCCTTGAGAACGGCGGCGGTCTCCTTGGTCATGGACTTGTACCGCTCGCCGGTCAGGACGTTGATGACCGCCTGGGTCCCGACGATCTGCGAGGTCGGGGTGACCAGCGGGATCATGCCGAGGTCCTCGCGTACCTTCGGAATTTCGGCCAGCACTTCATCCATCTTGTGCCCGGCACCCTGATCCTTCAACTGGCTCTCCATGTTGGTCAACATGCCGCCGGGAACCTGCGCCATGATGATCCGGGCATCGATACCCTTCAGGGAACCTTCGAACTTTGCATATTTCTTGCGCACGACCGTAAAGTAATCGGCAATCTCCTGCAGCAGCACCATATCGAGTCCGGTCGCCTGATCCGTCTCTGACATGATGGCCACCAGAGCCTCGGTAGCCGAGTGGCCGTAGGTCATACTCATGGAGGAGATGGAGGTATCGACATTCTCAACGCCGGCTTCAATGGCCTTGACATACGTGGCGGTAGACATGCCGGTGGTGGCGTGGCACTGCATGTGGATCGGGATGCTGATCGACTTCTTCAGCTTCTTGACCAGCTCGTAGGCGGTGTAGGGAGAAAGCAGGCCGGCCATATCCTTGATACAGAGGGAATGGGAACCCATATCCTCGATCCGCTTGCCCAGATCGACCCACTTCGGGATGGTGTCAACCGGGCTGACCGTGTAGGACATGGTCCCCTGGGCGTGCCGTCCCTGCTTGATGACCGCCTTGATGGCCGTATCGAGGTTGCGGGGGTCGTTCATGGCGTCGAACACCCGGAAGACGTCGATACCGTTGAACGCCGCCCGCTCGACGAATTTTTCCACCACATCGTCGGCATAGTGGCGGTAGCCGAGGATGTTCTGCCCCCGGAACAGCATCTGCTGCGGCGTCTTCGGCATGGCCTTCTTCAGCTCCCGGAGACGCTCCCAGGGATCCTCACCGAGAAAACGGATACAGGAGTCAAAGGTGGCTCCGCCCCACATCTCGATGGACCAGTACCCCACCTGGTCCAGCTTGTCCGCGATGGGAAGCATGTCGTCCAGACGAAGGCGGGTGGCGAAGAGGGACTGATGGGCGTCACGCAGGACGACTTCGGTAATCCCCAATGGTTTTTTTGCTTTGCTCATGTGCAGTTCCTTTCAAGATATAGTTAGAAGTAGACCGTAGACCGACGTGAAAGATGAAATGCTGGGGTTTCGCGTTATCCTGACCGGGTGGATGCCCACTGCAACGCGGTGGACAAAGGCCCCGGGCGATACCGTCCGGGGCCTTGCGGGTGAATCCCTTACCCTTTGATGATGCGTGGCAGAAGCATCTGATGAACCGGCGTGATCGACTTCGGATTCTGGTAGTTGGCGCCGGTAAAGGCCTGGATGTACTTGCGCAGATCGGGCAAGGACACGATTTCGTCGACGAAACCGGTCATGGCGCAGTAGGCCGGCCGCGACTTGTCCTGGTAGTCCTGGATCATCTGGTTCATCTTGTCGAGGACCGGGGTGAGGTCGTTGCCCGCCTCGTCCTCCTTGACCAGACGCCGGGCATAGGAGGCAGCGGCTGCGGTTTCGCCGTGCATGACGTAGATTTCGGTCAGCGGCGTGCCCAGGGTGAAGGCATTGTTGTTGTTGGCCTGGGGGCCGCACATGATGTAGTGGGCCGCCGCGGTACCCTTTCTGAGCACCACGCACATCATGGAGAGATCGGTCTGCTCGATGGAGTAGACCAGGGACTGGCCGAGTGCCAGCAGTTCGGCCTCTTCGGCCAGATCGCCGACATCGATGCCGGTGGTGTCCTGCAGCCAGACGATCGGCAGGTTGTCGCGGCCGCAGAGGGTGACGAACTCAGCCTGCTTGATGAGCCCCTGACGGTAATGCTTGCCGCCGACCGCCGGATAGGCGCCGTTGGCATACTCGGGATACCCGGGGAAGACCCCCTGCCGGTTGCCGATGAAGGCGACCGGGAAGCCGTCGATCTTGCCGATGCCGGCAAAGACCTCGCGCCCGTAGTCGGGGCGGTATTCCATGAACTCGCTGTTGTCCGTGAGGCGGGCCAGGATCTGGACGGCGTCGTAGGGACGCTTCTGGTTCGCCGGGAGGATCATGTTGAGATCCTCCACCGGGAACTTGGGCGGAGCGGGAGCAGCGACCCGGAACATGGTCGGGTCATAGGCGGGCATCATCCGCATGTAGTCCTTGATGCCGTCCAGCACGCCCTTCTCGGTGTCGTGCACCTCACGGAAATAGGCGGTGTGATCGAAGTGGGTCTCCACCCGCCCCGGATCCTTGGCCTTGAAGCTCTTGGTGCCATCGATGAGCGCCCGGGCCGCTTCGGCATCGATGTACCCCTTGGGGTTCATCCCGCCGACGATGCCGGCGCCGCCGACGGCAATGTTCGCCCCTTCGTGGGCCAGCAGGATGGTGGGGCTGATCCCCTGATAGCCGCCGCCGGCCGGGTTGGTGCCGTAGATGGCGTTCAGGATCGGAATCCCCAGATGGTTCAGGTCGGCATGACGGTAGAAGGGGGCGCCGCTGGAGCGGCGGCCGGCGTAGACGGTCTCCTGCTCCATGAGCTTGACGCCGCTGCAGTTGGTCAGCCAGACCAGCGGCACGTTGAGCCGCTTGGCCATATCGGTGACCATGAGGATGTTCTCGGACTGCCCGGCGATCCAGGCACCGGCCATGACCTTGTTGTCAAAGCCGATGATGACCGCCCACTTCCCCTCGATCTTGCCGATGCCGTTGACGACCCCGGTGCATCCTTCTTCATTGTCCCGGGGGTTATAGAGGGTGTGCAGGGGAGACCAGGTTCCCGGGTCCACCAGGTAGTCGAGACGGTCGTAGATGGTCATCCCGCCCCGTTCATGGATCTTTTTGGCGGGGATCCCCGCATTCTTCACCCTCTCCGTCTCCTGGGCGAGAATCCGCTCCTGCTCCCGGACGAGATCGATATTTTCCTGGGCGCGTTTGACTTCTGATTCACTGAGTGCCTTGCCGATATCGGCCATTTTTTCGAAATACGGGCGCAATGGTGTTTGTTTGCGTGCCATGACAAATTCCTTTCACAATGAATGGTTCTGAATCAGATTCCCGAATAATGAGACCCCCATCGCTCCTGACGGTTTGCGATGGGGGCGCAGAGTCTGTAGTGGCGGAAAATCAGTTGATGATTACCAGGATGTCCCCTTCATTCACCGCATCCCCCTCCTTGACCTTGATCTCAGCGACGGTACCGCTGGCATCGCAGTAGATGGGGGTCTCCATCTTCAGTGCCTCGAGGATGACCACTTCGTCGTCCAGTTCGACTTTATCTCCGACTGCTACCAAGATTTTCCAGACCTTTCCGTTGATGGGTGATGTCAGTTCAGCCATGGCTTCCTCCTCTTGTTATGGAATGTGTCATCCGAGATTTCTTAAAAACATGGCCGCAGCCGCCACGGTACCGATCACGCCTGCCACATTGGGACCCATGGCATGCATGAGCAGGTAGTTGCGACGATTGGCCTCCGAGCCGACCTTGTGCACGCAGCGCGCCGCCATCGGCACGGCAGAAACCCCGGCGGCGCCAATGAGGGGGTTGATCTTCTGCTTGAGAAACAGATTCATGAACTTGGCCATGAGCAGACCGGAAGCAGTACTGATGACGAAGGCGAACAGTCCCAGGAAGAAGACGAACAGGACCTTGGGGCTCAGAAAGACCGTGGCGGTCATGGTGGCACCGACGGAAAGCCCCTGGAAGATGGTCACGATGTTCATCAGTTCGTTGGAAGAGGCATTGGTCAGCCGCTCAACGACCCCCGACTCACGGAACAGGTTTCCCAGCATCAGCATGGAGATCAGGGGGGCCGACGGCGGGGCGAGCAGCATGACGATGATGGCGGTAAGAAGGGGAAAGACTATCTTTTGCAGCCTGCTGACCGGACGCACTTTGCCCATCTCTATCTTGCGCTCGTGCTCGGTGGTCAGAAGCCTCATCATCGGCGGCTGGATAATGGGGACCAGAGCCATGTAGGCATAGGCGGAGACCGCCGTGGCGCCCAGCATGTGGGGAGCCAGCTTGGAGCCGAGATAGATGGTGGTCGGTCCGTCGGCACCGCCGATGATGCCGATGGAGGCTGCCTCCTTGAGATCGAAACCGAACAGGATGGCCGCGAAGAAGGTGACGTAGAGACCGACCTGGGCGCCGGCACCCAACAGCAGCGTCTTCGGGTTGGCGATCAGGGGGCCGAAGTCGATCATGGCCCCCAGACCGAGAAAAATGAGCGGCGGGATGATATCCTTTTCGATCCCGTAGTGGTAGAAAAACCAGACCAGTCCGTGCTCCGGTTCCATGAGAAAGGTGAGCGGCAGATTGACGATCAGGATGCCGAAGGAGATCGGCAGCAGCAGCAACGGCTCATACTGCTTGTTGATGGCAAGGTAGAGAAGGATAAAGGCAATAAGCCACATGACGATGTTGCCGAACGTCAGGTTAACCACTCCGCTTGAAGCAATCAACCCCTCGAATATCTTGAACATAGCGTCGACCTTTCCCTTTCTCTACGACTGCGCCTGTTTCGGCTCAGGCTGCGGCTCAGGCGCATCTCGCTTAAGCCAGTTCTCGATATGCCCGGTAACTTTGAGGCCGAGCTGGGTCAGAACCATCAAGAGGCCCATGATGAGGTAGACACCGAGAACGCCACTGACGAAGACCTCCATAACCTTTGACCAGTCAGTCACAACACCCCTCCTTTCCGGATGGAAACCGGCTACCGGTTGGTCACATCGCCGAGAGCGATGCCGGCAATGATGGTCTTCTGGATGTTGCTGGTCCCCTCGACCGTACGCAGCGACATGGAATCGCGCAGGATGCGCTCTGCCGGATACTCGGTGGAGAAGCCGTAGCTGCCGAAGATCTTCATCATGTCGCAGGAGGCTTTTACCGCTGCCTCGGAGGCAAACAGCTTGGCCATGGAGGTCTGGTACTGGTTGGGCATCCCCTGGTCCTTGAGCCAGGCCGCCTGGTAGACGAGCAGCTTGGCCGCCTCGTGCTCGGCCACCATCTCGGCGATCTGGGCCTGGATCATCTGGTAGGAACCGATCTTCTTGCCGAACTGGGTCCGCTCATTGGCGTAGCCGATAGACGCCTCGACAGCGCCGCCACCGATCCCCAGCGCGCCGGCCGCGCAGCTGATCCGGGTGTTGTTCAACTGGAACATGCAGATCTGGAACCCCTGGCCCACCTCGCCCAGGACCGAGTCCTTGGGAATCCTGGCCTGGCTGAAGGAGATCTCGCCGGTCGGGGCGCAGTGCAGACCGAGCTTGGTCTCGATCGGAGCGGTGACGATCCCCTCGTTCCCCTTCAGGTTGACGATGAAGCAGGTCATACCCTGGTATTTCTTGCTCTTGTCCGTCATGGCGTACACCAGACCCCAGTCGCCCAGATGGGCATTGGAGATCCACATCTTCTGACCGTTCAGTTCCCAGTGATCGCCACGATCGGTGGCAGTGGTTCCCATGCTGATGACGTCGGAACCGGAGTTGGGCTCGGTAATGGCGAAGAAGCCGAACGACTCGCCACTGACCCAGTCGGGGATGAAGCGCTCTTTCTGCGCCGTGGTGCCGAACTTGTTGACGGTAATGGCAGGACCGATGTTCTGCATGTTGAGCGGCAGACGCGAGGAACCGCTGACCATGGCCAGCTGCTCGGCGATGATGACCGACTCCAGAAAGCCGCAGCCGTTGCCGCCATACTCCTCCGGCAGGGCGCAGCCGAAGAACCCGAGGTCGGCCATCTTCTTGACCAGTTCGGGACGGAACCTATGGTTTGCCTCGTCCTCCTTGAGTGTAGGAAGGATCTCCTTCTGGGCGAAATCCCTGGCCACGTCCTGCATCATCTTCTGTTCATCAGTAAGTCCGAAATACATGGTGTCCCCCTCGTCGATCGTGTTAGTTGCGTATCACCCGAAACAGCCTCTATTTAATCACTCATATCGCTACATGTACCGCAGAGCGGAACTTAAAAACTGTTTTACAGACTATTATAGTAATCGAGTACCACAATACATAATTTTTTGTCAAGAAATTATGCTTAAAATAATTTTTCTGAAACTGGCGACTATACCTGGAAATGAAGATGTTGCCATGACGCTTCGGACACTGTCGGCATCTAGCGCAGCGGGTTATATAACGCCGGTTTCGCGCAGCGAGTTTATTGTGTCACCGTCAACACCGAGCAACTGCTCCAGCACCTGCGTTGTGTGCTCACCCAAGAGCGGCGGCGGCTGCAACGACCCTGCAGGGGTTTGGGAGAATTTCATCGGCGTGCCGACCAGCGGGATCTCTCCGGCGTCAGCGTGCTCAACCGTCACACACATCGAGCGGGCCCGGACCTGTGGGTCGGCAAAGACCTCCTCAATGGTATTGATCGGCCCGCACGGAACGCCGGCCTTTTCCAGTTCGGCAATCCACCAGGACTTGGTCCGGAGCCTGAATATATCGCGGAGCAGCGGAACGAGACTGGCGCGGTTGCGCACCCGGTCGGCATTGGTGGCGAACCGTTCGTCCGCTGCCAGGTGAGGAGCCCCGGCCACGCCGCAGAACCGGCGATACTGCTCATCATTGCCCACGGCCAGGATGATATGACTGTCGCTGGTGGCAAAGGCCTGGTACGGGACGATGTTCGGGTGAGCATTGCCGAGGCGCTCCGGAGAACGGCCCGAGACCAGGTAGTTGGTCGCCTGGTTGGCCAGGGTTGCCACCTGGACATCGAGCAGGGCCAGATCGACATACTGGCCGATGCCGGTCCGCTCGCGACAGGCCAGTGCCGCCAGAACCGCCGTCGTGGCGTACATGCCGGTAAAGATGTCGACGATCGCTACCCCGACCTTCATCGGTCCGCCCGCCTCGCCATCGGGCTCCCCGGTCACACTCATCAGGCCGCCCATCCCCTGGATCAGGAAATCATAACCGGCCCGCTGACGGTAGGGCCCGGTCTGGCCGAAGCCGGTGATGGAACAGTAGATGATGCCGGGATTGATCTCTTTCAGGGAGGCATAGTCGAGACCGTACTGGGCCAGCCCCCCCACCTTGAAATTCTCCAGCACGATGTCGCTACTGGCGGCAAGCTTCCGCACCAGATCCTGCCCTTCGGGGCGGGTAAAATCGATGGTGACCGATTTTTTCCCCCGGTTGGCGGAAAGGAAGTAGGCGGCGTCGCGGGTTGGCTTCCCCTCCCTGTCGGCCAGAAACGGCGGCCCCCAGCCGCGGGTATCGTCACCGACACCCGGACGCTCAACCTTGATAACCTCTGCACCCAGATCGGCCAAGGTCTGCCCTGCCCACGGGCCGGCCAGCACCCGACTCAAATCCAACACCCGCACATGCTTCAGAGGACCGTCCAATTGCGTACTCTCCCTTGATTATTGACATACCCAAAACATCGGCCAACCGACACGACATATTCCGCCATGCGGTACATTTGTTCTGCAATTGATCATACTATAAACAAGAGAGATTTCAAACAAAAATTTATTGCCTTGGGACACAATTGACCACCCACCTCCCATCTATACAGCTACCTATTTTCAAAGGGAATACAGCATCGTCAACACATTCCACCCTCATTACCGTATTTTTCATAGTACCGCAGTACGGAACACTTTACCCAAAATACACCTAATTACTGTTGACATGAAATTGCCTTTATGCAAACCTGTGTTTGAAAAGAACCAAAGCCCAGGCCGTTAAGGGGAGACAAGAGGGATGACAAAGGATCGCAGAACCGACAGGACCCCAGAAAATGCGCGAAAATTTGTCGAGGCGCTGGCAAGAGGGCTGGAGGTCTTGAGCTGCTTCCATCCCAGCGACCACTATCTGGGCAACCAGGAAATCTCGAAAAGGACACGACTGCCCAAGTCAACCGTTTCGCGGCTGACCTTCACCCTCGCAGAACTCGGCTACCTCAATTATTCCACCGCGCACAACAAGTACTGCCTGGGTAATGCCGTGATCGGTCTCGGTTACGCCAAGCTGGCCCAGATGGATATCCGCCGCATTTCGCGGCCACTGATGCAGGCCCTGGCCGAACACACACAGGCATCGGTCAATCTGGGCATTAGTGACCAGTTGAACATGATCTATATAGACACCTATCGGAATACCTCCACACTCGCAGTCCAGCTCGATGTGGGTTCGCAGATCCCCATCGCGACGACCTCGATGGGGAAGGCGTACCTGTGCGCCCTTCCCGAGGACAAGAGGACCGAACTGATGGAGCAGATCCGTGCCAACGAGACCCAGAACTGGCCGCTCATCAAGGACGGCATTGACAAGGCGATGGCGGAGTACCGGGAGTTCGGCTATTGCACGAGCCTCGGCACCTGGCGAACCGAGGTCCATGCCGCCGCAGTGCCTCTCACACTCGATGACGGAACCATCATGGTGTTCAGTTGCAGCGGTGCATCCTTTCAACTCTCCAGACAGCTGATCGAAACGGATATCGGTCCCAGACTCATCAACCTTGTTGGCAACGTGCGCACCGCTCTCTCGTTCGTAAAGAACTGATCCCGTCCTCAAGATCCACCACTCAACAGAGGCCCGGGGCATGATGCTCCGGGCCTTTTCCGTCCGGCATTACCACATTCCCTCACACGCCCGCCTCTCCGTGCGGCCGCCCGCACAACCCTTACACCGTATTCCGAAAATCCGCACGCGCGCCTCTCCCTCCAACACAAAACAGCGCCGCAACCAATCAATATAACGACGTATTTATTTTTGCCAACAATCAAACAAAGGGGCACATGAATTGCTCTTACATACTGACAAAACAGTGAATCGGTGCTGTTTCCGCCCCCTTGTCAAACATGGGCATAGCAGGCCTTTAAGTCCCAGCTTCATGATTACTTACAAATAATGTTCTCATTTCACTATATGGTCCGGTCGGGACCTGGAGGAGATGGACGATGAGCGAACGGTTCAAGGGAGTCCACACTATTGTGCCCACCCCATTTGACGAACAGGGGGAACTGGACGGAGAAAGCCTCTTTCAGCTGATCGATTTTCTGGTGCGGCTGGGTGTTGACGGGGTGGTGGTGCTCGGGGTGATGGGCGAGGCGCCCAAGCTCGGTGAGGCGGAACAGGCCGAACTGCTCCGCATTGCCGTGCAGGCAGCCGCCGGGCGGATACCGGTCTTCGCCGGCGCCGGTGCCGCCGGTACCGATCTGACCATAGCCAAGGGGATCGCCGCTATCAGCGGCGGTGCTGCCGGTCTGCTGGTGGCACCGCCACCGGTCCAGAAGAACGGCGCGATCTTCGACTACTACCGGCGGATCGGCGAGGCCGTCCAGGCCCCGCTGATTCTCCACGACTACCCAGCTACCACAGGCATCCTGCTGGACGCGGAGCTGGTCGCCCGGATGTTCGGAGAGATCGAGCAGGTAAGCGTCATCAAGCTGGAAGAGCCGCCCACCGGGCCGAAGATCAGCCAGCTCCGCAGGCTCTGCCCGGAACTGAGCATCCTCGGCGGACTGGGCGGGATGTACTTTCTCGATGAACTGCAGCGGGGTGCCGACGGCATCATGACCGGCTTTTCCTACCCCGAGCTGCTGGTGGCCATCTATAGCGCCTTTGTCCGCAGCGATCTCAAAGAGGCGCAGCGCATCTTCTACAGCGCCTGCCCGCTCCTGCGCTACGAGTTCCAGCCGGGCATCGGCCTGGCACTGCGCAAGGAAATATACCGGCAGCGCGGCGCGATCCGCACCGCTCACGTCCGCCACCCCGGGGCGCAGATCGATGCCGAGCTGAAGCGCGAACTCGCCCAGCTCCTCGCCTATTGCCCGCCTGCTGACTTGCTGCATACATGAGGGCCGAACGTCTCGTGGAGCAAACGTGCCCGAGCGCCAGCCGCTGTAAGCGAAACTGAGTTATTGCAGAACCTCCTGCTCAAAGGAAAGGAAACAGCATCATGGAAATGCACTCGGAAACCCCGGATACCGGCAGATTCAACCGCTTCGTGATCACCCCGTTCCTGGTCATCGCCAGTCTGTACAGCCTCTACCTGGTAATCCACCCCTACACGCCGTTCGCGAAGGCCTCTCTCTCCATCCTGGATCTCACCCAGGTCCAGCGGGCAACCCACGTCTTTTTCCTCCTGGTAGCGGGGTACCTGCTCTCCTCGCGCCGGAGCGGCGGCAAGGCCGGGGTCGGGGCGTACATCTTCGCCCTGATGGCAGCCTTTCCCCTGTACGCCTTCTGGCAGATCGATCTGGCGCTGAAATTCAAGATCGTCGCCTCGCTCTTCTGGCTGACGGCTGTCCTGCCGGCCGTGCATCCCCGTTCAGGGGGGTGGATGGATAAACTGGGGGCCGTCCTGGTCTTCGTGCCCTACCTGTATCAGGTCATTCTTTTCAAGGAGATCATCGACCGGGCCATGGTGCCCGAGCCGTGGGACCTGGTCATGGCGTTCGGCCTGACCCTGCTCCTCCTCGGCCAGGTCTATCGCTACACCGGCGCCATCCTCCCCTGCCTGGTGCTGACTTTCCTGCTCTACAACCTGTACGGCCACCTGTTCACCGGCATCTTCGCCCACGCCTCGTTCGACTTCGACCTGCTGCTGGCAAAGCTTTTCAGCGAGACCGAGGCCGGCCTGTTCGGCATGATAACCGGCGTTTCCCTGAAATACCTGGTCTACTTCACCATCCTGGGTGGCATTATCGGCGCCCTGAACCTGGGGCGCATCATCGGCAACATCGCGTCGCTGGCCGCCTGCGGCAGGCCCGACGGCCCGGGGATCGTCACGGTGATCGCCTCCATCTTCATGGGGATGTTCAGCGGCTCCGGCGCGGCAGATACCCAGTTCGTCTCCACCATCTCCAAGCCGATGTTCGAAAAGGGCGGCTACGGCAAGTACGAGGCGGCCGGGATCGCGGCCACATCGGGGACCATTGCCATGATCACCCCGCCCGTGCTCGGCTCCATGGCCTTTGTCATGGTGGAGATACTGGCCATCCCCTACTCCTGGGTCTGCATCATGGCCCTCGGACCGATGCTGCTCTACATCGTCGCCATCATCTCGTACAACTACCTGTACATCAAAATGAAGGGGCTGAAGCCGGTGGAAGATGGCGAGCGGTACGGCAGGCGCTATTTCCTGCGCTACAGCTTCATCTTCCTGCCGATCCTGCTGATCGTCGGGTTCATCTACTGGGGGTATTCGGTCAGCCTGGCCGTGGTCTGCGCCCTGGTCCTCTTCGTTGTCTTGAGTTATCTGGACCCGACGCTCCGCCCCGCCAGCCCGCTGGTCCTAATCAAGGGGCTGGCAAACGGCTTCTCCTCGCTTATTCCGATCGGCACGGCGGTAGTCTGCGCCAACCTGATCCTGACCCTGATGGTCATGACCGGCCTACCGAACAAGTTCTCCCAGTTCCTGACCATGGTTTCCGGCGAAAGCCTGATGATGGCCACCTTCCTCGCTGCCGGGTTCACGCTGCTCCTGGGAATGGGTATCCCGCCGACGGCAACGTACGTGGTGGCCTCGGCCCTGACCGCCCCGGCCATCATGCAGGTGGCCATGGCCAACGGCATACCGCAGGAAGCGGCGCTCCTCTCCACCCACATGTTCCTGATGTATTACGCCGTCATGGCCGACGTCACACCGCCCGTGGCACTTTCCGCCTATGCCGCGTCGTCGGTGTTCCACACAGACCCACTCAAGACCGGGATCTATGCAGCCAAAGTGGCACTTCCCAAATACCTGCTGGGGTTCTCCTTCATCCTGGCGTACCAGGGAACAGCGCTACTGATAATCCCGATGTGGCGCACCACCTCCATGTTCGACACGGTCACCGGCTTCCTCGTCCGCCTGGCTGCGGTGTCAATCGGTGCGATCCTCATGGCGGCGGCCACGGTGGGGTACACCAGACGGCCGCTGCTCAAGTGGGAGTCCTGGTCGCTCGGCATCCTGTCGCTCGGCATGTTCGTCCCCTTCCTCTGGATCAACCTGGCGGCAGTTGCCGCCTCGCTCTGGTTCTTCCTGGGGAGGAAGAAGGATGCAGCCGTGGTGGAGGATCTCGAGGGTGTGGAACCGTGTACGGTTTCGGAGCCTGAGGCGGGGTCGTGAACGGCGGCACATAACTCCCCCCAGCCCCCTCTTACCTTAAGAGGGGGAGAACTACATTCCTCCCCTTAGCCCCTCATCCTATCCTTCTCCCGGAAGGAGAAGGTACTCAGTTCCCCTCTCCCTCCGGGAGAGGGTGGCCAAAGGCCGGGTGAGGGGGAGGCCAGGAGGGGTTATAGCGATGCCCGTGTAGATATGACAAATAGCTGAGTAGCAGATACCCACCACAAGGAGGAATACATGAAGAAGATCGTCGGAGTATTGGCAGCAGTCTTGCTGGGGTTCGGTTCCCTGGCCACCGCGGCGGAGCAGAAACCGAAGATTCTGATCGCAACCGGCGGCATCGGCGGTGTCTATTACTACTACGGCACTGCAGTGGCTGAGATTCTCACGAAACATGTCGGGGTGGAGGCAACCGCCATCCAGACCGCCGCTTCGGTGGACAACCTGCTCCTGGTGCAGCGCCGCAGCGACCCGAAGAAGAACACCTACTACATGGCCATCGTGCTGCCGGATTCGGCCTACCAGGCCTACACCGGCACCATCGACAAGTTCAAGGACAAGCCGGCCAAGGACATCAGGGTCCTCTGGGCCGCCTACCCCAACGTCCTGCAGATCGTGGCCGCCCCCGGGTCGGGTATCAAGAGTGTGGCCGACCTGAAAGGAAAGCGGGTCTCCACCGGCGCGCCCGGTTCCGGTACCGAACTGGAGGCGTTCATGGTCATGGATGCAGCCGGGGTTAAGACCTCCGATCTGGCCAAACAGGAGCGGCTGGGTGCGGGCGAATCGGGTGAATCGCTGTCCCACGGCACCCTGGACGCCTATTTCTGGTCCGGCGGACTCCCCACCAGTTCGGTGACCGAACTGGCGACCACCCTGTCCCGCAAGGGGACCAAGCTGGAATTCATCGATCTGGACCCGAAAGGCGATGTGGTGAAGAACCTGCTGAAGAAATTCCCCGGCGTCATGGAACCGGGGGTCATTCCCAAGAGCGTGTACGGCAGCGCCAAGGACACCAGGACCCTGGACTTCTGGAACCTGTTCGTGGGACCGAAGAGCCTGCCGGAAAAGTACTCCTACGCCATCACCAAGGCGTTGTTCGATAACCAGGCCCAGCTGCAGAAAGCGGTCAAGGCGGCCAAGGACAACACCCCGGCCAACGCGGTGAAGTTCGTCCACGGCACCATCCCCTACGACCCGGGCGCACTCCGCTACTACAAGGAAAAAGGGCTCGTGAAATGATCGCTGCCATGTCCAGAACCAGATGGTGCCGCATAGTCTTCTTGACCACCCTGATCCCGCTGCTGCTGGCAGCAGGATTCGTCCGTCCGGTCAGGATCTCGGGGGACCGCGGCTCCAGCACCATCTGGCTCTGGGCCTGGCAGAAGGGGCGGATCGAGTTCGTCAACTCGGTCACCCACCTGCCGGTAGACATCAGTTTTGGCATGCCGTGGCGTTTCTCCGGCTTTTCGGCCCGAACGGACGCCGGGACCGAGGAATATTACACGGCGGGCGAGTACTCCTGGAACGAGCAACTCGCCAAGGAAAGGCCGGGGAAACTCGACTACTGTTCCGAGGTGGGGATGAACGTCACCCTGGGGGACAATCTCTTTCACGAGCAGGGGGGGTGCATCACCGTTTCACTCGTCTGGCCACCCTGAACTGGCGGTTGCAACTGACCGTTCCACCCGTTCGCCCCCGAAACAGCACCCCACGTAGTAAAGTTTTGAACTGCGCAGGATACTGTATTACTATCGTCGTTACTCTGTACCCCGACCACCCCACAACAGGCAACTCGGCTCACCTATGAACGCACACACCGGCACCGGAAAGTTACGCCCCACCCTCGTCAGGCTTGCCGTGAAGGCCGGATCGGCGATCCTGGTCTGCCTGCTGGTCGGCTGGGTCACCCAGCAGATACTGCTGACCCGGAACATCGAGGCGCTGCGGATAATTACCGGTCAGCACATGGAGTTCTACCGCCTGAGCCTGGAATCCGTGCTGACCCGCAACGAATCGCTCCCCAGGCTCGTCGCCCACGAAGAAAAGCTCGGCAGGCTCCTGCTCCATCCTGACGACACCGCTCTGCAACAGGCCGCCAACAGTTACCTCCGGGATATCCAGGGAGTTTCGGACATTGCCGCCGCCTATCTCATGAATGCGGATGGCCTGACCCTGGCAGCCAGCAATTTCAACCAGCCGACATCGTATGTGGGTAAGAATTATGCCATCCGCCCCTATTTCCGCGATGCCATACAGGGAAGGCTCGGCCGCTTTTTCGGCATTGGCATGACAACCGGCCTGCCCGGCTACTTCCTCGCCGCCCCGGTGGAGGTGCATGGTAAGAGGCTGGGGGTCTCCGCCATCAAGGTGAACCTGGACAGCTTCGAGTCCGCACTCCTCAAGAGCGGGGAGAATGTCCTCCTGGCCGATGACTCGGGAGTGATCTTTCTGACGTCGGTAAGGGAATGGCGCTACCGGACCCTGACGCAGCTCGGCAAGGATGCCTTCGAACAGCTCCGTACCACCCGCGCCTACAACAACCTCTCCCTGGTCCCGCTGGAGACGAGTTTCAGTCTCCGGGAAGGGAGCTCGATGGCCCGGATCGTTCTCCCCGGTGACGAGCCGGGCGATTATCTCGTCCAGTCGAGAAAGGTCGGACCCCTTGGCTGGAGGATGATCCTCCTGGTAAACACGGATCAGGAACGCCAGAGCGCTCTCCTGGCCGGCGTTGCGGCCAGCTTTGCCACCGCCTTTCTGTTCTTCATCGTCAGCCATTTCCAGTTGAACGCCAAGCGGTACCAGGAACGGCGCCAGGCGAAAGCGGCCCTGCGACAGGCGTATCAGGAGCTCGAACAGCGGATCGCGGAACGGACCAGCGACCTGGTGGCGACAAACGTGTCGCTGGAGGAAAAGATCGAGGCGCTGAAGACGACCGAAAGCATCCTGCGCGAGACCCGCGACAACGCCGTGCAGGCAGGCAAACTGGCCGTGCTCGGTCAGATGTCCGCCGGCATCAGCCACGAGCTCAACCAGCCGCTGACCGCCCTGCACACCCTGACCGACAATGCCGTCAGCCTGCTGGAGCGCGGCCGACTGCCGGAGGTGAGTGAAAACCTCGGGCTCGTCAGGCAGATGGCCGACCGGATGGGCCGGATCGTGGCCGAGATTAAGACCTTCGCCCGCAAGGCCCCTGCCGAGCTGCAGCCGATGCGGATCGCCGATGCGATCAGCCAGGCGGTCATGCTGGTCGAGCCGCGCCGACGACAGACCGGCGCCCGTATCGAACTGCCGCCGTTTCCGCAGGAGCTACAGGTGCTGGCCGATTCCGTCCGCCTTGAGCAGGTGCTGGTGAATCTCCTGCGCAATGCCCTGGACGCGGTCGCGGAGCTGCCGGACGGACAGGTGACCGTCGCGGTCCGCTACGAGGCGCCCCACGTCATGATCGCCATCCGTGACAACGGCCCCGGCATCGCACCGGAAATCATGTCGAGGCTGTTCGAGCCGTTCCTGACCAGCAAGTCCGCCGGCCAAGGGCTGGGGCTGGGGCTGGCCATATCCCGCATGATCATCACGGAACTGGGGGGCAGCCTCACTGCCCGGAACAGTGACGATGGAGGAGCGGAGTTCACCATACTGCTGGAGGAAGCATTGCATGACCCGACATAACTCACCCGACCACCTCCTGGTGTACCTCGTCGAAGACGATGAAGCGGTGCTGCACGGCTGCCAGCAGGCTATCCACCTGGCCGACCTGTCGGTGCGCGCCTTCCGGAATGCCGAGAGCGCCCTCGCCGCCCTGGAGGACGATCCCCCGGCCGTCGTGGTCAGCGACGTGCGGCTCCAGAAGATGTCCGGGCTGGAGCTGCTGGACGAGCTGCAGAAACGCGACCGCGACCTCCCGGTCATCCTGATAACCGGTCATGGCGATGTATCGATGGCGGTACAGGCCATGCGGGCCAATGCCTACGATTTCATCGAAAAACCGTTTCACTCGGAACGGCTGGTCGACGTCATCCGCCGGGGACTGGAGAAACGCCGCCTGCTCCTGGAGATACGCCGGCTGCACGAACAGCTGGTCGACGTGGGGGCAATGCCGTTGATCGGTCAGTCGGAAGCGATGCTGAAGGTACGCCGCTCCATTGCCGCCCTGGCCCCCACCGACGTGGACGTGCTCATCCTCGGCGAAACCGGGACCGGCAAGGAGGTGGTCGCCCATGCCATCCACGCCCAGAGCGGGCGCAAGGGACCATTTGTGGCGCTGAACTGCGGGGCACTGCCGGAGACGATCTTCGAGAGCGAGATGTTCGGGCACGAGGCAGGGGCGTTTACCGGCGCCGACCGGCGGCGTATCGGCAAGATCGAGTATGCCAATGGCGGCACGCTCTTTCTCGACGAGATCGAATCGATGCCGCTGGCGCTCCAGGTCAAACTCCTGCGGGTGCTCCAGGAGCGCCGGATCGAGCGACTCGGCAGCAACAGCTCGATTCCGGTTGACTGCCGGCTGGTGGCGGCGACCAAGACCGACCTGAAACAGCTGTCGGACAAGGGGGCATTTCGGGCCGACCTCTACTACCGGCTGAATGTGGTGACCATCGAGCTGCCGCCGCTTCGGCAGCGGCCGGGCGACATCGCCCCGCTGATGGCCTACTTCCTCTCCCAGGCAGCCAGCCGGTTCAACCGGGAGGCGCCGGCCTGGAACGGGCAGGACCTGATCCGCTGGCAACAGCACGACTGGCCCGGCAATGTGCGGGAGCTCAAGGCAGCTGCCGAGCGCCTCTGCCTCGGCGTCGGCGATGGCCTGGAGCCGGGCCGGACAATTGCAGCCTCGCTGGCGGCCCAGGTGGACACCTACGAGCGGGGATTGATCCGCGATGCGTTACGGAGTGTGAAGGGGGTGGTAGCAGACGCCGCCCACCTGTTGCAGATACCGAAGAAGACGCTCTATGACAAGCTGACCCGTTATGGCCTGGAGCCGGAGCAGTTCCGGTGAGGGGAAACGTAGGGGGCTTTAGACCTGGACAGACGGTGGCAGTGAACTTGTGAAAACAGCCCACCCCACGGGTTGGGCGATACGGGAACAGCCATGGAGTGCTATTGGCTTGATCCGGCAAAAGCGACTCGTACTCCCAGTGCAATTAAGACAGTGCCGGTCACTCGTTCGATCCAGTGACTAACAGCTTCAACCCGCCGACGTACCCAGTGGTGGCCGATGATCGCCGCAAGAACGGCAAAACAACCAAATTCCAGCGCCACAATTGTGATGCTGTAAACGATTTGTGCAATCAGCGGTGTCCCGGGACGAACGATTTGCGTGAAGAGCGCTAGAAAAAAGAGCGTTGCCTTGGGGTTGAGTAAATCAGTTAAGAACCCTGTACGTAACGCAGAACTGCGGGTTATTTCCGGAGTTGTGCACGATTGGGCGAAGGGAGAATGTGGTTGTGCGCGTAGCGATTTGATGCCGAGATAGATTAGGTACGCTGCGCCAAGCCACTTGACGACAGTGAAGAACAGGATCGACTTACTGATGAGGAAACCAATGCCGACCAGACAGTAAGTAATATGAACAAGGTTGCCTAACGCAAGGCCTGCCGCAGTATAGACGCCGGCACTACGGGAATGAACAAGACTATTGCGGATGACTATTGCCATGTTCGGTCCGGGAGTGATCACGACGAACCAGCCGATTATGAAAACGGTGAGCCATTCGCTCAAGTGCATGACATGCTCCTTTTTGTGCCCCCTGGACTGTCACTGCAAGCATACCGGGGGAGAGGGCGACTAGCTGTTGTTCCCGATTGTCCGTTACAAAAATTAGACAGTCCGATACTGAACTGATTCAGTGCCGATTTCCAGTCCTTTATCGGCATGGCCCCCCTTGACCGGCAGGAAGGGCTGCTGCGCCGGGCTGTGCTAGTACTAACCTGTCACGGAGGATTCCATTATGCCACACGCCTTGGAACGACTGAGAACATGCCTGCAGAACGGGACGATAGACCTGTCGCTCCTGTCTGAGATGGAGAAGGAGCACAGCGACCTGAGGAGGCGGGTGGACGAACTGGAGGAGCTCCTTATCATGATCGTGCGGACCGGCTGGCCCTGGGATGACGAGGGAGAGCCCAACGCCATTTTCCACGCCAGCATGGACGGCTTCGCCTCGGCGATGGCCGCGGCGCGTGAGCTGCTCGGCCTTAGGCGGAGCGTGATAACCCGGACGGAGCCGCGGACATGAGCAGTCCGGGCGCGATCGTCTCCCGCCTCGGAGCGGCGCTGATCCTTGCCTGCGTATGCCTGATCTCCTGCCAGGGGGGGGCGAAGCTGGCGCCGCTGCCGCCGGATGCGGTGGTGCTCGCCTTCGGCGACAGCATCACTTACGGAACCGGGGCGGCACCGGCTGAGAATTATCCGAGCGTTCTGGAACGGCTCATCGGCAGGCGGGTGGTGAATGCCGGACTGCCGGGAGAGGTGACGGCTGAGGGTAGGGAGCGGCTCGCCGCCGTGCTGGAAGAACACCGGCCGGCCCTCATGCTGCTCTGTCTCGGCGGCAACGATTTTCTGCGGCGGCAGGATGAGGAACAAACTGCCGAAAACCTGCGGGCAATGGTTGGCATGGCCAGGGAGCGCGGCGTGGGCGTTGTGCTGATCGCGGTCCCCAGGCTCGGTTTCGGGCTGGAGCTGCCGAAGCTCTACGGAAAGATTGCCGGCGAGTTTGCCATCCCCCTGGAGGCGAAGGCACTGCGGCAGATTCTCTCAACGGGCAGCCTCAAGTCGGACCCGATTCATCCCAATGCCGACGGGTACCGCATCCTTGCCGAGTCGGTGGCCAAGCTGCTGAAGAGGGCCGGCGCAATCTGAAGAGCCATTACCGCGCTGGCCATGACCATGGTCGCACGCAGCGCGGAGCATGCCGTCGATGTTAAAGAGAAAAAGGATCTGGCCCCGGTTTACCAGATCACCTTGAGCCCCTGCTTCTTATACGCAGCACACGCCTTGTCCTGAGAAATGAAAGTCAGTTTCCTGGAGATGGCCTGCCAGATCAGCAGACGATCAAAAGGGTCCTTGTGTTCCAGTCGCGGCAAATGGTGAAAGGTTGCGGCATCAGCTTCGGCAAGCGGCAAAACCTCAAAACCTGCCTGCCGGACAAGGCCGGGGAAATCGTCTGGGGTGACATTGCCGAGTTCCAGCTTGCCGATAGCATACTTCAACGACAGTTCCCAGAAGGAGACCACGCTGACAAATATGGTCTCGTCGGCATTACCAAGAATCTCCGCCCCCTTACTGCCCAGTCGAGTCGGCTCGAACAGTGCCCAGAGCAGCGTATGGGTGTCGAGAAGAAAACTCATGACTTCAACAATTCATCATCGGATATGGCAAAATCCCGAAACGAAAAGGTCGCCTTTCCTGCCAGCAGCCCCAGCTTGCGTTGCGGCTTGCCCTGATAGTGCGAAAAAGGGACCAGCACGGCGATCTTCTCCTTTTTCTTGCCGTAACTGATCACCACATCCTCGCCACGTTGCACCATGTCGAGGACTTCTGAAAAATGAGCTTTGACCTCACCGACTGTCATGGTTTGCATAATGAATAAACCTCGCTGTTTTTCTTCAATATTATATTTTAGTGACAAGTTGTCAAGAAAAGCCCTGATTCGCTATTTCTGGTCGCCAACGTGTGAGAGTGCAGCGGCGTAGGGAAGCGGAGACCGTGTGCCTTATAAGGGCTGGATATCCGAAGTCAAAGCAATCAGAATTCAGGAACTGCCCCGGAATTCGTGTCGGGCCTTTTCACTTGCATAATGGTGCCGTGTCAGTACAATTGCGCGAAGAGCGCCCGCAGGAGGGGGCAAAACATGACCGGAAGCGAGATAATGCGGCGTATCCGCGAACACGACGACTTTCTCCTCGCGCATGGGGTGAAGAGGATTGGGATCTTCGGCTCTTACGCCCGTGGCGAGGCCCGTGATGACAGCGACGTGGACCTGATCGTGGAATTCGACGAGGGACGGAAGAACTACGACAACTTCATCGAACTCTGCTTTTTTCTCGAAGACCTGCTGGGCCGCTCCGTAGACCTGCTGACCCCTGAGTCAATCAGCCCCTTCATCAAGCGGTACATCGAAGAAGAAGTCCACTATGAAACCATTCATTAGCTTTTGCGAGCATATCCTCGTCGAGGCAGATTACCTGCTGAAGGTCGCCTCTACAACGAGCCGCGAAGCATTTCTCAGTGATGAGACATTGAAGCGGGCTTTTGTCAGGAGTCTCGAAATTGTCGGCGAGGCGGTCAAGCAGATCCCAGACGCGATACGGGCAAAGTATCCGCAGGTTGAATGGCGCAAGATGGCTGGAACGCGGGACAAGCTTATCCATGATTATCTCGGCGTTGATTATGAACTCGTCTGGGATATTGTGCAGAACAAGATTCCGGCATTGAGGCAGGACATTGAGGAGATTGTAAAGCTGGAAAAGGGCAGGAATTGAAGACCACAAATTTGTCTGCCACATTTTTCTTTTTGATAGACAGGGAAGACAGTTTTGTAAACTGGATTTCCCCGGAATTCCTCACGTTGGTTCCCAATAGAAAAATAGATAACAGCGTCCCCCCCGTTGGTTCCGGGGTCTGGTCAGTGCCTTACGGGGCACAGCCAGACAGTCATCAACGCGACTTCGTGTCGCGACAACGGGGCTGAGGCGCAGCGGCGAAGCGTTAGCGTAGCCCGTCTGCCGCCGGTTGTTGAGCATGTCGTCAACCGTATTTCTGAGAGTTATTAAACTCTTGATTTAACGAGTACTTTTAGTTTTCCCAACAACACAAGGTCGATATTATCCCTTGGATCTGGAACAGGTTTCACAAGACACTTATCACAGGCCGTGATTATTCTCTTTATTTCTTCTTCAAAGTTGAAAACTCGTCTCTTAACCCCAGGCAAAAATTCCCAAAATGGTTTTGCTTCGGCCTCATTCCTGTCTATTTTATGCTGCTTGACAAAAAATAAGTCTGAACCACGTTTATTTGTCTTAGGGTTCAAATTTGTTAACCCACCAGTCGCGCAAAACCATTCTATTGCCGCAGTTTTTCGAGCTCCTTTCAAGGATGTAACGAGCTTGTTACATAGTGAAACTTCACGATGCAGTTCAACATGAGCTAGGATGCTACAGGCAACAAGATGAATTTTCCTGTCCAGAGCTGTTATAGGTCTTTTTTCGTTTCTTACAGTAAGCTTGTTTACTGGCCTGACAGCTTTTTCAACAGCTAATTGCTCCGATTTATAAAGCGCGTCCAATTCGGAAATTTCGCGTTTTATACCGTCTATATATTTGAGGCATGGGCGGTCGTGGTTAATTTTTGCCATTTCGATTCTTACCTTTATTTTGTTGCTCAACGGGCCGGCCAGTGACCGGTTCATCCGGTCCAGTGGCATGTTAACTAATCACTTTTGCGAGATAGTTTAAAAAAGATTTAGAGTCAGCAAAATAGTTCGGATATGCAGCTTTAAGGGCGTGCATTGATCCCGCGGCAACCAATACAACATCATATGAAGAATCTTTTTTCGCGGATTTTTCTTTTTCCAGATATGTTTTTGTTGCTGTATCTAAGTCAGAGGAGGCAAATTGCGTTACTGTTATAGCGTTGGTTTCACTGGTCAATTCCAAGAGAAAGTAATCGGTCTTATTGTCTTGCTTGGTTGCAACATATTGAGTCGAAACTGCAAAAGCGTTAAGTCGTTTAACAACATTCAAAGTCTCAGAAAGTCTTTGTAATTCAGCCTTCGTGTCAATACCATCTAAGTGGTCACCAACAGGCCTTTTCTCAAGTTTTGCAAACTCCGCACTAGCATACTTAAAAAAATCGAGCCATTCTTGATTCCCATGGCTAGCCTTCAATGCCTGCCGGGTAAATAGGTCTACGATTTCTACCGAAGTGGCCCAGGAATGCTGAATTCTGGATCGTAGTTGAATTTCAACAAAAAAGTCTTCGTAATCTTTTTTGTTTCCGTTGTACTTATAAATGAGATGGATTCCTCTGTAACCCGACTCTTTCGGTTTTTGTATATAGTCATCTTGTTTGTGTAATTTATGTCGTGTTCTACTTGTAGTTAGTACGTTAGATAGTTTTTCCACATGATTAACCGTATTAACTACAGAACGGCAACCGCTAATGTCTTGCATGCGGTGAAGTTTCATTTGGGGAAAACGCAACAGCTTATCCAATATTGATGGAGTACGTTTCAATCTTTGCACTACAATTGCGTTATTATCAATTTTACTGGATTGAGTCCTTAAGAAAATTAGCAACGCATGCATAGGGTACGCGTGCGCAGCTCTCCAGTTTGAGAGAACGTCCATTGCAATTGATCGCTCGTCGTCTGTGCTCGCATCGCTAATCAGCACTTCACCAGCTCGCATTACCTCTTTTTTTGAATAGATAGAAGTAACCCATTTCATCATTACACCTCATATTTGTCAGTTAACGGGGCTCGGCATGACCTGCGCGGCAGAGCCTTACCCTGCCGCGTCAGTGTCTATGCCGGTGTTGGGCGCTGATCCTTCTCTTTATAGTCTTTTGTTGGGATGACGGTCGAAGTACCCTTCCAGCTCTTCCATGTTTCCACCACAGTTTTTGCAGGTCAGTTGTGAAAGCTCCGCGGCATCGTCCTTATCCGTTTCTATTGCCACGCCACAGCTATTGCATATAAATGTCTCTTTTTCCTTTTGGGACATTTTCCACCACCAGGTTCCTGCGAAAACCAGCA
This sequence comes from uncultured Geobacter sp., assembly GCA_964432205.1. Lineage (GTDB taxonomy): Bacteria > Desulfobacterota > Desulfuromonadia > Geobacterales > DSM-12255 > Geomobilibacter. Next base: position 45,953 of record CAYSMK010000014.1, on the reverse strand, counting down.
CGGAAAGACCCAGTAGACGAGGCCATTCGGCCGCAACTTCAGCAAATTTCTTGGGTGTTGCTCCCAGATTCATCTTGTCGAAGCCTACTAATTCTTCGATGAAATAGACAATAAATGCCCCAATTGCCATCGCGGCCGCGTACAAATTGCTTTCTTTAAATTGTTTTTCGCTTTTACTCATGTTCTTTTCGTTCAACGGCCTGGGGACAATAATAGATAACTTTGAGTCGCCAAAGCATCCGTATCGTCATGAAGACGCCGATAGCGTTCAATAACGGCGACTGGATTAGCGTGAAAATTGCAATAGCTCCCAGCGCATAACCTATGATTTCAATCTTTTCTGCTTTTTTCATGCTCCTCATTTCTCTTATCGCTCAACATGTTATTGAGCGGTTCACGCGCACGCGCGTGAACCGCTCATCTATCCAAACGGAACATTTAGTCCGTGAACATGAAAAGATCTTAGTAACACAATCACGCTCCCGTTTTTGCGGCCAGGAGTCAAAACCAAGGGTTCCAAGATGCTTCAGTTGAAAAAAAAGGTCCAATCGCAACACCGCAACGTGCCCACTCAAACAAACTACAACCATTCGTTCAGCCAAAAACAAAAAAAGCCGCCCAGGCCTTCGAATCGGCCCGCAGCGGCAGTGCGACATTATGTTGTGGCTCCCTCCATCACGGTGTCACCTCATGTCATCAATGAGGCACCAATCTACCTGAAGCGGGAACCCTGGTCAATTTTTCTAATCATTCCGCGACGGAGTATGACACCGGATCGGCCGCGTTTTCAGTTAGTTCCGCATCGGCGGACAAAACAGGTTCAGGTGGAAGTGAGACGACTTCCATTTGTCAGCCGCAGGCTGGCGTTTGACGGCCAGGCAAAGGCCAGCCTGCGGCTACTTCCCCGCCCCATGCCCACAGGAGCAGGAGTGCGCCGCAGAGGACGGCGTCGTGATCGCCTCATTCAGCACGAAGGCGGCCTGCAGCGCCGAGGTCGGGCAGAGCGGGAAACACTCCTTGCAGCTCCAGCACTCCTTGGCGGCGATCTCCGGAATGAAGCAGATCCTCTTCTTCGCGCCCCGGTCGATGAACCCGAGAGCGTTCTTCTTCTTGACCTCGTTGCAGTAGCGGACGCAGAGACCGCAATGGATGCAGAATGACTGATTTCTCTTGAACCGGTCCTTGTCCGCCCCGTACTCCTCAGCCAGTTCCACCAGCTTTTCGGAATCCGGCGCATGGGCCATCATCATCTCCACGAGCGCCTTCCGGATTCGGTCGAGCTTTTCGGTTTTGGTGCGCACGACCACGTTCTTCTCTGCCGGGTAGGTACAGGCGGCAACAACGACCGTCCTGCCGTTGGCTTCCACCTCCACCGAGCAGACCCGGCACCCGCCGTACGGCTCCAGCTTGTGGTGGTGGCAGAGGGTCGGAATGGCTATCCCCACGCTCTCGGCAGCCTCCAGAATGGTCGCGCCTTCCTTTGCCGTAACCTCTATGCCATCTATCTGTAAGACCAGTTCGCTCATGGCTATTTGCTCCCCCTGACGATTGTTCTCGCGTCTTCAGGCAGAGGGGCCGGGACGGCCTTGCCCGGTATCCTCGTTACCGCGCCGAAGCGGGGGGGGCACGCTTCCAGGCAGGCCCCGCACTTGGTGCATTTTTCCTGGTCGACCACGTGGATCAGGTTCTTCCCGCCTTCGATCGCCCCTGCCGGGCACTTCCTGCCGCAGCTCGTGCATGCCTGGCACCTCTCAGGCTCGATATAGAAGGAGAACAGCTCCTTGCAGGTGAATGCCGGGCATTTTCCCTCGATGTGCGCTTCGTATTCATCCCGGAAGTGCTTCAGCGTGCTCATTACCGGGTTGGGGGCACCCTTGCCCAGGGCGCACAGGGAGGCACCGGACACCTCGGTGAGCTGGAGCAGGAGATCCAGATCCCCCATCTTCCCCTTCCCCTGGGTGATGTCGGTCAGGATGGTCAGCATCTGCTGGATACCTTCACGGCAGGGAACGCACTTGCCGCACGATTCGTCGGCCAGGAAGGCCAGGAAGAACCTGGCGAAGTCGACCATGCAGGTCTCTTCGTCCAGGACAATCATCCCGCCGGACCCCATCATGGAGCCGGCCTTGGTAAGCTGGTCGAAGTCGACCTCCATGTCCAAGAGCGACTCGGGCATGCAGCCGCCCGCCGGGCCGCCGGTCTGCACCGCCTTGAACCGCTTGTCCCCGGGGATGCCGCCGCCGATCTTGTAGACGATGTCCCGCAGGGTGATCCCCATCGGCACTTCAACCAGGCCGGTGTTCTTCACCTTCCCCACCAGGGAGAAGATCTTGGTGCCCTTGCTCCCCGCGGTGCCGACCGAGGCAAAGGCGGCAGGCCCCTTGTTGATGATCAGGGGGATATTGGCCCAGGTCTCCACGTTGTTGATGTTGGTCGGCTTGTCCCAGAGCCCTCTCACGGCTGGGAACGGCGGCCGCGGTTTCGGTTCTCCCGCCTTCCCCTCCAGCGACCGGATCAGTGCCGTTTCCTCGCCGCAGACAAAGGCGCCGGCCCCTTGCGCCACCTCGACGGTGAAATCGAAGCCGGAGCCGAGGATGTTTTTCCCCAGAAAGCCGTACTCTTCGGCCGTTTTGAGGGCCAGGGTGATGTTTTCCACGGCCAGGGGATATTCCTGACGCACGTAGAGATAGCCTTCATGGGCGCCGATGGCGTAGGCCCCGATGATGAGACCTTCCAGCACCGCGTGCGGGCTCCCCTCCAGGAGGGCCCGGTCCATGAACGCGCCGGGGTCCCCCTCGTCGGCATTGACGACCACGTACTTTACCGGATCGGGAGCGTTGCGGGTGAATTCCCACTTGTTCCCCGAAGGAAAGCCGCCGCCCCCCCGCCCTCTTAAGCCCGACTCCTTCACCAGCCCCACCACCTCTTCCGGTTTCATCTGGCAGAGCGCCTTCTCCAGGGCGGCATAACCGCCGATTGCCAGATAGTCCTCGATACTGGTCGGGTCGAGCCTGATGTTGTTGCCGATCAGGAGCCGCAACTGATTCTTGTAAAAGGGGATGTCCATCTCATGAACGACCCGCTCGCCGGTCACGGGATCGACATAGAGCAGCCGGTCGATGACCTTCTTTTCCAGCACGCTGGCGATGACCTCTTTGGCGTCGGCCGGCTGCACCTTGAGATAGCAGGTCTCTTCGGGATAGATGACGATCAGGGGGCCCCGCTCGCAGAAGCCGGGGCAGCCTGTTTCCCTGACCTCGATCTTCTGTTCCAGCCCCTGCGACTGTATCTCGTCCTTCAAGGCAGTGACCAGGTTCGCCGCGCCGAGGGCGAGACAGCCGGACCCGGTGCATACGGCGATGCAGGGGCGGTTCGGATCCCTGGACGACAAGACATCCTTCCTTAATGCTTCGAATTCGGCGGAGGAATTTATCTTTGGCATGGTCTTCCCTTACTCGTAGGTTTTCAGCACGTCTTCCAACTGGGACGGGGCAATGTTGCCATGGTACTCGCCGTCGACCACCATGACCGGTCCCAGGGCACAGCAGCCGATGCAGTTGACGGTTTCCAGGCTGAACTTGAGATCGACGTCCGTTTCGCCCGGCTTGATGCCGGTCAGCTCTTCGACGGTGTCGAGAACACGCTGTGCGCCACGGACATGACAGGCGGTACCCATGCAGACATGAACCTCATGGCGCCCCTTGGGAACCAGGCTGAACGATTTATAAAAGGTGGTGATGTGCTGAATCTGGTTCATGGGTACAGTCAGCCGCTCACTGACCCTTTCCAGCACTTCCTTGGGGAGCCAGTGGTTTTCGCTCTGGATATTGATCAATATCTGTATGAGCGAACTGGCCTTGCATCCATGCTTGTCGATAATCTGGTCAATCCTGCCGATGTCCATAGTTCCTGACCTCTCTTCTTCTCAGTCAGCCCAGCGCCTCAGGCGATGGCGTACCGTTTCTGGCTTTCGTTGTACCTGATCAATCCCTGTCGCGACGAAACATTGAGACATCTGGCCACTTCGGCCGGCTCAATCCTCAACACCTCGGAGATTTCCCTGGTGGTAAGGGGGTTCCTTGCCAGGAGTGTGGTGATCTGACTTATTGCCAGGTTTTCGGCAATCACCTCACGGATCAGGGTATCCACCTCGGGGCTGCTGAAGAATTTGGTATATTCCGCTTCTGTCTTGAACCGGACCCGCAGCCGCTCCCGTTCAACCAGCTTGAGGAAGGGGAGTATCTTCTTGACCGCTTCGAATTTCAGCTTCAGGGCGTCCTTATCGATCCCTTCGCTTGAGCCGATGGGTCCCAGTGCCTTGAGCCTGCGGCCGAAATCGTTCATCACTTCGGCGTAGCGCATCCCCTCGGCAGCGGAAACCCATTCGAGCCGCAGCCGGTCGGGATTGATCCCCACCTCTTCGAGTACCCTCTTGGCCAGATGCATCATGCTCAGGGCATCGTAATTGCCTTCGGTGACATAATGGCATTCGCCAAGCCAGCAGCCGCCGACGAATACCCCGTCAGCTCCCCTGGCGAAGGCGCGCAGGACAAAGTCCAGGTCGACCCTGCCTGAGCACATGACACGGATGATCTTTGTTTCAGTTGTATATTGCAGTCTGGAAACTCCAGCCAGGTCGGCAGCGCCGTACGCTCACCACGTACACAAAAAGCCGACGACCCGCGGTTTAAACTCAAGGGATGTATTCATGCTCGTCTCCTTTCTCACCGGCAAAGGCCGGCTCGGTACATTAGTGGTCTCAATCAAGTTCCGGAAGCGCCGCGTCGATCTGTGACCAGATCTCCTCGTTCGTATAGTGCTTCAGGTAGATGGCCCCGGTCGGGCACTTGGTGTTGCACAGACCGTCTCCCTTGCACAGAGCCGGGTTGACCGTGGCTTCTTTGCCGTACGGGGTATCCACGAATTCTATGGCGTCGTACTTACAGGCGGTAATGCAGGCCGCGCAGGCCACGCACGCGCTCCTGGTCACATCGCACACGGCACCCGAGGCGGTGACGGAGTCGCGGGTAAGCATGTTGACCGCTCGGCCGGCAGCGGCGTACGCCTGGCTTATCGTCTCCGAGATATGTTTCGGATAGTGGGCAAGACCGCAGAGGAAGATGCCGTCGGCGCCGAAGTCGACCGGTCGCAGCTTGACATGGGCTTCCTGGAAGAAACCATCCGTGTTCAGGGCCACCTTGAACAGCTTGGCCATCTCCTGGCTCGCGGCCGAGGGGACGACGGCAGCGGCAAGAACCAGCAGATCGGCATCAAGGGCCAGCTTCTGGCCGAGGATCGGGTCCGGCACGGTGACCCGGATGATCGGCTGCCCACCCTCCGTGGCCACCTCCACCACCGGTTGGTCGGTGGGATCAAAACGGATGAACTTCACGTCCCGGTTGGAGGCTTCACGGTAGTAGTCCTCCTTGAACCCGTAGGTCCTCATGTCCCGATAGATGACGTAGATCTCCATCTCGGGGTTGAGTTCCTTGAGCTTCAGGGCGTTCTTGATGGACTGGCTGCAGCAGACACGGCTGCAGTAGTTCTTCCCTTCCTCACGGCAGCCGACGCACTGGATCATCACCAGGGTCCGGGCATTGAGGGTCTTTTCGTCCCGCCTGCTGATCCTCTCCTCCAGTTCGAGCGAGGTGAGGACCTGGTCATTTTGCCCGTAGAGATACTCCGTGGGCTTGTATTCATCGGCGCCGGTGGCGAGGATGGCGGCGCCATGGGCGATCTCCCGGTGACGCCCTTCGGAGACGACCCTGGTGACAAAGTTGCCGACATAACCGGAGACATCGGTGATGGTGGCATCCAGGATGACGTGGATCGACGGGTGTCGGTAGACCTTGCGGATCAGGTCGTCCAATAGCGGCTGGACCTCAAGCCCGTCCAGGGTGTAGTGGATCCGGCGGGCCATGCCGCCCAGGTCGGAGCTCTTTTCGATCAGATAGACGTCAAAACCGACGTTGGCCATGTTCAGGGCGCTGGTCATGCCGGCCATGCCACCGCCCACCACCAGCGCGGTCTTGTTGACCGGCAGCTGGAACTCCTGCAGCGGCTCCAGGTGGGCCGCCCGGGCCACGGCCATCCGGACGATGTCCTTGGCCTTTTCGGTGGCGCCCTCCTTGTCTTTGGAGTGGACCCAGGAACAGTGTTCCCGGATGTTGGCGAATTCGAAATAGTACTGGTTCAGCCCCGCTTCCCGGCAGGTGTCCCTAAAGAGCGGCTCGTGGGTCCGGGGGGTGCAGGCGGCGAGCACCACACGGTTGAGGTTGTGCTCAACGATGGCATCCGCTATCAGCTGGGCATTCTCCGTGGAACAGGCAAACATGTTTTGCGCGGAGTAGACAACGTTGGGCAAGCCAGCGGCGTATTCGACCACGGAGGGGGTATCAACGATACGACCGATGTTGGCGCCGCACAGGCAGACGACCACACCGATCCTGATGTCATCGTTGGTGACGTCCTTTTCCGGCGGGTATTCCCGCTCCCGGGAGAGGTCGCCGCGCCGGTAGGAGAGCAGCTCGCTGCAGAGGGCATTGGCGCCACCGGCGGCCACAACAGACTCGGGGATGTCGGCGGGGCCGGTAAAGGCGCCGCTGACAAAAATGCCGGGACGGGTGGTTTCAATGGCGTTGGCTGGCCTGGTCCTGCAGAAGCCATGTTCGTTGAGCTCGATGCCGAACGTGGTGGCCATGGTCCTGACGTCGGCCGGCGGACTCAGGCCGACGGAGAGGACCACCATGTCGAATTCCTCTTCCTTCACCCCTTGATCGACGGTTGAATACCGGATGCTCACGTTCTTGGTTTCCGGATTCTCCTCCCCGATGGAGACGTAACTTCTGATGAAGCGGACGTCGGAGAGCTTTTCTGCACGCTGGTAGAAACGCTCGAACTCCTTGCCGAAGGCGCGGATGTCGTTGTGGAAGATGGTGGCTTCCATGCCGGCGTCATGGTCCTTGGTGAGGATCACCTGCTTCTGGGTGTAGGCGCAGCAGACGGCCGAGCAGTAGCTGTTCCCCCCCTCGGGATTGACCTGGCGCGAGCCGACACATTGGATCCAGGCGATCTTGTGGGGGTGCTTCTTGTCCGAGGGGCGGCTGATCGTCCCTTCAAAAGGACCGGTGGAACTCAGAATCCGCTCGTAGTCGAGACTGGTCACCACATTCTCAAAGATGCCGTACCCGTAGTCGCTCCTGAGCTTGGGATCGAAGGTCTCGAAGCCTGGAGCGAGCACGATGGCCCCCGCCTGCACCTCGATCGTCTCAGGCTCCTGATGGAGATCTATGGCCTTGGGCTTGCAAACCCCTTCGCAGATGGTGCACGAACCGTCTTTAAGATAGAGGCATGCCTCCGGATCCACATACGGAATCAACGGCAGGGCCTGGGAAAAATGGATATGAATGGCCTTGTTAGTGGAAATGTTCTGGTTGTAGGAATCGGGGACCTTGACAGGGCAGTATTCCACGCAGATGTTGCACCCCGTGCACTTCTCCTCCATCACATAGCGGGGCTTCTTCACCAGGGTGACCTTGAAGTTCCCGGCCTTTCCCTTGACGCTCTCGACCTCGGTATAGGTCAGGATCTCGATGTTCGGATGCCTGCTGCATTCGTTGAACTTGGGAGATTCGATGCACATGGAGCAGTCATTGGAGGGGAAGGTCTTGTCGAGCTGCGACATCTTGCCGCCGATAGCGGGCGACTTGTCGATGAGATAGACCTTGAAGCCGGCGTTGGCAAGATCAAGGGCAGACTGGATACCGCTGATACCGCCACCGACCACCAGAACATCTATGAACGTTTTCTGTGCCATGTCATTGTCCACCGTGAGCATCCCTTTATAGGTGTTAAATCAGATTTTGTAGGTTGGGTTAGGCGGGTGTATGCCGTAACCCAACATGACCAAGTCGGCAGCAATCAAGGCTGTTGGGTTACGCGATGAGGCCGCTAACCCAACCTACGAAATAACTGTCCTCGATCCTAAATAAGTTCCTGAAGAATTTCCGTGATATCCTTGATTTCAAGGGTCACCCCCTCGTCTAGGGATAGCCTGCTGTCTTCGAAATTGGTTATGCAATACGGACAGGAGGTGGCCAGCACCTCGGCCCCGACTTTGACGGCCTGTCCGACCCTCAGATCGGAGAACCGCTCTTCCTTCGGGGTTTCCACCCAGATCCTGCCGCCGCCCCCGCCGCAGCAGAGGCTGTTTTCCCGTGAGTCGGCCATCTCCACCAGTTCCAGGCCGGAGATCGCCGTCAGGATCTCCCGCGGCTGGTCGTAGATGCCGTTGTGGCGCCCCAGGTAACAGGGATCATGGTAGGTGACCTTCTTCGCGTACTCCTTGTCCAGCTTGAGCCTGCCGTCCCTGATCAGCTCGTTCAGGTAGTCGGTGACGTACACCACTTCGAAGTTCACCATGAACTCGGGATATTCGTTCTTGAAGGTATGGTAGCTGTGGGGGGAGGATACGAGGATCTTCCTGACGCCGTTGTCGATGAAGCTCTGGATGTTCTCCTTGGCAAGTTTCCTGAAAAGCTCCTCGTTGCCGGTCTTGCGGATGCTTTCGCCGCAGCAGCTCTCTTTTTCGCCGAGGATGCCGAATTTCACCCCCGCCTTGTTGAGGAGCGCGACCGTTGCAGCGGCCACCTTCTTCAATCGCGGGGCATAGCTCAGGTAGCAGCAGGAGAAATAGAGAACGTCCATCTCCCTCTTGAACGGTTTTACCGAGAGACCTTGCGCCCAGTCGCCCCTTTTTTTCCGATCGTCATTGAAGGGGTTCCCTTCCCCCATGAGCCCCACACTCACCGTGCGGAGCGGTTCCATGGCAGTCGGGAAGACATCGTTCTGGGTGGCGATCCTGCGCAGGGCCACCCCGGACTCTATCTGTTTCACCCCCCGCGGGCAGTTCTGGGGACACCTGCCGCAGGTGCTACAGCGCCAGATGTCTTCGTTTTCTATCTCGGTCAGACCCAGGCTCGCCTGTCGGACCAGCTTGCGCATGCTGAACGATCTGACCCTGTTCCACGGGCAGACGGAATCGCACTTGCCGCACTGGTAGCAGAATTTGAAGGCATCACCGCCTTCTTCTTTAATGACATCAATGATCTCTTTAAATGGGGCGACAGTTTCCACTTTGTATAGTCCTCTTTAGTTAGCTAACTATGTTGCACGAGAGAAACCTGCATTAATGCAACCATGATGCCTAGCTACCCCCCCGGCCGTAACACAATAAAAACGATGACTTAATACAAATCCTTGCGGCGCGGTTTGTGTGAACCTATAAGAATAGTTAGATGCTTTGGAAACATCTCCTGGAACATCAACAATTACAGCCAGATGTAAGCTATAAGAAATACTGGCGCTATAAGTGAATATATGACGTTTGGTGTCTCACTTGTTCTGCGACAACCGGGCAATGGTATCCATGACCTTTTGGACGCCGTGCCTGTGGAGCAGGGACTGCAGCCCGGTCTCCACCTCACCCAGTGCCGGCTCTTCATCGGCCCGTTCCTCTTCCCTTTCCTCGTAGGTCAGGGCGCCGGGGCGGCATACCTCGACGCACATGGGCATTTTTTCGTCCTCGCACATGTCGCATTTCAGGGGGAGACCGGAATCCGGCTCCTTGAACAGGTCCCTGGACGGACAGGATGCGGGGCAGAAGTTGCACTCGGTGTACTGTTTCCCGTGGATCTTGAAGGTCTGTCTGCCGGTACACTCGGCCGCCGTATACTCACCGGCACGCAGCGGAACGTACACGTCATTGACCAGGTCCTGGACCACCCGGATCCGGGAACGCGAGGGATTGAAGCTGCTGTATTTCGGGCTGGCGTGAAACCCGGAGCAAGCCACCTCGCACGCGCGGCAACCGATGCATTTATCAAGATCGACTTTTATCTCTCTGACCATCTTCTTCTTTGACTGATCGCTCATGGCTACTATCCCCTCGACTGTAGTTCTGCTCGCGTTATTCCGGGGCTCTCGCTAGGGAGCGCCTCCGGCGGCTGTCAGGATCCCTCGCTGCACGAAGTCTTCACTGACGAACTCCAACTGCAACCGGTCCAGCGTCTCCTTGTTGGGAATACCGTCCTTGGTCCATCCCTTGAACTCGTAGTAGGCATCAAGGTGTTTCTGCTCCATCTCGGGGTCCCGTACCTTCCAGTGGTCTTCCGGCGGCTTCTCCACGTCCCGTCTCAGCCCTCTTCTGATGTTGAGGGCTCTCACCAGGTTGCGGTTCCGTCTGGATACCTCCAAAAGCCCGTCCGAATCGAGCTCGATGCCGGACGCCAGGGCAATGATTTCCGGGAGGGTGAACAGGTGATAGGGGGGGGACCCGCCGAACTGCCCGCGGAACGACGACAGCCAGGCGCAGGTGCCGATGGCGTCGTCGACGTAGTGCATCGCCTCGTTCCAGTCGCAGACATTGACCGCGGCTTCAATCGGCATGTGCTGTTTCGGCTCCCACTCCAAGAGCCACTTCTTGAACCGCTCCGGAGCGGCAGACCAGTTTTCGACAAACTTTTTACGCTTCTCCGGGTTGGCGATGGGCGCCTGGGGGAAGGATCCCTCGATCTGGGTGATGTTCATCTTCTCGCCGGTGCAGTACATGAGGAAGAACGGGTAGTTGACCACCCCCAGCTTGAGCGGCACCTGCTCGACCTTTTTCGTGGTGTTGTGGTCGTAAGCTTCTGCCCCTTTGCCGATGATACGGGCGGCCTGATAGACGCCATTGGCCAGCACGTCGCCGATTCCTTCGCGATGCACCACCTTGTCGAGGAGGTAGAAGAACCTTTCCGCGCCACCTTCGGGGAAATCCGGGAGATCCTCTTTCGTCAGGATGCCGGCTTCATAGAGCTCAATGGCAAAGGCAAGCACCTGCGGCGTGGAAAAACCATCCATGCCGTAGGCACTGGTCAGCCCCAGGATGTTGTAATTGAAGTCGATCTCCTCAAAGGCCGCCATGCTGTAGGTAAGCTTGTTGAAACACTTGAGGAAATAGGTATGCCGCCCCGGATAGGAGATCGTGTAGTGGCAATCCTTGGGGCAGTTGTAACAGCCGGAATCGCGGGTACGCACCTCTTTCCAGAGCCCCACCCACTGCTCCTCGCGCTCTTTGTTCCAGTAGTCTTTTCTCCGGGTACGCGCATTGCCCCAGGCAAAGTTGTCCACATGGAAACTTTCGTTGTGGTCGTGGGCCATGGGGTCGCCGCAGTTCTTGTTGTCGTATATCTCCTGATACTTGCCGCGGCAGACCTCCCAGAGCTTCGTTGGCTGGGCGACATAGACATCCTTTGTCCCGCGCACCGCAATCGCCTTCAGCCGCTTGGCCCCCATGACCGCGCCCACCCCGTGGCGTGAGGCGCTGGAGTTGGCATGCTCGATGGTGGCCTGGAAGACCTTGTTTTCACCGGCCAGCCCGATGGCCGCCACCTGGATCTTCGGCTCCTTCAACTCCTTTTGCAGAAGCGTTGCGGTCTCCTGACACCCCTTGCCCTGGAGGTGGCTGGCATCGCGAATCTCCACCTTGTCGTTATTGATGTACAGGTAGACCAGGCCGGACGACTCGCCGCTGATGACGATCTTGTCGTAACCGGCAAACTTCAGTTCCGGCCCGAACCACCCCCCCATGAGGGAATTGACGTAGAGACCGGTCAAGGGGGAAAAGGTGCTGACGGATGTACGGTTGGCACCGGGCACCGGGGTGCCGTGCAGGAGCCCGGTACTGAAGATGAGCAGATTGTCGGGGGAAAGGGGATCGGTATCGGGCGGAACCCGGTCCCATAGTATCCGTGCGGCAGTACCCTGCCCCCCCAGGTGGAGCTCGGTCAATTTCGGGTCGGTTGGCACCCTCTTCACGCTTCCTTGGGACAGATCAACCTCTAAATTAAACCCAGTCTCTGCGTACCTCATGGTTTACCTCAAATACCTCAAAATTATTGTGATAACTAACTGCACCGGATACTAATTGTCGGTCAGGATTCCTCGTGCCGCCAAATCCTTGCTCACATAGTCCAGTCCCGCGCTGGCCAACGCCTCCCGGGTCGGGATACCCTCAGGCGTCCACCCCTTGAAGGCATAGTAGGCGTCGAGGTACTGCTGCTCCAGTTCGGGATTCCTGTTCGCCCAGAGATCCTGCGGCACGTTCTCGTCTGAGCTGCGCAGCCCTCTCCGGACATTGATGGCCCGGACCAGGAGACGGGTTCTCCGTGCAATCGCCTCCAGCCCCTCCGCGTCCAGCTCCTGCCCGGTGGCCAGAGAGACGTACTGCGGCAGATTGTGGAGGTGATAGGAGGGACGGCCTCCGTACTGACCTCTGAACGAGGAGAGAAACGGACATATGCCCAGGGCCTCGTCAGCAAAATGCATCGCCTCGTTCCAGTCGACAACATTGACCGCCGCTTCAACGGAGAGCTGCTCCCCCGGTTCCCAGTCCAGGAACCACTTTTTGAACCGCTCCGGGGCCGCGTCCCACTGGGCGACAAACGCTTCCCGTTCCTTACGGTCGGGAATCGGTGTCTGGGGGAAGGAGCCCTCGATCTGGGTGATGTTCATCTTGTCGCCGACGGCATACATGAGGAAATACGGGTAGCTGGCCTCTTGCAGCCTGACCGGCAGCTGCTCGATCTTTTTGGCGCTCCGCTCATAGGCTTCCGCCCCCTTGCCGATGCTACGGGCTGCCTGATACAGGCCATTGGCCAGTGCATCCCCCACTCCTTCGCGCAGGGCGATCTTCTCCAGGAGATAGAGGAACCTGTCACTGCTGTCGGCCGGAAACGCCGGCAGATCCGCATCGGTCAGAATACCTGCCTGAAGGAGTGTGACCACGAAGTCAACAACCTGCGGCATGGCGAATTCGTCCAGCCCGTAGTTCTGCATGGCGCTAAGAGCGTCATAGGTGAGCTTCAGATCCGGATAGGCCGCCTTGGCGTAGGCGAGTCGGCTGTAGTTTTTCAGGAAGTAGAGCCGCTCTCCCGGCAGGGAGACCACCAGGTGGCAGTTCTTGGGGCAGTTGAAGCACCCCGTGCCGCGCACGATCTCGCTTTTCTCCACGATCGTCTCGTGCACCTCTTCCATTTCCTGGCTGTAATTCTCCCACTGATAGGACATATGATCGCGTTCGACGCGCACCGCCAGCTCGTTGGCAGCCTCATCGCTCCAGAACGTCCTGGGGGGATTGCTCCAGCCGAGGTTATTGACATGCCAGGAATCGTCAGCCTCCTTCAGAAAGACGTCGCCGCAGTGCGGGTTGTCGTAGACATCCCCATACTGGCGGTTGCAGCGCTCGAAAAGTTCGGCCGGCCGGGCAACGGCTATGTCCCGTGACCCGCGCACGGCTATCGCCTTCAGCCGCTTGTCCCCCATGACCACCCCTACCCCGCGCGACGCGCTGGAGTTGGCGTGTTCGATGCTCGCCTGATAGACCCGGTTTTCCCCGGCCAGACCGATGGCTGCCACCTGGATATTGGGGTCCTTCAACTCCTGCCGGATGAGCGCTGCGGTCTCCAGGGCGTTTTTCCCCTGGAGATGGCTGGCGTCACGAATCTCCACCTTGTTGTTGTGTACCCACAAATAGACCAGACCGTCAGCCTTGCCGCGAATGACGATTTTATCGTACCCGGCCTGCTTCAATTCCGGCCCGAAAAATCCACCCAGCCCCGAATTGACGTAGAGGTTGGACTGGGGGGAGATCGTGCTGATGCTGGTACGGTTGGCACCGGGAACCGGCGCGCCATCCAGGAGACCGGCGCTGAATATCAGCAGATTGCTGGGCGAAAACGGATCGACTTCCGGAGGGACCCGGTCCCACAGTATCTGCGCGGCAGTGCCCTGCCCCCCGAGATACTGGCCGGTCAGCCCCTGGCTGGTTGCCACTCTCTCGATATTGCCCCTGGTCAAATCTACTTCCAGATCAAACCCTGTCTCTGTATATCTCATCTACTTGCCCCTTCTTGGTTGGCAATTCCGTCTGCGACTGCCAGGAACAATGTCAGAACTCATCAGGCCCATACAGTAATCTGGCACCAAATTACCATTATTCGACAAAACCAATGCTGCTGCCACCTTACACCCTGAACCCCTCATATACCGCACATCGTCAACCTGTAATCCGCCACTCATGCCGCGGTCCTTTTGGGACCCTGCAACTTTTCACTCTATGAAATGATATTTTATTTTATACAAGAATATCGTTCTGCAACGAGATTGTCAACAGTATTTTATTATCCGGCCTATTTGGGCATAGACTGACGGTACGGGCATCCGCGACGGCAAGATTCCGCGATCCGCAACAATTTGCAAAACAGTATTTCCGTATCTTGAACAACAAACCCAGAAAAAGCAGTTGTCCACGAAACGCACGAAAAACACGAACTAAATCGGTAAAATAAGCAACATCATAGGTTATCCGTATTTATCTGCGGTTAATTGCCGTTCTTAGGATTATTTTTCGTGCCTTTTTCGTGTCGTTCGTGGACCGAAAAGCCGTCTGCAGCGAAATGAGCCAAAGAACCGGGGCGTCCGGAAAATCGGAGCGAACGAGAAATCCTTGCAACTGGATGGAAATGGCATTGGTAGGCTATGCCCCGAGCGCCACGGCACAGTTGGCGGGAGGTGGCATGAAAAAGGCGGGACCATGGAGAATCGTCTACAGGGAACTCTTTACCGTCAAACAAGAGGAGAGGCAGCACCCGGGAAGGGACTGCGGCTACAGGGGAATCGCAGCGCTATCCCATGTAGCCGAGGTCGGAGGAGATTGCCCTGGCACAACCGGTTACACTGGCTATCGTCTCGGCGACCCGCTCCTCGCTTTGCTGCCCCACGGGCAGTGCCGCACCGACAGCGGCGACCACCTCGCCAGCCGCATTCCATACCGGAGCGGCAACGCCCCAGACACCGTCAATCGCCTCCTCAAACTCCAGTACATACCCGAGCCGGCGTATCTCGGCCAGGCGCTGCCGGAACAAAGCGGTATCGGTCATCGTTTTCAGCGTATGCGCCGTGAGCGGAAACTCCTGCAACAGGCGCTCCTGCTCGGAGGGTTCGAGAAAGGCCATGAGGGTCATCCCCAGCATGCCGAAGTTGGGAGGGTCACGCCGCCAGCCGATGTCGTCGGCCAGCCGCACCGGTCCCCGGCCCTCGGTCTTGTCGAGATAGACGAGATGATCTTCCAGGAGCGCACCCAGGAGCACCGTGGCCTGAACACTGTTGCGCAGCTCGATCAAGTGGGGGCGGGTGAGTGCCCCGAGATTGAGCGAACCGAGCACCGACGAGGCCAGTGCGAGGAAGACCGAGCCGAGTCGGTAGCGTCCGTCGTTTTTGTCCAAGAGGAGATACTTCTGCCGTTGCAGGGTGGCAAGTATCCTGAAAACGGTGGGCTTGGAGAGACCGGTCAATTTGGTAAGCTCGTCCAGAGAGAGCTTCCGGCGCTCGCGGGCAAAGGCATCGAGCACCGAGAGCGCCCGCTCGATTGCCCTGATGTTGTATTTGTCATCTTCCTTGACTCGTTCCCGAGCCTCACTGTTTGTCGTCATCTTTGTAAACACCTCTCCGTCCAGCTCGCATAATGTTCCGCCCTCGCTAGTGCTTAGGCGTCCGTGGCAATAATACCAGAAACAAAACGGCTCAGGCCTTGAAAGAGAAGCCAAATAATGCGGCTTCTTCCAAGGCCTGTTCACGCTGCTGCCTACTGGACTGTAACTTCCCCACCACATTGGCCGGGAGGGCGACTATTCCTTAGGTTCGTGACACGAACATGAACATCCGCCCGAATTCTCCTCAGGGAGTGCTGCTTGTGCCCCGGTCAACACATATGCCGCCTGCAGCGCCGATGTGGGACAGAGTGGAAAACACTCCTTGCAGTCCCAGCACTCCTTGACTGCAATATCCGGTATGAAACATATCTCACGCCTGGGACCCCTATCGATATAACCGACGGCGTGTTTCTTCTTTACCTCGGCACAGTACCTCACGCAGAGACCGCAGAGGATACAGAAGGACGGATCCTTCTCGAAACGATTCTTGTCCGCGCCATAGACCTGGGCCAGTTCCATCAATTGCGGAGAATCCGGGGCATGGGCCAGCATCTCCTCAAGAAGCACCTTCCGGATATTATCCAGCTTCTCGGTCTTGGTTGTTACCACCATATCCTTTTCCACCGGGTACAGGCAGGCCGCAACCATACTGGCCCGCCCGCGGGACTCCGCCTCAACCGTGCAGATCCGGCAGGCGCCGTACGGCGCGAGCTTCTCGTAGTGGCACAGCGTGGGTATTGATATCCCCACCGTTTTTGCCGCATCCAGGATAGTCATCCCCTCGTGCGCGACAACCTCTTTTCCATCGATCTGCAGGGTAAATTCACTCATATGGGTACCTTCTTACGCTATGGCTCGTGCTTCTTCGGGAAGCGGCGCTGGAACCGGCTCGCCAGATATCTTCCTGATCGCGCTGAATGCAGTCGGACAGGCTTCGATGCAGGTGCCGCACTTGGTGCACTTCACCTGGTCTATCACGTGAATCCGCTTTTTCCCGCCTTCGATCGCTTCTGCCGGGCATTTACGGAAGCATGAACCGCACGCCTTGCACTTCTCGGGAACGATATAGAACGTGATCAACTCTTTGCACGACAGCGCCGGACACTTTTTATCCCTGATGTGCGCCTCGTACTCTTCACGGAAATACTTGAGGGTGCTCAAGACCGGGTTCGGCGCGGTTTTTCCGAGGGCGCACAGTGCCGCACCCTGGGTAGCCATCGCCATATCCTGCAGCAGCTCGATGTCCCCCTCCTTCCCCTTCCCCTGGGTGATGTTGGTCATGATCTTGAGCATCTGCCGGATTCCTTCGCGGCAGGGGACGCATTTACCGCAGGACTCATCGCTCAGGAACTCGAGAAAGTACCGGGCGATGTCTACCAGACAGGTATCCTCGTCCATGACGATCATGCCACCCGAGCCCATCATGGCGCCGATCTTCATGAGTTCATCGAAGTCGACCTTCACGTCAAGCATCTCCTCGGGGATGCAGCCACCCGACGGGCCACCGGTCTGTACCGCCTTGAACTTCTTCCCTTTCGGAACACCGCCGCCGATCTTGTAGATGATGTCGCGAAGCGGTATCCCCATCGGGACCTCGACCAAGCCGGTGTTGTTCACTTTACCGACCAGTGAGAAGATCTTGGTTCCCTTGCTGCTAGGGGTCCCGATCTTGGCAAAGTTCTCCGCTCCTTTGTTGATAATGACCGGGATGTTCGCCCAGGTCTCGACATTGTTGATGTTGGTCGGCTTGCCCCACAGCCCCTTGTTCGCAGGGAACGGCGGACGGGGTTTTGGTTCACCGGGCATTCCTTCCAACGAGGCAAGAAGCGAGGTCTCCTCGCCGCAGATGAAGGCGCCCGCGCCGCAGTGGACCTTGAGGACGAAGTCGAAGCCGGAGCCCAGTATATTCTTGCCCAAAAGCCCGTGCTCCTCCGCCTCCTTCATGGCCGCCGCCAGGTTGCGGACCGCCAGCGGATACTCCTGGCGCACGTACACGTACCCTTCGGTCGCTCCGATCGCATACGCGCCGATCACCAGGCCTTCCAGGACCGTGAAAGGGTTGCCCTCCATCAGGGAGCGGTCCATGTAGGCCCCCGGGTCCCCCTCGTCGCAGTTCACCACGACATACTTCTGGTCCCCCGGCGCATTGCGCGCAAACTCCCACTTCAGACCCGACGGGAAGCCGGCTCCGCCGCGTCCTCTCAAACCAGCATCTTTCACCTCGGCGATGACGTCTTCCGGCTTCATGGAGCTGAACACCTTCGCCAGAGCCTGGTACCCGCCGACGGCGATGTAATCCTCCAGGTTCGTCGGGTCGATCTTCAGGTTCATCCCCAATACCATCCGCTCCTGGTTCGCGTAGAACGGAATGTCGTGCTCCAGCGTGGCCTTCTCACCCGTGTTCGGATCGCAGTACAGAAGCCGATCGATGATCTTGCCCCCCTTGATCGTCTCGGAGATGATTTCCGGGAAATCCTCCGGCTTCACCTTGAGGTAGCAGATCCCCTGCGGGTAGATCACGACGATCGGCCCCTTCTCGCAGAAACCGTGACATCCCGTCCTGCGGAAATCCACCTGGCCGGCAAGCCCCTGCTTCTCGAGCTCCGCGATGACTTCGTTGGCGACCTTCTCGCTTCCCGTCGCATGGCAGGCACTCCCCGAGCACAGGGTGATGCAGGGTTTGTTAGCATCCCTTTTCGACAGGATACTCTTCCTGAGTTCTTCCAGTTCAGCGACCGAATTTATCCTTGGCATAACGCGTTCCTTAGTCGTAGTTTTTCAGAAGTTCCACCGTCTGGGCAGGTGCCACGTTCCCGTGATACTCACCGTCGACCACCATGACCGGCCCAAGGGCGCAGCACCCGAGGCAGTTCACCGTCTCAAGGCTGAATTTCAGATCCGCGTCCGTCTCTCCCGGCTTGATCCCGGTAGTCTCGGAAATCGTATCGAGAACGCGCTGGGCGCCGCGCACATGACAGGCGGTCCCCATACAGACGTGAATCTCGTGACGACCTTTCGGAACCTGGCTGAATGCCTTATAAAAGGTGGTGATATGCTGGATACGGCTCATCGGGACGTCCAACTTCTCGGCGACCCGGTCCAGGGCCTGTTTTGGAAGCCAATGATGCTCGCTCTGGATCTCAAGCAGGATTTGAATCAGCGAACTCGCTTCGCTGTTATGCTTCTCTATGATCTGGTCGATTCTCGCGATATCCATACACATGGTAGCCGTCCTTATCGTTCGCTTCAGAAACCTCAGTTTACACGACCTTCCCCTGGAGAGGGAAGGAATTAAAGCATTCAGGGTGACTGCTCCCCCTGCCTTTGGGATGAAGAATTCCCCTTCTACACAACCGGGACCAGAGTGTAGCGTTTGATGGTTTCGTCGTAGGCCGCCAGTCCACGTCGGGACGCCGCCTTAAGGTGCTTGGAAACGTCGCCGGCATCCATCTGCAGCTTCTCGCCGATTTCCGCCGTCGTCATCGGGTGGTTCCTCAGAAGGAGCAAAATCTCACTCATCTCGAGCTTGTCCACCACCAGCTCGTTGAACAGTTTCTGCACTTCTTCGCTTTCGAAGAACTCCTTGTAAAGCTCTTCCTTCTTCACCGGTACTCGAAGCCTTTCCCGCTCCACCAGCTTCAAATACGGGGCCAGCTTGTTCACAGCATCCATCTTAAGTTCAAGCATTTCTGGATCGAGCCCCTCGCCAATTCCAAGAGGACCCATTTCCTTCAACTTCTTACCGAAGTCGTTCATCACCTCGGCGTAACGCATACCTTCAGAGGCGGAAATCCACTCCAGGCGAAGACGATCCGGGTTGATCCCGATTTTCTTCAACAGCATCCGTGAGAGATGCATGTTCCCCAATGCGTCGAAATTCCCTTCGGTCACGTAATGACATTCACCCGGCCAGCAACCGCCGATGAAGACTCCGTCTGCTCCGTTTTTGAAGGCCCGCATGATAAAGGCAATATCCACGCGGCCCGTACACATGATCCGAATAATCTTTGTTTCAGTTGTATATTGCAGTCTGGAAACTCCAGCCAGGTCGGCAGCGCCGTACGCTCACCAGGTACACAAAAAGCCGATGACCTTGGGTCTAAACTCGCTCATGCTGTTTTCTCCTTTCTAAGGATTTATCCAACGGCTTCCCACTGTCTGACCGGTCAGACAGGCCGGACCGGTCAGACTCTATAGGATCACTCGTTGCCCACCCGCTTAGGGAAGGCTGCGTCAAGCTGCGCGTTGATTTCATCGTCGGTATAGTGCTTGAGGTAGATCGCCTGGGTCGGACACTTGGCGTTGCATAGTCCGTCCCCCTTGCACAGAATCGGCTCAACACGCGCCTTCTTCCCGGCCGGCGTGTCAACGAAGCTGATCGCTCCGTACGTGCAGGCGGTGATGCAGGCGCCGCACGCCACGCAGTTGTGCTCGTTAACATCGCATACCGCACCCGATGCAGTCACCGTTTCGCGGGAGACGATCCCTACCGCGCGACCGGCCGCGCCATATGCCTGGCTGATGGTCTCGGTGAGATGTTTGGGATAGTGCGCGGTCCCCGCAAGGAACACACCGTCCGCCGTGAAATCGACCGGACGGAGTTTCACGTGGGCCTCCTGGAAGAAACCGTCCTGGTTCAGCGAGACCTTGAAGAAACGGGATATCTCGGTGGTGGACTCGCCGGGCAGAATCGCTGCGGCCAGAGAGATAAGATCTGCTTCCAGCTCAAGTTTCTGGCCCAGGACCTCATCGGGCAGGGTCACGGTGAACCCGCTCCCGCTTGCCACCACCTCAGGCTTGTTGTCCACGTCGTAGCGGATGAACTTCACATCCTTCTCGGCAGCCAGACGGTAATAGTCTTCCTTCAACCCGTAGGTCCTCATGTCGCGGAAAAGAATGTGGATATCAACTTCCGGGTTGATTTCTTTGAGTTTCAAGGCATTTTTGATCGCCTGGCTGCAGCAGACGCGGCTGCAGTAGTTGCGGTCGGCCTGCCGGCACCCGACGCACTGGATCATCACCACACTCTGGGCGCCCACCACCTTCTCGTCGTGGGCAATGATCGCCTCTTCAACCTCCATATGCGTGAGGACGCGCTCGTTCTGCCCGTAGAGATACTCCGTCGGCTTGTACTCCTGAGCCCCGGTCGCGATGATGGCGATCCCGTGTTTTACCTCCCTGCTACGCCTTTCCGTGGTCCACCTGGTCACGAAGTTGCCGACGTAACCGGAGACCTCCTCAATCTTGGCGTCAGTAGAGACGTGAATCTTAGGATGGCGATAGACCCTCTGGACCAGCGACTTCAGGTAGGTCTGGACGTCGGTCCCTTCGAGGGTGTAATGGAGCCTTCTGGCCATCCCGCCGAGATCCGAATCCTTTTCAAGCAGGTACACCTCGAACCCCTGCTCGGCCATGGAGAGCGAACTCGTCATGCCGGCGACCCCACCTCCCACCACCAGAGCGGTGTGATCCACCGGAAGCTGGAACTCCTGCAGCGGCTCCAGATGCGCGGCCCTGGCTACCGACATCCTAATGATGTCCTTCGCCTTTTCGGTCGCCAGTTCCTTCTCGCGTGAGTGGACCCAGGAGCAGTGCTCACGGATGTTGCAGAATTCGAAGTAGTACTGGTTCAACCCCGCCTCGCGGCAGGTGTCGCGGAAGAGCGGCTCATGCGTCCTGGGGGTACATGCGGCAAGGACCACGCGGTTCAGGCCCCTCTCCACGATCGCGTCGGAGATCTGCTTCGCGTTCTCGGTCGAGCAGGCAAAGAGGTTCTCTCCGGCCCAGGAGACGTTGGGAAGCGTCGAGGCGTACTCAATGACCTCGGGGATGTTGACGACGCGACCGATGTTGGCGCCGCAGTGGCAGACGACGACCCCGATCTTCAGCTCTTCCTGGGAGACATCCTTTTCCGGCGGGTAGACCCTTTCCCGTTCGAGACGGCCACGGCGGTAGTTGAGAAGCTCGCCGCAGAGCGCATCAGCGCCGGAAGCGGTGACGACGGACTCAGGGATATCGACCGGCCCCTGGAAGGCACCGCTCACGAACACCCCTTTCCGGGAGGTCATGATCGGGTTGGTCGGATGGTTCTTACAGAACCCTTTCTCGGTAAGCTCGATCCCGAAGGTGTCGGCCAGCTTGTTCACCTCGGCAGGAGGATTGAGGCCGACCGAGAGCACCACCAGATCGAACTCTTCTTCCTTCACCCCATCATCCATAGTGGCGTAGCGGATGGTGACGTTGTTGGTCTCGGGGATCTCGCGGCCGACCGAGACGTAGCTGCGGATGAACTTGACGTCCGAGAGCCGCTCCGCCCTCTGGTAGAACCGCTCGAAGTCCTTGCCGTAGGCGCGGATGTCGTTATGGAAGATGGTCGCATCCAGGTGGGCGTCATGGTCCTTCGCCAGAATCACCTGTTTCTGGGTGTAGGCGCAGCAGACGGCCGAGCAGTAGCTGTTCCCCCCTTCGGGGTTCACCTGACGGGAGCCAACACATTGGATCCAGGCGATCTTGTGGGGGTGCTTCTTGTCGGAAGGACGCAGGATCTCCCCCTCGAAGGGGCCGGTGGCGCAGAGAAGTCGTTCGAAGTCGAGACTGGTGACGACGTTGGGGAAGATACCGTAACCGAAGTCATTTCTCAGTTCCGGATTGAATGTCTCGAAGCCGGGGGAAAGAAGGATGGCGCCGACCTCGATCTCCATCTTCTCCGGCTTCTGGTGCAGGTCGATAGCGTTTGTCTTGCAGGCACCCACGCAAATCTGGCACTTACCTTCCTTGAGATACAGACAGGTGTTAGGGTCGACGTAGGTGACCAGAGGTACCGCCTGCGAGAAGTAGATGTGGATCGCCTTGTTGTCGGCCAGTTTCTGGTTGAACGGGTCGGGAATCTTCACCGGGCAGTAGTCGACGCAGATATTGCAGCCAGTGCATTTCTCCTCGACGACGTAACGGGGCTTTTTCACCAGTGTGACCTTGAAGTCTCCCGCCTCTCCTTCCACACGCTCGACTTCCGTGTAGGTCAATATCTCTATGTTGGGGTTCCTGGCGCACTCGATGAACTTCGGAGACTCGATGCACATCGAGCAGTCGTTGGTCGGGAAGGTCTTGTCCAACTGCGACATCTTGCCGCCCAGTGCCGGCGACTTATCTACCAGAAATACCCTGAAGCCCGAGTTGGCGAGGTCCAGCGAGGCCTGAATGCCGCTGATCCCCCCCCCAACGATAAGCACATCTCCCATATTTCTGTCTGCGGAATTCATTTGTTCATCCTTTTTCGGGTATTTGGTTGCCCAAACTCGCTGGAGACCTTTTAGCCCTCCCCCTTGTTCAAAGGGGGACATCGACCCCTCAAATTACTTCAGCAATGATTTCCGTGATGTCCTTGATTTCAATCATCTCGTCTTCCTTGAGATCAAGGCTTGAATCAGTGAAGTTGGTGATGCAGTAAGGGCAGGATGTGGCCAGAACCTCGGCGCCCGCGTCCACCGCCTGACGAAGCCGCAGGTCCGAGAAGCGCTCCTCCTTGGCCGTCTCGACCCAGATCCTGCCGCCGCCACCGCCGCAACAAAGGCTCTTCTGGTGATGATCCGCCATCTCCCGGAAATCAACTCCCGGCACCTGCTGCAGCAGTTCCCGCGGCTCGTCGTAGATCCCGTTGTGCCGCCCGAGGTAGCAGGGGTCATGGTACGTCACCCTCTTGGCGAGCTCTCCGGTGATCTTGAGCTTGCCATCCTTGATGAGCTCCGCTATGTACTGCGTCACGAACACCACTTCGAAGTGCACCATGAACTCCGGATACTCATTCTTGAAGGTGTGGTAGCAGTGCGGGGACGACACCAGGACCTTCTTGACGCCGTTTTCGATAAACGCCTTGATGTTGTCCCGGGCGAGTTTCTTGAACAGCTCCTCATTGCCGGTTTTGCGGATCGCTTCACCGCAGCAGTTCTCACGGGTACCCAGGACCCCGAAATTGACGCCAGCCTTGTTCAGCACCTTCGCGGTGGCTGCAGCCACCTTTCTCATCCTCGGGTCGTAGCTCAAATAGCAGCCGGTGAAGTAGAGGACGTCCATCCCTTCCTTATACTCTTTGACCGGAAGACCGGTCGCCCATTCGGTGCGCTTGGCACGCTCTCCGCCCAGGGAGTTACCCTCCGAGGTGAGGCTTGCCACAACGCTGCGCAGCGTTGCGATCTTCCCCGGATAAACGTCGTACTCGGCGGCCATCCGGCGCAACGCCACCCCCGCCTCGATCTGCTTCACGCCACGGGGACACTCGCTCGGGCAGGAGCCGCAGGTCGTGCAGCGCCACATATCTTCCTGCTCGATCTCGGCAAGGCCGAAGCGGCCCTGGCGCACCAGCTTGCGCATGCTGAACTTCGTGACCCGATTCCAGGGGCAGACGGTGTCGCATTTCCCGCACTGGTAACAGTACTTGAAACTGTCCCCGCCCTTCTCTTTAATCTCGTCGATGATCTCTTTATAAGGGGTTACGGTTTCCACGATGTCACCATCCTGTTAGCGGTTAGCCTTCTGTTTCTCCAGGTGCGCCACCAGATCGGCCACCTTCTCGATGCCGAACCTGGCTATAAGCGAGTCTATGCCGATCTCCATCTCGGAAATCTTCGGCTCCTCGTCAGCTTCCACGTCCCTGGTCTCAAGGGTCAGGGCACCGACCAGGCACCACTTGACGCAGAGCGGCTCTGGTTCCCCGTCACAAAGATCGCATTTAAGGGGGAGTCCGGAATCCGGCTCGCGGAAGAGATCGCGCGACGGGCAGGACGCGCGGCAGAAGCCGCACTCGTCGTATGCCTTGCCGTCGATGATGTACTGGTCGCGGCCGATGCACTCGGTCTCGGTGTAGTCACCCGCATAGACCGGCACGAAGACGTCTCTGATCGGATCGCGGACCACCCGGACGCGGGACCGGGCGGGATTGTTGCTGCTGTACTTCGGCATGGCGTGAAAAGCGGAGCAGATCACCTCGCAGGCCCGGCAGCCGTTGCATTTATCGACATCGATTTTAATGGTCTTTACCGTTTTGATTGTCTTTTTAGCTTCCAAGGTTTACGCCCTCCATCTACTGACTGTGTCTTGATTGCCGCCGTAGCCACACCTTACTCGGCCAGAATACCCCGTTTAATGAACTCCTTAGCCACGTAATCCAAGCCGAGATCTTCCAGGGACTCTTTGGTCGGAATGCCGTCTTCGTTCCAGCCTTTGAACACGTAGTAGGAATCCAGAAGCTCCTTCTCAAGTTCGGGGAACCGGTTCTTCCAGTGGTTCTCAGGCGGCGCGTCATCAACCCTTCTCATCCCCCGGCTGATATTGATGGCCCGGACCAGGGTGCGGTATCGTTTGGCAGCCTTGGTAAGCTTTGCCTCATCCATGTCGATCCCGGCGCCGGCCGAGATGAACTTGGGATAATTGTGGATGTGGTACGGAGGCTTCAGTGGGAACGCCGACAGACCGGCGCACTGACCGAGCGCGTCATCGATGTAGTGCATCATCTCCTGCCAGTCGACAATCTCGCAGCACATGCTGACAGTCGGGTAGAAAGGCATGGACTTCTCGCCGCGAGGCTCCCAATCAAGGAAGTACTGCTTGAACTTTTCGTCGGGCACCTGGAACCAGTCTTTGACGAAGGCCTCCCGCTGTTCCATCTTCGGATACGGAGCCTGAGGAAACTGCCCTTCGATCTGGGTGATGTTGATCTTCTCCCCGGTGCAGTACATGAGGTAGTAGATGGGGTTCAGCATGGAAAGCTTGAGCGGCAGCTGCTCGTGCTTCTTGATGTTGTTGTGGGCGTACGCCTCGGCCCCCTTCCCGATTTCCAGCGCCGCCCAATGGGTGCCGTTGGCCAGGACGTCGCCGATTCCTTCGCGTTTGACAATCTTGTCAAGGAGGTAGTAAAAACGCCCTTCGTTATCGGCAGGCATGTCGGGGAAGTCGGCGTCGGTGAGAATGCCTTTTTCCAGGAGTTCCAGGCCGAAGGCCATGACCTGCGGAGCGGAGAACCCGTCGACACCGTACTCGGTGGCGCGCTGGGCGATCCTCAGGCCGAATTCGAGGTTCGAGAAAGCGCCCATGGTATAGGTGAGCTTGGTGAAGCACTTCATCATGTAGGTCGGCAGACCGGGAAGCGAAAGGGTCGCACCGCACTTCATGGGGCAATTGAAGCAGCTGATCAGGCGGGTCCGAGCCTCCTCCATGGTATGCTCCCACTCCTTCTCGACCTCCTCGGTCCAGAAGTCCTTGCGGCGGGTGCGAGCGTTGCCCCAGTTAAAGTTCTCAGTATGCCACTTCTCGTCATGAACCTTCATTTCCTGCGGCGACCCGAGGCCGGCAAGAATCGGCATGACATCCGGAACCGGGTTTTCCTCACGGAACTTGATGTAGTCGAGAACCTCGTTGCACAGGCCGATGTACTCAGCAGGTTTGGCGACCACGACGTCCTTGGTGCCGCGAACAACGATTGCCTTTACCCTCTTGTCGCCCATGACAGCGCCGATCCCGCCGCGGCTGCAGCTGGAGCGGCCCTGCTCGATAGAGGCGAAGAAGACCCGGTTCTCGCCGGCGAGACCGATGGCGGCGACCTGAGCCTTGGGCTCGTTGATCTCCTTCTTGATGATCTCGGCGGCCTCAATGGACCCCTTGCCGGCCAGGTGGGCGGCATTGCGGATCTCGACCTTGTCGTTGTTGATGTAGATGTAGACGAGGTCGGTCGACTTCCCGCGCAGGATCACCTTGTCGTAGCCGGCGTACTTCAGCTCCGGCGCCCAGAAACCACCCATCATGGAGAACGCCATCAGTTTCGTCTGGGGAGATATGGTGGAGACAATGGTACGGTTGCACCCTGTGGCCGGCGTGCCGCACAGGAGGCCGGCGCTGAATATCAGCAGGTTTTCGGGCGAGAAGGGATCGGCTTCGGGAGAAACCCTGTCCCACAAAAGCTTGGCATTCGTCCCAAGCCCCCCGAGGTACAGCTCAGTGTCTTTCGGATCAGTCGCAACCTTCTCAATGCTTCCACGGGACAAATCAATCTCTAGATTGAACCCTGCCTCTGCGTACCTCATTCGCTCTCCCCTTCCCGATCACCTAAATTCATGGCGTCGGCCACCAGGACCGACTCTAACCCCAACCCGCGCAGCGAAACCTATTACGGCAACTTGGTACCAAAATACCACTTTAATAATTCGTTGTCAAATGAATTTGTATACAAAATTACACCTTGCGGCACAACCCCATCACCAAGCGTACTGCAATAAAGCATCCTGGTACCATAATACCGATTTAATTCCTGTAGTCAAGTTATTTTCGAATAGAACGTTATTATTATTTTCCAGAACACAGACGAGAAAAAATGATGACAGACCGTAAGGGGTCGTAGCTGCTGCGGTACCAAAAAGGCCTTTGTGGTGAGTAACTTAGAACAGAACAGTAAACTTTTCACTCAGTGGAACGCTATTTCATTTTATGCGTTATGCAAGCCAACGGACAGCTTTTTCCGATCCAATTCGGGCGCACAGATGCCTTCCGGACTGAATCGGTTAGGCAACATTTTTCCCTGTTATTAGGAAGTCTTTAGTGCACTGAAGGTGGGGTAACCTGAAAATTGATTCGGCGCTGAGCGCAGCCCATAGCCCAGGGCTATAACGCCCGATAGGATTCGGGACGCAACTGTACCTGCCCCTGGATCGCGGCGTCGAGCAGAGCCATTGCCCGGGCCTTGCCCAGGGGCATCTCCACTTTGAGGGGGAGGTAGTTGGAAGCGTGATTGGCCATGAACAGTCCCTGGGACAGTTCGGTATGGGCGAGCATTTCCCGCAGCTCCGCAATCAGTTCCACCGGCGTCGGCACTTGGTGCTCCCCACGATTCACCCGCTCTGCCAGCTCGGTCCCCGGGCAGATAATCATCGACAGGGCACCGACAAAGTCGGGGTCCATGGCGGTGAGCAGCTGGCCGGTCTGCCTGCCGTGGTCAAGGCTGCGCCCGGTTGGCGCGATGCCGAGCAGAACGGTCACGGACAGCCCGATGCCGGCTGCCTTCACCTTCTGTCCCGCCTCGATCAACTGCTCGGCAGTGGATTCCTTCCCGACATAGTCAAGGGTCTGCGGATCGCCGCTCTCGACCCCCAGATAGATGATGCCGAGCCGGTTGTCGGCCAGCCAGGCCAGCTCTTCGGGACTCTTCTTGCGGATGGCCCGGCCGGTGGCATAGACACCCACCCGCTCCACCCACGGCAGATAGTTGCGGATGGCGGGCAGAAGCCAGCGCCACTCGCTCATCGGCATGATCAGGGCGTCGCCGTCGGCAACGAACAGCCGCTTGACGCCCCGGTAGAGGCGGGCCGCCTTCTGCAGGTCCGCCTCGATGATGGCCCGGTCCTTGATCCGGAACCGCTTGTCCTTGAAGCTGGAGCAGAAGCTGCACCGGTTGTGGGAACAGCCTATGGTTGCCTGCAGGATGATAGAGCGAGCTTCGCTGGGGGGACGATAGATGGCGCCTTCGTAATCCAGGCTGTCACGATTCCACACCGGACGCCCCCTTTTCTTCGAGCTCCTGCCATCGGTAGTCGATGAGCTCCAGGAGGACGCCATTCATTGATTTCGGGTGAATCATGGCATACTCGCAGTCCCTAAACGGCCGGGCCTTGCCGGTACTGTCACCAGGTAGAGGTTCCGGGGGCGGGATGAACGGATACCCACTCCCCTCCAGCTCCCGGATGGCATGCCGCGTGTTCTCGACGTTGAGGCCAACGAGCATGATCCCCTCGCCGTGCTTCTCGATCCACCGGGCGACCGGACCGTCGGGAGTGGTGGATTCCATCAGCTCGAACCCCACCCCGGCCAGCCAGTAACGGGCAACCCTGATCTTCTCCGGCGCGTCCTCGTAGGAGTCGTCGGGACAGCTCTTGCCGAGGACCGGCTCCCAGACCTTCCGGGCGGCATTGAGGTCCTTCACCGCTATGCAGAGGTGATCCAGTTTCTTGACCTGCATCCCTGCCCTCCGTAGTCGTGCCGTAAGATCTGACGAACAGGCCCCCTCTTGGATCAAGAGGGGGCCTGTTCGTGTCGTGCATGTTGTTGACAGTCAGTTACTACTTCTTGACAGCCGGCATCAGGCTCTCGATGATCTCCTCGGTCCACGGCGTCCCTTTGGCCAGTGCCTGACGCAGCTTGACGAAGTCGATCTCGCGGCCGGTTTCCTTGGTCCCTTCGTTGAACGCCCGGAAGCCGGTACGGGCCTCGTTCATCATGTTCAGCGCCAGCCAGGCGCGGGAGTTTTCCTTGTTCAGGTTCCACGCCTGCAGCTTCGGCTTGCGCAGCTCTTCCAGGCTCTTGGTCATGCACTCCGGGAAGGTATCCAGCAGCTTGGCGCACAGCTCCTCGACCTTCTGATCCAGCATAGCGAGATCGACCTCGCCTTCCTTGATCATGGCCTGGCCTTCCTTGAAGGCGCTGCCGGTCTTGAACTCGCCGTGAACGATCCGGCCGTATTCGTCCAGAAAACGGTCGGTGACGACCGTCGGGTTGGCAATGTACTTGCCACCAACCTTGAGGCCCGGCACCACGTCGCAGATGATCCCCAGACGGGCCGCCTTGTGGGCCGAGAACGGCTCGCACAGCGTACCGGAGACCATGGCCTGCTCACAGCCGATCATCAGCGGCAGGAAGTCGGTGGCCCCGCCGATGGCGGCCGAACCGTGCTTGGGACCGGCCTGGCCGAAGTTGGCCAGGTCCTGGGCGATGGTGAAGTCGCAGGCCATGCCGATCTCCTGCCCGCCGCCGATCCGCATCCCGTTCACCCGGGAGACCACCGGCTTGTCGCAGCCGAGGATGGCCGAGACCATGTCGTTGAACAGCCGCATGTACTGCCGGTACTCCTGGGGGTTGCCGGCGTAATACTCGGCGTACTCCTTGGTGTTGCCGCCGGTACAGAACGCCTTGTCCCCTACGCCGGTGAACACCACGGCATTGACCTCGCGGTCTGCCGAGGCGCGGCGGAAGGCAAGGATGACGGCCTTGACCATGTCGGTGGTGTAGGAGTTGTACTGCTTGGGATTGTTCAGGATGATCCAGGCGTTGTAGATCCCCTCGGCCACGCTGCCGTCACGAAGCTTGGCCGGCCGCTTCTCGTATCGCACCATGCCGTCGCACAGGCTCTCCACGTCACGGTCGATCAGGTTGTGATCGATCAGGTGTTTCGGTGCGGTCCGGGCAATTATCTCGTCTGTTGTGGCCATCGTTTCTTCCTCCTATGTGTTGAGTTGGTAATTTGTTTCACAACAAAACATCGTTTAACACCACATTCATGTAAACTGGTACCACTATACCAAAATAACGTCAAGCATTTTTTGTTTCCCGATGAATCTTTGGGAGCATTTTTCCCAACGTCCGGCAATTGTTACCGCCTCCCTGGCACCGTTTCCCTTCAATCAGCTTCCTTCGCAGAGACGCGGGGCAATTCGCGCCGTCAAGACCGTGCTGAACGCGGGCGGCTTCGATATCAGGAGCAAAATCAACGTCCCGCTGCCCCCGAATCCTAAACAGATTGGGGAACGCTGGCTGGCAAAAGCCAGAAAACTGGGAAGGTCAATGGGGACGTGGTAGATGAACACCGCATCTGCTGGCCGCCCATCTTGAGAGGCTGGCAGGATCAGGGGCTAAAACTGAAACGCCCGGTTGAGAAGCTGGCAAGGCCTCTGTCCCCTGCCAGCAAAAGAGCCCCGCTACGTGCGGGGCTTTGCCGTTCAGGCGGCTTTTCGCTGCTTCGCTTCCCAGCCGGTACAGGCGAGACCCACAATCAGCCCTGTTGTCAGCAAATCAAAATCCAAAAAACAAAAATAGCATTTGATCCCACAGCGGGAGCAGACTATAATTCCTTTCATGCGTATCATCTCTCGAAAAGCCCTCAGAGAATTCTGGGATCAACACCCTGACGCACGCCAACCTTTGCAGGCTTGGTATGACGACGCTAAAAACGCCGAATGGAAATCACCGGCAGACATCAAGAATATTTACCGCAATGCCAGCTTTTTGGCCAACAACCGAGTCGTGTTCAATATCAAGGGAAACAATTACCGTCTTATCGTGACCGTCCAGTATGCCCATGGCATACTGTATATCCGCTTCGTAGGCACTCATCGAGACTATGACAAGATCGACGCAGCAACGATTTGACCGGGGGGATTCATATGGAAATCAAACCTATAAAAAACGATGCAGATTATCAGGCAGCTCTCGAAGAGATTGAACGGCTGTTCGACGCCGCTCCCGATACTCCGGAAGGAGACCGGCTGGAGGTATTGACGACACTCGTCGAAGCCTACGAGGAAAAACATTACCGTATCCCTTTGCCCGACCCGATAGAAGCCATTTTCTACCACATGGAAAGCCGCGGGCTTACACGCCGCGATCTCGAACCGCATATCGGCAGCCGCGCCCGTGTATCAGAGGTGCTGAACCGGAAACGGCCACTGACCATGGACATGATCCGAAATCTCCATAATGGGCTCGGCATACCGGCAGAAGTCCTGATACAGCCTTACCAGACCTTCAAAGACGCCGCTTAATCCTCAAAAAAGCTGTTGGAACACGGAAAAGTCGGAAAAATCAAGATAACAGCGGATGTAAACCACAGCCTCCATCAGCCGTTTGGGTGAAACCGGGAATTTGTTGTTTATCCGTCTTTATCAGATGTTATCCGCTTTTTCCGTGTCCAATTGCCGTTTTTCATTACTTGTCGTACTTCTTCAACAGCGCCCTGGCCTCGTTCAGGAGCGCCCTGCCGTTGGCGCCCTTGGCGCTGACCTCCTTGATCCATTCCTCATTGACCGGTTCGGTCGCCTTTACCCAGCGCTTGTATTCGGCATCAGAAAGCACGTTGAAGGCATTACGACGGTCATGGGCGATCTGGCGGGCCGGCTCCGTTCCCGTATCCCACACCCGGCCCGCCCACTTGGACGCCTCAAGGCCGCTGTTCTGGTCGATTACCTTCTTCAGCTCGGGCGGCAGGGAGTTGTACTTGGCCGGGTTCATCGCAAAAATGAAGATCGCGTTGGAGAGCTTGGCCTGCCCCGGAGCTGTCTCGGTATGGCTCTTGGAGATCTCCTGCATCTTGAGGGCAGTCATGACCTCCCAGGGGAGACTGGCACCGTCCACCACATTCTTGGCAACCGACTCGGGCACCGCCGGCGCCGGCATCTGCACCGGGACCGCCCCGAGCGCGGTCAGGGCCTTGGCCCCGATCCTGGTGGGGGCACGCACCTTGGCCCCCTTGATGTCTTCCAGGGTCTTGACCGATTTCTTGCCGAAATGGAGCTGGGCACCGTCGTGGAGGTGGGCAAAAAGCAATCTGGTACCTTTAAACTCGTCCAGGGCATTTTTCTGGAGGTAGTCCCAGAGGGCCGGGCTTCCGGTCTCCGCATTCTTGACCATGAACGGCAGCTCGAACACCTCGGACTTGGTGAAACGTCCCGCCTGATAGGTCGGGACCGCCGAGATGATGTCGGCCACCCCGTCCCGCACCTGATCCACCAGTTGGGCCGGAGTCCCCCCCAACTGCATGGACGGGTAGATCTGGCACTTGAGCTGACCGCCCGATTCCCTGCCGATCTTGTCGCACCAGGGGATGAGCACCTTCTGTTGGAAGTTAGAGCTGGTCGGCTGGAAGTGGGCGACCTTGAGGATCACCGGCTTCTCCGCGGCACCGGCAACGCCGGTTGCGAGTGCCATGGCGGCTGCGGCAACTGTGATGCCTGTTTTGAATCGTCTCATCGTGTGCCTCCTTTGGTTGGTAGGGTTGACATTCATGGACGAACTAACCGCTCGGGACGCTAGTCCCACCCAGAGACCTTCATGGTCCCCTTTTCCGCCAGATGCCTGTGCATGTTGAAGGCCTTATGGAGCATGTGCGGCTCGTGGGCGCTGTTGCTCGCCAGACACTCCTTCAGGGCGCGATCGAAATACTCCTGCAGGATCGGCCGGTATTCCGGGTGCGCGCATTTATCGATAATCCGCTGGGCTCGCTGCCGGGGGGCCAGTCCGCGCAGGTCGGCCAGCCCCTGCTCGGTCACCAGCACGTCCATGTCGTGCTCGGTGTGATCCACATGGGTCACCATCGGCAAAACGCAGCTGATGCCGTTGGGGTCCGCCTTCGTGGGGCGGGTCGAGGGGGCGTGCATGATGGAGAGAAAGGCGTTACGCATGAAATCCCCGGAACCGCCGACGCCGTTGACGATGCGCGAACCATTGACGATGGAGGAGTTGACATGCCCGTAGATATCGAATTCCACCGGGGTGTTCATGGCGATCAGGCCGAGCCGCCGGATCGGTTCGGCGTGGTTGCTGATCTGTGACGGTCGCAGGATGATTTTGTCGCGGTATCGTTCCCATTCGGCAAAGACGCGCTGCAGCCTGTCTTTGGAGAGGGCAAAAGAAGCGGTCGAGATGCAATCGACCTTGCCGGCATCGAGCAGATCCAGGAGGTTATCCTGCAGGAGTTCCGTCCAGACGTTCATGTGCGAGAAGGAGCTGTGGAGCAGGCCGCCGACAACGGCGTTGGCGATGGTCCCGACACCCGACTGCAGCGGCAACAGGTTTTTTGGGAGCCTGCCCTGCTCGACTTCGGACGTCAGGAATTCCAGGATGTGATCCGCCATCCGTCCGGATTTCTCGTCAAAGGGACCCAAATGGCGGCCCACCGGCTCTATGCGGGATTCGACAATGGCGACGATTTTCCGGGGATCGCACGCGATGCTGGTCGAACCGATCCGATCGTCGACGCGCCGGATGTCCAGGACATTCCTGTGCGGCGGCAACGTGACCCCGACGCAGTCGTGAATCCCCTCCAGGGAAGGGATTGTCGTGTTGATCTCGATGATGATCTTCTCTGCCCGCGCCACAATCTCGGACACGATGCCGACGGCAAGGGTCGGCACGATCCCTCCATCATCGGTGATGCAGCTCGCCTCGATGATACCGATATCGATCTTGCCGGCGTTATCCATGGTATAGAAGCCGTAGCCGAAGTCCTGCGCGAACAGGGAGAGAAACCGGTCGCCGAAATCGATCTGCGCCCCGTTGATCGCCTTCTGGATCGCGTGTCCCTGCTGATGCGGCCAGCGCTTGTCTATCATGTCGAGCTCGGCCCAGCGGTTATCGATCTCGATGTCGATTGAGGCGCCCGTGTATACGTTGAAGCGCAATTTGCCGCGCAGGCCGTTGTGTTCCACATGGTCGGCCAGCAGGGTCGGCACCACCGTCGGATTCCCCCCGGCAAACCCCGAAAAGCCGAGGTACATGCCGTCCCTGAACAACAGGATGGTATGTTCCGCCTCCGTTACCTTCGCATGCAGTGCCGTGCACCGGATGCGCCGCAGCAACTCTGTGTCTCCCTGAACCGCCATGCTGCCCCTCCCAAAAGGTTCGCCGCCTTTATCTCACACGTTCCCATGCCCGCCATGGCCGTGGATGTCGCACCCCGTCTTCTGCTTTTGCGACATCCTGACCTCCTCAACCGAAACGCCATCCCCGGACCCCTTCCCCAGGAGTGCCCTGGCAACCAGGGTCCTGGCGATCTCGACCTTGTATCCGTTGCGACTCAGCGGCCGTGCGCTCTTTACCGCCAGTTCGCCCGCCTGCGCAGCCGAATCTTCGTTCAGGGGACGACCCCGCAGGAACTCCTCGGCCGCCGTTGCCCGGTGGATGCCCGGAGCCACGGCGCCCACGGCGATGCGAGCGTCGCTGCAGACTCCGTCACTGACAATGACAGCTGTTGCGACACTGACGATGGCGAAATCGATCGGCTTTCTGAGGGTGAACTTGTAAAAGGTCTGCCGGGAATGGGGAGGAATAGCCGGGATCTCGATCTCCCGTACCAGCTCATTTCTGTGCAGAGCGTTACCCAGGGGGGTGTAGAACTCCCTGATCCCTATCCGCCGTTCACCGGCCGGTCCGACCACGATCAGCTGCGCATCGTACAGGGCCAGGGCCACGGCGGTATCGGAGGGGCAAACGGCAAAACAGCGCCGCCCCTCCATGATGGCGTGCTGGCGGTTGTCCCCCTTCACCGCCAGACAGGGGCCGTTTCCCTTGCGGGCACACGAGATGGGGCCGCCGATATGGCGGGGATAACGGTAGTAGCAGCAGCGCACGTCCTGGCAGAGGTTGCCGCCGAGGGTGGCGACGTTGCGGATCTGGGGGGAGGCGACGCTACGGGCGGCCTCGGCAAGCGCTCCATACCGCGCCCTGATCAGGGGAGCATTCGCCAGGTCAACGAGCCTTGTCATGGCGCCGACCCGGAGCCCCTCCCGGTCCTCCCTGATCCGATCGAGCCCGGCTATGGTCTTGATATTGACGATCGCCTCGGGATATGCGGGGAGGAACTCGTCCTTCAAGAGGCCGAAGAGATCGGTCCCCCCCGCATTGAGCCGGGCACTGCCGTTGTACGAATCCAGGGCAGCTACCGCCTCATCGACACTCCGGGCGTTGAGATGGACGAACTGTCTCATCGGGCACCTCCGGTCCGTACCCTGCCGAGCGCGGCAAGGACCCTCTCCGGGGTGACCGGATACTCGTTCAGCCAGACGCCGAGGGCGTTGGATACGGCCATGAGCACCGCCATCGGGCCGGGTGAGGTGGCCACCTCACCCACGCCGATCGCCTTGAAGCGGTGGCTCGCAACCGGGGTCTCCAGGACCACGTTGTCGATGACCGGGAGTTCGGCAAAGGTGCGCCACTTGTAGTCGATCAGGTTGGCGTTGAGGATATGGCCACTGGTGGCGTCGAGTACGGTTTCTTCGAACAGGGCGCTGTCGATGCCGGAGGAGCCGAGGCAGCCGTTCAGCTGCCCTTCCAGGCCGGGCGGGTCGATGATCTGCCCCACATCGGTGGCATTCACCACCCGGAGCAGATCCACCTTGCCGGTCTCCGTGTCCACCTCCACCTCCACGAAACTGGTCATGCAGTTGGCCAGGGTAAAATCCGGGTCGAACCGGCCATACCCCATGATGGTCCGCTCGTGCCCCATCGCCTTCCAGGGGAGGCGCCGTTCCGGGTTGGACCGGACATAGATCACCCCGTCCGCCGTCTCCAGCTCCTCCGGTGTCGCATCCAGGCGTGGGGCCACCAGTTCGAAGAGCTGGCGTCTGGCTTCTTCCGCTGCCTTGATGGCGGCGCTGCCGATGGCGTAGGTCCCCCGTGAGCCGAACGGGCCGTACTCGAACGGGTTGATCAGCGAATCGGCCGGCGACACCGTGATCCGCTCCATGGGGATCTGCAGCACCTCGGCCACCATCTTGACGTAGTTGCTCCGCTGCCCGGTGCCGTGCTCCGTGATGCAGGAAAAGAGGATGGCACTCCCGTCAGGGTGCAGGCGCACATAGGCCTCCGACGAATCCTCGCCGATGTCGGCATTGCCGTGCACCCCGACCCCGACTCCCCTCCGCTTGACGCCTTCAACGAAGGAGGGTTTCAGCCACCCCTGCCATTTCTCCTGCCAGCCGAAGCGCTCTGCACCCTTTTCCATCGCCTCGGTGTAGTCGATCCCCCGGTAGGTGTACCAGTTGCCGTCCCGCCAGAAGTAGCCGTCACCGGGCTTCACATAATTCTTCTTGATGAATGCCAGCGGGTCGAGGGAGAGCTTTTCCATGGCGAGACAGAGGACCGGGATGAACGCGCACTTCAGTTCCTGGCCGCCGAACCCCCTGACGCTCCCCGAGGCGTTCCGGTTGGTGCAGACAACGGCGGTCCGCAGGTCCCAGTTGGCGCAACGGGTCATGATCTGCACCTCGCCGCACCCTACGGCAACCTGGGCCTGCGTCGTGGCGGAGTAATACCCGGTATCGACGAGCCAGGTGCCGGAAACCGCCGTGACCGTGCCGTCCCTCTTCATCCCCACTTTCGCCTGCATGCGGGACCCCGGCCGCAGGACAAAGGCCGCGATATGCTCTTCCTTGGTGAATATCAACTTGACCGGCCTCCCGGTGGCCCGGCTCAGGAGCGTCGCATAGGCCTGCACCTGCCAGGACATGAGCTTCGTACCGAAGCTGCCGCCGCAGGCCGCACCATGGGTCCGCACCTCGACCTGCCGGCCGAACAGGTGGAACAGGATGATCTTGTCCAGGTACGAGGCCTGGTTCGACACCCACAGCGTCACCCGGTCCGGCTCCTCCCACAGGGCCACCGCCCCCGGCGGTTCGGGCGGGATCGGGTTGGGGATGTTTTCGTAGCCGAAGGTTCCTTCGGCCGTCACATCCGCCTCACGAAACCCCTCTTCCACGTCTCCCGTGACCACTTCCGTCAGGCAGGTGGGGCCGAAGGTCGGGGTACCGGGGGTGACGATGTTGCCGGGCAGTTCGTCGTAGAGCTGGGGAGCACCGGGCCGCATCGCCTCCTCGACATCGAAGACCGCGGGAAGCGGCTCGTATTCGACCTCGATGAGACGAAGCGCCTCCTTTGCCAGCTCCTCGCTTTCGGCGGCCACGATCGCCACCGCATCCCCCACGTAGCGCACCTTGCGATCCAGGACCCGGACCACCCGGGGTGTCCCCCCCCTCCAGTCCGGCACGTCCTCCCAGGTCAGCACCGCCTTAACGCCGGGGAGGCTCTCCGCCCTCCCCTTGTCGATCCGTTTGATGATGGCGTGGGGATGGGGGGAGCGGAGCACCTTGCCGTAGAGCAGGTTGTGGAACCTGATGTCGTTCAGATATTCCGTTGCCCCGGTAACGACGTCTCGTGCATCCTTGCGCCGGGTCGGTTTGCCGATGAAGCGGTACTCTTCGGCCATGGGTCACTCCTCCCCTTCCGCCACTGCCATGACCGCCCCGACCACCTGGTAGTGGCTGATGCAGCGGCAGAAGTTGCCGGACAGCGCCTCTTTCACCTCCTCCTCCGTGGGAGAAGGGGTCGCGTCCAGGAGCGCCCTGGCGCTCAGGATCATGCCGGGGGTGCAGAAACCGCACTGAAAGGCGGTATGGTCGATGAACGACTGCTGCAGGGGATCGAGCCGGCCACTCTTCGGATCTGCCAGCCCTTCGATGGTAACGATGCTCTTCCCCTGACATTCGACGGTCAGGGTCATGCAGGAAAGGATGGCCGTCCCGTCCATCAGGACGGTGCACGATCCGCAGGCGCCGTTGTCGCAGGTGATCTTGGTGCCGGTCAGCCCCAGGGTTTCCCGTAGCGTGTGGGCAAGGGTATGGGAAGTCGCCACCTGATGGGGCCGGCTGCCGATCTCCAGCTCCACCGGTTTGCCGTTGACCAGAAAACAGACCCGCTCCGTTGTGCGCCTTATTGTGTCAGTCATTACAGCCATCCGATTTCCTCCGATCCGCTCAATCCACTTGCGCCCCGAGCTGCCGGGACAGCACCTTCACCGCCGCGGCCACCGATGGCCCGAACTTCCTGGCCGCTTCAGCTGGGAAGAAACCGAACAGTGCTATATAGCCGATCGGTGCCCCACCCGGACCGAGCACCGGTGCAGCCACCGAGTTGAGTCCCGGCTTCATCTCCCCCAGGTCCAGGGCAAAGCCGTCACGGCGACAGTCGGCCAGTTCATGCTGCAGGCGCTCCCTGTCGAACCGCTCCGGGGTGCCGTGAAAATAGAGCTTGTTCTCCTCCAGGAACCGATCGAGCTCCTCCGGGGGGAGAGAGGCGGCAATCGCCTTGCCGTGCGAGCCATAGCTGACCGGAAAACGGTGGCCGATCCGGACCGTGACGCCGACATCCACCCCGCCTTCATGCTTGGCCACCACGTATACCGTGCGGTCGGCAATCAGCCCCAGCGTGGCCGTACCGCCGATCCCGGTGGCCAGCTCCTCCAGCAGCGGCGCCGCCAGGCGGGGAGCGTCGAAGTCGTCCAGAACCTTGCGGGAGAGCGTAATCAGCCCCGGACCGAGGGCATACCCCTTCCGGTCGCCATACCGCTGCACCAGCCCGAATCGCTGCATCGTCTGCAGTATGGAATACGCCTTGCTCTTGTGTATCCCCACCTGGCTGCAGATCTCCGGCAGGCTCATCTGGGAAGCGCTGTTGCCGGCGAGACAGAACAGCACGCGCGCCGCCTGTTCTACAGCCGGCACCATATATTTTTCTTCGTTGCGATCCTTCGCATTCATCATTTAAGTTCTCCATACAGAACCTTTGTTCTGCATATAAAAACTATCATGTCAACAGTTGCCGTGTCAAGGCTAAATATCAAAGTTCAAAACATGGGTTTATCTCACACGAACAAATAACGCGCGACAACAGGGCGTCGGAACGGAGCGCTCTCCGGATACACGAAAACACCGGGGCATCATCCGAAATAACGTAGCACATCCGAAATACCGTACATCACCACCGATCACTTCCCGCGACCCACAATTCGAAGTTAGTCATGTATTTCATATAGATGCCTACCGAGAACCTATGGCAGACGTCCCATCCCCCAGCAAACAGGAGACGAAATATCGTCGCCAGCCAACACGCCCACAGCACATAAAAATATATTCTATTGAATAAATTATGTATTATTATATAGTTACCAATACAGCCACTTCAATTATTCTCATGGTATCAACTTTGCAAAACATTATTATATTATTTCCGAACCGTATTCACACATCCGCACCTTACGGGAGGGGAGCAGCAGGAAGAGGGCTTACCGCTTCAATAGGAGGAGGGACCTGTGGATCAAGCAGACATTGCACCTGTTGATTTTGCGCCGGCAGCAGTCAAAGTGGAGGAAACAGCTGACGGGGGATACCTCCTCAGCTCTCCCGTTCCCCTTGAACCCTATGAGGAAAGCCTGGGGGTGATGTTGCGCCGCTGGGCCAAGGATGCTCCCGACAGGACGTTTCTCGGTGAACGGGACGGTTCCGGCCAATGGAGTCTCCTGACGTACGGCGAAGCCGATCGTCGCGCCGATGCCATCGCCCAGGCGTTCATCGACAGGAACCTCGGTCCCGACAGGCCGGTCATGATCCTCTCCGGAAACTCCATCGGCCATGCGCTGGTCACGCTCGGGGGGTTCATCGCCGGTGTCCCGGTGGTGCCGGTCTCCCCTGCCTATTCGCTGCTCAGCCAGGATTTTGCCAAGCTCAGGTCGATATTCGGCGAGGTCCGTCCGGCACTGCTCTATGTGGAAAAGGCCGGGCCGTTTGCCCGCGCCCTCGACGTCCTGGACCTTTCCGGCGTGGAGGTTGTCACTGCGGACGGCCGGACGGATCGTCCCGCCACCCCCCTGTCCGCTCTTCTTGAGACCAGTCCCACCCGACAGGTTGCCCAAAGATTTGCCCGGGTCGCCCCTTCATCGATTGCCAAGATCCTCTATTCATCCGGGTCGACCGGCATTCCCAAGGGGGTGCTGAACAGCCACGGCATGCTCTGCGCGAACCAGCAGATGATGGCCCAGGTATGGCCATTCACGGAGACGACACCGCCGGTCCTGGTGGACTGGCTCCCCTGGAACCACACCTTCGGGGGGAATCACAACTTCAACATGGTCCTCAAGCGGGGCGGGACCCTGTACATCGACGGCGGGAAACCGGTCCCCGGCATGATCGAGCAGACGGTGCGAAACCTGGCGGATATCTCGCCGACCATCTACTTCAACGTGCCGGCCGGCTTCGCCATGCTGCTCCCGTTTCTGGAGAGTGACGCGGCCCTGCGCAACAACTTCTTCAGGCGGCTGCAACTCATCTTTTACGCGGCAGCCGCCCTGCCACAGGATCTGTGGCAACGGCTGGAGGCGGTGTCGATGCTGGCAACCGGCCGGAAGGTGCCCATGACCTCCTCCTGGGGGGCGACGGAGACTGCCCCTGCGGTGACCTCCGCCCATTTCCCGATCGACCGGGCAGGGGTCATCGGCATCCCCCTGCCGGGGGTCACCCTCAAGATGGTGCCGGATCGCGGCAAATTCGAGCTGCGGGTCAAGGGACCGAACGTAACCCCCGGCTATCTGCATCAGCCGGACCTGACCAGTGCGGCCTTCGACGAGGATGGCTTCTACCGGATCGGCGATGCCGGGGCGTTTGCCGACCCTGCCGATCCCGGCAAAGGGGTCGTCTTCAAGGGCCGGGTCGCCGAAGACTTCAAGCTCAGCACCGGGACATGGGTCCATGTGGGACTGCTGAGAGTGGGGGTTCTGGCCGCGACGGCCCCTGCCCTGCAGGATATCCTGATCACCGGCCATGACCGGGATTACGTCGGAATTCTCGCCTGGCCCAGCATCCAGGGATGCAGGGGGATCTGCCGGAAGGACGGAGAACTGACCGCAGAGGACCTTCTGGCCAGCAAGGAATTGGCCGACTATCTCAAGGAAGCGTTGACGAACTATAACGCCCAGCAGGAAGGCTCTTCCACTCTGGTCCGGCGGATCATGCTCATGACCGCCCCCCCTTCCATCGACGCCAACGAGATTACGGACAAAGGGTACATAAATCAAAGGGCAGCCCTGTCGATGCGGAAAAGGCTCGTGGAGCAGCTGTATGCCGGTGAAACGGCACCGGAGGTGATCATTGTATAATCCGGCCGCTGGCCTGTCAGGGTACACAGAGAGGGTCCCATGGATTCACAGATAATCTTGATCCTTGCCCAGGACGGCCTTACCAACGGAGCGATCTATGTCCTCCTTTCGGTGGCGCTCATTCTGGTCTTCGGCGTCACGCGGGTGGTCCTGATACCGCAGGGCGAGTTCGTCTCCTACGGGGCGTTGACGCTGGCGAGCCTGCAGGTCGGGGTCATGCCCGGGACGGTCTGGCTGCTGCTGATCATGGCCGGCATAGCTGCGATTATGGAGACATACCGGTTGCTGTCGTCCGGGGCGGGCCGGGAACTGCCGCGCGTTCTCGCGATGACGCTCGTGCCGCCCGTTGCCATCGCCGCCCTGGTAAAGGTCTGCGTGTCCATGCACCTGGCGCTCGGCTGGCAGGTA
Source organism: uncultured Geobacter sp. (assembly GCA_964432205.1). GTDB lineage: Bacteria > Desulfobacterota > Desulfuromonadia > Geobacterales > DSM-12255 > Geomobilibacter. The sequence goes on along the minus strand of CAYSMK010000014.1, from coordinate 4,508 downwards.
CTGTTGACCATGTTGATCGTGACGCCGCTCGGCCCTCTCGTCTACCGGGTGGCCTTCCGGCCGCTCGCCGATGCAACGGTGTTGGTGCTGCTCATCGCCGCGGTGGCGACCCACTTTGTCCTGGTCGGGCTGGGGCTGCTGTTCTTCGGCGCGGAGGGGGTCAGGACCCCCCCTTTTTCCGACGCACAGCTGACGTTCGGCGCGCTCACCGTTTCCGGCCAGAGCCTCTGGGTCTATGCCACCAGCTTCGTGTTCATCTCGCTTCTGGCATGGTTCTTCAGCAGGACCCTGTACGGTAAGGCGCTGCGCGCCGTGGCATTCAACAGAAGCGGCGCCCGCCTGGTGGGGATAAGTCCGCACCTGGCCGGCACGGTCACCTTTGCCTTCGCAGCGGCCATCGGTTGTCTGTCCGGGGTACTGATCGGTCCGATCACCACGCTGTACTATGATTCCGGCTTCCTGATCGGTCTCAAAGGCTTTGTCGGTGCGATTGTCGGTGGCATGGCCAGTTATCCGCTGGCGGCAGCCGGTGCCTTCATGGTCGGTTTCCTGGAATCGTTTTCATCCTTCTGGCTGAGCGGCTACAAAGACGTCATCGTGTTTACCGTCATCATCCCCATTTTGCTGTGGCGCTCGCTGTCGAGCATCCACTACGAGGAAGAAGAATGATACGCCGTATCGGGTTGGCACTGTTCCTGGCGCTGGTGGCGATCCTGCCGTTATTCTCCTCATTCTACATCACTCTGGGGAGTTATATCGGGCTCTACAGCATGGTAGCGCTGGGCCTTGTGCTCCTGACCGGCGTCGCCGGCCTGACCTCGTTCGGACAGGCAGCCTTCATGGGGGTTGCGGCCTACACCACAGCCATACTCACCATACAATTCGGCTGGTCTCCCTGGCTGACCCTGCTCGTAGCCCTGGCATTGACGATGGCGATCGCCTTTATTCTCGGCGCCATCACCCTGCGGATGGGGGGACACTATCTCCCCCTGGCAACCATCGCCTGGGGGATCAGCCTCTATTTTCTCTTCGGGACGGTCCCGGCCCTGGGAGGCTCCACCGGGATCGCCGACATCAGGGCATTGCAGCTGTTCGGCCTGGAACTGCGGGACGAGAGGATGTACTACTATCTCATCTGGGGTGTCTGTCTTTCAGCACTCTGGGTCACCATCAACCTGCTGGACTCCCGCGAAGGCCGGGCGATCAGGGCGCTCAAGGGCGGGACATCGATGGTGGAAGCCTTTGGTGCCAGCGGCCTGCGGCTGAAAACCATCGTCTTCATCTACTCCGCACTGCTGGCCTGCCTGGCAGGCTGGCTCTATGCCCACATGCAGCGCTTCGTGAACCCCTCCCCCTTTGGCCTCAACCAGGGGATCGAATTCCTGTTCATGATTACCATCGGCGGTCCCTTCAGCGTCTGGGGGGCGATAACCGGCGCCACGGTGATCACGCTCCTCAAGACAGTGCTCCAGGGGATTCTGCCAAAGCTGATCAACCAGACCGGAAATTTCGAGATCATCGTGTTCGGCATCATGATCGTCGCGGTGCTCCAATGGATGCGGGGCGGCATCTGGTCTCTGGTGGAACGGCTGCTCCCGCCGAAACCGGACAAACCGGTTGAAGCGTCGTCGGAACTGTCGATGCGTGCCCAGCCGGAGCACGGAACCATGCTGCTCAGGGTGGATGCGGTAACGAAGGCGTACGGCGGTCTGGTGGCGGTCAAGAAGATGAGTTTCCAGCTGTCGGCCGGTGAGATTGTCGGCCTGATCGGTCCCAACGGGGCCGGCAAGTCCACGATGTTCAACCTGATCAGCGGCGAACTGCCCCGTACGGCGGGAAACATCTACCTGGGCACCGAAAACATCAGCGGCCTGCGGCCTCCCCAGATTGCCCGGCGCGGACTCAGCCGGACCTTTCAGCATGTCCGGCTGATCCCCGGCATGACGACCATCGAGAACGTCATGATCGGCGCCTATCTCCGCACCCATGACGGTATTTTCGCTGCCGGCCTGCGCCTGAACCGGACGAGGGAAGCCCAGGTCCGCGCGGAAGCGGCCAAACAGCTGCGCCGTGTCGGGCTTGAGGAGAGCATGTTCGTGCCTGCCGGCAGCCTGTCGCTCGGCAAGCAGCGCATCGTTGAAATCGCCCGGGCCCTCTGCGGCGATCCCATCCTGCTGCTCCTCGACGAGCCGGCAGCGGGGCTGAGATACCTGGAAAAACAGGAGCTGGCCGCCCTGCTGGCGGAGCTGCGCAGCCAGGGATTGAGCGTCCTGATCGTCGAGCACGACATGGACTTCCTGATGAACCTCGTCGACCGGATCGTGGTCATGGAATTCGGCGAGAAACTGGCTGAGGGGCTGCCGCAGGAGATACGGACCAATCCGGCGGTTCTCGAAGCGTACCTGGGGGGGGTGTGATGACCGAACGTCTGCTCACCGTGCGCGACCTGAACGTCCGCTACGGCAAGGTCGAAGCGGTTTTCCGGGCATCACTCGACGTGGACCGGGGAACCATCGTCAGCGTCATCGGGCCGAACGGCGCCGGCAAATCGACACTGCTCAACGCCATCATGGGGGTCCTCCCGTCACGGGGCAGTGTTGAGTTCTGCGGCAGCGATATCGGGCGGCTCACGGTCGAGCGCAGGGTCGGCCAGGGGCTCTGCCTGGTCCCGGAAACACGGGAGCTGTTCGCGCAGATGTCCGTACAGGACAACCTGGAGCTGGGCGCGTTCACCCGCTACCGGCGCGGCGACAAAGGCATCCGGCAGAGCCTGCAGGAGGTGTTCACCCTGTTCCCCCGGCTGGAGCAGCGACGCACCCAGTTCGCCGGCAGCCTTTCCGGCGGCGAACGACAGATGCTCGCCCTGGGCCGTGCGCTCATGAGCCAGCCTACCCTGCTGATGCTGGACGAACCGAGTCTGGGACTGGCGCCGCTCATCGTCAAGGAGATCTTGCACGCCATCAGCGACCTGCGTTCCACGGGTGTCAGCATCCTGCTGATCGAGCAGAATGCGCAGGCGGCCCTGCAGATTTCCGACTACGGCTATGTGCTGGAAAACGGGGAGATTGCCCTGGAGGGGCCGAGTGCCGAACTGGCCAACAATCCGCGGATCATTGAGAGCTATCTCGGGTTCGGAGGAGGTGAGGCAGCTTCCGGAGCGAATGCCTGACGTAGTGATGGATGGAGGAAGGTCACAACCCGGTGTGCTCGCAAGAGCCGCCCACTTAAAGGAGGCGTGAGATGAAACAGAGTATTGCCGTTTTCAGCATGGTGGCCGTCATGGCGACGGCCGCAGTCGCACGGGCAGACATCACGATTGGCGTGAACCTCTCTTCCACAGGGCCGGCAGCATCTCTCGGCATGGCGGAAAAGAATGCCATCACCCTCGGTCCCTCGGTCATCGCCGGCCAGAAAGTCCGCTACGTGGTCTATGATGACGCCACCGACACCACCACCGCCGTGCAGAACGTGAAGCGTCTGATCTCCGAGGCAAAGGCCGATGTCATAATCGGACCCACTACCTCACCGACCTCCAAAGCCGTGACCGACACCGTCGCGGAAGCGAAAACACCCATGATCCAGCTCTCGCCGGGCATTGCGGCTTCTTCCGACGACCCGAAACGGAGATGGATCTTCAACGCCCCGCCGGCCGACGCAGTGTACGCCGATGCCCTGATCAGGCACATGACAAAGAAGGGAGTCAAGACGGTTTCCGTGATTGCCGTGGATGACGCCTACGGGGAGAACTGCACCGTGGCATACCGGAAGCTCGCCGATCAGAAGGGGATCAAGACCCTGACGGTGGAGAAATACAAGAGGGCCGACACCAGCGCCACTGCACAGGTACTGAAGGCGATGCAGGGGAATCCCGATGCGGTCTACATCGCCTCCTCCGGGACCCCGGGTGCCCTTCCCCATGTGGCACTGATCGAGCGCGGCTACAAGGGAAAGATCTACCAGTCGGGCGGGTCAGCCAACGCCGAATTCCTCCGCGTCGGCGGCAAGGCCCTGGAAGGTTCGTTCATGCTCGGCTCACCGCTGCTCGCGGCCGAGCAGTTCCCCGATGGCTATCCGGCCAAGAAGGAAGCCCTCGACTTTGTGAAGGTGTACGAAGCCAAGTACGGTGCCCGCAACTTCTTTGCCTCCCTGGGGTGGAATGCGCTGAAGATCGTCGAAGCCGCGGTCCCCAAGGCGCTGAAGGTTGCCAACCCCGGCACGGAGAAGTTCCGGGTTGCCCTTCGCGATGCGATTGAAGGCACCAAGGGGCTCAGGGGCGCCGGGACCGTGTTCACCATGACCAAAACCGATCATACCGGGATCAACCACCTCGGCATGTGCGTGCTGAAGATCGAAAACGGCAAATGGAAGCTGGAAGACCACGCCGAGTTTTGATCGCCGACAACCAGCCTGACTGCTCGACATCCCTTTCCCCCCTCCTGCCTCCCCCCTCCGGGGGGAGAACTCCTTACCCTCCCCTTTTGGCCCCAGAGGGTCCAGCGGGGGAGGGA